>JAFPXH010000005.1 GCA_017394705.1 Paludibacteraceae bacterium | reverse complement strand
GTTTAGAGGTTTAGAGGGTTAGAGGATTAGAGGGTTAGAGGATTAGAGGGTTAGAGGATTAGAGGGTTAGAGGATTAGAGGATTAGAGGATTAGAGAATTAGTGAATTAGAGATAATGAAACCATTGAATTTTGCATTGATAGGTGCGGCGGGATATATCGCTCCGCGGCACATCAAAGCGATTGCTGATACCGGCAATAATCTGCTGGTGGCGTATGACAAGTTCGACAGCGTAGGCCGTTTGGACAGTTCGTTTCCTGATTGCTCTTTCTATACGGAGAATGAGCAGTTCGACCGTTTCTGCTCGAAGCAGATGCGCACGGATAACCCTTTGAGCTGGGTGTCCATCTGTACGCCGAACTACACGCACGACGCCTTCATCCGTTACGGACTGCGTCTGGGATGCGATGTGATTTGCGAGAAACCGCTGGTACTCAATCCGTATAACATCGACAACCTGGTGGAACTGGAGGCCGAGACGGGGCACAAAGCCTATACCATCCTTCAACTGCGTCTGCATGAGAAAATACGCGAGTTAAAGAGGAGAGTGGAGAGCGGAGAGTTAAAAGCGAAGAACGGAAAGTACGACGTGGACCTGACGTATATCACCAGCCGCGGCAAATGGTATTACTCGTCGTGGAAAGGCGATGTACACAAGTCCGGCGGTATAGCAACGAACATAGGCGTGCATTTCTATGACATGCTCCAATGGGTTTTCGGGCCGGTACAGAAGAACATCGTTCATGTGATGAGTTTTGACCGTGTGTCGGGTTATCTGGAGTTGGAGAAAGCGCGCGTGCGTTATTTCCTCAGCATCAATGCCGAGTGTCTGCCCGCCAACGCCGTGCAGGGCGAGAAGCGTACCTACCGCACGCTGAGCATCGATGGCGAGGAGTTTGAGTTCTCCGCCGGTTTCACGGAGTTACATACCGAGAGTTACAAACAGATTCTCGCCGGCAACGGTTTTCGTATCTCGGAAGCCCGTCCATGCATCGAGACGGTGGCGCAGATACGACACATGGAGCCGATAGGACTTGTGGGCGATTATCATCCTTTAGCCAAACTGCCGCTCGCCAGACATCCGTTCGGGTGGGATGAGAGACGATGACAAAGTCATCGTATTTGACATTTTATATTTGATATTTTATATTTATGATTTATAAATTCAAATATTTATTGATTCTTGCGATGGTGGGATTTGCGTTGTCGTCCTGCGTGACGGCGCGCAAGGTGAACTATATGCAGGAACCGGACAAGTATATCCCCAGCTATGCGGACACGCTTAGTTTTGAGGATTATCAATTGCGAATAGGAGACAGGTTGTATATCTACGTCTATTCGCTAGACGAAAACATCACGCGTATGTACAATGCCGGCTCCGTGGGAAGTAATATTCGTCAGCACATGGCTAACGGCAATACGGGCGGCGGATATGACTTGTACACCTATCTGGTGGACGAGGAGGGGAATATTGAATTCCCGACCATCGGCAAGGTCTATGTGCGCGGGCTCACTACGCGTGAGGTGAAACGGAGGATGGAGGAGGAGTTGAGTACCTTGCTGCGCGAGATACCCGGTTACAGTACCGTTTCGGTGGAAGTGAACATGGTAAGCCGCACGTTCTCGGTCATAGGTGCACAGAGCGGACGATATCCCATCACCAGTGAGAAAATGACTATCTTTGAGGCGCTCGCTCAAGTAGGCGACCTCAAAGAATTCAACAGCCGCAAAGAGATTAAACTTGTGCGCGAGAAAGAAGGCGTGACGACCATCAAGACGTTTGACGCACGCTCCAAGGATATTGTCAATTCCGAGTTCTATTACATAGAACCCAATGACATTATCTATATCCGCCAGATACCGGGTTACAGTTTCGGTATCAATTCCGCTTCCACGGCATTAGGAATCACGGCCACGACGATTTCCTTCGGCGTCTTCATCTATTCGATTGTGCAAACGGGTATCAAGCACGTGAACAAGTATTACCCGCAGAAAGGAGGTAACCAATGAAACGAATGAGACATATACTGGTTATTCTCTGCGCCGTGTGCCTGACGGGCTGTTACAGCCACCGCGCCATCGGTTATCTGCAAGAGCCGACGAAAACCAACAAGCTTCCTCAGTATGACTCAGTACCTTATGAGCCTTACCGTATACGCGTCAACGATGAGATTATCTATCGCCTGATAACACTGGACGAGACCATCTCCAAAACGTTGGCAGCCAATAATACCGTTTCCAACGGTCAGTACGCCAATTCCTACCGCGTTTATTCGGACGGAACGGTGGACCTTCCTTTCCTGCCGCCTGTCCACATAGCCGGTTTGACGGAACAAGAGGCACAGGATACAATCCGCGCGGCTTTCCGTGAGATCATTCCTGACGCGGATGTGAAAATGGTGTTGTACAACAAGTATTTCTCGGTAGTGGGCGATGCCCGCGCCGGACGGTATTATATATACAAGGAGAAGATGAATATCTTCCAGGCCCTCGCTATGACGGGCGATGTGATGAATAGCGGTGACCGCCGTCATATCCGTATCATCCGTCCGCGAGACGGTGCGCAGGAACCCGAGATATTGGAATTCGACATGCGTACCAATTCGATTATCGACTCGAAATACTATTATATTTACCCGAATGACGTGATTTATGTAGCTCGTACGAAAGACAGTTTCTACAAAGTGCCCACTTACACCGGTTTCTTAGGTCTGATAACCAGCAGTGTGGCATTACTGACAACCGTGCTGAACTATGTGGCTACGCTGTATAGATAACGACTATGGAGAACAATAATCAATATTACACCCCGGGTGGTAACAACCGTTATTATACGCCGGGAGGCAATAATGCCTATTATTATCAGGGCAACCAACAGTACTATCAACAAGACCCTCAGCAGCAGGATAACGATGATGATGGCGGCGTGAATTTCAACCCATTGGAGTGGTTGTTCACATTCCTGCACTACTGGTATCTGTTTGTTATCGCGCTTGTCATAGCATTAGGTCTGGCGATGCTGAAGAACCGTCGCTGGATACCGACCTATTACTCGCAAGGCACCATCGTTATCAAAGAGAGCGGAACATATGGCGGTTCGGCATCTGCCCTCATGAGCGGTTTTGGCGTCGATGCGGGCTATAAGAACGTGAATAACCAGATGATTATGCTGGGATCCTATGACCTGATGTGCCGCGTGGTCGATTCATTGCCTTTCCTCAATGTGGAGTATATCACGCAGGGCCGTTTCAAGACCCGCCAACTCTATCGCCAAACGCCGATAAAAGTGGAGTACTCGCATCTGGATCCTCGTGCCTACGGCATTCTGTATCAGGTCAATTTCAGCAAAGACGGCTCCATGCATATCTCTTCCACCGATGAGAATGTGCCGCTGGAACTGGATGCCCATTACGGCGAACCGATTCATTGTTCGCTGTTCGACATTATCGTTTGGCCGACCGAACTGATGGTCAACTCCGGAAAGATCTATTTCCGTTTCCGCAGCCACGAATCCCTTGTGGATGAGTTCATGAGTCGTCTCAACCTGTCGTTTGTGACGGAAGGCTCGACCGTTCTGGCTCTTTCGCTGGTCAGCGAGACACCTCAACGCGATTGCGAGTTCCTGGACAAACTGGCGGAGATATACCTCCTGCAAAACCTGGAGCAGAAGAACGAAGTGGCGGAGAACTCCATCCGCTTTATCAACGAGCAGCTGGAGAACCTGCAAGCCTCGCTGCAAGTAAGTGAGGGCGCGATGACTGATTTCCGACAGGAGAACAAGTTCGTTGATGTGAACTCTTATGCAGGACAGCTGATGAGCCGTATTTCGGAATATGAGCAGCAACAGATGGCACTCCGGCTTCGCGAGACCTATTTCGATTATCTGATTAAGTATATCAACGATAATATAGAGAAAGACGCAGTAATCGCTCCGACAACAATGGGCGTGGATGAACCGATGTTGATGTCGCTCGTTCAGCAACTGAACGACCTGCGTATCCAGCGCGGCGAGTTATCCGAACGCAACGTCTATTACGCCAAATACACCAAGGATATCGAGAACGTGAAGAAAGCGATAGAAGAGGTGGTTGGGTCCATGCGTGCGTCGCTGGAGATAGAGAAAGCCGACCTGCAGAACCGCTACAAAGATGTAGAGCGCTCCATCAAACAATTGCCGGAGAAAGAACTGCAGATGGTGGCCATCGAGCGTAATTACCGCATTGATGACAACTACTACACCTTCTTCCTTCAGAAACGCGCAGAAGCTGAGATTCAGAAAGCATCGAACACACCGGATAACAGCATTATGGACAAGGCGCGTACTACCGCCATCATGAACGCCAAGGCTAAATCCAAAACGACCTCGACCTATCTGATTATCGGTTTCCTTATCCCTCTGGTGCTCATCGTATTAAGTGAACTGCTTAATAACAAAATCCGTTCTCCGAAAGATGTAATGAAACTCAAATCATTCCGCCTTATCGGAACACTTCGTCACGCCAAGAGCCAGAACCCGACGCTGGTACGCGCTTCACCGCGCTCGAGCTACGCGGAGATGCTACGTGCCATCCGTACGCGCATGGAATTCCTCTTGCGCAGAAAAACGAACATAACCGTGTGCGTCACCTCGACTGAGTCAGGCGATGGTAAGACTTTCCTTTCCACTAACCTCGCGGCACTCTATGCCATGACAGGAAAGAAGACCTTGCTTATTGACCTCGACCTCCGTAAACCGAACATCCACACCAAACTGGGTCTGGAGAACGGAAACGGTATGTCCAATTACCTGATAGGCGACTGCGAATTGGAAGATGTGCTGACGAAAAGCACGCCGTTTGGCTTTGATTTCTTGCGTGCCGGTACTATTCCTCCGAACCCCGGCGAGTTGGTGCACACCGATAAGTTAGGCCAGCTGATGGAGAAACTCAAGCAGGAATATGATTTCATCGTAATGGATACATCGCCTATCGGTCTCGTTCCTGACGCGTATGCCATCATTGAGCAAAGCGACCTGTGTCTGTATGTAATCCGTTGTATGCAGACCAATAAGTCCTTCTGCAAACAGACTCTTGAGCAGATGGCAGAAGTGGTGGATACGCCGGATAAAGTACAAATAGTATTGTCGGATATCCCAACGGAAGGCCGTCACTCGTATGGTTCGGGTTATGGCTACGGTTATGGCGGTTACGGCGGTTACGGATACGGCCACTTCGGTTATGGAGGATACGGAGGTTATGGATATGGTTATGGCGAGAATAACAATAATTCAAGGCGTTATGGCAAACTGTACGGCAAGATATACGGTAAGCTGGTAAAAGACGACAAAGCATACCGCTCGTACTATTATTACCATCACGACGAGGATGACGAGGAATCGAAGGAAAGTGGAAAGTAGAAAGTGGAAAGTAGAAAGTGGAAAGTGGAAAGATGACGGCTTTTGATAACGATAAATATATCCGCATTCAATCGGAGCACATCCGTGAACGCATAGCTCAGTTTGGCAATAAACTGTACCTGGAGTTGGGTGGCAAGCTCTTCGACGATCTGCATGCGAGTAGGGTGCTGCCGGGATTTATGCCGGATAGCAAACTGCAGATGTTAACGCAGTTACAGGACTCACTGGAGATAATTATCGTCATTTCTGCGGAAGATATAGAGCGTAACAAAGTGCGCCAGGATTTGGGAATCACGTATGACGAAGATGTACTCCGTTTGCGCGAGGCGTTTATGTCACGCGGTTTTATGGTGTCATCCGTCGTGATTACCCATTACTCCGGTCAGCGCTCTGCGGACGCCTATCGTCAGCGCTTGGAACGCAAAGGCATACGCGTTTATTATCATTATATCATTGACGGTTACCCGCATAACGTGGATCTGATTGCATCGGAAGAGGGTTTCGGGCACAATGATTATGTGGAAACGACGCGTCCTCTGGTTGTTGTGACAGCTCCGGGGCCTGGAAGCGGCAAGATGGCTGTGTGTCTGAGTCAGTTGTACAACGAGCAAGTACGCGGTCATGAGGCCGGGTATGCCAAGTTTGAGACATTCCCCGTATGGAACCTGCCGCTCAAACATCCGCTGAACGTAGCTTATGAGGCGGCGACGGCGGACTTGCAAGATGTGAATATGATTGATCCGTTCCATTTGGAGGCATACGGCAAGACGGCGGTCAACTATAACCGCGATGTGGAGATTTATCCGGTGCTGGATGCACTATTCACCTCCATCTACGGCAAGAACCCCTATAAGTCCCCGACTGATATGGGCGTGAACATGGTGGGTTTTTGTATCAGCGATGACGAGGCGGTTCGTGAAGCCAGTAAGCAGGAGATTATCCGCCGCTATTTCCAAGCGCTGTGCCACATGGCGAACGGTGCATGCAATGATGCAGAGATAAAGAAACTGGCGTTGTTGCAGCAACAGGTAGGCATCAATACCGCTTATCGCCATACGACTGTAGCAGCTCGCGAGCGCAGAGCGCTGACGGGCGCGCTACATGATGGCACTTTCTCACATTCAGCGGCCATCGAACTGCCGGACGGGCGTATCATAACTGCCGAGGCCGGGGATCTATTAGGCTCGTCGGCGGCATTGCTGCTCAATGCAATGAAAGAGTTGGCGGGCATTGATCATTCGGTACGATTGATACCGGAGAATATTATCGAGCCTATCCAACAGACAAAAATCACTTACCTGCACGGTCAAAACCCCCGTTTGCATACGGATGAGGTACTGGTAGCATTGTCTGTACTGTCGCTGCAAGATGAGAACTGCCGCAAGGCGCTGGAGACATTACCGTTACTCAAAGGATGTCAGGCGCACTCGACGGTGATGCTGAAGGAAGTGGATTGGAGAACATTTAAGAAACTGGGAATCGATTTAACAACAGAACCCGCTAAAAAATAACGGCAAAGAAGATAGAAGAGAACTCGGGTGAGAATCCCGGACTGACCGGCAACTGTGATGGTCGTAGGACCTAAGTCAGATCGCTTCGTCTTTGCGCAATTGAAAGTCCTCCTGGAATAGGACGAACAATGAACAAACATATTCTTTTCATACTGATTTTCGCACTGTGTGCACGCTCTGTATTCGCTGTCAGCGATGCGGAGTTAGATTCGTTGTATAACCAATTCCAGATAGAGGAAGTGGAGGTAACGGCGCGTGCTTTGGCGAAGGATGTTATTGTCCCGCAGACACTCAAGGGAGCAGAACTGAAACGCCTTAATGCGCTTTCTGTGGCAGATGCCTTGCGCTATTTTGCGGGCGTGCAACTCAAGGATTACGGCGGAGTAGGAGGTATCAAGACGATTAACATCCGCTCAATGGGCAGCCAACATACAGCGGTCTATTATAACGGCGTGCAATTAGGTAATGCTCAGAACGGACAAGTGGACTTAGGCCGGTTCTCTCTGGATAACATGGAGGAAATTCAACTCTTCAACGGCCAGAAATCCGATATATTCCAGTCTGCGCGCGAGTTCGGTGCCGCAGGTAATGTGTATCTCACTACGCGTAAACCTTATTTTAAAACGGGCGAGCGCGCGCATGTACACGCACAGATACGTTGCGGATCGTTTGCGTTGGCGAATCCGAATGTGGGCGTAGACGTCAAGCTGGCAGAAGGCTTGGCGCTGACCATGGATGCAGAGTACGTCTATTCAAATGGCAAATATCCGTTCCGTTACCGTCGTGTGTTGCCCACAGGCGAGACGGCATACGATACTACGGCTATCCGCCAGAACGGAGATATTAATGCCGTGCGCGCGGAATTAGGCCTTCATCACTATTATCGTACAACCGGTTTCTGGCGCATTCATGCGTATAACTACTGGAGTGAACGCGGTATTCCCGGAGCGATTGTCAATAATGTATGGCGAAACGGAGAAAGACTATGGGACCGCAATTCTTTTGTACAGGCCCAGTGGCAGGATGAGTGGTTCGGGCGATGGAATACACGCCTTCTGGTCAAATATGCCAATGATTACACGCATTATATCAATTATGACGAGCGTTTATTGCCTTCTAACAACGAGTATCTGCAGCAAGAAGTCTATCTGTCGCTTGCCAATAAAGTGCAGATTTTCAAATGGTGGGACGTCTCGCTTGCATATGACTATCAGTATAATACCTTAGCGCGCGAGAACTTGTTGTTAGACGCCTCACCGGAATACTTCAGCCGTCATAGCCATTGGCTGAGTGCTGCAACGGCATTGAATATCAAGGAATATCTGCGCATGCAAGCGTCGGTGCTGATGACGGTCGTGGATAATGATAAACCTCGCGTGACGCCGGGTGTATTCCTCTCGTTCAGACCGTATCCGGCTATCGACCTCAGTATCAATGCTTTCTATAAGCAGAGTTATCGCTATCCGACATTCAACGACCTCTATTATACCGATTTGGGTAACGCTTCGTTACGTCCGGAATTAGCTCGTCAACATAGTGTTGAAATTGCGTACAGGAAGGTCAATAAGGCCTATCAACTCAATTTCGCAGCCTCATATTATTACAATCGCGTGACGGACAAGATTATCGCTTACCCGAAAGGGCAACAGTTCCGCTGGACAATGCTCAATCTGGGCACGGTGAAGATAAACGGCGTGGATGCCAAGGCAGATATGTCATTCTATCTGCCGCTGCGCTTTGTGTTGCGTGGACGCCTTAATTATACCTATCAGACGGCCATCGACGTCACGAATCCTGACGACACCTATTACGGACACCAAATTCCGTATATACCGTGGCACAGCGGTAGTGTGGTGCTCGGCCTGGACTGGCAAAGCAAACGCGGAGACCACTACGGTCTCAATTATTCATTCATCTATGTAGGCGAGCGATACAGCCAACAGGAGAACACGATTTATAACTATGTACAGCCTTGGTACACCCACGACTTGTCGCTTTATGGCGAATGGATTGTCCCTACATCCGACGTCAATCAGCGCGCGGTGTGGCTAAAGGCAAATATCGAAATCAATAACTTGCTCGGGCAGGATTACGAAGTAATCCAAAATTACCCGATGCCAAAACAAAATATAAGATGCACGTTTGCAGTAAGATATTAAATCATTTTACATTTTACATTTGTAATTTGTTTGTTCTTCACCGCTTGTCGTGGCGATGAGATTGTGTATCCTACTATGGGTGACCACGTCACGGATGAAGTGCGTACAGGCGGTTTATACGTGCTTTGCGAAGGAAACATGGGCTCAAACAAAGCGCGTTTGGACTATGTCAATCTGGAGACCGGCACCTATTACAGTAACTGGTACGGAGGCCAGAACCCGCGGCAGATAAAGGAATTGGGCGATGTGGGCAATGATATACAACAGTACGGTCATCGCTTGTATGCGGTTATCAACTGCTCGCACAAAGTGGAAGTGATGGACGAGCAAGCCCGGCATATCGGCCAAGTAGAACTCCCCAACTGCCGGTATATGGCATTTTACGGCGACAAGATGTACGTGAGTGCGTATGTGGGCAGCGTGGCAGACCCGGAGATGTTAGGCTCGGTGTACGAAGTGGACACAGCGACGTTGCAAGTGACACGGGAAGTCAAAGTAGGACATCAGCCGGATGAACTATGTGTAATTGGAGATAAATTGTATGTCTGCAATTCCGGCGGATACCTCACTAATCAATACGACTCCACGCTTTCCGTAATAGACTTGCACTCTTTTACCGAAACGCAACAAATCATTGTCGGTCTCAATCCTACGCGGTTACGCAAAGATAATCAGGACCGCCTGTGGGTTTGCTGTCAAGGTAACTATGCGGACGCTAAGCCCAACCTGGTAATCATAGACTTAACCGCTGAGTTGAAGCGAATTGAAACGCCCTGTGCCAATATATCCATACAAGGTTCAACGGCTTATATTCTGGATAATGAAGCACATGCATTGAGAGCTTTTTCGACCATCGACTTTACGGAACAGCCACAACCAATAGATATTTCCAACTACGAACACCCGTATGGACTGTTGGCGACACCGGATGCTCTTTATATCACGGACGCCAAGAACTATGTCTCGTCAGGAGTGTTGTATTGCTATAGTTACGAAGGCACAGAACGCTGGAAAGCCAAGACGGGAGATATCCCCGGTCATTTATGCCGTGTGATGGGTGCGTATGACCTGTATCCGGACACCACCAAGCATGATACAACATACACTTTTTCTCCCTACATACACAAAGTGTATGAGTATATGCCGGCCATGGGACAGTTCATCAATGAGTTACCCAAATATGAGGAGGGAGATAATGTGGAGTCCATGCTCCGCAAATGTGAGCAGTCCATCGCCCATAATGCAGGAGGTTTGATTTGCTTAGGAGGATGGGGCGGTTACGTTACGTTTGGTTTTGACCACGCGGTGGAAAATAAAGAGGGCCGGGATATTCAGATACTTGGCAATGCATTCTATATGGCCGGCAGTGAGGTCTATGGCAGTAGTGAACCGGGCATTGTGCTGGTGAGCAGGGATGATAACCGGAACGGTCTGCCTGATGATAAGTGGTACGAACTGAAAGGCTCTCTGTATGATGATCCGAATACCATCCATTCGTTCACGCGAACTTACACGCGAGAGGGCGACACATTGCAAAATGCGTTCCATAAACATCCGTATTACCCGCAGTGGATAGAAGCGGATGAGTACACGCTACATGGCGCTAAACTGCCACCCCAGACAGAACGCATCAACAACCAGAACGTACAACGGATTCTGGAGTACGGATACGTAGATAATAAACCGAATATTGATATAGAAGGCTCATCTTTCGACATCTCGTGGGCTGTAGACGCGGACGGACATCCTGTTAGTCTGCCAAGTGTGGATTTCGTCCGCGTCTACACCGCGGTTGACGAGGTTCTCCCTATGACCGGAGAACTGAGTACAGAGATTTCGGGTGCCATTGATTTACATATGAAACCATAGTGCGCATAACACACTTATAATCAACATTTATTAACAATTTAAAACAAAACAACACAACAAATGAAAAAGATTTTCTTTTTAGCAGCTTTGGCTTTTGCAGGTATGATGCAAGCCAAAACAGTAACGTTGGATGTCAACGCTCCTCTCAATCCGGAGACCATCACTTATGATGAAAGTGGTGTATGGAAGGAAACGTACAATGAGGATGACTATGCGACGATTGACTATCAGTCGATGTCTTTCTCTCACGCAGCGTGGACTGACTGGAATTTTTGGTATGGTTTTACCATTGCTAAATGCCAAGACACTACGTATTCCGACATGGCTGACCAGTTCCACTGTGTTGCCGGTGGCGGCTTAGCCGGTAAGGGAACTCCGTATTTGTTGGCATATGCCGCAGAGGGGATGTCTGAAGAGCCTCCTTGTGAAGTGTTCTTTGATGCAGCCTATACGCCGCAGGAGGTTAGTCTCTGTATCGGTTCGTGGGCGCTCCACAATGTAACAATTGGCGGTGCCGGTCATACATTTGCTGCTGGTGACAGTCTCGTTATTGAGATTGAGGGTTTGGATGAAAACTATGAAGTAATCGAGGGTAAGAAAGTAACGTTCTTCCTCGCTGACTATCGTAGTGCTAATGAATCAGACTGGAAATTAAACCAAGGTTGGGAAGCATGTGACCTTACTGCTCTCGGCGAGGTGTATGGATTGGCCTTCACAATGAAAACAAGTGATGTGGGAGGTTATGGCTCTAACACAGCCCTCTATTTTGCACTTGATGGTCTGAAGATTGCAAACAAGGTTGCTGACTTTGAGGACATTGAGATTCCTGCAACAGAGAGTGTGCTGCACCTCACCCAGACCGGCGATATCCAGAGCGGTTCGTTCCACTTCACCCAAGAGGTAGCGGACTACGGCGACTGGGGCATTTACTATTTCGGTAACCTGCCATCGAACAAGTCAGACAACATCTATGAGTCCAATCTGGACGCCGAGAAATCGGTTAGTGGTGGTGCTTATGAGGGCAATAACTTCATGGTTTGGACCTCTTCATATGCAGGGCAGGACGGCATTGCATTGAATCAAGCAGATGTCGTACCGGGCTTCATGCTGAACAATACGGCATATGCTGTTTCTTCGATGTGCAACGGAGATAGTTTTGCTAAGAAGTTTGGTGCCGACGACTGGTTCAAACTGACCATCACAGGTTCACTGAACGGCGTGGATGTCAACACACAGGTAATCGTTGACCTAGCAGCTGCTGGTGAATATATCAACCAGTGGACGTATGTTGACTTGAGCACTCTGGGCGAGGTAGATGCTATCCGCTTTGCACTTACCAGTAGCGACACGGGCGCATCCGGCATGAATACTCCTGCTTATTTCTGCATGGATAACTTTGGTGCAGAGAAACCTGCCGGTTATGTAGAGCCTGAACGCGCCAAGTTCGGCGACACAGAGGCTGTAGAGAATGTAGAGACCGGCGTTAAAGCATTCAAAGTTCTGCGTAATGGCCAACTCGTCATCGTTCGCGGTGAGTCAGAGTTCACGGTAACGGGGCAGTCCATTAAAGAATGAAACGCTTCTTACCGATATTAGGATTACTGCTTTGCTTTGCGGGTTGTGTCAAGCAATCCGCAGAGCAGGGTGGTATACCGGCAGGCAATAAATATGCCACAGGCTTTCAGATAACGCCTACCGACACCGGCATTATTGTAGAGGTCTTCCAACCCTATCAACGCGTGTGTATCAAAGAACCCATGCGACGTTTGGGAACCATGAGCACCGTGCAGGTGGGATTTCTCTATGCCATAGACGCGTTGGACTGTTTGGTGGCGGTCTGCAATCCTGAACTCATTTACACGCCTGTTAAGGGCGATGAGATAGATTTGGGTGATAGTATGAAGCCAAGTGCAGAAAGAGCTTTACAGGCAGGGTTAGATGCCCTCTTGGCCGTCAATTACGGTCAGTACGACAACCTTGAGGCTGCACGCCTGGAGAAACTGGGCATTTTTACCATTTATATCAACGAATGGCAAGAATGTTCGCCTTTAGCTCGAGCTGAATGGATTCGTGTTCTCGGTGCTCTTACCGGAAAGCTGCACGAAGCAGACTCCATCTTCCATCAAGTAGAGCAAAAATACATCGCCCTTACAGCGAGTGTTAGCGAGCGGTCTGTCAGCGAAGCAGTCTCTATCATGTCCGGCAATAATTTCCGTGGCACGTGGTATGTACCCAGCGGTAAGAATTATCTGGCATACCTGTTCAAAGACGCGGGTGCTGTCTATCCGTTCTATGACAGCGAGCGCGAGACCTCCATTCCGCTGACAATCGAAGAGACACTCCGTTATTTCGGTGATGCCGATGTATGGGTTGGGGCGGGTAGTAACAGTCTCGAGGAATTAGCACAGGTGGATGAGAAGCATACCTGGTTCAAAGCCTATAAGGATGGCCGCGTCTATAACTGGCGTAAACAGATGAAAGCAGGAGGAGCGAATAATTTCTGGGAGCGCGGAGTGGTACACCCGGAAGAAATGCTCGAGGACGTTATCCATATTTTGAATAACGCCCCCGATAGTGTGCTACATTTTGCGAATCGATTGTACTAGGATTCTATTTGATTAGCGATTTCCTCCAGGCATTTCCGACACAAACAATCTCTGTAATGCGTGCGCAGATAAGCGCGCGCATTTTTTGTTAATACGATTCCTGCGCATTGACAAATAGCGGGGTTCTCGTGGTGGCATACAAAAGGTGCCCCGCAACGAGGGCACACTTTGTTCTTGGCTGTTAGGTCCTTTGCCATTTGTATTTATTTTGTCAGTTTGACAATCAGCGTACTGATAGCAGGCATCTCAATATCTGTGCGGTTGAGGTCCACTTGCTCTCCCGTTAGCGGGTTAACGCCTATGGCGTTGTACTTGCTTAGAATCTCTTTATAATGGTCGGTAGGAATAGTACGCGGTTCATCTGCTGCATTAGCGAAGACAAAGACTGCTTCGTCATCATTATAACGGAAGAAAGCGTACGTGTTGTTGCGCGCCATGAAATGCATAGTGCGGCCGAAATGAAGTACCGGTTCGTTCTTACGCCATTGGAATAGTGCACTCTGGAAATCAAACATTTGCTGCATTTCCGGCGTTACTTGGTCGCCCTGCGGCAGCGGCATACGCAGATAAGAGTGGTTGTTAATATCCTCTCCGGCACTCATGGCATACTCGTCGCCATAGAATAGTTGCGGAATACCGCGCATCGTTGCCAGTAATACATAACCCAAACGCACACGGCGCAGGTCACGGTCCTTTACCACGTCGCGGATACGCGCCATATCATGGTTGCCGAGGAAAGTGAGCAGTTTATTCACATCGCCATACTGATAATCCATTGCAACGGCGTCATATACTTTTGTCAGTCCGCCTCCCCAGTAGTTACCATCGTTCTCCAGAGCCTGACGAATAGCCTCTTCTACCGGGAAATCCATTACGGTAGGCAGGTTGGAGTCAAATCCGTCAAAGTTCTTTGTGCCGCTTTGCCAATAAGCGACAGCAGGTGCCGGACGTGTCCAACACTCACCAACGATATTGATGTTCGGATATTCATTACGAATCGCTTTCAGCCAGTCTGCGCCCGGCTGTTTCTCTATATAAGGATACGTGTCCACGCGCAAGCCGTCGAGATTGGCGTACTCAATCCACCATATGGCCCATTGCTGGAAATACTTGAGCAGGTCCGGGTTCTCGAGATTCATATCCGGCATTGGTTTGTCAAACCAGCCACGATTACTCAGTAAGCGGTCGTACTCCGATGCATTAATATCATAATTGGCGGTGAAGCAGTTATTGGTGTTCGTGAACTCAGGGAACTGATTGATCCAGTTCTGATATGGCAGGTCGGCAATCCACCAGTGTGACGCTCCACAATGGTTCGGCACCATGTCCATAATGATTTTCAGTCCCTTCTCATGCGCCTTCTGTACCATCTGTGCGTACATGGAGTTGGAGCCGTAACGCGGGTCAATGTGGTAATAATCGGAACATGCGTAGCCGTGATAACTCCATGCCTCTTCGTCGTCACCTAACATAGGAGTAGGCCAGATAGCCGTTGCGCCTAACGCGGCGATGTGGTCGAAACTATTGATGATACCTTGTATATCTCCTCCCCAACGGCCGTTTATGTTCTCCTTGTTGCCTTTTTCGCGGGTGTTAGGAGTGCTGTTATTGCTCTCGTCGCCATCTACAAAGCGGTCGCTCATAATGAGGTACACCACATCCGATGCATCAAAACTCTTACGCTCGCGACTTCCTTCCCGACGTTCCGCGATGAGATAGTCATACGTGGCTTTTTTGTTACCTTTCTTCAGTGTTATGCGGTAAACGCCCGGCTGAAATACGCCAAAGTCCACAAACAGATAATTAGGACTTTCCGCATTGTGTTGCTTTCCCGGCACAAGCCCGAGGCACTCGCCGCGAACGACTTTTCCGTTCACCAGTTGTTGTACGCTCACTTTGGAGTCCGCCAAATCCTGACCATGGAACATAAGCGTCAGCGGCGTTTCCATATTCGTCCACCAACATAACGGTTCCACTTGCTGAATAGCAGGCGCGGCATTTAACGTCATGCACATTAAAAGCAGTCCGAAGACCAAAGAAATGTTTTTTCTCATAGTATTGTGTTTTTATAGATCGCGGATATAAATATCATTTATCTGATGTTCTTTTTGTATCTTGAGATAATGATCTCTGAATGCCTTCATTTCCGGAGTAGGCGAGTGTAAAAAGTCCTCCGTGCCTTGATGGTCAATGCGCTCAATCACCATACCGAGACTTATCTTATGTGTATCTAAAGCCGGCATGTATGTTTTCTCTTCTTGTTCCTCAACAGCCACTTCCCGCAGCACGTTTACATCCACCAAACGGGACAATAACTGATTAACCAAGCGGATGGGTAAATTGTCGCGAATGGCCAATTCGTGTGCCGTATAAGGGGCTTCGTCGGCTTCGAAACGCCGAATGATAGAGGAGAGAAGGTAGAGCATAATGAAGTCTTTGTAGCCGCGTGACATCTTATTAAGGTCATGCTCATACTCAAATTCTTCGTTGTTCTGGATTGCATAACTCATCTCCGCACCAATTAAAATCAAGAGGCTGGTATATTGGAGCCATGTCAGCAGAATAGGGATTGTAGCAAACGCTCCATAGACGATGCTTGTGCGGCTTAAGAGTGCTATCAAATAGACAGAGAACATCTGCAGCAACTGGAACAGCGTGCCCATCAGAACGCCCGGAATGAGAGCGCTCATGAAGCGTACTTTGGTGTTAGGAATCCCGATATACATCAACGTAAAGAGCAACCAGCACATGATAAATTGCAGCAGTTTTCCTCCCGATTGATGGAAGAAAGCATGAAGTCCCTCTATATATCCGATGCCATCCACCGCCGAATGAACGAAGATGGTAATACCGGCAGAGCACACAATGAGCACGGGAATAAGTACTACGATGGCGATATACGTCACGAACTGATGCAATATTGAGCGCGAGCGATGCACATTCCATATTTTATTGAATGCGCGTTCAACAGACTGGAAGAACGAATAGACAGCCCAGAGAAGAATGAGGATGCCTATACCGATGAAAATGCCGTCCTGCGCTGTGTCGAGGTAGCGCTGCACCATCTCCATGATGGTCGGAACAAGGTTTGTCTCGCCCAGGAACGATTTATTCAACTGCTGCTCAATTACATCGGCCACACCAAAACCTTTCGCTACCGCCAGTATCATCGCGAGGATGGGCACGATAGCGAAAATAAGAGAGTAGGTGAGGCTTTTGGCTTTGTCGTTGAGGTTCTTGCTTGTAAATCCGCGTACCACCAGAACGATGGTGCGGAGAATACTATATCCAGCACGTTTGGGGCGGCTGTCTATCTCTCGGGTGTTCAGCCGCCACATGTCGTAGCGAATAAAGTTTACTATCTTAGGGAAAGTGCTCATGGCGAATAAAACAGCAGACCTATAAGCCGGGTTCTGTGCCCTTACGGGTGTCTATCATTAATCTCGAACAAAGTGTTACCACCTGTTTCTCTCGCTTCCTACCCTCCGGCTTGCGCGAGCAACGCTCAAACGCCGGTTTACATGGAATTGCAGCTCGCAGTGTGCTCGTTTCACATCGCTCGTCTCTGTAGCAGTGACCAAACATTTCTGCCTGACGGCCGTTAACCGTTGCGGTGCTCTGTGCTGCCCGGACTTTCCTCACCTTACGGCGCGATAGACCGGCCTACTGTAGAGCGGCATATGGGAGTCGAACCCACCTCCTCAGCTTGGGAAGCTGATGCACTACCGATGTGCTAATGCCGCAAAAGCGAGTGCAAAGGTACTGCTTTTTTTTGATATATGCAAATGATTGCATATTTTTTTAGTAAATCTCTACGATTTCCCGTTTGACGCGTTTGGTTATTTGGGAAGCGGAGAGCGGCTTGACCCCTTCCGTCTGAAGTCCCGTAACACGCTGCGTGGCTTTGATAACAAGCGGTATCTCCATTTTCTTGCTGCCCAGAATATACGCGTTGGTAAGCATGTTTTTCTCCTGCGTATAGACGTGTCCGTTTCTACGCTGGTAAATAGTGTTGTAATCAATGTTTCCGCGCAGTTTTTTCAGTCGGAATTTCTCGATTCGGTTTTCGTTCATGTTTACCAGATTAAGCATTTGCAACTGGTCGTCATTGAGTTTGATGCCGAACGGGATAGTAACTTTGACTTCTGCGTGCTCTGAGAACCGGCGTACCGCGTATGTATCCGAATCGACGATATAATGGCGTTGCATGGTCATCTGGAAGCAGCCGAGGTACTTGCTCACTTTCTGTGTGTGCGTCAGCACCGTTTCTCCGGTTGACTCATTGCTTACAGTCCAATGCTTGGTATCGCTCATGGCCTGCTCGAAATCATATCGCATGTTTCCCAACGCAAACAGCGCCTGGTGCACCACAACGCCGGAATCGACGGCATTAGCGGCCTTCCGCATCATATTTGCCGGTGTTTTGCTCTGCTTCTCCATCCGCTCGAGTGTGTTACCGGCCAGTATGGAATCGGCTTGCGCACGTTTCTCCGCCGAGAAGAACCGTTTACAGAACCGCCCTTGGAACTGGACTGAATCGCGTCCCTCGCGTGCTTTTTCGGGCAACACCACTATATTGGCGATCATCTGCTCCATGCCCCAAGTGCTGTTTTCCGCAAGCATTCTCACGTCGCTTACCACTTGGTACTGTGCGTTCTCGTCCGGAAAATCCTCTTCCAACTTCACATAAACGGCGTGGAGCAGGGCAGCCATCTGCTTGCGTTTGTTCTTCTGCTTGCTGGCTTTGGCAGCTACAACGGTCTCTTCCAAGGCGATAGGTTGTTCTTTTAGAACAAAGACAGGCAGTACCGAGTCTTGTGCAACCAGTTCTTTGGCGCGGAGCGTCAGTTTTTCGTAGCCTATGAACGATACAATGATACGACTTTCTCCCGGCAGTCCCGGAGCATCAAACGCAAAATGTCCGTCGCTGTTCGTCGCCGTTCCCAATTCAGGAACCATCTCCGGATATACGGTAGCATAACCGATGGGCCGGTTGTTTTGGTCCACCACGCGTCCCTGATACATCACCGCTTGTGCGGCTATGCTCAGTGTGAGAAAGAAGAGTAGTATCGTTCGTTTCATTTATTTCACTTGTTTATGTACATAGAGTCCGGGCAACATTGTTTTCTTGGCGCCGTCGATACACGGACCGAACATGTATAACGGGAAGGGTTGCCATACATCGCGTTTCCATTCGACCGCATACGCTCTGGGGCGGATGTCCACGGCAGTCGGGTTCGATTTGGGTATCAGCGTATTTGCCATTGTAGTGAGCGCGTTGGCATTATTGGTTACAATCTTATACGGTATATCATCCTCTTTATGAACCTGTACTTTCAGGCCGTGATACAACATTCTGAATCGTCCTGCCGCTGCGGTCAGGTCACCTTTGTAATCAGCATCCAAGGTGTCTATTTGACAGTCGCACGTCATGCCGACTAACGGACGGAGGAAAGTGTTCAGATAATTGGTGTTGATGCCTTCTACATGCAGTTTGGTACTCCAGTCGCATGTTTTATTGAGCGTCATACGCATTTCTGCTTTCGCTTTTCCTTTGTTAACCGGACAGCCACCATGTACAAGTATCGTGCCACTGCGTTTATTGCTCATATTTTCCACGGTCGCCTGAATATCTTTCAGATGCATCTCACCGCAGTTGACGTTTGTGCTTGCGTACCCCACGTCAATCTTTTTGATACGCGCGTCAATACGCTTGATGGCGAAGGGTACAGGAATCTGTTTCAGCACTTCCTGTGGCATCGGGAACGGTTTCTTGGGTGCATAGCGTGCATCGCGGTAAACATCCATTATCCGCACGTTAGCCGTCAGTTTGTCCAGCGTCAAGTCCTGTGCCAGCGCCTTGCGGATGATATTTATCGGCGAAGTGCTGACATTATCCAAGTGCATATCTATCCATGTCACCGGTTCTTTTTTCTTGTTGCCTAAGGCTTTCTTGGCTACCGCATGACCGATATGTACCATGCCGGTAGTCAGTTCGCCAGCGTCACGAGTGGCTACATCCTCCATCTCTATGTTCATCGGCTCATCCGGCACGTAGCAGCGGAAATTGCCCACTTCCAGACGATAAACCGAGTCGTTGTAGGAGAATAGTGAATCGGCAAAACTGTACTCAAGGTCATAAAGGCGCACCGACACACTGTCTGCCGCCACCTCCAGACCGGTACGGATGTCCTTGAATGAGAGCGCGGCATTTTTGATTTTCAGTCGCTCTATATCAGCATTGAGCAGCCATTTTCCTGCTTGCGCCAGACTGCTGTCCTGCATTTGCGGGAAGAGGGAGTCGGGATTCTTGCTGTCATAGAGGATGGTAGCGGACGGACGAACGAGATTGACGTCGCTGATCCATATCTGCTTGGCGATAAGGGCAGAGTAGAGTACACGCCCCACTTCTATGCGATCCACATGAATATCCAGGGCCGGCGGGTAGGCAAACGCCAAGTCGCGCACTTCGGCTGTACCGCTGAAGAAGCGGATGTAAATATCTCCGCAGGAGGCCTGCCCTTCGGGAAGAGCGGCTAAAGCTTTGTCCACTTCTTTCTTCACAAAGCGCGACATGAGGACATCGGCTCCCACAAACACAGCAATCCCTAACGCAAACAGAACGCCCAGGGTAATCAATGCTATTTTAGTTCCTTTTCTCATAATTTCTCTCCGACTATAGTGTACATATCACCGTTTGGCAGTTCGATGTACAGGTGACCGTCAATCAGTCGTTTCTTCACAGCCTGGTTGTTGCCAACCTCCACATTCTCAACATCTTGATTGAACTCATATTGAGCAGTGAGTGTGCAGTCAGAGGTGATATTATGATATTCTCCGTCCCATCCGATGAACGTGTAACCTTCACGCTCAATGACCATTGGCGGAGTGGCATTTTCACCTTCCGGCACTTGTTGAGAAGTAATAAACCGGCCCTCCCAGTCATTGAAGGTAACAGTATAAACAGGCACCTCCGGACGCTCTTCGTATCTGGCGGTGAAGTACATGTTTTCCGTTACGCAGGTCCAGCCGTTGTCGTCGTAAGTGTCATTGGCGTAGGTCTTTTTCCAGCCGCGGAAGATATAACCGTCTTTTGCCGGCACTTCCGGTGCTGTCGCCATGCCGCTGCAGGGCACCTGTTGACTTTGCGAAGTACCGTCAATAGTGAACCGAACCGTGAATTCTTTGACTAAAACAGTCAATTGGTCTTTCATGCCAATCATAACAACATATTGACCTTGCTCGTCCTCTCCTTTCGATGAAGGATTCCATGAGTTGCCGCCTTTGAAGGTCAATTGGCAATCGGAGGTGCTGCCGGCAGTGGAAATCCAAACTTTCTCCAAGTCGAAGACCGGAATGGTAGATTTTGTGCCGGTAAAGGAGAAATGGGAGTTCTCAACGTGAATATTCTTCTCGGATATAACGGTCAGCGGGTGCCATATTTCGAATTCCATTACGTTGGAGTAGGCGGCTGCAACGCTGTAACCTGTCACTTTGAATCGGAAAGCGGTGCGTTTCTTTTGGGAATAGGCAGAACCGAAGTTCTCCGTGTAGGTGATGGTTTTGCCTTGTTGAGCTTGGGCATCCGTCAGGGTGGTTACTTTCTCCGAACCCCAGTCGAGTATATTTCCGTTACTGTCAAACGTGGCGCGCTCGAAATAAACGGTCGCTGTCTTGGCGGCTTTCACAAAGACGCTGAAGGTTGCATTGTCGCCTTCTAAAACACGGGTCGTGTGGCCGTCAAAATCATTACCGTCTTTCGACGAATATAGGTCATCCTCGCCGCGCGGACTGGAGTGGGAGGTCATGTTCATCTCCAGTGAATAACCATCTATTTTGTACGATGCGTATATATTAAGGTCTTTGCGCACGTTGGTGTACGAACCTTGCCAGCCGGCAAATGTCAGGCCTCTCATAGTCGGATTGGCAGGAGGCGTTGCCGCATTACCGCAGCTAACCTGTTGCGTCTTCAGTACCGAGCCATCTGCATTCAGGAAACGAACCGTGTATATCGGCGTTTCGTACCGCAATATATGCAAGTCGCAGGCGGGCATGGTGACTTCATATGTATTACCGCTGAGTAGTTTGTATTGAACCGGTAGGTCGGATTGGAAAAGCGGTACTTGACAGTCCGGCACGTCATTTAGCGTGAATGTCTCGCCAGCCGAGAGGAAGATCCATGACCCGTCGGGAGAGTATTTGAAGTATTGGAACCGAACCATCTGCATGTCTGTCGTGTCTCGGACCCCGTATGCTCCCTGAACCTGGTGGTTGTAATCGGTCTCTGTTATCAAGCGGAAGTAGCGGTCGTGCTCGCCGTTCTTTGTGAACATATAACCACAGGTAACTTCTTCGCCCGCTTTCGCGTATTTTCTTAACTTAGAACCGACTTCTATGGTCCGCCATTCCTTGCCATCCTCACTGCACTGCCATTGGTATTCATAATCATCCGCAGCGTAGACGCGTACAGTTGTTGCTACCTGGCTTCCTAATTGTACATTATATTCCTCTCCGTCTTTTTTATACACCTCATACAGGAACGCCGTTTTGCGGATGTCAAAATAGTTTATCAGCCATGGTTGCATGTCCGCGTCCTGATAGTATGAGTTAAACATTCCGGTTGTAACGTCTTTGTATTGAGGTTCAATAACGATGTGAAGTCCCTCTCTGGGGTCCGTAGTATACCAACCGTACAGGGCTTTCATGTACTGCTTGACCCAATCGGCACGAATGCGTTGTGTACCGCCTTGTGAAGAAGCCACTAAGTCTGTTTCTGTACCATACAACATGCTCGACCCCAGATTATAGTGGTCATCCGATACCTCGTGTATATCCCCATAGACATATGAAATCTTATTAAGATCGGCGTGATTGGTTTCTACATAATACAAACCTGTGCCGTTATCGAACTTGTGGAAATGTATGATGTACTTGCGGTCCAGCGTTTTCCCTTTCTGGAAATTATCCTTGAAGGTGATCTCATACGTTTCCGGATTGAACTTGAAATCGGTCAGGTAACGCGGCACGGGAATCGTGTCCACCTTTGTCACTACTCTGGCCTGCGCGATATAAGTTACGCTGCCAATAAGAACCATTAAAAGAAGAATAAAACGTTTCATATGTATATAGGATTGATAAACGATATCATAAATCCGCGGCAAAGGTACAATAATTTTTGCATTCATGCAAATTTTGAGAGATTTTCTTTATAAATCAAAAACTCGCGGGCTCACAAAAACGCGCTTCGCTTACAAAAAAAGACAAAAACCTACAAAACCCCTCAATTCATTACGATTGTTCGCGCTGGTAGCGCTTGCGAGTGCGCATCCTCAACAGGCACCCTTAAAAGTGAACTTTACGGCAGCCCTTGCGGCTGCACCCTCACATCCGAAGGATGTAAACACTCGTAATGAACTTCGGAAATAAACATAAAAAAGTTTTCATCTGTTAGTTGTTAGCGATTAGCGTTACAGGTCTGGCATGGCTGTTAGAGAACCTCACCTCCGGAGGGGGTAAACTACTCGTGAGGGGAGTAAAAGCATTAGAAATATTATTCGCTATGCGATTGAAGGAAGCGGAATTTCTAAGGTGAACACGTGCGTGTACTACCGGTTCAACAGAAAGGTTCTCCACATTAACCTCCAGCTCTTGTTCGGCTTGTTGAGCAGCGGCTTTGAGTTCGCGGAAGATGGCAACGTAAGTGTATTGGTAGAAACGCGAGTAACGCTTCATCCCCGGTTCGGGTTTCTCTCCGCATTTGAAAACGCGGAAATAATGCTTCAGAAAACGAATATGCCACTCGATGGAAGCGTAGGAATGAGTGCGTTCGAGGGCGTGGGTACGGCGTTGCGCCTCTTTGATAATCTCGCGGTTCGCCACACAAGCGGCAGACCATGACTTCGGGAAATGGTAGGTGTATAGTTGGAGCACTCCGCGGTGACGGGGAGTACGGCGGACAATGATGTGTTTTTGGTAGTGCGCGCCCTCCTTGACGGAATTCATCGCGCCACAGAACATGTTGATAGCAGTAATAGGCACGAAATAGCGCACTCCCCGGGCGTGGGAAGCGGAAATCTCCGAGTTCGGGACGAAGTGGCCTATATAGCCTTTTAACCCCTTTTCTACGATAGATTTTAAGTGTCGTGCCATGTTGTGTAAATGACTGTATATGTGTTTGTTATGAGTATGTTAAAATAAGCATTGTCTAGGACCAGCAGTGAACACGCAGTACCCTTCCTCTATAATGCGCTGATTTTGGGGTTAGGTTGTTTCTCAAATCTGCTGCAAAGGTACTACAAATATTCAATATTTGCAAAAAAAATGACGATTTTTATGAAAAAATGCAGGCAGTATTTGTTTATTTCGCAAAAAGAACAATACCTTTGTATCGTTTTTGAAACAACCATTAATCACAAATTTTTCTATCGCAATGAAAAAGATTTTAGTTTTGCAACCGCTGCGTTGGTCTTGTTGGCTTGCGACAACGCACAAGAACCTGAGACGCAGCAAACACCTGTCACTAAAGCACAGGCAAAGAATGCATTCTTCTTGAATCCCATCGCATTTAACGGTACATTCATCGAAACAGGTAGTTAGCAGCGTTATTTTACATCCTGCACGAGGCGGACGGAGAGACCAACGTTATAATCACTCCATCTCATTTTAGCCATTTCAAATTTAGTTTCACCAGCGAAATCATACCAGTAAGGGAATATCAAATGATAAGAAGAATATCCATCATTAATAGAGGATGACCAATATAGTCCTAGTGTACCAACCGAAAAGACATGATTAGGCTCGTCAATTATTTTACCACCAGAAGAAACCTGTTTACTATCACGATACCCGGCAGCCGGCAAGAAAACAGCACCGGCTTTTTCCATCTTTTCCCATTGACTGACGGAAAATTTATTTGCCGTAAAATCATTCATATTGAAAAGTATGTCAGGCGCGCCGGCTGGATGATTCCATTCATCCGGTAACAGAATCATGCCATTGATTGAATTGACCTGAGCCAAGGCTACCCGTTGTGCTGCATTAGGTCTATTGAAGATTATATACTCCCAGTCTTTTGGGTCCAGCGTACGCCAAATGCCTCGAGTATTTCCTCCGTTCTCAATGATACAATAATTTCCCCAATCATAATATGTACCCTCAAGGTTTTCAGATGTGTTAAATATAGTAGATTCGTTACCGAGATACGGCATGCGCTGGTTGTAGCCGGTAGCGCCGAACCCAAACAGATCAATCCATCCTGTATAATCTTTGGATATCTTCTCGTTCTCTGCACCTATGATTTCCCATTGATGTTCGGCGAATCGCCATGTGTTGTACGAACCAGCTCTGTACTGAAGATTACCTTTGGAGAAATAAATCGTACGACCGTAGATTTTGAACTTGCCCGCTATTGCACCTTCCGGTACTTTCTCTTCCGGTATAGAGGAACTCTCACCCGGCGTGACGAGCACATACTCGACATCCCCGACTATCTCATAGTTTTCGTTCACTTCACATGCGAAGACGGCGTATTCAGTCCCGGAATTCAGATTGATATAACTCTCCTTTTGTGTGCCATTAACGAGATTCTGAGGGTAGGTTCCTGAGGTAATAAATGTTTTAGCGAACACATTCGGTCGCTCTAAGAATTGTGCGCTTTTCATTCTGCCGAATATATAATATATATTCTTATCAGCAGGCACAATCTCTATATCGAATGAAGTCTGCGTCACATTCGATGTACTGATTTTGAACTTGGAGGGGTTTTCCGGCTCATTCTGTTCGCCACAGCCAGTGAACGTTATTGCAACCGCTGCAACCAGCATAGCAAATAAATAAGAACTCTTTTTCTTGGCCGCAAGGGCACGATGAGTAAAATCTTTCATAATGTTATTGAATATAGATTGTCTATTGTTTTTGTAGTTGGCACCGGTAGTAAAACCTTTGCGGCGGCAAAGGTACAACTTTTTTTGCATACTTGCAAGAGTTTAAGTAAAAAACATATATAAACCCTGCGTACGGTTAGAGATTAGAGGTTAGGGTTGCGGGTGCATGCAGTCACGCGCGCACAAGCAGTAAAAACGGGCATAAAGGGCATTTATTTGCGTTTTGAGCGCATATCGTTTTTCTGTCGGGGGATTATCGAAAATGAATAAAAATGCAAAAATATCGCAAAAATATTTGCGTATATCAAAAAAAAGCAGTAACTTTGCAGCCGCAAAGCGGCTACAGTATATAGGACGCTTCACTACAGGACGGCCTATGGCCTATATGATTGAGAAATTTAACAAAACAAACAATTATAACAATGGAAGAAAACAACGAATTGAATCAAGAATTGATTGAGAACGACCGCGTCATTCCTGTGAAGATAGACGAGGAAATGAAATCCTCGTATATCGATTACTCGATGAGCGTTATTGTATCGCGTGCGTTGCCGGATGTACGCGACGGTTTCAAACCGGTTCACCGCCGCGTGCTGTTCGGAATGAACGAGTTGGGTAACACATCCGACAAGCCGACCAAGAAAAGTGCACGTATCGTGGGTGAGGTAATGGGTAAGTATCACCCGCACGGTGACAGTTCCATTTATGGAACGCTCGTACGTATGGCCCAGCCTTGGGCAATGCGTTATTGCCTGGTGGACGGCCAAGGAAACTTCGGTTCTGTCGATGGTGATGGCGCCGCTGCGATGCGTTATACCGAGGCTCGTCTGTCGAAATTGGCGGAAGAGATGCTTCGCGATATCGAGAAAGATACCGTGGATATGCAGAATAACTTCGATGACTCGCTCAAAGAGCCGGTTGTGCTGCCTTGCCGTTTCCCGAACCTGCTGGTGAATGGCGCGAGCGGTATTGCCGTAGGTATGGCGACGAACATGCCGACGCATAACTTAGGCGAGGTAATCGACGGTTGCTGCGCGTACATTAATAATATCAAGGCGCGCATGCATGACGCGAGCGTGGAAGAGATCACGGTAGAGGATCTGATGGAGTTTGTCAAAGCTCCGGATTTTCCGACCGGTGGTACAATCTACGGTTATCAGGGCGTCAAAGATGCTTTTGAGACCGGTCGCGGAAGTATAGTCATCCGTTCCAATGCTGATATCGAGGCAGACGATAACGGTCGCGAGCGCATTGTGATAACCGAGTTGCCTTACGGTGTGGTAAAGAGCGATTTGGTAAAGAAAATAGCCGAACTGGTAAGCGATAAGAAAATCGAAGGTATCGCCGATATAGCGGACCACTCCAAACGCGATATCCGTATCGTTGTGGAGGTTAAACGCGACGCCAATGCACAGGTGGTACTGAACAAACTGTACAAGTTCACCGCCCTGCAGTCCAGTTTTGCGGTAAACAACATCGCTTTGGTCAAAGGCCGTCCTATGCTGCTGAACCTCAAGCAGTTAATCGGTTATTTCGTAGAGCATCGTATGGACGTAGTGACGCGTCGTACGCGTTATGAGCTGAAGAAAGCAGAGGAGCGCGCGCATATATTGGAGGGTTTGATCATCGCTGTGGATAATATCGACGAAGTGGTTCGTATTATCCGTGGCAGCCGCACTCCGGCTGATGCACAGGCTAACCTCGAGGCACGTTTCAACCTCGATAACCTGCAGTCGAAAGCAATCGTCGATATGCGTCTGAGCGCATTGACCGGCCTGCGTATCGATGAGTTGAAGAACGAGTACGCGGAGTTGGAGAAACTGATTGCGCACTTGAACGAGTTGCTGTCCAACGAGGAGATGCGTTATGACCTTATTAGCAGCGAGCTCGTAGAAGTGAAAGACAAATATGCAGACGAGCGCCGCACGAAAATCGTTAAGATGGCGACCGAGTTCAACCCCGAAGATATGTACGCAGACGACGATATGGTTATAACCATTTCTCACCTGGGTTATATCAAACGTACTCCGCTTGCCGACTTCCGTCAACAGACGCGCGGCGGTATCGGTTCAAAAGCCGGTTCGGCTCGTGATCAGGACTTCATCGAGTATGTATATCAGGCTTCGATGCACTCAACGATGATGTTCTTCACCGAAATGGGTCGTCTGTACTGGCAGAAAGTATATGACCTGCCGGAAGGCAACAAGCAATCCAAAGGTCGTGCTATCCAGAACATGATCAACCTCCAGAAGGGTGACAAAGTACGTACGTGTATCAATGTCAAAGGTCTAAACGACCAAGAGTATACCGAGAATCACTTCCTCATTTTCGTTACCAAGAACGGCTTGATGAAAAAGACGACTCTCGAGGCATACAGCCGTCCTCGTGCTAACGGTATTATCGCCCTTGGTCTTCGTGACGGCGATGAGCTGATTGGCGTTACCTTGACCGACGGACAGAGCGAAATGCTGGTAGCTTCTTACAATGGTAAAGTGGTTCGTTTCAACGAGGCAGGCGTTCGTCCGATGGGCCGTGGAGCAAGCGGTGTGAAGGCCATTACATTAGAAAATGATGGCGAAGATCGCGTAATTGGCACGGTTTGTGTAGAGAAGGGTACAGACAAGACTATTCTCGTCATTTCGGAGAACGGTTTTGGCAAGCGTACGCCTGTGGACGACGAGGAAGGCAATCCGATTTATCGCGTTACCAACCGTGGCGGTAAGGGCGTCAAGACCATTGAGATAACGGAGAAAACAGGCCATCTGGTAGGCATCGAAGCTGTTACCGACGCAGACGACCTGATGCTGATGACCAAATCCGGAACGGCAATCCGTATGGATATCTCGACTATCCGTCAGACCGGTCGCGCAGCACAAGGCGTTAAGCTCATCGAACTGCAGAAACGTAATGACACGCTTGTCAGCGGTTGTATCGTTCCGAAAGAAGAGGATAACAACGATGAAATGAGCGCAGCAGAGCTGCCTAATGATGAAAACAATAACGAAAATCAAGAGTAATATGAAAAAGACTTTGATTCTTGCAGTTATCATGCTCATGAGCATGGGCTGCTATGCACAGAAAAACCCGTCTGTAAAAGCCGCAAAGCGCTACATTCAGTCGGAGACCCCGGATTTCAATGCCGCCCGCGTGGCTATTGAAGAAGCTATCCAAGCAGAGCCGACAGCAGAGACCTATTACTGGGCCGGAATGATTGGATATCAGCAGATTACCCAGTTGAACTACAACCAGATGTTAGGTCAGGGAATCGACCAGGCGCTGGCAGGCGAAGCAGTGACGGAGAGTTACGAGTACTGGCTCAAAGCAGACGAACTGGCGATGGTTCCTACGCTTGACAAAAAAGGTCGCGAAGTGGTAGATCAGAAGACGCGAAACAACATCTCCAAGAAAATGCTGGAGTACTACAAGAACCAGGAACTGGTGAAATACGGCGTTCATCTGAACGAGCAGAAAGATTATGCAGGCGCTTTCAAGGCATTCAAAATGCATATCGATATTCCGGAACTGCCGATGATGCAGAACGACAAACTCCAGAAAGAGATGCCGCGTGACACTATTTATACACAGTATAAATACTATGCAGCTATCTTCGCTATTCAGGCCGGTCTGCATGAAGATGCTATCGCGCTGCTGGAGGACCTGAAGGACGGTGAGTACGAGGCTATCTCTACCAATCAATTCCTTTATCAGGAGTATGTAAACGTAAAGGATACCGCTAAGTTCCTTGCTACGCTGGAGAATGCTATTACCCGTTTTCCGCAAGAGCCGTGGTTTCTGCAGAACCTGATCAATTATTACATTTTCTCCGGTCAGGAGCAAGCCGCTATCGATTATCTGACCACAGCTATCGAGCGTGAGCCGAACGTAGCACAGTACCACCTTATCAAAGGAAACCTCAACGAGAATCAGAAACACTACGAAGAGGC
The DNA here is from genome assembly GCA_017394705.1 of Paludibacteraceae bacterium. Classification (GTDB taxonomy): domain Bacteria; phylum Bacteroidota; class Bacteroidia; order Bacteroidales; family Paludibacteraceae; genus Colicola. Next base: position 261,197 of record JAFPXH010000005.1, on the reverse strand, counting down.
CCTGAAAGACTTTGATAATGCGCTGGCGCTCGATCCGACCTTGGCAGACGCAGAGGCAGGCAAGGGTAGAGTATATTACAATCAGGCTGTCAAGATGAATGAGGATGCCGCTTTGATTTCCGACAACAAAGCGTACAAGAAAGCGCTTCAGGATATGAATGAGGTCTTCAAAAAATCACTTCCGTACTTCGAGAAAGCCCACGAGATGGCTCCTGAGGACCGCGGATATATGCAGACGCTCAAAGGTCTCTACTATCGCTTCGGTATGGACGATAAATACAACGAGATCAGCGAGAAACTCAATAACCTTTAATGGGCAGAATTCTCGCCATAGACTACGGTCGTAAACGCACTGGATTAGCCGTTACGGATATACTCCGCATAACGGCTAATCCGTTGCTTACGATTGATACAAAAGACCTGATGAATTGGTTGACGGACTATTTTACGCATGAGCCTGTGGATGAAGTAGTCATCGGTCATCCTACGCAAATGAACGGACAAGAGTCGGAGTCCATGAATTATATCCGGCCGTTTATGGGAAATTTCAAGAAGGAATTTCCTGACAAACCGATAACTATGTATGACGAGCGCTTTACTTCGGTATTGGCGCACCAAGCTATGATAGCCGGCGGCATGAAGAAGAAAGACCGGCAAAACAAAGCCGTGGTGGATAAGATTGCGGCTTGCATCATACTCGAGGGATACCTCGATTCAATAAAATGACAAATCACAAATATCAAATTACCAATGATATTACCAATATATTTATATGGCCAGCCGGTATTACGCAAACCGACGGAAGAAATAGCGCCAAGCCCTGAATTGACGCAGTTTATCGCAGATATGTACGAGACTTTGGCTCAAGCAGAAGGAGTAGGTTTGGCCGCACCGCAAGTAGGCAAAGCATGGCGGCTCTTCATCGTTGATGGTACGGATCTGGAGGAAGACTATCCAGAGTGCAAGAATTTCAAGCGTACATTCATCAATCCGGAGATTATTGAGACAAGCGAAGAGACCTGTTCTTATAGCGAGGGCTGTCTATCTTTGCCGGGGATTAATGAGAATGTCGTTCGCCCTGTAAGCGTCAGAATGCGTTTTCAGGATGAGAACTTCGAGGAGCACGAAGAGAGTTTCACCGGTTTTTGCGCGCGCATTATTCAGCACGAATATGACCATCTGGAAGCACATGTCTTTACCGACAGAATCTCACCGATACGCAAAACTTTTGTCCGCAATAAACTGCTGGCTATTGCCAAAGGCAAAGTGGGTGCGCGTTATAAGTATCGGAGGAATTAGAGTTTAGAGTTTAGTGTTTAGAGGTGAACTGGTTGAATGTTATATTGATGGGAATAGGTCTGGCGATGGATTGCTGCGCCGTTTCGGCTGTGCAAGGCTTGACGGTTGATATCCATGATCAGAAAAATCGCCCCAGACCTGCGCTAATGGCCCTTATCTTCGGCCTTTTTCATACTGGTATGCCTGTTATCGGATACTACGCCGGAACGCTCTTTGTGAACTTCATGCGCACTTATGCGCCATGGATAGCACTGGTGTTGTTAGGTATATTGGGAGTTAAGATGATTGCCGAGTCCTTCAGCAAGCATGCAGAGAACAGCAAAAAAGCCAACTGGAGTGTCAAATATCTGCTTATGCTGGCCATAGCCACCAGTATTGATGTGCTTGCCACCGGCTTGCTCTTTGTTCCTTACCCGGAATGGCTGTTCTCCTCTGTGTTGACAATCGGCTTGATTACCACCTTATTCTCTTTGGGTGGATATTTGTTAGGCGTCTTTGTCGGCAAACTGAAGATTAACATGGAGTTGGTCGGCGGTTTGGTATTGATAGCATTAGGTATTAAAATATGGGCGGAAGGCTTCTTCGGTTTATAATTTATGTTCCTGATTCAAAACACATTAGTCTCGCTGGATGTCCTGGAGAAAGAGTTCTGCTGTGACTTGGACTCTTGTCACGGATGTTGTTGTATCGAAGGCGACGCCGGTGCCCCTTTAACAGAGGAAGAGGAGCAAAAGATACAAAGTATCTTACCTGTACTTCTGCCGGAGATGACCAAGGAAGCCAAGGCGGTTGTAGAAGCACAAGGCATCGCTTACAATGATCCTTCTGGTGAACGCGTCACATCGATCGTAAACGACAAAGATTGTATCTTTTCCCGCACGGACCATAAGGGATGGTGTTATTGCTTGATAGAAAAAGCTTTTAATGCCGGAAAGATAGATTTTAAAAAGCCTATTTCCTGCCACCTCTATCCGATACGTCTAACGAGAGTAGGCGAGTACACAGGGTTGGAATATCACCGCTGGGATATTTGTCATTGTGCAAGAGTATTAGGGAAAAAACAACATACACCTTTATATCAATTCCTCAAAGAACCGCTTATACGGCGTTTTGGAGAGGCATGGTATAACGAATTGGAATTGACAGCCACAGAATGGCATAAACAATGCGCGCAGAAGTAATTACCATAGGAGACGAACTACTGATTGGCCAAGTGGTGGATACCAATTCCGCCTGGATAGCCGAACGACTGAATGAACAAGGTATCGAACTATATCAGGTAACCTCTGTTCACGATGAGCGGGAACATATTATCGCGGCTCTGAACGAAGCTTTCGGCCGTGCGGATATAGTGCTTACTACCGGCGGCCTCGGTCCTACCAAAGATGATATAACCAAACATGTGCTGTGTGAATATTTCGACACACACCTTATTGAAGATGCACGCGTGCGTGAGCATATCATGCAGCTATATAGCGCCAGACCGGATGTGCTTAACCGGCTTACTGCAACGCAATGGCTTGTGCCGGAATGCGCAGAAATACTGGAGAATAGAGTAGGCTCCGCGCCATTGATGATTTTCCATAAAGGCGCCAAAATACTGGCTTCCATGCCCGGTGTGCCTTATGAGATGAAGATTGCCATGGAGGAGCAAATTCTGCCATATATTGGTCGCCAACGCACACAAATCATTCATAAGACGCTGCAAGTGACCGGTATTCCGGAGTCTGCATTGGCGATTATATTGGAGGATTTTGAGACTTCATTGCCTTCTTCGGTTCATCTGGCTTATTTGCCTAAGGACGGTATTATACGTTTGCGTCTATCAGCCTATGGCGGCCAGACAGACAAAGAGATGGACGCTTTGTTTGCGGAGTTAAAATCCCTTGTGGCAGATTATTGTATTGCCGAAACGGATGACCCGATTGAAGTTCTCGTAGGCAACAAACTTAAGGAGTTGGGCAAAACGATTGCGACGGCAGAGAGTTGTACCGGCGGTAAATTAGCGGCTTTGCTGAATAAGCATGCAGGCAGTTCTGCCTTCTATTACGGGTCTATTATCAGCTATGATAACAGTGTAAAAGAGCACTTGTTGGATGTCCCTGCAGAAACAATAAAAGCGCGCGGTGTAGTAAGCGAAGAGGTGGTAATCCAAATGGCAAATGCTGTTCGCAGACAAATAGGGACTGATTATAGTATTGCCACCAGTGGCATAGCCGGGCCGACAGGAGGTACCAAAGAGAAACCTGTAGGAACCGTTTGGATAGCTTGGTCGACGCCTGAAGGAACAACGGCAGAGTGCTTTCAATTGGGTAAACTGCGCGAGCAGATAACAGACCGCGCATGCACTAAGGCGTTAATAGGCATGTTGGAGAGGATTAGAGGATTAGAGGATTAGTGGTTATGAACGAGATAGAGCAGTTTTTATTTCAACCGTCCATCACTCAGTCATTGCTTTGGCTGACGGTAGTGATGACAATAGGCCTATGGCTTGGCGAGAAAGCAAAGATTAAGCATTTCTCGTTAGGTGTAACGTGGGTGCTCTTCATTGGTATAGCCTTGGCTTCTTTTGGTATTGCTATTGATCATAGTGTGGCGCAATTTGCCAAAGATTTCGGTCTGATACTTTTCGTCTATTCGATTGGTTTACAGGTTGGTCCGTCGTTTTCGCCTTTTAAGAAAAGCGGGCTTACGCTGAATATGTTAGCCGCGGCGATTGTGCTATTAGGCTGCGTATGTGCCATTGTTCTGCATTATATTACTGGTATTGATATGAGCACAATGGCCGGTGTAATGTCCGGTGCCACCACTTCCACGCCTTCTTTGGCATCAGCGCAGCAGGCTTATTTTGATATAACGGGGCAAAACAACCCTGATATCGCTACGGGTTATGCCGTTGCGTATCCGCTTAGTATAGTAGGGGTTATATTGGCTTTCGAACTAATACGCAAGTGTTTCAAAGTCCAACTGCCGGAAGAGGAGAAACGATTGCGCGATGAAGTGCGCGCCGAAGGCGAAGAGCCTGTTTGCGTAGATATAACGATCAATAATCCGCAATTAGGCATTATGCGACTGCGTGACCTGTTACAGGTTAGTCCGGTGAAAGAAATTGTTGTCAGTCGTGTGATTCGTGCCAATGGTTCGGACGAACTGATCAATGAAGAGACTACATTCCAAAACGGCGATACGATTCGTGTGTTAACCGACAACCGGCATGTAAGTTCTCTGCGGCTCTTAGGTCAATTGAAAGACTATAATCTGCAGGTACAGAAAGAGAAGTCTGACCACTTGATTTCCAGACGTATAGCCGTTACCAAACCGGAGTGTAACGGTAAGCGTATCCGTTCCTTCAATCTGCGGCAACAATATCATGCCACCATTACGCGTGTTAACCGCGCGGGTATTGATTTGTTGGCGACAGACGACATGATTTTGCAGTTAGGAGACCGCTTGATGGTTGTAGGAGATAAAAATGATGTACAGCGCGTGGCCGACACTTTCGGCAACGAATTGAAACGTCTGGATGTGCCGCATCTATTACCGGTCTTCTTTGGCATAGTATTAGGCATCTGTGTTGGATTACTGCCGATTCCTATTCCGGGAATGGGCCAAACCTTCAAACTGGGTTTGGTAGGCGGTTCGCTGATTGTAGCATTGCTGATAGGTCATTACGGACCCTATTATAATATGGTCACGTTCTCTACCACTTCTGCTAATATGATGCTGCGCCAGGTTGGTTTGACGCTCTTCCTGGCTGCGTTAGGTCTGAGCGTGGGAGAAGAATTTGTGCCTACATTAGTCAATGGCGGTTATTTATGGATAGGATACGGCTTTATTATTACGTTATTACCCTTATTGATAGTAGGCGCAATAGCATATAAATGGCTGCATATCAATTATTTCAAAGTGACAGGCCTTCTTATTGGTTCCATGACTTCTGCCATGGCATTGCCTTATGCGCAGTCGCTATCTTCGGAGAATAACCAGGCCTCTATTTGCTATGCCACCGTTTATCCGTTTACGACTTTCTTGCGTGTCATGGCCGCCCAGTTGTTAGTGCTTATCTTCTGCAGCGCCACACCTCTTCCTTCTTCGATAAACACGCTACAAGGCGAAGAATACGGACCGGTTGTGACAATTGATGACCGCACTATGTATTTCGTGGGCTTACATCGGGAAGAGGGCTCAGAAACGGAAGATATCTATGTCTCCCGCCGCGATGCGCGAACAGGTGAATGGAGTAGTGCACGGCGTATACCCGAGTTGAGCAATCCATACCGTAACGAAGCGCCTACCTCTATCAGCGGCGATGGGCGGACAATGTTAGTCTTCGTAGAAGGCCGTATGTGTTTCTCCGTTCGTAATGGCTCTTCATGGTCCGAACCGCGACCTCTGCCGAGTTATTTGCAGTTAGGCAATTGGCAGGCAGATGCACAGATCAGCGCGGATGGAAGCGTGCTGCTTTTCGCAGCCAATTATGCATCGGAGGGAGAAGAAAAACCGTCTCTGAATATCTTTATTAGCGAACGGGATACTCAAGGTCGTTGGAGTCAACCGTATTCCATCGGTTCTGCTATCAATACCGCAGGTATGGAGCGTTCGCCCTTCCTGCATCCTGATATGAAAACGCTCTATTTCTCGTCGGATAGAGAAGGCACGTCAGGTGATTTGGATGTATGGGTAAGTCGCAGATTAAGTGATAGTTGCTGGACTTGCTGGTCAGAACCGGAGAACCTTGGTCCTACGATTAATACGACCGGCAGAGACTGCTGGTATAAGATCTCGGCAGATGGTCAGACGGCTTATTATGCGCAGAAAAACGGCCGCAGACATGATATCTACACTGTCGCTATGCCGGCAGACAAACGACCGGAAACGATAACCGTGCTGAAGATGAACGAAGCAGTAGCCATAGAGAACTTACTGTTTGAGACCGGCAAAGCAGTAATCGAAGACAGTTCACTTCCTGAATTACAACGAATTGCAACGTTTATCTATACATACAACTATAAGGTACGCATAGCCGGACATACGGATAATATCGGTAAACCGGAAGACAATAGGCAGTTGTCACAAGCACGCGCTAATGCTGTGCGAGACAAACTGATTGAATACGGTTGTAATCCGCAGAATATCAGTGCTTTCGGGTATGGAGATACCAAGCCGGTCGCTACAAATGAGACGGAAGAAGGCCGACAACTCAATAGACGAGTGGAAATCACATTGCAATAACAAACAATAACAGATATGAAAAAACTATTCCTTTTATTGGCTCTCGCGCCGCTTTTGGCTTTCGGTCAATCGGAAAGTAAAGAGAAAAAAATCATGGTCATTACAGACCCGCATGTGTTTGCAAAGAGTCTGTTTGATGGGCAAAGCACCTCTTTCCAGTCCATGATGCAAAAACAGCGTAAGATGTTGGATATGAGTGAGGAAATATGGAAGCAACTGATGGATACCGCATTGCTGTACAAACCGGACTTGCTGCTCATTCCCGGTGATTTGACAAAAGATGACGAGTATGCCAGTCATGCCATCATCAAAGAAGATCTGGAGCGCCTGAAAGAGGCAGGTATTCCTGCTTTGTTTATTCCCGGAAACCATGATTTAGGCGGCAAGCCGTATCAATACATGGGAGAAGAGAAAGAGCGTGTGAACAGTCTGGAAGAGCAAGGTTATACGTGGCTTAGTTTCTATGAACCGTTTTTTAGAGATCCGGCTATCGAGATGTCCGGAAATAGTTTTGTTGCCGAACCGTTTGAGGGTGTTACCATTCTCGGATTAGACGGTTCCAACGGCACGGCATCTACCGGTTCTATAGACATGACGGAATTAGAGGCTCTGTTAAACAATTATATCGATCCGGCTCGTGCAAAAGGCAATATGGTGATAGCGATGACTCATTGGCAGCTCATGGACCATTTTGACCAACAAGGAACACTGGAGAAAGCCTGTCAATTCGAGAATGCAGCGGCTATTCGGGACCTGTTGATGCATCATGGTGTACGGCTTGTTCTAACCGGTCATTTCCATGTGAACAGCATTACCACATACCGCGATACGACCGGGCTGACGAACGACAGTATAGTGGAGATAAGTACAGGTTCGCCGATTACATTCCCTTGCCCTTACCGCTGGTTGACTATCTCGGGCGATTGTTCACAAGTAGGAGTAAAAACGGATTATATCCGTTCGACGCAGACTCACGTGTCTGATTTTGAGCAATACAACGAGAACTGGATGCGCGAGCACACGGCCAACTTGATTCCGGATATGACCTATCGTGCATTCAATAAAGCGCTGGCTAATTTGGATGCGGGACTGAGCAGCCTTGGCGACAACATGTCCAAACTTGAACAAACGCTTGGATTCAGTCTCAAAGACGAGATTTTAAGTATCATTCCTGACTCTGCCGGTCAACTGGATTTGGTGAATCGGCATCTTGGTCAACACATCATCGATTTGTATATCCTTCATAGTAAAGCTAATGAATCGGAGGATTCGAATGCACAAGTGATAGCTGATGCCATCTATACTGGAATGGAAGATATGATGACCGAAATGGTGGGCAGTAACTTAAAATTGATGATGATACTTCCGGGACTCAAACTATTGGCTACAGAGATTGTAAAAGAACCCGTTCAGTCGATTGTAGAAGATGTAACGCATTGGAGATCAACTTCTTATAAAAACCGTACAGACGATTTGCGTATATCGCTAAAGATTAACGAACCCATCGTCGGAAACGGTGTAGATGAAGTGTCTGCAGCTGAAGACCGTTCTTCCAAAAAACTGCGTGACGGCATTATGCTCATCGAAAAAGGAGAGCAGACTTATACGCTCCAAGGACAAAAAGTTCAATAAATTGAAACATTTTTATAGAAAAGTGGCATATGCATTTGCATATGTCATTTTTTTTATGTACCTTTGCGGCGAATTTGTGGGTAAGTGGTACCCCTCGGAGGGGTAGCACTCTCGATAAAAGTAGGGTAAAAGTAGAATAAAGGTACGATAACAAAAAACATCTATATAACAATGAATCTTTCTGAATTAACTGACAAAATCTACGCGGAAGGCGTAGAGAAAGGCAATGCTGAAGCAAAGCAAATTGTAGAAAATGCGAACGCCAAAGCAGCTGAGATTATTGCCGCGGCAGAGAAGAAAGCCGCTTCCATCCTTGCTGACGCAGAACATAAATCTGCAGACTTGGATAAGAAAACACGTGCGGAACTGAAGTTATATGCCGAGCAGAGCGTGAACGCCGTAAAAACGGAGATCGCGAACTTGTTGTCGGATAAGATTGCTTCGGATAGCGTGAAGGCAGCTTCTGCTGACGCGAAGTTTATGCAAGGTCTCATCGCCAAACTGGCAGAGCAGATGTGCAAAGAAGGCGAAGTGGTGATAGAAACCAAAGATGCAGAGGAACTGAAGAAATACTTTGCCGCCAATGCCAAGGGCCTGCTGGATAAAGGCGTGAAAATAGCCGAAGTAAAAGGTATCAAGACGGACTTCACCATCCAGCCGGCCAAAGGTGGTTACAAACTGGCCTTCGGTGATGCTGAGTTCATCGCATACTTTAAAGAAATGCTTCGCCCGCAGTTGGTAGAAGAGTTGTTCTAAATAGTACTTTGTACATTGTCAAACTGTACATTCTATGACGTACGAATATCTATTAGCAGGCTTACCCGAACTGAAAGCCGGTTCTGACACTCCGATTTCGTTAGAGAAATTGGAAGAACTGCTGGATGAACAATTGTCTGCATCGGATAAAAAACTGCTGGATTTGCTTCGCGCTCCGATGGATGAAGCGACGGTGGAGCAAGGTCTGCAAGCGGGCAATAAGTTCGTGCGGGCCTGGTTTGCGTTCAATAGAGACATGAATAATGTGCTCGTGGCGCAGATATGTCGCAAGCATGGTTTTGACCCGAAAACGCAGATTATCGGTGATGGCGAAGTGGCAGAACAACTGCGCACCCATACCTCTCAAAAAGATTTCGGGCTGAATGAACTAACCGGAGACTGGACAGAGATGCTCTCGCTGGCAGGAATAGAAGACCTAATGCAACGTGAGAAAGCCCAAGACGCCATCCGCTTTGAGTGGCTGCGGTCGCGCACGGAGTTTGATTTCTTTTCACCGGAAATGGTCTTTGCGTATTATTTGGAAGCCCTTATGCTTCATCGCTGGTCCATCTTAACCATAGAAGAGGGTGAAAAAATCTTCCGCGAACTGGTGGCGGAATTTAAAAAAGATATAAAAATAGACTAAGATATGACAACTGGAAAAGTTAAAGGAATTATTGCCAACCTGGTGACCGTCGCAGTGGACGGCCCGGTTGCGCAAAACGAAATTTGCTACATCTACGTAGGAGACACCAAGTTAATGGCTGAAGTCATCAAGGTCATCGGTGCCAACGTATATGCGCAGGTGTTTGAATCCACCCGTGGCCTGAAAGTGGGCAATAAGGTTGAGTTCACCGGTCACATGCTTGAGGTAACGCTCGGTCCCGGTCTGTTGAGCCGTAACTACGACGGCCTTCAGAACGATTTGGACAAACTGACAGGCGTGTTCCTCAAACGTGGTGAGTACAACTTCCCGCTCGACCAAGAAAAGAAATGGGCGTTTACACCTATCGCCAAAGTGGGCGACAAAGTAGAAGCGGCTTCTTGGCTTGGCGAAGTGGATGAGAACCATCAGTCGCATAAGATTATGGTGCCCTTCGCATTCGAAGGCGCCTATACTGTAAAATCCATCAAAGGGGCAGGCGAGTACACCATTAACGAGGTGATTGCCGTTTTGACGGACGCAGAAGGAAATGAACATGAGGTGACCATGGTTCAGAAATGGCCGGTGAAGAAAGCTATTCTGGCGTATCGCGAGAAACCGCGTCCCTTCAAACTGCTCGAAACGGGTGTGCGCACTATTGACACCGCTAATCCGCTCTGCGAGGGTGGTACAGGCTTTATTCCGGGACCGTTCGGTACCGGTAAGACCGTGCTTCAACATGCTATATCCAAACAAGCAGAGGCAGATATTGTGATTATAGCAGCATGCGGTGAGCGTGCGAACGAGGTCGTAGAGACCTTCACGGAGTTCCCTGAACTCGACGACCCGCACACAGGCCGCAAGCTCATGGAGCGTACGATCATCATCGCGAACACATCTAATATGCCTGTGGCATCCCGTGAGGCATCTGTTTATACATCTATGACCATCGCTGAGTACTATCGTTCGATGGGTCTGCGCGTCCTCCTCATGGCGGACTCCACTTCCCGTTGGGCACAGGCTCTCCGTGAGATGTCTAACCGTCTGGAGGAGCTTCCTGGACAAGATGCCTTCCCGATGGACCTTTCAGCCATCATTGGCGCCTTTTATGCACGCGCAGGTTACGTGTACCTTAATAATGGAGCTACAGGTTCCGTTACTTTCCTCGGTACCGTTTCGCCTGCCGGTGGTAACCTTAAAGAGCCGGTTACCGAAGGAACGAAGAAAGTGGCACGTTGTTTCTACGCTTTGGAACAGGCACGCGCGGACCGCAAACGCTATCCGGCTGTGAACCCCATTGACTCATACTCCAAATATGTGGAATACCCTGAGTTTGAGGAATATATCAGTCAATTGATTGATAAAGACTGGTTGCCGATGGTGAACGACATGAAGACGTACCTCCAGCGCGGTAAAGAGATTCAGGAGCAGATCAACATCCTTGGTGACGACGGTGTGCCTGTGGACTACCACGAGGCGTTCTGGAAATCCGAGGTCATCGACTTCGTCATTCTCCAGCAGGATGCCTTCGATAAGATTGACGCTGTTTGTCCGCTCGAGCGCCAGCAGTACATGCTTCACCTCGTCATGGACATCTGCAAACACGACTACGATTTCGATAACTTCCTTGATGTCATCGATTACTTCAAACGCGTCATCAACCTCTGCAAGCAGATGAACTATTGTGAGTTCCACTCCGCAGAGTTCGAAGATTACCGCAAAAAACTGGATGAACTTCTTGCAGAGAAGCAGATAGCCGCATGAAAAAAACACTATTCATTATAACATTATTATCTGTAGTATTGACAGTTAGCGCTTCTTCAAACGGAGGAGTGCGTCACCTTCAACCCAAACGAGTGCCGGTGATTTTGGCCAATTATACGGACGTGCAGTTCAAAAATACGGACTTTTCAGTCTATAAAGCGTCTTTGGAGAAGTATTTCGCGGACAATTCGTTTGGTCAATACACTCCGTCGTTTGATATTATCGGCCCGGTTACTTTGCCTGGGGATCGCCGTAGTTATGGAGCTAATGACGAGGAAGGAGACGATATCGGCGATGCAGTGATGATTGCTGACGCATGTAATTCAGTTGAAGATCTCGCGGATTTCACACTTTATGATCAAGATGGTGATGGCCGTATTGACGCCCTGGCTGTGATCTATGCCGGAGAAGGCGAGAAACAAGACTATCTTCCGGACGCAGTATGGGAGTTTACGGATGATCTGGAGACCACATTGGAATTGGACTATCTTGTGCAATTGGACGGAAAGACTGTAGCTTCGTGCTGTGCAGTTCCGGAACTGCGTACGCCCTCTAAACGAGACGGAATAGGAACCTTTATTCATGAGTTTGCACATATCCTCGGATTGCCGAATTTCAGTTCTACGGCAGGCTTGCTTGTCAAGACCCTTGGTGACTGGGACGTAATGGACCATGGTTGTTTCAATGACGGGGCTAATACCCCTTCCGCGATGAGTGCATATGAACGTTGGTATCTCGGATGGATAGAACCCATTCTGTTGGATGGACCGATGAATGTGCGTTTGCGTGATCTTAACGAATCTGGAGACTGCGCTATTATCACCGCAACAGGTCAATCGAACCTCAACGGTCTGAGTCCGGACCCTCGCGAGTTCTATATCTTGGAGAACCGTCAACAGAGCGGATGGGATCAGTACATCCCGGGTCACGGATTGATGCTCACCAAGATCGATTATGTGAAGAATAAATGGGAGTCGGACGAGGTGAATAGCGTAGAGCGTCATATGTGCGTGGATCTCGTTGAGGCAGATGGCAAAGCGCCGCAATACAAGGCCGACAACCTCACCAACGGTTATTTTGGCAAGCAAGGCGATCTGTTTCCTTCCGGAGCATCAGAATATAAGATGTTCAGTAACAAACAATGGTTCAACAATGTTAAGGAGCAGGGCGGAGTGATCTATTTGGATTTCCAAGACGGTGTGGATAAATGTACCGTTAATTTCTCCGTCAGCAGTGACAAAGGAACTTGTGCGACGGCATCTGTTACTGAAAAGACAAAAGGTGCCGGAGTCACCCTGCCTACAGTAATCGCCAATACCGGCTATACTTTCCTTGGTTGGTCCACACGCAAAAACAGCAATGTGGCAGACGCCGGCCAACCCGGACAGATTTTCTATCCGATGAGTGACTGCTCGGTCTTCGCCCTCATGAAAGACAATACGAGGTATTGGTTGCATTATGACTATACCGGTGTAGAAATCGGTGAGTACATCGGCTTTAATGGCGCTTATGTCAAAACAAATGCGGTAACAGATATCGCGGTTTCCTTCAAAGCCAAAGAAGGCTACGCACCGCTCTCATCCGAAACATGCGCAGTACGTGTAGAGTGCGGCGGTAAATTGCTTAACGTAGCATCTTTTGCCGGCGACTCGCTCCTTATCTCTGTGCCCGCGACGGCTATCACAAGCGATATATACCTTACTATCACGAACGTGCGTGAGCAGTCAGAGAGCGGATGTGACACCTATAGTCACACGTTCACCGGCGCTTGCCGTGTGGACACGCATGCTGAGTTGAGCGGATATGTCTGGAACGTAAGTATTGCCAATGATAACACCACTTCTTATGATAAGACGAAAGGTGCCGTCTTTGGCTCCGGAACGTACCCTGCAGGCTGGGTGAAGTTAGTGACCGAAGAGACGACAGGTTGCGGTGTAGCCATGGTGCGTGTCACCGCAGCTGCCAACGGAGATGGCGTACTGAGTGTGTTTGTCGCAGGCAATCAAGTGGGCGAGTCGGAGTCTTTGGACGAGCATCTGGAGACGTATGAATTCGAATTGGCCGAACCTACTTCCGGCACCGTGGAGATTCGTCTGGAGAACACCATGAAAGCCATGTATCTCAAGCAGATAGAGATCTATTTCGACTTGTGGAATAATCCCGAAGGCATCAAAGAGATCACGGCAGAAACATTCAAGTCTTCTGGCCGTAAGATCTTGCATGAGAACCAACTCTACATCCTCTTCGGCGGACACATGTATAACGTCCTTGGCACAAAAATCAAATAAATGTAACAATGATACTTAAAACCTCTCATCTGGCTTAGAGGGTCCTCCCTCGGGACGTGTGCTAACGGAGTGCGCACGGACCGAAGAGCGAGGGCATCCGAGTACTTACTACTAAAACTTTGTTTTAGCACATGTACGAGGATAGCCAGCGCGAATGGCAAAAGCATTTCAAAAAATCTACACTCAGATTACTGCAATCACCAAAGCGACCTGTTCGCTCAAGGCCGAAGGAGTAGGTAATGACGAACTCGCTACGGTGAACGGCAAACTGGCGCAGGTAGTAAAAATCATCGGCGATGAGGTAACGCTGCAGGTGTTCCAAGGTACCGAAGGAATCCCGACTAATGCAGAGGTAGTATTCCTCGGTAAAGCGCCGAGTCTCAAAGTGAGTGACCAACTGGCCGGTCGTTTCTTTAACGCTTACGGCGATCCTATTGATGGCGGACCGGCTATTGAGGGTAAAGAGGTGGAGATCGGTGGACCATCCGTTAACCCGGTGCGTCGTAAACAACCGTCAGAGCTGATTGCTACGGGTATTGCAGGTATTGACTTGAACAACACCCTCGTCTCTGGACAGAAGATTCCGTTCTTTGCCGACCCGGACCAACCGTACAATCAGGTGATGGCAAACGTAGCACTCCGCGCAGAGGCAGATAAAATCATCCTCGGCGGTATGGGTCTGACCAACGATGACTACCTCTATTTCAAGAATGTCTTCTCCAACGCCGGCATGCTCGACCATATCGTCTCGTTCGTTAATACGACAGAGAACCCGCCGGTTGAACGACTGCTGATTCCGGATATGGCGCTTACCGCCGCAGAGTATTTCGCTGTTGAGAAACACGAGAAAGTGCTCGTGCTTCTCACCGATATGACGCTTTACGCCGATGCACTGGCCATCGTGTCCAACCGTATGGACCAAATCCCGTCCAAAGACTCTATGCCGGGCTCGCTCTATTCCGATCTCGCCAAGATATATGAGAAGGCGGTTCAGTTCCCGGAGGAAATTGGTGGAGGTTCGATTACCATCATCGCCGTAACAACCCTGTCTGGTGGTGATATCACGCACGCTATTCCGGATAACACCGGTTACATCACAGAAGGTCAGTTGTATCTCCGCCGTGACTCTGAAATCGGAAAAGTCATCGTTGATCCGTTCCGCTCACTTTCACGTCTGAAACAATTGGTTGCAGGTAAAAAGACCCGCGAAGATCATCCGCAGGTTATGAACGCCGCCGTTCGTCTGTATGCCGACGCGGCTAATGCTAAAACGAAGAAAGAGAATGGTTTCGACCTTACTGATTATGATGAGCGGTGTCTGAACTTCGCGCGCGATTACTCGAGAGAGATTTTGGCTATTGACGTGAACATCAACACCGTTCAGATGCTCGACATCGCATGGTCGTTGTTTGGCAAATATTTCAAACCTGAAGAGGTCAACATCAAAGCCGCTCTCGTGGAGAAATATTGGCCGGCTAAATGAGAAAATATAAAAATGAGAAAATGAAAAAATAAGAAAATAGCCATGGCTATAACTTATCAATTTAATAAAACATCGTTGCAGAGTCTGGAAAAAGACCTGAAGATGCGGCAACGAACTTTGCCTACTTTGCAAAGCAAAGAGACTGCTTTGCGGCTGGAAGTGAAAAAGGCAAAGAAGGAGCTCGAGGACTTGGATAAAGAAGTCGAGCGCCGCATTAAGGACTACGACAAGATGATTGCACTTTGGGGGGAGTTTGATACCTCGCTCATTCACGTGGACGATGTGCGCATGTCGGTAAAAAAGATTGCCGGCGTACGCATACCTGTGCTGGATGAGGTTGTCTATTCGACCAAAGAGTTCTCGTTGTTTTCCAGCCCGAAATGGTTTGCTGATGGCTTTGAGCAACTCAAGGCCATTGCGGATGTGGGGATTCGACAGGAGTTCGTGCAGCGTAAAGTGGAACTGCTTGAGTATGCGCGTAAGAAAACAACGCAGAAAGTGAACCTCTTCGAGAAAGTGCAGATTCCGGGCTATCAAGATGCCATCCGGAAAATCAAACGATTTATGGAAGACGAGGAGAACCTCAATAAGTCCAGCCAGAAGATTGTGAAAGCTAAAAAAGAGAAAGGAGCGCAGGCATGATTACGCAAATGAAAAAATACACCTTCTTGGTGTTCCATCGCGACTATGAGCCTTTCTTGGAGCAATTACGTGAACTGGGCGTAGTGCATATCACGCAAAAAGCGGCTGGTCTCATCGAAGATGATGAGAACCTTCAAAAAGCCCTTCAGCACGAAGATGAACTGCGTCGTCTGCTCAAACAAGGGGCGCCGGACCAACTGATTGCTGAACGGGCAAATATTCAGGAGCGTATTGCGGCTGCTCAAGAGGCTGCCAAAGAAGCCGCAGTATGGGGTGAGTTCGATGCGGAGCGCATTAAAGAACTCTCAAAAGCCGGGTACACGCTTCGCTTCTTCAGTTGTTCGTCCAAAGCGTTCCGGGACGGGTGGGGGATAGCTCTCGCCGAGAAAGAAGGCAAGACTTATTTCGTTGCAGTCTCGGATCACTCGGATAACTCCGATTACTCCGAATTACCGGTCTCCGAACTCCCTGCACCCGAGAAATCCGAAGCGCAGTGGCTCCAAGAGGCAGAACAACTCAACGGACTCCTTGCTGCCGCTAATGCCCGCATTGAAGCATGGCAACTCGCGAATATAGAGAACATCAAAGCGCAACTCAAGGAGGCGCGGCAAAACATTGATTGGCAGCGCGTTACGCTCTCTACAGACAAACTCGCTGAAGGCGCACTCTGCCTCTTCGAGGGGTTCTGCCCGATTGACAAAGAGGCGGAATTGAACGCGATGCTTGCTGCCGCTGAAGTGTATTACGAGGAGGCCGATCCGGTTAAAGAAGACGCTACACCAATCAAGTTGCACAACAACTGGTTTGTGAAACTCTTCGAACCCCTCACAGGTATGTACGGCTGGCCGAACTACAATGAGTTTGACCCGACGCCCATTCTCGGCCCGTGTTTCCTGCTTTTCTTCGCCCTGTGTATTGGCGACTGCGGGTACGGACTCATGCTCACCCTCATCGGATATCTCATCTATAAAGGCAAACTGAAGATTGAGATGTTCGATGGACTGGGCGGTATTATCATGGCGCTGGGTGTCGGATCTACTGTTGTGGGCTACCTCATGGGCACTTTCTTCGGTGTGGATATCTACCGCGCAGAATGGTTCCCGGAGAGTGCAAAAGCAGTGATGTTCAATAACTTAGGTGTTAATGGCAAGATTGGGGAATATGATGTAATGATGGTTCTGGCACTCGTTATAGGTGTCGTACATATCATTCTCGCTATGACTATCAAAGCCGTCTCTTATACCAAACGCGATGGGTTCAAAAACACCGTTTCTACTTGGGGATGGTTGTTGCTCATTGTGGGAGGTATCTGTACGGCTATTCTGGCGATGACGTTCTCGCTGCCTACCGAAACTGTCAAATGGACACTCATCGGTATAGGCGCGGTGTCTGCCTTGGGTATCTTCGTGTTCAACACACCGGGCCGCAATCCGTTGATTAACGTGGGAGCAGGTCTCTGGGATACGTACCAGATGGCCACCGGTCTGCTGGGCGATGTGCTTTCATACATCCGTCTTTACGCCCTTGGTTTGGCGGGCGGAATGTTAGGTGCAGCCTTCAACCAGCTCGGTACACAAGTGCTTGGCGAGAACCCGAATGTGGGTACATGGATCGGTTTTATACTCATTGTGACTTTCGGGCACGTTCTCAACCTGCTGATGGCTTGTCTGGGAGCGTTTGTTCACCCGCTGCGTCTGTCGTTCGTCGAGTATTTCAAGAACGCGGGCTACGAGGGATCCGGCAAACTATATCAACCCTTTAGTAAATCATAAATTGGCAATTATAAATCATAAATAAATTTTATCACTATGGAACAAATTTTAGGTTATCTCGGACTTGGCCTTATGTTGGGCCTGTCCGGCGTTGGTTCGGCTTTCGGAACAACTATTGCAGCTAACGCTGCTGAAGGTGGTTTGAAGAAGAACAAAGAGAAATCATCGGCTTACATGATTCTTTCTGCACTTCCTGCTACGCAGGGTTTGTATGGTTTCGTGGCTTTCCTGATGATGAAGGGGCTGATGGAGACCAACCCGATTCTGCTCTTCGGTCTGGGCATCGGTATGGGTATCGTTTTCCTGCTTTCTGCTATCCGTCAGGGACAGACTGCGGCAAACGGTATTGCTAATATCGCTGCCGGCCACGATGTAATGACCAACACCATGATTTACTGCGCTTTGCCGGAGTTCTATGCTATTCTGGCACTCGTGGCAGGTCTCATGGCATAAGCCACTAAACGCTAAACACTAAACACTAAACGAAAATGCTAAAAGCATTTATCTTCCCGGGGCAGGGTAGCCAGTTCCCGGGCATGTGCAAAGATCTGTACGATGCGCACAAAGAAGCCCGCGAGATGTGCCAGGCAGCCGACAGACTGCTTGGCTTCTCGCTGACTGAAGTCATGTTCAACGGCACGGCCGATGATCTCAAGCAGACCAAAGTGACGCAGCCGGCTGTTTTTCTGCATTCGGTTGTAGCACAGCGTCTTTTGACCATCGAGAAACCCGACATGGTAGCGGGTCACAGCCTTGGTGAGTTTAGCGCACTCGTAGCATGTGGCGCTTTGCGTTTTGAGGACGCCTTATTATTAGTGTCCGCGCGCGCACAAGCGATGCAGGCTGCCTGCGAGGCCAACCCTGGTACGATGGCGGCCGTCCTCGGTCTTCCGGATGAAAAAGTGGTGGAGATTTGTCAAGAAATCACCAATCACCAATCACAAATCACAAATGCTGCCACCGTTGTGGCAGCCAACTTCAACTGCCCGGGTCAAATCGTAATCTCCGGAGATATAGATGCGGTTGAGGCGGCTTGCATAGCGCTCAAAGAAGCAGGGGCGCGTCGTGCGCTGCGTCTCCCCGTCGGAGGTGCCTTCCATTCACCGTTGATGCAACCCGCGGCAGAAGATTTGGCAAGCGCTATCAACAAAACGGACTTCCACAGACCCTTCTGTCCTATCTACCAGAATGTATCTGCCAAAGCAGAAACAGAACCGGAAATCATCCGCGAAAACCTCTTGAAACAACTTACAGCCCCCGTTCGCTGGACGCAATCCGTGCAAAACATGATTGCTGATGGCGCAACTGAGTTCTATGAGTTTGGACCGGGAGATGTGCTCAAAGGCATGATTCGCAAGATAAATCCGGACGTGCAAGTCGGATAACTTATTGCACTATACACCATATAATATTACGAAAAATGATTAAAACAATCGGTGTATTAACATCTGGGGGAGATGCCCCCGGAATGAACGCAGCCATTCGTGCGGTGACACGAGCTGCTATTGCGCAAGGTTTGCAAGTAAAAGCAATCTATCGTGGCTACAAAGGTCTAATAGATGGCGAAGTAAAGAGTTTTACTTCCCAAGATGTGTCAGGTATAATACAACGCGGAGGAACCATACTCAAGTCAGCACGTTGTATGGAATTCATGACACCCGAAGGCCGTAAACAGGCTTATAAGGTCATTCAGAAGGAAAAGATTGATGCTTTAGTGGTTATAGGCGGTGATGGCACTTTCACAGGGGGCCGTCTCTTTGCACAGGAGTACGATATTCCTGTAATTGGCCTGCCCGGTACAATCGATAATGACTTATGGGGCACAGATGCTACAATCGGCTACGACACCTCGCTCAGTACGATTACCGAATGTATAGATAAACTACGTGACACTGCTACATCACACGAACGTGTTTTCTTGGTAGAAGTCATGGGCCGTGATGCCGGATTTCTGACGCTTAATGCCGCGATTGCGGGAGGCTGTGAAGCAGCTATCATTCCCGAGCGTGCACAGGTGAAGGAACAGATTGAAGAAGCAATTGGTAGCGGAAAACGCAAAACGAAGAGTTCGTCTATTGTGCTGGTTCAGGAGCACGCAGTTGAAGGAGGAGCCGCAACGGTAGCCAAAATGATTGAGAAGATTCATCCGGAATTCTCCACCCGCGTTACTGTCCTTGGCCATTTACAACGCGGCGGAAGTCCTTCCGCCTATGACCGTATATTGGCATCCCGCATGGGGGTCGCTGCAGTGCAAGCTTTGCTGGACGGGCAACGCAACGTTATGGTTGGTATCCAGAATGATGACATAGTACTCATTCCCCTGAGTAAGGCCATTCATCAGAAGAAGGATGTCAAGGAAGACTCATGGCAAGCCCTTCTCACCCTGAGTATCTAAAAACAAATGACCAAATAGTAAATGATTAAATAGTAAATAAATTTATGATTTCAAAACGTTTAGAGGACGCTATTAACGCCCAAATCAATGCCGAGATGTGGTCGGCATATTTGTATCTGAGTATGTCTGCTTATTGCCAGGACAAAGGTTTTACCGGCATGGCAAACTGGTTTGCTATCCAATTCAAGGAGGAGCAGGACCACGCGCAGATTTTCTATAACTACCTCATCAGTCGTGGCGGCCGTGTACTGCTCAAGGCTATTGATGCGGTTGAGACGGAGTGGGCTTCTCCGTTAGCGGCTTTCGAGGCTACCTACAAGCATGAGCAACATGTTACCTCGCTCATCAATAACCTCATGCATATCGCTGTAGAAGAGAAAGACTATGCCGCGCAGAGCCGTTTACAGTGGTTTATCGACGAGCAAGTGGAGGAGGAAGAGAATGCGGTTGATATCATCAACAAACTCAAGATGTTGGACGGCAATTCATACGGACTGTATGTCCTGGATCAGGAACTCGCAGCGCGTGTATATGCCACTCCGTCTCCTCTGGCCGCTAAAGCGTAACCAATTAAACGGAAGAGTGGCACGATAATTGCTATTGGATGGGAAACGGATTGTTAAACGCTTTAAATAGTTGCCTTATGAAACGATTCTATTCCTTTTTAGTAGCATTGATGGCTTGCGTAAGCATGCAGGCGCAGTATGTTGTTTCCGATAGGTATGACCTGTGGTTTGAGGACTCCGGTCATGAAGTAACTACGCGCAAGGCCGTTTTCTGCACGGATAATTACCAGGATTTGTGGAACGGCTGTTATGTAAGAACTTCCGGCCGCACGATATACATCTATCGAAATAATAGTTCCATCCTCTATGGCGATGAAATCAACCTGTTGTACAACGGCTATTACCGCGTCAGACGAGGCAATACATGGTATCTGGCTGACGAAGACGGAGACCTTGTGAGCGGCATCTACGGAAAGACCATCTATTATTTCCCGTTTGGCTATGTAACGTTCCAACGCAGTTCAGGTTCTTGGGATATCTACCATTGTTCCGGCCGTAAGGTGGAGTGTTATTCGAATGAAAGTCCTTATCTCTTCTGGAACGGCTGTTTCCTCATCAAGCAAGGCCGTTACTGGTATGCCGTAGATGGAGACGGCGATAAGATAGATGGCGTTTATGGCGATGAGGTTATATTGCTTGACAACGGCAGTTGGAAATGTGTCCGTGGCTCGTACGTAAGCTATATCGACTAAAACCATTTCATCTTTCTTTTAAGGGTGGGGCAGTGCCTCACCCTTTTTTTCATCCCTTTCTACTCATTTCTACCCATTTCTATCTATTCCTGCCTACTGCTTAACGTTTTACGCAGTATAACCATCTTAACTCTTTAACTCTTTAACGAAAAATCATCGATTTTCTCTATTTATTTGCACATTTCAGAAAAATGTATTACCTTTGCGAGCAAAATTTAAAGATACAGATACCATGAAGAAGAAAATTCTCGGTTTAGATTTAGGAACCAATAGTATCGGTTGGGCAGTAGTTAATGATGAAAACGGCATGAAAAGCATTTCTCATGCAGGTAGCCGTATTATTCCTATGGATGCCAAGTTAATGGGAGATTTTGAAAGCGGTAATTCGATCTCCCAGACAGCAACTCGTACTGCCGCACGAGGCGCGAGACGTTTGTACGAGCGTCACGCTTTGCGCAGAGAACGTCTAAACCGAGTTTTAACAATTCTTGGTTTCTTGCCGGATCATTATACCAAAGAGTTGAATCGCTATGGTCAGTTAAATAAAGGAGCTGAACCCAAATTAGCATGGGATGTTGTTGACGGGAAGTATTCGTTCTTGTTCAAAGATTC
Organism: Paludibacteraceae bacterium; assembly: GCA_017394705.1. Taxonomy (GTDB): domain Bacteria; phylum Bacteroidota; class Bacteroidia; order Bacteroidales; family Paludibacteraceae; genus Colicola. Next base: position 239,421 of record JAFPXH010000005.1, on the reverse strand, counting down.
ATTCCTTGAAATGGTAAAGGATTTCGGAAACGCACATCCGGAATTGCTGGTAAACGAACGAAACATTGCATATGATTGGACGATTTATTATCTGCGTAAAAAAGCTTTAACTCAGCCTATTAGTAAGCAGGAATTAGCTTGGATTCTTCAGCAGTTTAATCAAAAACGCGGTTATAATCAAGCCCGCGGAGAGGAAGAAGAGCAGAAAGAGAATAAGCGCCAAGAGTTTATAACACAAAAAGTTATTTCTGTTCGCGATACCGGCGAAAAGTCAAAAGGAAAATCGGTATATGAAGTATGTCTTGAAAATGGATGGATTTTTACCAAAGAAAGCAAATATTCCTTAGATTGGGAAGGTAAAACTAAAAACTTCATTGTTTCAACCACTCTTAATTCCGATGGAACTGATGCAATGGATAAAGATGGTATAGTTAGAAGAACATTTAGAGCGCCGGCAGATGATGATTGGGGACTTTTAAAACTAAAGACCCAACACGATATTGATGCAAGCCACAAAACCGTCGGAGAATTTATCTACGATGCTTTGCTACAAAATCCGGATCAAAAGATTATCGGTCAGTTGGTACGTGTCGTTGACCGAAAATACTATAAGGACGAGTTAAAACGCATCCTTGATACTCAAAAGCAGTTTATTCCCGAATTGCAAAATGGAGATTTGTATGATGAGTGTATTCATGCGCTGTATCCACAAAATGAAGCTTATCGGAATAGTATAGCCGGCAAGGATTTTACGTATTTGCTGTTAAATGATATTATCTTCTATCAACGTCCGCTGAAAAGCAAGAAGTCGCTAATCAACGAATGTCCGTACGAGTATTATGTATTTAAGGAAAAAGATGATAAATGGCAAAAACAATACTTGAAATGTATCTCCAAATCTCATCCTATTTATGAAGAGTTCCGTTTATGGCAGTTTGTGGAAAACTTACATATCTATAGAGAGGCTGCTAATGGAATAGGCAAGGAAGATTGTACCACAGAGTATATTGCTAACAAAGCGGATTTAATCTCTTGGCTGCTAACACAAAAAGAGGTTTCAGAAAAATCTCTATTAACGCAATTAGTTGGTAAAAATAAGATTAAAGGATTATCTTGGAATTTCGTGTCTGAGAATGACAAGAAATACCCTGCTGCTCCTGTTTCCTCTACTATAATTGGTACTATTAAAGAGGCAGGTGGAGACATCAACACTTTGACCGATCCATTTGAAATCCGCAAAAACAAGCATCATAGAAAATTATCAGGTAAAGAACAAGACGAGAAAGCCAAAAAGAATAATAGAATTATCAATAATTTAGAGCAAATATGGCACATGCTCTATTCAATAACTGATAAGTCTCAACTACTCGCTGCGCTCAAACATTATGCTGAAACAAACCATCTGTCCGATGTGTTTGTAGAGAAATTAGGTAAGATGAAACCATTTTCCGACTACGGAGCATATAGCGAAAAGGCTACGCGCAAGTTACTGAACTTAATGCGTAGCGGAGAGTATTGGAGCGAAGAAGCGATAGATGCTCAAACAAAATCTCGTATTGACCATATTTTAACCGGAGAAGTGGATGACTCGGTTAGTGAACGTGTTCGCGAGAAATTGGACACAATGCATGAAGTAAAAGATTTTCAGGGACTTCCATTGTGGCTTGCGGAATATGTTGTTTATGATGTGCGCAAGAATGACACCAAATGGGAGAAGCCGGAAGATATAGATAAATATTTGCAATCATTCCGTTTACATTCGCTCAACAACCCCATTGTGGAGCAAGTAGTAATGGAAAGCCTAAGAACGGTTCGTGATATTTGGAAACAAGAAGGACAAATTGATGAAATACATATCGAATTAGGTCGTGATCTCAAGCAAAATGCAGAGCAACGCAAGAAAACCATGCTACGCCAGCAGGAGAATGAGAAAGCAAATTTGCGTGCTAAATTGCTTTTGCAGGAATTTATGAATCCAGAGATGGATGTGGAAGAAGTTCATGCCTATTCTCCGAGTCAGCAAGAGTTGTTCCGTATCTATGAAGATGGTGTGTTGTCAGCTTATAAACCGGATGATGATACACAGCGTATTATTAATGATTTATCGTCTCTCAAACAGCCATCGTTACAGGATATAAAGAAATACCGTTTGTGGCTTGATCAGAAGTATGTTTCTCCATATACAGGTGAGATTATTCCATTAGCTAAACTCTTTACACCGGCATACCAGATTGAGCATGTTATTCCTCAATCGCGCTTCTTTGATGATTCGATGTCCAACAAAGTCATTTGTGAAGCAGAAGTAAATGCACGTAAAGATCGCATGTTGGGACATGAGTTTATCGCTCAATGTGGAGGAGAGAACATTACGCTTTCCGGAGGAAAAGTGGTACAAGTATTGTCTCTACAAGCATATGAAGATATTATAAAAAAGAATTTTGCAGGAGATCCGCGTAAACAAGAAAAACTGATGTTGGATGAGATTCCTGAGAAGTTTGTCGCTCGACAAATGAATGATAGCCGTTATATTAGCCGACTGATGATGCAATTACTTAGCAATATTGTTCGCGAGAAAATCAGTAATACGGAATATGAGCCGGAAGCAGTTAGCAAAAATTTGATTGTCTGCAACGGAGCAACAACTACACGTTTGAAGAAAGATTGGGGTATAAATGATGTGTGGAATAAGATTATTCTTCCGCGTTTCGAGAGACTGAATCAGATACAAAACACTACGGTCTTTACTGCAAAAACAGCAAACGGTCATATTATTCCGAATATGCCTTTGGAACTCAAACAAGGATTTGAGAAAAAGCGTATTGATCATCGCCACCATGCTATGGATGCGATAGTTATTGCCTTTACTACACGCAATCATGTAGCTCTACTGAGTAATGAATCCGCCTTAGACAAAGACGAAAAAGCACGTTATGACCTGCAAACATTGCTGCGCAAACGCGAAGTATGGAGAAGCGCAGATGGAAAAGATCATTATAAATTTACAGATTTTATCGCTCCTTATGATGGCTTCCAAAAAGATGTGCAAGAAACGCTGGAAAATATAGTGGTCAGCTTCAAACAGAACTTGCGTGTTATTAATAAGAGCAATAACCATTTCGTTCATTTTGTAAAAGATGAAGAAACAGGAAAACTAAAAAAGAAAAGAGATCCTCAAGAGAAAGGTGAAAACTGGTCAATTCGCAAGTCTCTGCACAAAGCAACTGTTTTCGGAGAAGTCAACCTGCGTAGAAAGAAATATGTAAATCTAACATATGCACTCCAACACGTAGAAGATATTGTAGAGAAGGATTTGCGTGCAAAACTGAAGGAATTGTTGCAGGAAGGCAAAAACGAAAAGCAAATCAAGCAATACTTTGCCTCTGAGCCTGATGTTTGGGCAGATGTGAATCTAAAACGTATTGAAGTTTTCTATTATACCAAGGATACAAACGACCATTACTATGCGGTAAGAACGGCTTTGGATGATTCCTTTACAGAAGATTACATCCGTAATAAAGTAACTTCGGAAGCTATCCAGAAGATTCTCTTGGCACATTTGGAGCGTTGCAATAACGATCCAAAATTAGCGTTCTCTCCGGATGGTATTGAGAAAATGAATGCGGACATTCAGGCTCTCAATAACGGTGTACCCCATAAACCTATATTTAAGGTACGCACGTACGAGAAAGCAGAGAAATTTGCGGTGGGGCAAATTGGCGCTAAGAGCAAAAAGTTCGTTGAGGCAGATAAGGGAACTAACCTGTTTTTTGCGGTTTATTCAACAAAGATGGATGATGGTTCTGAAAAACGCTCTTTTGTCACTATACCATTCAAAGTTGCTGTGGATTGTCAGAAACAAGGAAAGAAAGAATGGCGCACATGGTTAGACAAATGGGTACACGGCGAAAATCTTGTAGCCATGAATGCAAAATTAAATTTCATCCTTTCTCCTGGTGATTTAGTCTATGTTCTTAAATCTGATAGCGCATTAGAAATAGATAGATCAAGAATCTATAAGTTTGTTTCGTCAAGTGATACGGATGCATATTTTATTCCTGTAGCAGTTGCGTCTCCGATTGTCAATAAAGTAGAATACACTCAATTGAATAAGATATCCCGTATTTGTGCGGAAGAATCACTTATAAAAGAAATTTGTATTCCTATTAAAGTTGACCGCTTGGGAAATATAATTGAGTAATGATTAAACGCGTCTTATGTTTTGAGAACCCTGCGCGGCTGAGCCTTAAGTTAACGCAGATGGTGGTCGAGTTGCAAGATGTAACCCGCACGCTGCCTATTGAAGATATTGGTGTCGTCATTCTCGATCATAAGCAAATAACCATCACTCATGCGCTTATCGATGCGCTACTTGCTAATAATGTGGCGATTGTAACAAGTAACGACAAGCATCTTCCTGTCGGTCTGATGCTACCTTTGGACGGAAACACTCTGCAAAGCGAGCGTTTCCGGGCGCAAATAGATGCTTCTGAACCTCTCAAGAAACAGATGTGGCAACAAACGGTAGTTGCTAAAATATTAGGTCAAGCACATATTTTAGGCACACAGCATATAGAGCATAACAACATGCTCAAATGGGCAAAAGATGTGCGTTCTGGTGATACAGATAACATGGAGGCGCGAGCAGCTGCCTTCTATTGGCGCAATATGTTCGAGAAGGATGCGTTTATTCGTGACCCGCAAGGCTTACCTCCCAATAATTTGCTCAATTATGGCTATAGTATTGTGCGAGCGATGATGGCAAGAGCATTAGTCGGAGCAGGATTATTGCCGACATTAGGCATTCATCATCATAGCCGCTATGACGCGTATTGTTTGGCGGATGATATCATGGAGCCTTACCGCCCATTTGTGGACATGAAAGTGTTGGAGATGTGGAGCAAGGGTGGAGTGACAAGCGATATCTCATCTGACCAAAAACGCGAATTATTAGGGATAACCACCATGGATGTGAACATCTCCGGACATCGCAGCCCAATGATGTTAGCTATCCAAACAACGGCTCAAAGTGTACAGAAATGTTACTCAGGTGAAGCAAGAAAAATCATCTATCCCGATTGGTAAAAGTATCATTCAAAAAAGTAAACCAGTATCGTGCGAAGCTAAGAATACGGACTAAAACAATAAGCGTTGGCCTTGTTTAATATAATCCCACGTTGTGTATGTCATTCAAAAAAGTAAACCAGTAATCGTGCGAAGCTAAGAATACGGACTAAAACAAGATAGTGATCGGTGAAGAACTCCATGATGCCGTTGTGTATGTCATTCAAAAAAGTAAACCAGTAATCGTGCGAAGCTAAGAATACGGACTAAAACAATGACCTAACTTTGAACCGTAAACATTTGCAAGTTGTGTATGTCATTCAAAAAAGTAAACCAGTAATCGTGCGAAGCTAAGAATACGGACTAAAACAATGACACATATAACAACCTTCTAGGTACTATGTTGTGTATGTCATTCAAAAAAGTAAACAATACGGACTAAAACAATCGATATAGCACTACAAGCAACAAGCAAGGCGTTGTGTATGTCATTCAAAAAAGTAAACAATACGGACTAAAACAATATGTGTTCTATGCCCAGTGGCGTGACAGCGGTTGTGTATGTCATTCAAAAAAGTAAACCAGTAATCGTGCGAAGCTAAGAATACGGACTAAAACAATTTTGAAGTGTTATCATCTTTTGCTTATCAAGTTGTGTATGTCATTCAAAAAAGTAAACCAGTAATCGTGCAAAGCTAAGAATACGGACTAAAACAATAGAAATGCAAATAAAATCTTTTGCCGTTCCGTTGTGTATGTCATTCAAAAAAGTAAACAATACGGACTAAAACAATCATGAAGCGCGTGAACCTCTTCGGAGGCGCGTTGTGTATGTCATTCAAAAAAGTAAACAATACGGACTAAAACAATAAGAACCACCTGGTATGCCAGTTATTTCTGGTTGTGTATGTCATTCAAAAAAGTAAACAATACGGACTAAAACAATCGAAGTCCGATGATAAGACCACCATCTATGTTGTGTATGTCATTCAAAAAAGTAAACAATACGGACTAAAACAATTGTCTATCTTGGCATCGTATCCGGAGAACTGTTGTGTATGTCATTCAAAAAAGTAAACAATACGGACTAAAACAATGCTCGCACATAAGGAACTCGAGGTATTCCAGTTGTGTATGTCATTCAAAAAAGTAAACAATACGGACTAAAACAATTATGTATCCTTATGGCTACTGGATCGATAAGTTGTGTATGTCATTCAAAAAAGTAAACAATACGGACTAAAACAATACGGGAGAGCTGCTGACAATAAGTAATCTTGTTGTGTATGTCATTCAAAAAAGTAAACAATACGGACTAAAACAATCACTCGTGCATTGCCTACTCTGCAGTATGGGTTGTGTATGTCATTCAAAAAAGTAAACAATACGGACTAAAACAATCACTCGTGCATTGCCTACTCTGCAGTATGGGTTGTGTATGTCATTCAAAAAAGTAAACAATACGGACTAAAACAATCGGCGGGTAGTTCTCGTTGTCTGACTTGCAGTTGTGTATGTCATTCAAAAAAGTAAACAATACGGACTAAAACAATCCCCGCAAACGCCACAAAAAGCGCCGGAAAGTTGTGTATGTCATTCAAAAAAGTAAACAATACGGACTAAAACAATGATGATCACGGCGCACCCATGGTAGGTGCGGTTGTGTATGTCATTCAAAAAAGTAAACAATACGGACTAAAACAATGCTAAGGCAGACAAAGATGCTGCAGAAGCGGTTGTGTATGTCATTCAAAAAAGTAAACAATACGGACTAAAACAATTAGACTTTGTATCGCTTTACTTGTACGTTCGTTGTGTATGTCATTCAAAAAAGTAAACAATACGGACTAAAACAATACAACGACAGATTGACGAATATCAATACCAGTTGTGTATGTCATTCAAAAAAGTAAACAATACGGACTAAAACAATAGATTCCGTATAATACACTAAAACACAACAAGTTACAACAAGTTTTAGAACGTAAAAAAGCAGTACTTTCGAGTACTGCTTTTGTTTGTATAGCACCATTTTTCTTTTTCTAAAACAACTCCAATTGTTGAACCGGCTGATCAACCGCTATCTCTTTGCAGCATTCAAAAATCTGCATATCACCAAACTGTTTGTCCGTGATTCGGAGAATACCAATCTTACCAAATGGTGGCATCCATTTCTTGACGCGCGCTATATGTACTTCTGCGTTCTCTGCACTCGGGCAATGACGCAGATATATACTGAATTGAAACATTGTGAACCCGTCCATCAAAAGCTTCTTACGGAACAGGGCATATTCCTTCCGGTCTTTCTTGGTATCTGTCGGAAGGTCAAATAAAACCAGCACCCACATAATTCTATATTCGCTAAATCGAGTGTCCATTGGGACGCAAAATTACAGAAAAAAGCGCAATTACCAAAATTTTTTACAAATATATTTGCATATTTAGAAAATAAGTAGTAACTTTGCACAACTTTTTGAATGACATACACAATAAGGATTATTCCGATGTGTAAACATTTAGGGTGGGGCACAGCCTCGCCCTTTTTTTGTCATATATATTTGCATATATCAAAATTTTTTTGTACCTTTGCACCCGCAAAGGTTTTGATACATGGCACAGGAAGAAGTAATCCGATTATTCGACTCCGCACAGATTCGCGTAGTGTGGGATAGCGACGCAGAGAAGTACTATTTCTCTGTTGTGGATGTAATCCAAGTATTGACGGATAGTGAAAATCCTCAAACATATTGGAGAGTTCTTAAGAAGCGTTTGAAAGATGAGGGAAATGAAACCGTTACAAATTGTAACGCTTTGAAATTAACCGCTGCAGATGGTAAGAAACGCCTTACCGATGTGGCTGATACAGAGCAAGTTCTACGGCTCATCCAGTCTGTTCCTTCCAAAAAAGCGGAACCGTTTAAACTCTGGCTTGCACATGTGGGGCAAGAGCGATTAAATCAGCTGCAGGATCCGGAAAGGAGCATTGAACAAGCTATCCAGGATTACAGGCGGCTTGGCTATTCCGAGAACTGGATCAACCAACGTATCAAAACGATTGAAATCCGTAAAGGTCTGACGGACGAATGGAAACGAAGTGGGGTAGAAAGCGAAACTCAGTATGCCTCGTTAACGGATATCATGTATCGCGCGTGGTCGGGTATGAATACACGCGAGTATAAGGAATTTAAAGGCTTGCGGAAAGAGAGTTTGCGGGATAACATGACCAACGTGGAATTGATGCTCAACGGTTTAGCAGAGGCCGCTGCCACAGAAATCTCGCATGAACGTAATCCTTTAGGTTATTCGGAGACTGCTTCTATTGCCCAAGAAGGCGGAGAGGTAGCAGATGTCGCCCGTCAGAACTTGGAGAAACGGCTCGGACGAAGTGTTATCTCATCAAGGCGTGCTGTACATTTCACCAGCCCGCAAGACGAATTGCCTCTCCCAAAACCCAAGGATGAAACGGATGATTTGACGAGCATAAACGAGTAAATAATCTTTGCTTTCTCTTGCATATATCAAATTTTTTTTGTACCTTTGCACCCGAAAAGATTAACTAATTAAATCCAACATCTATGGCAAAGTACATTTGTGACGTTTGCGGGTACGAATACGACCCCAACGTAGAAGGAAAAGCGTTTAACGAACTACCGGAAGACTGGGTTTGTCCTATCTGCGGAGTAGGGAAGGACCAGTTCTCCGAAGCATAATCAACTCCCATTGCCGAAAAAAGAGTAGGGAAAAACCATAAAATTAACCTCGGTGAAAAACCGAGGTTTTATCGCACCCTAAACCAAATTAAAGGGGGTGATTACGGGGTGATTACTGGGTGATTACTGGGTGATTACAGGGAGATTTCTTTAACGTCAGTCTTAGGACAAAGCAAGAAAAATGACCTAACTGACAACTTGTCAGAACGACTTGTATATACGTAGTATATACGGCAAAAATCATGCCAAATCATTCGCCCGATAGAACAAAAAAAGCGACTTCCGCCTAAAAGAGTATAATAACTAACTAAATACCATCATGACTAAAGTAAAATTTCACACGCCCTTCGCTGAAATGAACGGGGAATTTGAGAAAGGAAGCGGTATCATCATGAGAAAAAAGAAATACCGCGCACCCAATGGAGCGGTCCTCAGAGAAGGCACCCAGGAATCCTATAAGATTGTACATCCGCGTGACTATGAAAAAACGCCGCCTAAAGGATCGGAACTCGCTAATATACAACTGTTTAGTGAGTCTAAACGTCTGGCATCAGATATCATAAATTCCGGTAAGTTTACAGATGAAGAACTCGCGGCCATGACATCCGAAGAGCGTCAGAAAACGCTTGAACTCCGCGCAGAACTGGAAAACTTCAAAAATCGTTTCTACGCACAGTTCAAACGACCGGATCCTGAAGCGCCTTGCGAAAAGAAACTGAGACCCGGATCAATGATACTCCATAAAAAACAATACGCCAAGCTGGACAACTTCATACAAGCGATATTCCGCGAGAAACTCAAAAACTCGCAGCATTAACAGCCACACTCGCAAACATGTATTCTGCCAATTTGTCATAACTCATAATTGGTATAATTATTGTTATTGTATAAGTGTCTTATAAAAGACTATATTAGATATTTATTAAAGACTATATTAGGTATTAATTTATCCTATATATTTTATATAGTACTTTGGAATCTAATCGGCATTATGTAAAATAGCATAATTGGAAAAGAACCCTATTATATAGAAGAAAGATTTTTTGAAGATGAAATATACAATTGAAGAAGACAAATGGTACGAAGTACTGCCTATTAGAAAAGTGGTACTTTTTCCCGGCGTGATGATGCCTATTGCTATCAGTCGTGACAGCAGCCTCAAACTGGTTAAGGCGGCACACAAAGCCAAACAACCCATTGTGGTGTTGACTCAAGTCGATGATGCTGTTACGGAGCTTAGCGGAAACGGCGACTTATATACGCTCGGCACGTTTTGCAAAGTGCTGCAGATCATTCCTGTGCCGGAGATGGGAGACAATCATGTGATGGCTATCTTAGAAGGCGTCAAACGAATACAAGTACGTGATTTTCAACGTTCTGAAGAAGGATTATTGCAGGCTCAGATATGCGAAATGCCGGAAAATATGCCGCTGTTAGATGACAAAGAGTTCTATGCTACGGTTGATTCGATGCGCGATGTGATTATGAATATCCTCACCAAAGTCGATGATACGACCGATAACAACCATGTCAGCAGTATGCGCACTACCCTACGCAATATCGAAAGCGGTCCTACGTTGGTTAATTACGTATGTGCGCTTTATGATTTTGAGAAGGAGAAAAAGATTGATTTACTGCATATTGACTCGCTTACGGAGCGTGCGATGCAGATGCTCAAGATCCTCGAGCATGATAACGAGATGCTCAATATCAAGGCGGATATACGGCGTCGTACGCACGAAGCTATGGATAAGCAGCAACGGGAGTATTTCTTGCAGCAGGAGATTGAGACGATTAAGCAAGACCTGGGCGACACCGGTGCACAGACGATCAAAGAGTTGCGCGAGAAAGCGCAGACGAAAAATTGGTCGGATGCCGCTCAACTGGCCTTTAACAAAGAGCTCAAGCGCTTGGAGCATATGCCCACGCATTCGCCCGACTACTCCACTCAACTGACATACTTGGAGACCTTCCTGGAACTGCCATGGAACATCTGTTCGGAAGATAATTTCGATATGAAACATGCGCAGGAGATTCTGAATCGTGACCACTTTGGATTGGATAAAGTGAAGGAACGGATTGTCGAATACCTTGCGGTACAACGCCAATTAGCCCTTCGTACGCAAAAAGAGAAAGAATCCAACCCCGTCAAATCCCCCATCCTATGCCTTTACGGGCCTCCGGGAGTCGGAAAAACAAGCTTGGGAAAGAGCATCGCGGAGGCGCTGGGACGCAAGTACGCACGGATGTCATTAGGAGGTCTGCACGATGAAGCGGAGATTAGAGGACATAGAAGAACGTATATAGGCGCGCTGCCGGGCAGAATCATCGATGCCATCAAGAAATGTGGCACATCGAATCCTGTTTTTGTGCTGGACGAAGTGGATAAGATTGGTGCGGATTATAAGGGAGACCCGACGTCTGCGCTGCTTGAAGTGCTGGATCCGGAGCAGAACAACACTTTCCATGACAATTATCTGGATGTCGATTATGATTTGAGTCGCGTGCTCTTTATAGCTACGGCAAATAGTCTGGACACCATTCCACGTCCGCTTCTGGACCGAATGGAACTCATCGAGATGACAGGATATCTCAAGGAGGAGAAAGAGGAAATCGCCAAACGGCATTTAATTCCTAAGGAGTTAAAAAATCATGGTCTTAAAGCCTCACAACTCAAACTGAACAAGGATATTCTCGGACATATAATCGAAGATTATACCCGGGAATCCGGTGTCCGCAGCCTCGAACGTCAGATTGCTACTATCTGCCGCAAAGTAGATACTAAGTTAGCCCTGGGCGAGGAATACAACGTCTCTGTAACGCTGGAGGATCTGCGCAATTATCTCGGGCAGGCACGTTACTCGCGTGATTTCTGGGAAACGAATAAATATTTAGGTGTCGTGACCGGTTTGGCTTGGACGCAAGTCGGAGGCGAGATTCTATTTATTGAGACCAGCCTGTCAGCGGCTAAAACGCCTACTCTTACTCTCACCGGAAACTTGGGAGATGTGATGAAGGAATCGGCCACCTTGGCATTAGGCTATGTGAAGGCTCATGCTAAGGAACTGGGAATCAAACCGGAAGTCTTTGAAAAAACAGCCGTGCATATCCATGTGCCGGAAGGAGCGATACCTAAAGATGGACCTTCCGCAGGTATTACAATGACTACCGCGCTCGTCAGCGCCTTTACGCATCGTCTTGTGAAACCGCGTATCGCCATGACCGGAGAGATGACTCTGCGCGGCAAAGTGCTGCCCATAGGCGGCGTCAAAGAAAAACTGCTCGCGGCAAAACGTGCGGGCATCACGGATGTGATCCTCTGTGAAGACAACCGCAAGGATGTAGCGGAAATAGCACCGCCGTACCTGAAGGGCCTAAAATTGCACTTTGTGCATGATATAAGTGAGGTACTAAAAGAAGCGTTGCAATAAGCAGCGCTTCTTTTTGTGACTATGTTGCGACTCTCGTGAGTTACAACTTGACGTCAAATACCCGTTATTTACTGTTGTCGTAGAATACTCGTTATTTACTGTTGCCGTAAAATTCCTCGAAGGTATTATCCGTGTAATAGACGACTATCCGGCTGATTTGTTTAGGAGGAGCTGCAGAAACCTGCGGCTCTTCTTTTTGTGTCACAGTACGTACTACTTTCTCTTTGGGATCTGGGGCTTGACGGTCAAATAGACCGGGTTCTTTTCCCGGTTCTGTGCGCCACATATCACCTTTACCAAGAATGAGCCATTCCGGGTTCAATGTAGGATAGCGTTGCAGTATTTTGCGCATTACATCTAAACTCGGATTATTTCTTCCGGCCATCATATTACTGATTGTACCGGGCTGTACATGTATCTCTGTTGCAAATTGACGCGCAGTCATGCCTACAGATTTGATGACTTGATCTATACGTTCTTTCTCGTTCATTTGTATAATAATATTATTATATTTAACCTGGGGTCCCCAGAGTAAACCAAGCCGGAGGCTGTTTGCTATGGGGGAGAGCGTAGCGTAATACGTAGCGCCATATTGAGCTGCAGAGCAGCGAGTCGCGAGAGTATTAACGAAAGCGAGCGCAAAGGTACAAAATAAATGTGAATTACACAAATGTTCGCACAATATTTTTAAAAATATTTTTCACATTCATAAATATATCACATATTCACAATCGAAAATATGTTCCACAATATAGTACTAAACAACACTGTACCCGAATCTAAGTCTCTACAAGAGTGGCTCTACTGGTGTTGGCCGTAAATAATACTTTTGCATTGCGACAAGTAACTCTTATAATTGCCACATTTTATGTTATTTATATAGATTATATAGCGTGAAAAAGACTTGTTTTGACATTATTTTCAAACATATGCTTTTATCTGCATAAATTGTACTTCAAGTAATTGCTATAACTATTGAAATATAGATAGTTATAAGCATTGCTTTGCCGTGAAATTATATAAGTTTGTAAAGCTTTTACAACCTCATCGTCTCACGTTAGCCTTCCCTACCCTTTTAGGAAAATATCCACTGATCAAGATGTCCGGTCTACTTTAGATATAAGCATTTCTGTTATTTGTGAACAATTGGTTTGTGAATGATTATCGATATTCTCGTGTTCACATTTATTGTGACAAAAAAGTGATGTTTTTTCTTGCATAATTCACAAAAATGTATTAACTTTGCACTCGAAATGAAAAGATAAAAATGCAACTATTACCATTAAACTTTAACCAACCTATGAAAATTCAGTTTATGACATTCAAACAAAAAGCGCAGGATTTTGTCCTGCGTTTGTTTGTTGATTCTATCGGTGGGAGTTCTACCCCACACTCGAATGATTATTGTACATGCGCACACGTGGGTACGCACGCGCGTCTACATCAATAAGGTGTATTTATTCCATACTGTTTAGATCAATCAGTTTGTTAACGATGGCATATATCGTTAAGCCCGCCGTAGAATGTATATTGAGTTTGCGGGTAATGTGTTTGCGGTGTGTAATGACAGTATGCATGGATATGCAAAGCACATCTGCAATCTCTTTGTTGCTCAATCCCCTTACTACTTGAATGAGTACATCGCGTTCGCGGTCACTCAATTCCTCCGTTTCTTGCACCTTGCCCAATTGTTTTGTATGATGACGATAATTGGAAAGTGTAGGTCGGAGAATCTCATCTTCTATGGCACAATGGTCTGAAAAATCCTGCTCCGTATGCCATAGGTCGCTCATTACGCTTATCAGCGTATAGGTAACGGTTCCTTCTTTGGATGTCGGCTGTGTCGGATAGTACTTGATAATCAGATTTTTAATCTCGGTCAGCTTACTGGTAATGCGCTCATCGTCATGCTCATGCTCTTCAAATAAACCGGCATTCTCATGCTCTATATGAGCGCGAATCTCATCTACGAATTCATCGTAGCAATGCAGAATAAGTCCGGGGATTTTTGTCGTTGGATCTGCAGGGATGATTGCTTCTATAAGCGCCATGCGCAAACGCGGTAAGCGAAAATTGAGAAAATAATTATGCGCATTTTGCAAATAGCGTTGCAAAGTCGGAATATCTATATCCGCTGGCAGTACTTTCTGCTTGAAAATCTTGTAGTTGACTACAGCTAGAAAAGTCGGCGTGTGCACACCATGATTTTCGCATGCTTGTGCGATAGTTTGGTCGCCCACCCCCATCTCCAAGCCAAAACGGCTGATAATTTGTATCGCGTCTTCCTCGCGCGACATCAAATCGCATATCTTATCTGTAGCTTTATACATCGCTTTTTTGATAAAAACGATGCAAAATTACAAAAAAAATACGACATGCTCAATAGAAGGAGTCAAAATCACAACATTTTGGGATAGTGAAAATTATCTGGAAAGACTTTGAGTTCTTTTCTTCGGCGCTCGTAGTACGCATGCCGTTTGGGGTTTTCGGGAAACCAACCGCGCAATACTCGTTTCTCTTGCTTAATCACTTCGCCTATGCCCCAGAAGGCTGAGAAAGCGAAAATACCCAGGAAAATAGAAAGATAAATATTGCTTACCAGCAGCGAACCGCACGTACCTGCCAAACCAATAATCAGGAACATCCACCACGATCGGATACCCCAGTAATATTCCGCCTTGATAACCAGCGGATGAAAAATTCCGATGCATAGAAATGCTCCGAGGCCCAATAATAACCCTTCGTAACTCATATCAATGACAAAACATAAAACCAAAATATAATCTCGGACCGGTAGGCATACATAATTCGGACCGATGGAACGCTAGCATCCAATCGAGCCGGAATGTGATATGTACCTTGCGTGTCAGGCAATAATCGCAACCCACATAAGGGGTGACATAGAAAAAGGATTGTTTATGAAACGTGCTATTGGCATCTTGTTCCCAACTGTGCTGGTCGCCATCCAGGATATACAATCCTTTCATTGAACCGCCTCCTATTACACCTCCTACATACGGCCAAACTCGATCCATTCTCCAGCAACAATCCGCCAGCACACCTCCACAACCTACACGCACATAACTGCCGGGTTTTAGGATATCATGACAATCCGTTATTCCGCTCGGCATTGTGGATACAAAACCCTCAAATCCCGTGCGCAGATGTTTCCAAAGATGTACGCGCAACGCACCGCCAATGCCGAAAAGTGCACCCTGAGGACTGGTTGAACGACCATCAATCGTAGTAGGTGCATTCTTATCTTGACCAAACAGATAGCCCGTATGCAGCATCATTCCGCCGGAGAAACCCTGGTACACCTTATTTTTTTCCAATCCTTCACTCACCTGCCCTAATAGACCGGTAGCGATAAGCAGACAAAAAAACAATACCTTTGCTCGCATAAATCCGAAAATTTGCTGCAAAGGTACAATGTTTTTCTTAAATAATAATTAAGATTTTCTTAAGAAGTTACAAAATCACCATAAATTGGGATGATGATATTTATTGCGCCAGGTAATCCACAACGTCCTTCTCAAAATCTTTTGGTTCTGTCATCGGAGCATAGCGCTTGATCGTTTTACCATCAATCGTGCCGCTGAGTACAACCGAAAACACAACTGGTTATCTAATTTCATTTGTTCGTTATTCATCTCTTCTTTCAACTTCCAACTTGTTTATGTCGTTCACGATGCAAAATTACAACAAATATTTTAATGCCGCAAGCGATATAAATATTTTCATAATAATCGTATATGGCATCTTAAAAATCGACACTATTATAAAAGCACAATTAATTGGGATTGCATGATTGGTAAATAAATAGTAATTTTGCATTAGTAAAATAGAGCAAAAAATAGATGAAAAGATAAAATTATGAAAAGACGGATAATTCTATTTATCGTGCTTATAATGAGCGTATTAACCATGTTTGCAGAGGACTCTATCAAGGTGAGTGCGGCTGACTTGCAGGCGCTTATCCGGCGTGTAGAGGCCTTGGAGAAAAAAGATAGTATATCCCAACAAATGGTTAACAATGAGGCAAAGCCTCAGAATACAGAAGTAGCAAGTCTGCCGAAAGAGAAAAAGACAGGACGATTTACAATTGGTGGTTATGGTGAAGTAACGGCGAAACATTGTTTTTATTCGAATAATTATCTTCGCTACGGCAAGAATCCCGAGAAATATGCCAATGACCATTACGGCGAATTTGATTTGCCGCATGTCGTCATTTATATGGGGTACGACTTCGGCAAAGGATGGTCTGTCGGAACGGAAATTGAGTTTGAGCACGGCGGAACAGAGAGTGCTATAGAGATTGAGGAAGAAGAAGGAGGTGAATATGAAGGTGAGATTGAACGCGGCGGAGAAGTGGCATTGGAGCAGTTCTGGTTGCAAAAAGCGTTTAACCGCTATGCCATTCTCCGGGCAGGTATGCAAGTGATACCGGTGGGCGGACTGAATGCACACCATGAACCTACCGAATATTTCAGCGTTTATAGGAATGAAGGCGAGTTCACTATAATCCCGAGTACATGGCATGAGGTGGCATTGACGTTCATGGGCTCAACGCCAAACGGATGGCATTATCAGGCAATGTTCCTGCCGGGTTTGGATAGCGACCGCTTTAATCGTAAGAATTGGATTAAACCGGGTGCCGGAAGTCCGTATGAATTTAAGTTGGCGAATGTCTTTGCAGGCGCTGCACGTGTCGATTATACGGGGGTGAAAGGGTTGCGGTTGAGTCTAAGTGCTTACTGCGGAAATTCGTTCCGCAATACACTTAGCAAAAGCAATGCCGAATTGGATGCAAGCGCATATAAAGATGTGAAAGGAACCGTTTCTATTGGCGCGTTTGACTTTGCGTATAAGGATTATGGGTTTGTACTGCGAGGCGCCTTTATGTACGGCCATTTGAGCGATGCAGCGGCGATTACAAAGTATAATATTGCCATGCGAAAAGGCTCCGTTTCAAGTCGGCAATGGGTGGCTTCCGATGCGCTCGCCGCCGGTCTTGAAGCCGGCTATGACTTCTTTTCGCTTAGCAGCAAATTAAAAGAGAAGAAACAATCCTTCTATCTCTTCGCCCGGTATGATTATTATGATTCGATGTTTCGCTACGATAATCAACCGACGGATATGTACGCTTGGTGTGGTCGCCACCGCGCGGCTGTCGGCATCAACTATTTCCCGATTAAGCAGATAGGTGTGAAGGCTGAGTTCTCGTATGGCATTCTTAAAAAAGGAACGCGCGCGGACGGGACGCGAGGAAAGATATATAACGACGAGCCGCAGATTGCCGTTGGTATCGTTTATGCAGGATTTTATCAATTATAACAAATGATATTATGAAAAAGATTTTTAAATGGGCACTAAGTGCCGCATGCGTCATGGGAATGGTAGCATGCAACGGAGGTAATACAGAGATTACCTCTGACAAAGAAGAGGCATTGCAACGTGTTGTGCCGCCTTATGTAAATAACACGGTTATTGCCACCTATAGTGCTATGGCTGACGAAGGCTTAAAACTGTTGGCAAGTACACAGCAGATAGCCGATGCCGTGGACGCGGGCACAGATTACACGACGGTAATGATTGAGGCAGACACCCATTGGCGTGCTATGCGCAAGCATTGGGAGCAGAGTGAGGCTTTCCTTTTCGGACCCGTTGATGCTCACGCTATCGACCCGCATATTGACAGCTGGCCGTTGGATTTCAATGCTATGAACGCATTATTGAGCAATGTAGCACAAATGCAAAACATTGAGGAGGCTGGAATTGCTTATGTGCGCGGAGCGCTTGGACCTACACTGCAGGGATTTCACGCCTGTGAGTATTTGCTCTTTGAGTCTGAAATAAGAGATGGTCGTGCTGTCGGCACTGGTCGTCCGCATGCGGCGAACCTCACGAAGGCCGAGTCAGTGTATCTCTTAGGTGTGGTTAGTGACCTTGTTGAGCAGGCTTGTGTGTTGGAATACTGCTGGAAAGGCGAAATCAGCGATGCTAAAATGAAGGTGTTGGAAGATGCAGAGATTGAGCCCTGGAATGATCGTTATGGTGAGCAACTTATCAATGCCGGCAAGGCGGGTTCGGTTTATGTTAGCTATCAGGCTGTAGCAGAAGAGATTGTAGCCGGTTGTGTTGACATAGCCGATGAGGTGGCCAAATTGAAGTTAGGAAACCCGTATCTGAGCAGCAATGATGAGGAACGCGATTATATTGAGAGTCCGTACAGCTGTACCTCGACAATTGATTTTGCCGATAATATCCGCTCTATCCAACATGCTTATTGCGGTTCACAGGCCGGCGATCAGTCAATTTCTAATTATGTTAGTCGTCAGGATGCAGAATTGGATGCCAGAGTACGCAAAGCAATTGACGAGGCAATTGCTGCTATCGAGGCTATTCAGAACTTCGAAAGCACAGCGCAGAATAACCCGCAAGTGAAAGCCGCCATTGACAAAGTGGCAGCTCTGGGAGACGTGTTGGATAAGGAAGTAATGGCATTGCTTGCAAAGTAGTGAAAGATTAACTTGTAAAGATAGAAGTATATGAAAAAAGAATTTATGCTTATGGCTCTGGCGGCAATTTCTCTCGTCGCTTGTAAGCCAGGAAGTGGTGAGGAACCCGGAACGGATATGCCGGAATGGTATTACACTGGAGGTAAATTAGGGACTACGACAAACTTGACGTCGAAGACATTCCGTCAACCCTCACCGGCAACCGAAAATGCCGGATTGTCTGTTCCCTTTGCGCAAGGAGATCAGATTGCTGAAAAAGAGTTTGTAACTAACGAGAGCGCTCGTCAGCATGGTCTTGGCCCTGTTTATGTGCGTGCATCGTGTCAGCATTGCCATCCTAATTATTCGCATGGTACATCTGTGCCTGCCGGTAAATACGATGCGGCCAACATTGGTAATGGTACCCTACTCGTTGTTATCAATCCGGCTACGCAGGCTTATGTACCTTGGTTAGCCGGTATGCCGCAACTCTTCGGTGCAAAGCCGTTTAAGGCACCGTTGGATCCCGATAAGATTACTGTACAATGGTTGAATGCCACCGATGAGCATGGCAATCAGTTTGCAGACGGAGAGTCCTATGAACTGCGTTACCCGGAAGTACACATGCCGAATACGGCTGTCTATGTCTATAATCAGGGCTACCGTGATCCGGATGGTTTGTTGGAGAGCGAAGGATATGAGGTTAAGTTAGAGAACACCATCGGTGTTTATGGTTCGGGACTGCTGGATGCTATTCCTGACCAGGATATTATTGACCAATATGCAAAAGAGGCGGCGGACGGCAAACTGAAGAACGGTCTCAATCCTGATTTCTGGAACGGAGGTTTCCAGAATTCGGGTTACTATAAGAACGACCCGAAGTGGGGTCCAAAGCGCTTCACTTACGCCCTGACACGTGGTCCGATTATGGATGCAGCAGGCGCGAATGCCATTTGGAATATCACCAATGTTACTCGTAGCGATCGTAAATACCACTATTTGGACCTCAATGGTAAGATTTATGCGGAGTACGCATCCAAAGACCCGGAGGTACAAGCGCAGTTTGGTACCGAGCAGGAGATTTATAACTACCTCACAAGCAAAGAATTGCCGGCTGAGATGACTGATGAAGAGTTCACGCAGGTTATGGTTTGGCATCGTGGTCTGGCGGTTCCGGCTGCGAGAAACGTGAACGACCCCAAAGTGCTGAGAGGTAAAGAACTGTTCACTCAGATTGGATGCGATTATTGTCACCGTCCGAGTTGGACGACCGGTCAAGATGAAGTACGTGACCCGAATCAGTTCCCTGTGACAGTACAAATGCCTCGCTATCCGAACCAGAAAATATGGCCATACACGGATATGGTACAGCATAAACTCTGCATGGAGAATGACATCCGTACAGGTTGGTGTCGTACTACCCCGCTCTGGGGACGTGGTTTGCACCGTAAAGCCACTGGTGATGCTTATGAAGCGCGTATGCACGACACACGCGCACGCAATGTGATTGAGGCAATCATGTGGCATGGTTATAGTAAGGAATCTGATGCCTATTATCCTACGCAGCAGTTCTATAACTTGGAAAAAGAAGACAGAGATGCAATCGTTGCTTTCATCAATGCGATTTAAGCCCGCAACATGGCTGTTACACATCGCTCTCGCGACAATCGTCGTGGGAGCGTGTGTAACGCACTTCTTTGGGAAACAGGGAGAAGTGCATATACGGGGAGACCAAGCTACTTCGCTCACCATTCATTCACTAACAACTACTCATTCACTAACTCTTTTCCTGTGGGATTTTCAGATTGTTTCGGATGCGGAAGGTAATCCGGTGGATTATATTAGTGAGTTGCGTATTATGGACCGTAGCAAACATTCTGCTGCCGGTAGCCAGTCGTCTGTGCTTAGTGTAGACGAAGGCTCGCTTAGGATGAACAAACCGCTCAAGTATCACGGTTTCCGTTTCTGCCAATCGGATTATGACAGCGACTTGCAGGGAGTTGTCCTTACTTATAATTACGATCCATGGGGCATTGGTATCACTTATACGGGTTATGCGTTACTCCTGCTGGCTATGATTACCTTTTTCTTCCAGTCGCACACTCGTTTTCGTGCATTACTTAAGAAATCTATATTCGGTCAGCGCAGCGGTCTGTATTCTGCCTGCTTTGCGGTCATTATCGTCATTCTGGCGGCTGTAATGACCAAAGTGGTCACACCTAAACCGCCGTTGCAGCCGGTATTACAAACGCCGCTTTTGGGTATCCATGTATCAGTCATCATGTTGGCCTACACGCTTTTTGCGGTTATCATGATCAATGGTGTACTGGGACTTTGTTGGGCTAAACGGCGCGAGCAGTTGATGCTTTTATCGCAAGTGCTACTCTATCCCGCGGAGTTCTGCTTGATAGCCGGTATCTTCATTGGCGCCGTTTGGGCAAATATGTCCTGGGGACGTTATTGGGGATGGGACCCGAAGGAAACATGGGCATTGATCACCATGCTCGTTTATGCCGCATTGATTCATTGGCCCTGGATAGACAGCAAACGGCATATAACGCGTTCTAAATCGCAGATTATTTATCATGTGTGTGCGATAATTGCTTTCCTTTTTGTCCTTTTCACCTATTTTGGGGTTAGTTATTTGCTCGGCGGGTTGCATTCATATACATAAAAACGCTATTTTACTTGCATATTTGGATTTTTTGTAGTAATTTTGCGTCCGATATGTTACTCTATCCAAATTGCAAGATTAATTTAGGTCTGCGTATAATACGCAAACGCGAAGATGGTTACCATGATTTGGAAACCATCTTTGTGCCTGTTTATGGACTGCATGATGAGTTGGAAGTGAATCCTTCTGACTCCTTTTCCTTTACGCAGGAAGGCATTGCGGTGGACTGCAAAGCCGAGGATAACCTGCTTATCAAGTGTTATCGGGCCATGGCTGCCAAATATCCGCAGGTTGGGCCTGTGTCCATCCGTTTTCGTAAGAATATCCCTTTCGGAGCGGGTTTAGGAGGCGGCAGCAGCGATGCAGCACACATGGCGATCGCGCTTAATGAGTTGTTCGAATTAGGATTGACGAAAGAGGAACTCGCGGCAGAAATAAAACCCTTAGGCGCCGATTGTCCGTTCTTCATCTATAATACACCCTGTTATGCCGAAGGCATAGGAGATATACTGACGCCGGTCGATTTGAATCTTAACGGTGTGCGTATATTGCTCATCAAACCCGAAGAGGGCGTGAGCACAAAGGAGGCTTATAGCGGATTAAAGTCCTATAGTGTAAGCGGTCTTACAGCGGGGCGGTCTTACAGCGACAGCGATCTTATAGGCGAAGCCGGCCTTTTTATCAACGATTTTGAGGCGACGGTTTTTCCGAACCATCCGATTATTGCGGACATCAAAAAGCGCCTACTGGACGCAGGCGCTTTCTTTGCTTCTATGAGCGGAAGTGGTTCAACTGTTTTCGGGCTTTTTAAGAACGATACGGAAGGTCGTACCGACGCCCAACTGCGAACTCTTAAGCAGGAGTTTGCCTCCATGATACTGCTCGACGATACGTTTGGAGAGTGGAAGGCCTAAACCCCACCCTCTGTCTTTGGATGTGAAACCCGGCTCGAATATACGACGCTGGGTTTTTGCATCTACGCCCTTGCCCGTATCGCTGATGTCAATCATCACGTCATGCTCATTCTCATGCAACTGGAAGGAAATGGTTCCATTGCCTGTAATGGCATCGACGGCATTCTTCAGCAGGTTCTCAAATACCCATTGCATCAGCGGAGCATTGAGCATGACGGTGCGCTGTACATTTTTCAGACAAGCATCATCGATAATGATATGACTGCTTATGCGTGCACGTAGATACGCGATAGCATCCTCCAGAACGGGAATCACATTCGCCGGCTGCAAGTCCGGTTCGCTTCCTATCTTTTGGAAACGGTCGGCTATGCACTGAAGGCGCTCTACATCACGTTTCATCTGAGGAACGTACTCGTCATTCGGATATTTCTCTGCCAGCAGTTGTTGCCATGCATTGAGCGAAGAGATGGGCGTTCCCAACTGGTGCGCCGTCTCTTTGCTCAGACCTACCCACAGCCGGTTCGCCTCGCTTCGCTGAACGGCAAGCATAACGATTACCGCAATGACAATGAAGATAAAGATAAGGGCAAACTGAGCATAAGGTACATAGTGCAATTGGGTCAGGAGACGACTGTCATCCCAATATATATATTGGGATATCTCGTCGCTGATCTTCAGCTCTATCGGTCCATGCAGCTCACGTGGGTCCTTGACGGGCTTCTCTACATTACGGCTGATGATGATGTTTCCATCCTCGTCGCAGACATATACCGGAATAGTGGTGTTGCCTTCGATGATAGTGGTCACGAAATCTATATCCGCTCCGTCCTCTGCCATGATCAATTGACGCGTTGCCTCCGACCAGATGGCCATATTTTTCTGCTCTTCCTTTCCCAGGGAAGACGCCAGATTATTGGTAAACAGAACAGACACAGCCACGATAAGCAGGGCTATGATCAGAACCAAGGTTCCTATTTGTCTATTGGACATAAGTTGTTAGCCAAGCATGGTTAATAAAACGCCCGCTGCTACGGCAGAACCGATCACGCCGGCAACGTTCGGACCCATGGCGTGCATAAGCAGGAAATTCGATGGGTTCTCTTCCTGACCCACTTGCTGGCTGACGCGGGCTGCCATCGGTACGGCGGAAACACCGGCAGAACCGATAAGCGGGTTGATTTTCTCTTTGAGGAAGAGGTTCATGAATTTCGCAAGCAGTACACCGCCTGCAGTTCCCAGACCGAAAGCTACGATACCCATCGCCAAAATCATGAGTGTCTGCCAGTTCAGAAAACTGCCGGCTGTAGCTGTAGCACCCACAGAAAGTCCGAGGAAGATAACAACGATGTTCATCAACTCGTTCTGTGCCGTCTTGGACAGACGTTCCACTACCCCGCACTCTTTCATCAGGTTACCGAGCATCAAGCAACCGATTAGCGGTGCTGCGTCCGGCAGGATGAGAGCAACGATGGCGGTAATGATAATCGGGAAAACGATTTTCTCGGTCTTCGATACAGGACGGAGCTGACCCATCTTGATAGCACGCTCTTTCTTGGTCGTCAGCGCACGCATGATAGGCGGCTGAATAACAGGAACCAGCGCCATATAACTATAGGCAGCGATGGCAATCGGGCCCAAGAGGTGCGGGGCTAATTTGGATGTCAGGAAGATGGATGTAGGACCGTCTGCGCCACCGATGATACCAATCGAACCGGCCTCTGCGGGCGTGAAGCCCATTGCGTTGGCGCAGAGGAAGGTCACGAAGATACCTATTTGCGCAGCGGCCCCAAGGATGAGGGACTTGGGGTTCGCAATCAGCGGACCGAAATCCGTCATGGCTCCTACTCCGATGAAGATCAGACAGGGATAGACACCGGCTTTGACGCCGATATAAAGCACATCCAGCAGTCCGGCTCCTTTGAGGATTGCTCCGTAAGAATGGTACGCCGGACTCGACGGATCGAGGAAGGCAGTCCATAACTCATCATGGAACATACCTGCGCCCGGGAGGTTGGTCAGCAACATACCAAAGGCAATCGGCAGGAGCAGCAACGGCTCGTATTTCTTATGAATGGCAAGGTACAGCAGGAAGAAGGACACCAAGAGCATCACTCCTTGCTGCCAGCTCATCTGCATGAAACCCATGCCCTGGAAAAATTCCAAAATGTTCATTTTGAATTTTTATTTGTGATTTGTAATTGGTGATTTATCCCAGAACGATGAGCAGGTCATCCTGCATGACGTTCTGTCCGGGTGTTACGGCAATCTGCTTTACTGTACCGTCTGATTCAGCCATGATGGCGTTCTCCATTTTCATGGATTCGAGCGTGAGAAGAGTGTCGCCTTTCTTTACAGCCTGTCCTTCGCTCACCAAAACCTTGATTACACTACCGGGCAGCGGGCTCTTCACTTGTACACCACCGGCTACCGGAGCAGCAGGTTTAGGTGCAGAAGCTGCTGCAGGAGCAGCGGCTGGTTTCGGTGCTGCAGCGACTGCTGCGGGTTTGGATGGAGCGGCGGGTTTCTCGGTCTCTACCTCATATACTTTGCCGTTGACGGTCACGTTCGTTTTACCGGCTTCAATTTCTTCTACGGCGCACTTATAGTCTTTGCCGTTGATTTTAAAAGAAAACTCTTTCATATAATTAATAATTGTTCTGGCCTGTTGGCTTGATTAAAATCCTTTGTTGTTTAATCCGATCGATTTGTCGTTCCAAGCGGTATTACGTGCTTGGGGATGGATCATGGCTGTAGGCATATCATGGTTTTTGCCTTGATATAAATACAGCGCATAGGCAACCGCTGCCTCGTCATCTGAGGTGTCCGCTTTCGATGGAGTTTTGATGATATTCTCCTTGGTCGGAGCACTAACGGGGCTGGGTTTGGTCTCTTTGGGTGTCGTGGCACGCTGCATAATCCATCCGAAGAAAAGCAGGATTAAAACAAGGCAGATGAGCAACGCCAGCACTATGCCGAAACCAAGACCGGTCACGATCCATGTGTCTGCTGTAACTGCTAATAAAATCATATATTTGCAATTTTAAATTTTAAATTTGAAATTACAATGGTATATTCGAGTGCTTCTTAAGCGGGTTGGTCAGACGCTTGGTCTGCAGCATCTCGAAGGCGCGGATGATACGGCTACGCGTGTAGCGTGGCTCGATGACGTCATCGATATATCCGCGGTTTGCAGCCTGATAAGGAGAAGCGAAGAGGTCTTTGTACTCAGCCTCTTTCTCTGCGATGAATTTCTTCTTCTCGTCGGCATCTTCGATTGCTTTGATTGCTTTGGCTTGGAGCACACCCACAGCACCGCTGGCACCCATTACGGCAATCTCTGCGTTCGGCCAAGCGTAGCACATGTCGCCGCGCAGTTGCTTGCAGCTCATTACGATATGCGAGCCACCGTAACTCTTACGAACGGTGATAGTTACTTTTGGAACGGTTGCTTCGCCATATGCGAACATCAGTTTTGCTCCGTGGTCGATGATACCTGCGTACTCTTGTCCGGTACCGCAAAGGAAGCCCGGAACGTCAACAAGCGTTAGGATTTGGATGTTGAAGGCGTCGCAGAAACGTACGAAACGAGCGGCCTTACGGCTGGCATCGCAGTCCAGCACACCCGCCAGCCAGGAAGGCTGGTTGGCGATGATACCGGTTGAGCGACCGTTGAAGCGGGCGAAACCGCAGATGACGTTCTTTGCATAGTCTTTGTGAACCTCCATGAAATCGCCGTTGTCAACGATGGTACGGATTATCTCATGCATGTCATAAGGTTTGTTCGGATCGTCCGGAACGATTTCATTCAAGTAGTCATCCACGCGGTTGATGTCATCGGTGCAGGGAACTACAGGCGCTTCCTCCATGTTGTTCTGCGGGATGAAGGAGACAAGGCGACGTACTTCGGCGATGGCCTCTTCTTCGGTGGCTGCCACGAAATGGGTAACACCCGATTTGGTGGCGTGAATCTTTGCGCCGCCGAGTTGCTCTACCGTCACATCTTCGCCTGTAACGGACTTCACTACTTTCGGTCCGGTGATGAACATATAACTGTTCTGCTCGGTCATCATGATGAAGTCGGTCAGCGCAGGGCTGTACACTGCCCCACCCGCGCACGGGCCGAAGATAACGCTGATCTGAGGAACAACACCGGAAGCCAGAATGTTACGCTCGAATATCTCTGCATAACCGGCGAGAGCACACGCTCCTTCTTGAATACGCGCGCCACCGGAGTCGTTCAGACCGATTATCGGCGCACCGAGTTTCATGGCCTGGTCCATGACGTTGCATATCTTCAGCGCCATCGTCTCGCTCAGCGAACCGCCGATAACGGTGGCATCTTGGGCAAAGACAAAGACCAGACGGCCGTCGATAGTACCCGAACCCACAGCTACACCGTCGCCCAGGAACACTTTTTTCTCCATTCCGAAATCATGGCAACGATGAGTAAGGAACATGTTCACTTCCTCAAACGAGCCCTCGTCGAGCAACATGTTGATACGCTCACGGCAGGTATAACTACCTTTGGCGTGATGTTTCTCTACGGCTGCCTCACCGCCTCCGGCCATGGCCTTCTCGCGGTTATCAATCAGTTTGTTTAATTTAGCTTGATCCATAAAGACATTTACTATTTTGTCATTTACAATTTGGTCATTTATTTCGGCTGTTGGCAGAGCTCGGTCAGCACGCCCTTGGTGCTCTTCGGGTGCAGGAATGCAATCATCAGGTTCTCTGCGCCTTTGCGCGGAGCTTTGTCGATGAGCTGGATGCCCGCTGCCTCGCACTCGGCCAGACAATCAGCTACGTTCTCTACGTTGAATGCCACGTGGTGAACGCCGCCGCGACCGCCGTTTTTCTCAATGAACTTAGCG
Source organism: Paludibacteraceae bacterium (assembly GCA_017394705.1). Taxonomy (GTDB): domain Bacteria; phylum Bacteroidota; class Bacteroidia; order Bacteroidales; family Paludibacteraceae; genus Colicola. Next base: position 212,260 of record JAFPXH010000005.1, on the reverse strand, counting down.
ATGGTAGACTCCTCGCATGTCGGCTCCAGAAGCTCAATCTTCACCTCGCCTACTTTGAAGAAGGCGGTACGTACTTTCTGGTCCGCTACTTCTTCAATGCTATAGCATTTACCACCGGTTAAAAACTCGAAGAAAGGCATTGCCTCTTCCAAACTGGGTACTGCGATACCCAAATGCTCAATGTGAGTTGGTTTCATATAATACAGTTATTTATTGTGTTATTTTTTTATTGTGTTATTTTTTTGTCAATAATCTTCTTTCATGCAAGGCCCACACCTTTGCCGCTGCAAAGGTAATACTTTTTTTTCATATATACAAATATTTCATCAAAATATGTTAAAAAACATATTAAATTTGCATATGTCAGAAAAATGTAGTATCTTTGCAGCCACATTTGAGTTTTCTGCATCATGAAACGTAAAGATGAAGTGTATGCGCCGATATGGGAGTTAAGCGATTTATGGGCTAACTTGACCGGTGAAGAACGACGCGATCTGACGAACCATATAGAGTTGGTTCATTTCGCGAAGAACGAGCATATCCACAGTGAAGGCGATGAGTCGCAGTATATGTGGATGCTGCTGAAGGGCAAAGTGCGTATCTACAAAGAGGGCATCGGTCAGCGTCAGCAGATTATCCGTTTGCTCAAGCCCTATGACATCTTCGGTTACCGTGCGTGCATAGCGTGTGAGCCGTATAACGCGAGTGCCAGCGCTTTTGAAGCCAGTGATGTCTATCGCATCGACCGGGAGTGCTTTAACCGCTTAATCCGTGCCAACGGTGCGTTCTGCTACGGCGTGATGCTGACGATGGCCAAGGACTTGGCTATATCGGAGATACAGACAGTTAACCTGACGCAGAAACATATTCGCGGGCGCTTGGCAGAGTCCCTACTCCTGCTACTGAAGAACTACGGCTACGATGCCGACGGTCAGACCTTAGCCATGTTGTTGCCGCGCGAAGACCTGGCGAACATGAGTAACATGACTACGAGCAATGCTATTCGCACGCTCAGTCAGTTTGCGCAAGAAGGACTCATCACCATCGACGGACGGCGAATACAAATTATCAAAGAGAAAGAATTAGAACGCATATCGCGGTTAGGATAAGATTATTTGCCATTTGCCATTTGCCATTTGGATTTTAATCCATCATGTTGCCCATATTGGAGGATAGTTGCACCATCTTGTCATAATCCTCCGGACTGAGGTCGTAGAAATAGAAATTCCTCGGGTCTATCGGTCGTCCTTGATAATGGACCTCATAATGCACATGCGGTCCGGTAGATTTGCCGGTATTTCCAACCAAACCGATTACATCTCCCCGTTTGACTTTCTGCCCCACCCGAACGAAAATCTTCGAGCAATGGGCATAGCGCGTGGCATAGTTGAAACCATGGTCAATCTCTATGGTCTCACCATAACCTTGCCGCCAGCCGGCATAAGTAACAGTTCCATTTCCGGTAGCAAAAATATCCGTACCCGTAGGTGCGGAGAAATCCATGCCCTCATGGAAACGCCGAATATGATACACCGGATCGATACGCCATCCGTAACCGGAAGCCATATGCTTGAGATTCTTATTGAGCACGGGTTGAATGGCCGGTATATTCTCCATGCGCACCTCTTGCTTCTTCGCCAGTTCAAGTATCTCGTCGTACGAGCGTGCCTGCACATAGAGTTCTTTCTCCAATATGTCCACCTTTCGCTGTATATCTGCGGCTAACTGCGTATTGGTCATGTGCGCGAGCGAGTCATAATAAGAGATTTGCTGCGTGGCGCCCATGCGCGAGCTGAGCGGAATAGGTTCGGCTCCAAGAATAGCCCGATAGAGATTGTCATCACGCTGGGAGAGGTCCTCGATAACAATCTGCATCTGGTCCACCTGCTTATCCATCATATTGAGTTGCGCCGTGAGGTTACGGTTATACTGCATGAGCGAGGCCTCACGCGGCGAGGGAAAGAAATAGAGGAAGATAAGGAAAAAGATGATACCAAGACATATACCTCCGATGAGGTAGCCTCCGGAGCGGCGTAACCAATAACGTACGCCGTGCTCAATGCGCTCTAATTGAAGCGTTTCAGGATTGATGCGATATTTCTTGTTATTTGCCATAATGCTATTTACTTATTTACTCATTTATTTATTTTCTTATTTTCTCATTTACTTATTTTCACATTTACTTATTTTTGTACCAGAAGAAATAGCTGTTTTGTTGTTTCTTTTCCTCCGGCGTGCGTGCGACATATATCGGTTCGCGCGTATAAGGATTGATGCCTGTGTAGAACATCGTTGTGGAAAGCGTCATGGGCGTTGGCGTGAAGTCCTGCACTTGTTCCGGGCGGTAATGCATGCGCTTGGTCTCTTCCGCCAACTGCTGCATGTCGCGCTTGGTGCATCCCGGGTGCGAGGAGATAAAATACGGGATGAGTTGCTGGTTAAGCCCCGCCTCTTTATTGATATGCAGGAAGAGGTCCCGGAATCGCAAATAATGCGTCCAACTCGGCTTACGCATGATTTTCAGCACTGTCTCCGAGCAATGTTCCGGTGCTACTTTGAGTCGTCCGGAGACATGCCGGGTAATGAGTTGGCGCGCATACGCCTCGCTCATCAAATCATATCGGATGCCTGAACCGACGAAAGCATGCTTCACATACGGCAACCGGTCCACCGTTTGATACAGATCAATAATCGGGCCAAAATCCTGATTGAGGTTCTTACAGATAGCGGGTTGCAGGCATGAGGCGCGAGCGCATTGTTCGCAGAGCGCACGGTCTTTGCCGTGCATTCCGTACATATTCGCCGATGGTCCACCGATGTCGGACAACACTCCATGCCAATCCGGAAGATGGCTCAGCCTCTCTATCTGACGCAGAATAGAGGCCTTGGAGCGAGAGACTATCTGCTTGCCCTGATGCGCCGAGATAGTGCAGAAAGCGCAGCCTCCGAAACAGCCGCGATGCACGCACACCGACCATTTAATCATTTCATAAGCAGGTATATGCTTATCTTTGTATTTAGGGTGCGGCGTGTACCGGTACGGCAAATCGTAAATAGCGTCCAACTGCTCGGTAGTGAGCGGCGGATAAGACGGATTGACCACCACATAGCGCTGCCCCACCTGCTGTACAATAGGCTGCTGATAAATCTTATTCGACTCCACCTCTATGAGACGGAAATTCTCCGCGTGTTTGCGTTTATCCTTCAGCGCCTCCTCGTGACTCGCCAGACGAATAGCATCCGGAGGCAGTTCGTTCTTATCGCTCGTCAGAAAAGCAGTCTGCGGAATGGTATGGAGAGTTGAAAGTGGAAAGTTGAAAGTTGAAAGTGGAAAGTTGAAAGTCGAAAGACGATTGGCTATCTCTGTCATCGCTTGTTCGCCCATGCCGTACACCAGCAGATCTGCTCCGCTATCGACAAGGATAGACGGCATGAGTTTGTCCTGCCAGTAGTCATAATGCGTCAGGCGCCGCATCGACGCCTCTATGCCTCCAATGATAATCGGCACATCCGGATACAGACTCTTGAGAATGCGGCAATAGGTAATGGTGCAGTAGTCCGGTCGCATCCCTGCCCTTCCCTCCGGCGTATAAGCGTCGTCTGAACGCTTTCTCTTAGCCGCTGTGTAATGATTGACCATTGAGTCCATCGACCCCGCAGAGACCGCAAAATAAAGGCGCGGGCGACCGAATTTCCTGAAATCTCTATAGTCCCCATGCCAATCCGGTTGAGGTACTATCGCTACGCGATAACCTGCAGCTTCGAGTACGCGCCCAAGAACAGCAGCGCCGAAAGAGGGATGGTCAATATATGCGTCGCCGGTGAAGAAGACGATGTCCACTTCATCCCAACCACGCAACTCCATCTCTTTGCGCGTAGTAGGCAGATATTTCAAGAGGTCAGCCATTAGTCTATTTGAAGATCCAGACGTTCTTTGAGTTCCGCCATAACAGGGTTATATTCCACCATGAGTTTGTATTTCTCCTCCGCTGTAAAGGCTAACTGTTCACGCTTATACTCCGCGAGGTTTAATTGAATCTCCAGATGGTTGTTATGGAGCTGTTTGCGTAGCGTTTGCACGATATCCGGCAGCACTTTACGCATTTCCTTCAGTTGCCATGGATTAGGCATGGATATCTCAGCCACCGCTCCGTCCATCAACCGCGGTGTATATAGTTCTATTAACTGTTTCAGACGCGGTTCCTCGTAGGATTGAGCAAGACCAACCCACGCGTCTCTAAGTTGGCCTGACGTAAAAGGGGAATTAGACTCCTCCTGTGGAGGAGTAGCGGTTGGTTGTGTGGATGCCTTTTGTTCCTCCTGTTTCTTTATTCCCAGACCAATACTGACTTTGGGAATCTTAGGGAGGTTAGATGGCTCGGCAGGCTTAGCAGGCTTGGCATCCGGAGTTGTGGAGACGGGCTCAGCCGGCTTGGCCGGCTGTACCTGTGTGGGATTTGCCGGTTGTGCAAAGGGAACAGGCTCTGTCTGTTTAGGAGCCTGCGAAACGGGAGGAACCGTTTGGGCTACACCCAATTGGCATAGTTTGACGAGTGACAGTTCGACCGTCAGCCGCTTGTTCCGCGCTGTGCGGTAATTGATATCACAGGTATTGAGTATATCGAGCGCATGGAAAATCCACATCGGCGCACAGAGCCTTGCCTGCTCGGCATAACGCTGTTTCATCGCCTCGCCGGTCTCCAGCAGCGGAAGAGTCTGGGGGTCCTTGCTGACCAGCACATCGCGTAAGTGTTGGGCCAAACCCGTGATAAAATGTCCGGCATCGAAACCATGGTTAAGCACTTCATTGAAGAGCAACAACGCCTGTGGCACATCATGGCGTAGCGCATGGTTCACCAACGAGAAATAATAGTCGGCACTCAGTACATTGAGTACTCCAATCGTGCGCTCATACGTAATCTCATTGCCGCAGAAAGCTACTAATTGGTCAAAGATAGAGAGTGCGTCGCGCATTCCTCCGTCTGCCTTCTGCGCCACTACATTCAGCGCCTCCTCACTCACTTTCACACCTTCTTTGGCTGCCACCGATTGCAGATATGCGATGATATCCGGCACCGTTATACGATTGAAATCATATACCTGGCAGCGGCTGAGAATAGTAGGAAGCACTTTGTGCTTCTCTGTGGTAGCAAGTATAAAAATGGCATATGAAGGCGGTTCCTCAAGCGTTTTGAGCAATGCGTTGAACGCCCCGGCAGAGAGCATATGCACCTCGTCGATGATATAGACGGAGTACTTGCCAATCTGCGGCGGGATACGCACTTGGTCGATAAGCGAACGGATATCCTCCACCGAGTTATTACTGGCGGCATCCAATTCATGGATATTAAACGAACGCTGCTCATTGAATGCTTTACACGACTCGCACTCATTGCATGCATCATGTCCGTTCTGCGGATTAAGGCAGTTAATCGTCTTGGCAAAGATGCGTGCGCAGGTCGTTTTCCCCACTCCACGCGGTCCGCAGAACAAATAGGCATGCGCCAGGTGGTTCTGACGAATGGCGTTCTGCAGGGTTTGAGTCAGCGCTTGTTGACCCACCACTGACTCAAAGGTTTGCGGACGGTACTTGCGCGCCGATACAATGTAATTTTCCATATGCGATAGTATATATATATTTCTCTTTTTCGATAGTTTGAATGCGATAGTCCGAGATAGAGAGCCCTTGTAATTGTTCAAAAGAAGTTATTCCTGTTCCTTCCATCTTAAGGATGGCTTCTTTCTGTGTCCAAAGGCGTGTAAAATCCCGATTGCTATGTATCTGTTGTTGTTCTTCTTTATTCATCGTACGAAGAATGAGGTCTTGCTCCACATTACGGATAGCTTCAACGTCAATGCCAACAGGTTGGTCATCCATGGCGACAGCTATCGCTTCTTTGCAGTGACTGATGGAGAAGAAAGGTCCTCCCTCTATATAGGGTTTTCCATGTTCGTTATACAAGAACTCCATCTCTCCAATATGCATTGCATCCAACATGAGCCAGGATTTGAGGCAGCAGAACTGCCCGAGTGTGTGCTTGAATCGTAGTGCTTGTTCGCGCCGCTGCGCAGAAACAAGAGGTAGCATACGTTGCACTTCCTCATCCGTGCATTGCTCCATATGATCAAAGATGCTCACTCTCACTGTGCAATCAAATCTTTATAGCGTTTGCTCTGTACCTTATAGGCTATTTGCGCGTCCGACAAATCCACTTGCGCTTGTGTGAAGGTCGTCTGCGCTTGCAGCAGGTCGGTAATCGTACTCATTCCGGCCTCATAGTTTGTTTGCGCCTGGGTATATGCCTCTTGTGCGTGCTCTAACATACGTTGTTGGAGCTGTAGCAGTGCCGCGGCTTCAATCATCCTGTCGTATGCCTGTCGCGTCCGCAGGTTCAGTTGTGCGCCTAAATAATCCGCATCTATTCTCGCCTGCTCGATGGCATATTGTTTTTCTTTGAGTTTATGGCCAATCTCCCACCACCCCGTCAGCGGCACATTAAGCGTCACAAAAAGTGCGCCGTTACCGGTCTTGTTTCCCAAACCATTCCGCAACAGATTGGTCTGCCAGTTGCTGTACGAGTAATTAGCGCCTATAGCAAGTTGCGGCAAGGCGTCCGCTAAAGCCATGCGCCGTTCCAGTTCTGCCGCTTTAATCTGCAATTCCAATAAGCGGTGTTCATCCGTCTGCGCTAATGTGTCGGAAGGGAGAATCTGTTCGTCGTCCAACAAGGGCGCCGCCAGTTCCGGCAGTTCATTCTCCGGAAGACCTATACTCAAAGCCAGCGCACGTTTGGCCAGCGTGAGGCCGTTAGTCAACTGCAATTGTCTCCGCTCTATCTCATCGCGGCGCATCTGAACCTGCATAAGGTCGGAACGCAAAGCCAAGCCTGCTTCTACCGCCGCCTCCACAATCTGATAAGCGGTGTCTGTCAATTGATTGGCGACGTCAATAATCTCTTGCTTGCGTTGCAGACTATACACGAGCCAATAACTCTGTTCCACCTGCTCCAACTGCTCGCGCTGCGCGATACCTGCCTGCAGTTTGGCAGCCTCGACACCTACTTTTGCTAATTGGTTTCCGGCAACTATCTTACCGCCCATGAAAACCGGCTGAACAGCCGTCACGCCCACCATATATCCGTGTTCAAACAGATTGATAGTATTGTCCAGTCCAAGTGCCGCACCGTAGTTGCCGTATAGCGTCGTCAGCAGGTCGCGTACATGCGCGTTGCCTATGTCATCAATGCCGACTTCGATAATCGGGTGTAGCGCATGGAATCCGAAAGCCGTTCCTTGTATTTGCGGGAAATATTTCGTAAAGGCTTGCGCTTTGACTTCTTCCGCCCGTTTGACACCCAGTTCCGACTTGCGCAGCGAGGGATTATTCTGCCGTGCCAGCGCCAGGCATGAGTCGAGTGTCAGACCTTGCGCCGAGAGAGCAGCCGTTATACACAAGGCAAGACATACTATGTATAATCGTTTTTTCATTTAGGGTCTTTATGTTGATATACCTTCCAATACACAACCGGAAGAATAGTCACGGTCAGCGGAAGGGTAAAGATAGTGCCAAAACAGATGACCACTCCCATCGGCATCCATAGACTGGTGTGAGCCAAAATCATCGGGAGCACACCCAATGCGGTAGTAGCGCTGGTAAGGAAAACCGGGCGCATACGGCGCAAGCCTGCATGAAAAGCAGCGTCACGATAAGTCATCTGTTTGTACTTACGACTGTCCTCCGCATATTCGTACATCATAATGGCGTTGCGGACAATTATACCGATCAGACTTACAGTTCCCAAGACGGCCGTGATGGATATGTCCAGCTGGAATATCCATAAGCCGAGCATAGCACCGAAAAGGCAGAGAGAGGCACTAGATAGGGCCAGCAACGCCAAACCGATCTTCCCGAAATGGTACAGCAGAAGCACTAACATAACCGCCAGAGCCGCCACAACGGACCATAGTATTTGCGGCACTATCATTCCGTTGATAGCCGACAGACCACCATATTTAATGGATACACCTTCCGGCAGTTCTTTTATATTCTGTTTTACCCATTTACGAACTTTTCGCTCGGCGTCCACTGAACTGGTGGACCCTCGGAGATCTGCACCGATAGTGATTGTTCTTACGGCATTCCGTCTTTCTATCGATGTATGATGCCAAGCGGGTTCAATGTTCGCTACTTGGCGCAAGGGCACCCACACACTCGGAATAGCCGTCGGTACTTGGATGGCTCCTAACTGCTCCGCGTTCATTGTATCCATGCCCGCCGTATAAAGGACTACCGGCACCCCATAACTGCCTTCGTATAAAGTAGTGATGGTCGCGCCGTGCGTTGCTTGACGCAGATAAAGCGAGAGCATCGTCTCTGTCAATCCTAACCTCGTTGCCTCGTCGGGTTTAAGAATGATACGCGAAGAGGCCGCCATGTTATCATAGTCGCAATGAACCCACTGCAGTTCCGGTTGCTGCACCATAAAGCGCATAATACTATCCGCGTAAACCTCCATTTCGTCCCAATTCTCTCCCTGTACACGCACCTCTAACGGGTTTTTAACTGCCTGATAATCCAGTTGCTTGAACCGCGCATAAGCATTGGGGAAATAGTTTTCATAGCGTGCACTATACTCATTAAGTATTTGTGAGGTCGCTTTACCGGAAGCCGTGTTCACTATTAACTGCGCATAATTGGTATGCGGCATTTGAGGCGTATATGTGGCATGGAAACGCGGCGAGGACTGGCCAACGAAAGTAGTAATACTCTGAACACGCGGGTCGGCGCGTAGGATGGAGGCCAATGAGTCTGCCACGCTGGCACTCTGTGCTAAAGTCGCGCCCTCTCGCAGATGAATCTCCACGGCAAAAAACTCACGCTCCGCCTTAGGCAGCAACTGCAGGTTCAGACGGGTCATGAGGAATAAGCCTATACCCAATGAGCAGACAAGCAACGTCCATACAAACGCAGGATGGTCAAAACAATGCTGGAGAAGACGCTTATAGGCGTTCTGCAAGCGAGTGAAGAACTTATTCTGCGCCCGCTCAAAGAGATTTAAATCGCCATCACTGTGCTTGATAAAGCGGAAGGAAAGATAAGGCGTTACCCACGAGGCGTAGAAAATACTGGCGCCTAAGGCAAAGAGAACTGCCCATGGGAAGAGTTGCACGAATTCGCCCAAAGGTCCCGTAATAATGCGCGTCATGGGGAAGAACATTCCGCTAATGGCGCAGGTTGCCAATGACATCGGCACAAACAGCAGACTCGTACTGACAACCGCGGAGTACCAGCGTGAGTGGCGTCTCTCCAAGAGATTAGTATAACCGTCGATGACAATCACTGAGTCGTCCACAATCATTCCTAATACGAAGATAAGCGCCGCCAATGTAACGGTATTCAGCTCAATGCCCGTGATATACATCATTCCGATACATATAGCCGTGCACACAGGTAATCCGGTAGCTGCTACCAAAGCCGTGCGAAGCGGGAAAAGAAGGAGCATGACCGCGATAACAACCAAAATAGAGATAACGATGTCTCGCAGGAATGAAACGACTGAATCGTTCACCACTTTCGGCTGGTCTGTTATGCGGTGAAATTGAATATCCGGAGGCAACAGTTTGGACGATTCTGCCAATTGCTTGTCCACCTCTGCACCAAATGCCACAATATTATTACCAGGAACCATCTCGAGATTGAGAATGAGACACGAAGCCCCTTCATGCTCAACATATTTGTCCGGTTTCTGGTAGCGACGCTCAATGGTTGCTATATCTTTAAGCCTGATGAGCGCACCGGTGGATGGATCTGCCCATACAATCTGTTCCTGCATCTCGTACTCTGACTGATAAGGAATCTCCACTTGTAATGCGCCATCGCTTTCACTCTTTCCTCCAATTGTGCGCAAACCTTGCAGTGCCATCTGCGCCTGTATGGAAGAGGGGTTAATACCATACATCGACACATATTCCGGATCTATCGTGATGGCTATTTCCTCTGTCTGCTGACCCATTATGCGCAGCTTACCCATCTCGGGAATAGTCCGCAGTCGCGTGCACACTTGTTTGGCAAACTGCTCTAATTCGCGAGGACTGCGTTGGTCACTTTCAACGGCAATCAACAATGAGGATGTATTCCCGAAATCATCCACTACTACTGTCTGTAATACCCCCGTAGGAAGGCTTGTTTTCTGTAGCAACGGCAGGCCTGCTCTTATTTTCGTCCAAGCTCCTGCATTGTCACGAACAGTAGTGCGAATCATAACATATACATACACAATGCCGTCTTCGCTTATGCTATACGTCTGTTCTTTATCTACCTCTTCGAATGAATTGATATAATCTTCCAGAGGTATAGTCACCTGTTCTTCCACTTCTTGCGCTGTTGCGCCGGGATAGATGGCTGCCACAATGCCTTGACGGATAGTGAACTGCGGGAACTCGTCTTTATTGAGTTGGGGTAGCGACCATATGCCAAAGCCCATGAGCAATAGGAATAGTGCAATCACTATTCCATGTTGGCGCATGGCCCCTTCTATGTGTGCTCTAACTTTCACTCTGTTACTAAACAATCGTTATAGATTTTCTGATAGCCCTCTGTGATTAGGGTGTCGCCGGCATGTAGTCCTGATTGAACTAATACGCCTCCGGCTTGATAGCCGCCAATCGTTATCTCACGGCGGCGAGCTCTACCCTGCTCTACCACCCAGACGGTGTGACCGGAGGGCATCAATTGAATACAATGCGCCGGAACGATGATATGCTCTTTTTCCGCATCTTTGGGGTGTGCTGTTTTGGTGTCGTCAAGCGTCACTTTTCCAACCATTCCGGGCAACAACACATCAGTGCCGCCCAGCACACGCGCTGTTACTTCATACGTATGTGTCACAGGATTGGCAGTAACGCTTTTCTCCGTGATGCTGATAGGTAAGACGGTATCAACTGCCGTGCATTCTACGGCGCCGTTGGCCGTCAGATGGCCGGCATTAACGTGGATTGAGCGCACTTCTCCCTCCGGTACGGTAAAACGTACGCATAACGCAGACTGGTCTAACAGGGACAGCACTTTAATGCCGGGAATCACTGCCTGACCTATTTCGATAGTCAATCCGCTGACTATGCCATTGCATGGCGCGGTGAGCGTGCACTCGTTCAGTTGTTGTTGCGCAGCAGCGCACATGGAGCGCGCGCGTGCAAGTTGACTCTCTACCTCCACCATTTTCTGGTCTGTGACAGCCCCTTTGGCATGAACCTGTTTTACACGGTCATAACCGTCCTGCGCTTGACGTAACGCTGCTTCTGCCGTATTAACCGCATTGCGGGCCTGTGTATCGTCAACGCGTAGGAGAACTTGACCCTTACGCACTTTATCGCCATCTTTACATTTGATTTCTGTAACGCGCCCCGTCGTCTGAAGACAGAGCGGTGTTTCATGGAGCGGTATTATCGTTCCCACATAGCGCGAGGAACTATTCCCTGTCTGCGGGGAAATGACTGTTACCTGTACACGTAGCGGTGTTTGTTCTTGCTTCGTCTTGTCATGCGCTGCACAGCCCATTAGACAAAGTGCCAAACCTATGATTAGTTCTTTTTGCATAGCATTATCAATGTATCGGTTGTCAGTTTATTGACCTCGTCTGCATAATCCAATGAGAACAGAATAGTCTTGTCATAGATGGTGCCGTTACCTGTCACCGTTACTGCATAATCTTTGGATTGCACAGTTAGATTGCGCTTATAAGGAGTCAAAAATATCTGCTTGCCTTTTATCTGTGCTTGCGTGGCATATACCGGGCCTAACAAAGAATTGAAGGTCATCAGGGCACTATCCTGATTGACGTGAATAATATCCAATGCCCCTATTTCATCGGATAACACAACTGTATCTTCATCAACGATTACACTACCGCTGATTTTATACGAGTAAGCACCGGATACTTGCTGTACTTGGTCTTGACAAGATACCAGACTAACGGCACACAAGGCCAATATACTAATGAATACACACAATTTTTTCATATTTCATTGTCAAATAAATTACTCTTGCTATCAGGTGGGCAAAATAAGCAATGTACAATGCTTGTATTCCCAGCCATGTAAAACACCCCGCGTAGGCAACCACGAAAGCCACGGCAGCCCAAATCATGGCATTGCGGATTTCTTTGCCTGCGGTCGCTCCCACATATATGCCGTCCCACATGAAAGCCAATGTGCTTACTATGGGCATGGCTATAAGCCAACCTATATAACTCAGCGACGCATTTAATACTTCCGCGTCGTTAGTCATCAATTCAATACTTTCTCTCCCCCAAATGGCATAGATGACGGTAAAAATCAATCCCACGCCTATACTCCAGTTAAAAAGTATGCGTACAACTCCTCTCACCTCTAATCTCTCACCACTAACCTCTTTTGCCTCCCCGAATGCCTTCCCCACAAGCGCTTCACCCGCATAGGCAAAGCCGTCTACGAAATAGGAGAAGAGCATAAATAACTTCATCAATATACTACTCACTGCCAATCCGGTGTCTCCGTATTTGCTGGCAATGGACGTAAAACCCACATACACCACCATAAAACACAGCGATCGGATAAACAAATCTCCGTTGAGCGCCATCATCCGCTTGGTCTCCGGCTCTTGCATAGCTTCGATAGTCTCGCGCAAACCGATATGCACAATGCCGTACTTAAACACCATAATCAGCACTGCTAAGACAAGGCCGCTGTATTGCGCGATGAACGTTCCCCATGCTACACCTGTAATGCCCAGAGGTGTGTGGACGGCCAGATAATAACTGGCACCCATATTGACCACATTGACTAATATATCAATTGCCATCGGGCTTTTGGTGTCCTGCATGCCAATGAACCAACCTCTCAGCGCCATGAGCATTAGGGTCGCTGGCGCTGCCCATATGCGGACAAAGAAATAACGTTTCGCTACCTCGGCTACTTCGGCTGAGCAGGGCACTATGGCCAGAACTGCCGTAACGAAAAACCATTGGATGGCCCATATTAACAGTGCGGCTATTAAAGAGATAGACAGGCTTCGGGCCAAGATTTTCCGGCACTCCTTGGGAACCTTTTCGCTTTCCTCTTTCCTCTTTCCACTTTCACCAAAGGCCTGAGCTGTCAAACCACTGGTCCCTACTCGCAGAAAACCAAAGTTCCAGTACAGCAAGTCAAAGAGCATGGTGCCTATCGCTATGCCGCCTATCGCAGCGGCATCGCTGATATGACCGATGATGGCTGTGTCCACTAACCCCACTAACGGGATTGTTATATTCGCCAATATACTGGGCACCGCCAAGCGAAGTATGTCTTTATTTATTGGGTTCAAAAATGTACGATTATTAAGATTTTGCTTTCTACGTGAGTGAACGGACTTTTATCGGAGTAATTACCTGTTTTAAAGGCACTCTTAAGGCACCCAAAATATACACGATTATTAAGATTTTACAAAAATAATAAAATCATCAATTGTCCGGTCAACACGCGCAAAAACATCGTCAACGGATAAACGGTTGAATAGGCAACAGCCGCGCGGTCGTTTACGGAACTCTGACTCGTGGCATAGGCCAATGCCGGAGGATCGGTCGTCGAACCCGCGATGAGACCCATCAGCGTAAAATAATCCAGTTTAAGCCATTTGCGAGCCACCACACCGATCAGAAGTAGCGGCAACATCGTGATAATCACACCATAACCTATCCATACATAACCTCCGCCTACCAAGGTCGGGATAAAACTCTTGCCTGCGCCGAAACCGACCGCGGCGAGGAACAACGCTATGCCTATCTCGCGGATCATCAGGTTCGCAGAGGTTGTCGTATAAGTAACCAAATGCCATTTAGCACCAAAGGCACCCATAAGGATGGCTACGATAAGCGAACCGCCTGCTAATCCCAATTTGAATGGTTGACTCAAGCCCGGTAACATAATCGGAAGAGAACCCAACGCGACGCCTAATACGATACCGAAGAACAGCGATGCCAAATTGGGTGCATCCAGTTTCTTGGTCGAGTTTCCAAAAGCCCGGGCCATTCGGTCGACTGCTTCTTGTTCACCCACTACGGTCAGACGGTCGCCCATCTGAAGACGCAATTCAGGCGTAGCTAACAGTTCAATTCCGGCACGGCGTACACGGGTGATGGTGATGTTAAACGCGTCGCGCACTTTCATATCCATAATGCGCTTACCGTTGATTTTCGGCTTGGTAACAATAATATGACGGTTCACAAGGTGGATATTCCGTTCTTTTTCTTCCCATTGCACGTCCGCCAACTCGCCTAATAATAATATCGTGCGCTCGTTCTTAGCGTCACTCACAAAACGAACCTGGTCGCCCACATGCAGAACCGTGTCTGCATCCGGCATGAACTCATTACCGGTAATATCGATTATACGACTTACGACTACTGTTACATGTGTCAACAAACCCAAATCGCGCACACGGATACCGTCTATCTGCGGATTGGTCAGACGCATGTCATAGTGGATAACTTGCTGTTCTTCCCCTTTCTCTGCTTTCACTTGCTCTTCTTCCTTCTCCAGTTTGACGCGGAAGAACCAGCGTAGCAGTAGTAACGAAACGATAATTCCTACCACGCCCAAGGGATATGCCATCGCATAACCGCTGGCTATATTCGGATTCGCTGCGCCCGTCAGGTCCTGGAAAGTCTGTTCGGCGGCACCAAGTCCCGGCGTATTCGTCACGGCACCGAAGAGGACACCGGTCATCGTCGCGATATCGACACCGCTGATGAGGTGAATCACGTACGCCGTGACGCAGCCTAAAAGTACAATGCCGGCCGCCAACATATTCAGTCGCAGCCCACCCTTACCAAAAGAAGAGAAGAAACTTGGGCCTACTTGCAGACCTATCGAGTAAACGAACAGAATGAGACCTAAATCCTTAGCAAACGACTCCACTAAGGGATCAAGCGTCATGCCGAAATGACTGCAAGCGATGGCGCAGAATAAAATCCACGTGATGCCGAGGGTTATTCCTTTCACCTTTAGTTTGGCACCAAGGAATATACCCGCGGCTATCGCGATTGCAAGCACAAATATCGAATGTGCAATCCCTGTTCCGAAAAATAGATTATTAAACCAATCCAAAATATCAAATATTAAATTTACAATTGAGTACCGAGAATGGTGTACTCTCGATTCTCGCGTACGATAATTACTTGTCCGTCACGGATGATTTTTACTGCTTTTGCATTCACACCGGTGTTGTCAATGGCTTCGGTACCACCCTCTTCTGCTACTTCTCCGAATCCACCGCGACCATTGGCTTTGCGTAGTTTATAATCAATGCCATTATAGAGCGCCACTTTGTCATAGAACTCACTACCTTTGAAAAGGATGGGCAGTTCGCCTTCGGCCTCTGCCATGTAAATTGCATCCGGCTCTAGTTCATCTGTCGTCTTCTCACAAATAGCCTGCTGCGCATCGCTCTGTGCAGTAGGAGCCCAGTCGCCGAGGGTATAATCGATGGTATAAGTAGCCGCCTCGTCAGCAGTAAGGATGGTCTCCATCTGCTTTTCGTTGCTGCCGAGCACGAAGGTCACATTATTGCTTGCGGGCGAAATGACATTGCCGTCTTTGTCCACGGAATTAAACTCGCCAAATTTCTCTGGTAATACGTTCATTCCGCCAAGCGTCCAGCGCTGAATCTTATCTTTCTGTGCGCTTGCATCCTTTGTCATTACCAGATCATCCGCAAGAAGGGTATTCAAGAAGACAGTTTTGGGTTTGTTGTTCCATGCACGACCGAGACTGACAACAGGCAATTTGCTTGCTTGCTCTTCTCCATAACGGATAGAACAACTCTCGAAGACATAACCCTTATCTGCTTCAGCTGCATTGCTGGCGGTTACGGCATCGCTTCCACCACCATCTTTCTGACGTTTCTCACATACCAAAGTATTGTTCTTGAAGTATACGCTACCGTCACCGCAGATAAAGTCTACTGTTCCGTGGATTTCGCAGTCCTCGAAGTACTTCACAGCGCCTTGCAGGTTACTATAATAAGTATCTTGGAAGCCCAACAGACGTACATTCTTGCAAATCGTCTTCGTACCTTGGTCCTGCAACGCCACGCCTACTCCGTCGTTGTTCTTGTAATAATCGTAGTTATCGAAGAGGGTCAAGTCTTGCAGATAGGTATTCTCCACGTTCTTGTTGATCTTGAGAGTAGCTGTTGCTCCAATGCCAGGTTTCTGCGGAGCGTTCTTGATGATCACGCCTTCCATCGACTGGCCGATTATAGCGATGTTATTCTTGCCGATTGTAGTCAGTGTTGACTCACCAAGGTCATAGAGTCCGTTCGGCAGGAAGATCTTATCGTCGCTCTGCGCTTGCGTTAGAGCTAAGATGAACGCAGCTGCATCACCACTCGGAACAATGAAATAACCTGTTGCCTCGTCTTTCTCCAAGAAATCCAACACGTTATATACAACTACTTTATGAATATATTGCTTTGCTGTCCAGCTGATAGTTAACCAGCCTGCGTCGCCTTTGTATTGCGCTGTCAGTTCGGTACCGTCTGCTGTGGAATTCTTAACAACACTGAATTTACTCAACTCTGTCTCATCGGCTTTTACAACTACGTCACCGCTCTCCGAGTACTGGCAAAGCGTAACTATTACAACGGCATTACCGGCTACCTGCACGCGAATAGAACCGTCTGCGGCGAAGTACCAACCATGGTTGTTATAATATTCACCCTTATTAGCTTCTACAGTCTCATGATCTTCCGGATAGAAAATCTGGTTAGCGAAGTCGTATGTCTGAACGGAACCTACGGTAACTGTCTCAATCGGGGTTTCCTTGGCTTGGATAGTAGTGTTGCCATTAATAGGGTCACCCTCTATGGCTCTCTTACCATTCGTGTAGTACCATCCGCGGAACGCATTGCCTTCCGCAACAGCCGGTAACTTAGCAACTATCGCGGCAGGTATTCCATCAAATTTAGCACCTTCATAAGTCTCGACTCTACCCAGTTCTGTACCGTTCTGGTCCTTGAAGATGATTTCACAAGGAGTAATTTCTGCAGCCTCAGCTTTGAAATAGTTGCAGTATTGAATCGGACCAAACGTCAATGTATCTGCTTCGCCAATATAGTTATATGAGAATATATTACCTTTGTTTTGATCATCGTTCTTGTAGCAACCGGCCTGCGGATAGTTCAGCGAAGCGATGGTCTCACCTTTCTTGTTCTTCACCGGGATAGCTTGGTTTCCATACTTGCAGTCACCAATAGTAAAACGTACCGTACCATCTACGGGCACAACAATCATAAAATTACGATAACCGTGTTGGTCGTTATTAAAGGCACCACTTGCCGTCACGCCCTCAGGCAGCGTCGTGAAGTCATACTCCTCCGCCATGTTGCACATGATCATCTCAAAGTCTGTAAACGTACGTGTCACTTTCTCTTTGAATTGCAAATACTGCAGTACAGACTCCACACTACCCGCACGTTTGATATAGATGTTATTCTGCTCAGCAGTCAGTTCGATAGTCTGAAAGCCATATTCTGTTTGTGCCCCCGTGGTATCGATACCTTTGAGTCCTGTTGGAACAGTTGCAGAAGCTGCATCTCCTTCCCATGTCAAGATGGCCATTTTCTCAGCGTTCGAACCAGAACGCGGACCAAAACCGAGTTTGAGTGTACCGGCTACTGCAGGTTTGGTAAAATAAGCATAACCTGAGCCGTTCATCTTAATGCCGTAAAGGCCATTCTTCACACCGGGACCATCTGTCACTTTGCTGTCGTAATACAGTCCGTTGTCCGGTTTGCTCGAAGGAGCACCTGCGGAGTAATCCCACACGCGGTCATTGTCGCCCGCATACATGGCTACGCTCATAAGAGCGGCTGCCACAATAGAAAAGAGCTTTTTCATTGTTTATAATTTTTGTTGGTTAAAATGATTTTTTCTGCTTCTTTACCCCATGAACCCAACACTTTCTCTTTGCTGAACCGTTTGGCTTCCTTACGGCTCAGGATAGTATTCATCGTCTTGCTTTCCCCACGGAAAGTAAAGGTCACTTCATTCGCTTTTGGTGACACGATTTTGCCTTTTCTATCTCGCGTTTGGTACTCTCCGAACAAGTCCGGCAAAACACGCATTCCGGCGACAGTCCATCGGCGAATATCTTTATTTTCAATTTCAAACCCACCTTCGCTATCATCAAGTGTCGTGTTTACATAAATGCACTTGGGCTTATTTTTCCAACTGCGCCCAAGACTGACAATCGGACATTCACTCTTTATACGACAGCCCTGGAAGATATAACCGTAGTCATTCTCAGCAGCACAACTAGCCGTAATCACATCTCCGCGTGAACCTTTTTCACCGCGGCGCTCGCAGTAGATAAGGCAGTTTTGGAAAAACACATTGCCATCACCACAGATAAAATCCACCGTGCCGTGAATCTCGCAATCCTCGAAATATTTCAGTGCACCCTCTTTGTCGCTGTAGTAGGTGTCTTGATGACTTAACAGCCGTACATTCTTGCAGATGGTCTTGGTGCCTTGGTCCCAAAGCGCTACAGCACGACCGTTGTTGTTCTTGTAATAATCCAGTGCATTCTCCAGCGTCAGGTTCTGCAGATACGTTCCTTCCACATCATTGGCGATACGCAGTGTGGCGGTCTTGGCAATGGACTCCAAACGATAATCCGGCTTGTTGCGGATAATAGTCCCTTCCATCGATTCACCGATAATACGTATTCCGTCCGCCTCAATAGAGGTCAACGTCAGCTCGCCCAAGTCATAAATGCCGTTTGGCAGATAGATGGTCTTCTCGCCGCCTGCGTTCGCGTTCGCCAGCGCGCGTAAGAAAAAACGGGCGTTGGCCGACAGACTGTCAATATTCACTACCGGCAACAACGATTCCTCTTCTCCCTTATCCTGATTGCAAGGCACAGCCTCATATGTCTCGCCCTCTACGAACTCAATCCGTTGAAGAACGGCTTCCATATTAATCATACGGCTGATGAATATATTATTCTGCTCTGCCGTCAATGCTATACACTGTGTTCCTAATTTGCGTATCTCGCATGTCACTCCAATACGTGTCTCTTCCTGCGGTTTCTCGCCGCTCCATGTATATACTTGTAGCGAGGCACGGTTCAGACCGCTACGCGGGCCAAATGTCAACTTCAGTACACCCGCTACAGGCGCCTTGGTAAAATAGCAATAACCATCGCTATTCAACTTAATGCCCTTCAGTCCGTTTCGAAATCCTTCTTCGTCGTTGACGGTGCCCGAGAAATAAAGGCCGTTATCCGGATTGTTAGTCGGTGCCGCCGCACTATAGTCCCATAACAGGTTATTGCCTGCCATGCTTATCAAACTCATCAGCAGTGCTGACGCCAAAGAAAGGACTTTATTCATTATCTGTGTATGTTCGGTTTTCAAAAAAAAACATCTGTGTAGCGTTCTCTCGTAAAAACTCCTGAGAATAGGATTTGAGGCCTGCTTTTTCCTCTGTAATCCGACCACCTCATCGCTACCGTTTCCGGGTCACGGCGTAGAGTATCGGCACGCCATTAGTGAAGCATTTGCACTCGGTATAAATTATGTGTTGAGTTTTCCGGTTCCTATTGCTACACAGATGCTATAATATTATAATTTCAAATGACAAATGACAAATCAATACCTATGCCATCCTATCGTCACCACCACGCGATGGGTGTTTGTCCGGATGTCATATGGATCAGCCGCCTCGTGGGCATACATGTTGATGCCTTGCCAGCGGTACTGATAGGCAGCTTGGACAATCGCATATTTGCCTCGGTAACCCAGTGCTATGGACGCATACTGCGACCAGCGTGGACGCATAAAGTAAGCATCCTGACGGTCTAAAGTAGGATCTACGGGTACCATTTTATCTTGTCGCTTAAACGTGCTCTCATATACATAACCGGCATTGATATACATGCCCGGAACAGGTATTATTTCTACTCCTGCACGCAGGGAATGAATATCCGCTTCGTCTTTCTGATGATAGTAGTCGTATTGAAAAGCTATTAGGCCATAATAGCCTATCTGGAAGGCTGCAGAAGAGCTCAAATGCAGCGGTTGATGAAAATCCGAAAATGTGTCTCCTTTGTACGGAGCACGGGATGAACGGAGTGAATCCGTCTGCGCCGTCAGTTCACCGGAAGAGGAGATGTTCAGCGAGCCCAGTGAAGGTGTCTGCAGACCGAAACCTAAACGGAACCAGGAGACCGGACGATAGATAAAACCTGCAGAAAGATTGAAACTCGCGCCACTGTAGATAACCCTGGTCTGATTGCGATTGTAATACAACTTACCGGTGGCGCTCACCTGAGAGAAAGTCTCTTCATAATCCGCATCAGAGGACAGCATGTACGACTGGACACGCAAACCTAAACCTACATACCAGCGGTTGGATATATTCATCGACCAATCGATTCCATATTCATTAGCATAACCGCTCTCTTTGAGGGTTAAGTAATTGGCTTTCGCAGTACGATCAGTACAATAGGCGATGCCTAAATCGGCTCCCGTGCTAGCGAAGAGATTACCCAGCGAAGGAACTGTATCACCGGAAGCGTCTATACGGCGTGCGTAAGACTGAAGACGATGATATGAGAACATGAAATTATGCGCCAATATACCTTGTTCATCGGCTTTAAGGATAGGCAAACTGAGTACTAACGATGCCTCCGGAGCCATGAAGAGATGGGTGTTCTGAATACCTTCCACACTCTTTTGCCATGTCCGGTCATACGCATAATCCAATGTGAGTATCAGTTCTGTACGGCGATAAAGTCCCAATCCGGCTACATTATCTCTTACAGCAGAGGGATCACCTCCGATAGCCGACATGGCGCCACCGAAACCCACATAACGGGCCGTTCCCATAATAGTGCGCTCGGTCATACGTGCATAGTCTTGCGCAGAAAGCGTCCCTACTCCCAGCACTGCCAATAATATGATTAATACCCTTCTCATCATTCGATCATTAAGCACCGAAAGTGCATTATTCAATCATTAACGATTAATTTTGATAGTCACAGTTGTGTCTTGCACATTAACAAACTCTACTTCTTTCTTCTGGTTCTTTTCTTCATTCCCTAACTCACTCGCTCCCTCATTCTTTTCTTCACTCACTTTCTCATTCACTATCTCTTTCTTTTCTTCATTCTTACTCTGCACCGCCGGCCAGTAATAGACGTCGTCAATGGGCTCTGTTGCACACACAGCGCCCATTCCGATTATGGCTAATAATATGATTAATCCCTTTTTCATAGCAAACCTCTTAACACTAAATCTTCCTAAACCCGATAATCTCGCGAACCTCTTCGATGGTTTTCTCTGCGCGTGCAGCGGCTTTTTCCGCTCCCTGGCGCATAATTTTATCCAGCAGCGCATCATCATTTGCATAGGCCTCAATGCGCTCGCGAATTGGTTGAAGGAGTGTGTTGCAGTCGGCTGCAATCTGTTTCTTCATATCGCCGTAGCGAATCTCCATGCGATTATAGAGGTCATTGTAATAATCCGCCGCCTCTTTACCGCTAATCAGTTCGCAGAAAGTGAACAGGTTCTGTATCACCTCCGGTTTCTCTTGATTCAGTTGAGTAGGACCGCTGTCTGTTACCGCTCGCATGATTTTCTTCGTCACAGTCTTTTCGTCATCGCAGAGATAAATGCAGTTGCCTTCACTTTTGCCCATCTTACCGCTTCCGTCCAATCCCGGCACTTTGACTGCTTTGTCTGCGAAATGGAACGATTGCGGTTCTTTGAAGTACTCCACGTTATAAATTCGGTTGAAACGGCGGGCAAACAGACGTGCCATCTCCATATTTTGCTCTTGGTCCTTACCTACCGGCACTTTGTCTGCCTTGTGCATCAGTATATCCGCAGCCATCAGACAAGGATAAGTCAACAAACCGGCATTGACGTTATCCGGCTGTTTGCGTACTTTCTCCTTGAAAGACGTTACACGCTCCAACTCGCCCAGATAAGCGTTCATGTTCAAGTATAGGTATAACTCTAATACCTGCTTCACATCGCTCTGTACGTATATGGGCGCTTTCTCGGGATCAATACCGCAAGCCAAGTATTCACTAAGTATGGTCTTTACGGACCGTTTGATATTCTCCGGTGTCGGGTGTGTCGTCAGCGAGTGCCAATCGGCGATAAAGAACATGCAGTCATATTCATCCTGCATCTTTACAAAACTCTTTACTGCACCGAAATAATTGCCAAGGTGCAAGTTTCCCGTAGGTCGTATGCCGCTAATTACTCTTTCCATCTATCTTCTAAACAATAAACACTAAACCTCAATCGGTAATTGACGATAAATCGGCTGCGCCAATGCAGTCAGCGTTGTCGTATCAGCCACGCCCGGGATAACCTGTATTTTCGTATTCAGCAATGCGAGCAAATGCTCGTTGTCATGCGCAAACACCTTGATTAGCAAGCCGAAAGCACCTAACGTATATTGCGCCTCAACTACCTCGGGAATCTGCTCCAATGCGGCAATCACTTGATTATACATCGATGCTTTCTCCATCTTAATTCCTATATACACACAAAGCTGATAACCTAACAGTTTGGGCTGTACATGATAACTGGAACCCGTGATAACACCATTGTCCACCATTTTCTGCACACGCTGGTGAATAGCCGCACGGCTCACGCCGCATTGGGCAGCTACGTCCTTAAACGGAATACGCGCACTCTTGGTCAGAATCTTCAAGATCTTACGATCTAATTCGTCAATCTTTTCCATGATAAAGTAATTACATAATTAAAATTTGCCGCAAATTTACTGCTTTTTTTTGATATGTGCAAGTACGCGCGAAAAATAAATTGATTTTCTTTTCTTTTAAGTTTCGCTTATGCGCCAAAATATAACAAAAACAGTATATATACGTAGTATATATACTATATAAACGCCCCCAAATGCGTTTACTTGCAAAAATGAGGTCTTTATCTTATGGCTATCTTATGGGTATCTTGTGGGTATCTTATGGTAAGGATAGGTAAAGAGTGCGAAAATAGTGCGAAAAATGTGCGAAAATGATATAATTTTAGATAGTAATTCTTGTGTATTCAGATTTTTTGTATTATCTTTGCAGCGGATTGTGTGCCTGAGTGAGTTAACCTACTGACAGAAATGACATTAGAAGACAGACAGAAATGACATTAGAAGACCGACAGAAATGACATTAGAAGACTGCCAGAAATGACATTAGGAGACCGACAGAAATGACATTAGGAGACCGATAGAAATGACATTAGGAGACTGACAGAAATGACATTAGAAGAATATATAAGTGTTCATACAACGGCGGAGGATGAAGCCTTGCAAACTATTGTCCGTTCAACTTATAACCATGTGCTGAACCCTCATATGCTGAGCGGGCATGTGCAAGGTCGTGTATTGAGCATGATCAGCCATATGCTTAAGCCGAAACGTATATTAGAATTAGGAACCTTCACCGGTTACTCAGCCCTATGTCTGGCAGAAGGCCTTGCAGAAGGCGGGCGTCTAATTACGATAGAGCATAACGATGAGCTGGAAGAGACAATTCTCAGGAATTTGGCCTTATCACCCTTTGGAGAGCGCATAGACCTTATTATCGGCGATGCGAAAGAGGTGTTAAGTGTTAGAGGTGAGAAGTTAGAGGTTAGAGACGAGCAATTAAAAGTATGCGGGGAAAAGTTCGATTTGGTGTTCATTGATGCAGACAAGCGAGAATACTGTGATTATTTGAATCTGGTGTATCCATTGATGCCTGTAGGTGGTTTTTTATTGGCAGATAACACCCTTTGGGACGGACATATAATAGATGCTGCCTATGATCGCGACAAGCAGACATTGGGACTGCGGGCATTTAATGACCAACTGGCTGAAGATGAGCGCTTTGAGCAAGTCATCCTACCTCTGCGTGACGGACTGACAATCGCGAGGAAGGTGAAAAGTGAAAGGTGAAAGTGGAAAGTGAAAAGTGGAAAGTGAAAAGATTAAAGTGGAAAGTGGAAAGTGAAAGGTGAAAGAATCATAGTACCGGAGGGATGTACGCAGGTATTGTTACATGCGTGCTGCGCGCCATGCTCAAGTGCGATAGTAGAATGGCTGTTGGCACATGAAATAGAGCCCATCATCTATTACTACAACCCGAATATATATCCATTCGAGGAATACGAAATACGGAAGAGCGAAAGCAAAAGACATGCAGATTCATTAGGCATCCAATGGATAGATGCCGACCGGAAGGATGCTACCCCAGCCCTCTGTAAAGAGAAGGAGAATAGTAGTTGGGACGCACAACACGCGGAGTGGTTGTTTAGCGTGAAAGGTCTGGAACAAGAGCCAGAATGCGGCAAACGCTGTTCAGCGTGCTTCTATCATCGTTTGTTTTCGACCGCGCGCAAAGCACAGGAGTTAGACATCCCGTTCTTCGCCACTACCCTTGCCTCTTCGCGATGGAAAAACTTAGACCAAGTGAATGCTGCAGGCCTTCGAGCCGCAGAGATGGTAAATAAATATCCGAGCAACAGTATTCTTCATGAACCTGTGCATTTCTGGGCACAGAACTGGCGCAAAGACGGTCTCCAGGAACGACGCAATACATTGCTCAAGGAATATGGATTCTACAACCAGCAGTATTGCGGTTGCGAATTCTCAATGCGACGATAGTCCCTTCTCCAAGTCATAACGGAAACCCATATACACTTTCCATCCAGAGGTAGGTCCACAAACCATCGAGGCATCAAAATCAGGTCCATACGGATCTTCCCATCCGATAATAGGGTCTGATTGCCGGAAATTGGTCATATTCTCAGCTCCCACATAGAGACTGCAATTTCGGAAATACTTGGTTATCTGCGCCATGAGTTGCGGATACCAAGTTAGCGGTTTAGGCGTACCATAACCTCCATTTAAATCGCCATAAGCGGTGAAGCCATCCGGCATCCGGCTCACTCCGTTGAATTGGGCCGTGACATCAAACTGCCATTTTTTCAAAGGCGTTTGATACGAGGTAGTGATAACACCTTTAAACCTGCTGGTGAGCGGTTTCACCCGTAGCTCGGCCTCGCCGTTAGCATTGATGTTTGTTTGTTTTATATCCGTCCATCGGAAAGCAGCCGTCCATGTCCATCCTCGCAGGACCTCGATAGAAGCCTCTACTTGCGCACTATGCGCGAACGATTTAGCGCCGGGTATATCCGACTGATTATAGATATGCACGGCATGTGGATCCCGGTCCAAATCCACAATGACTGAGTTGATGAAATGCGTGTAGTAATACTCCGCAGAGAGTTGAAGTTCCCTATTCCCCATGGGGATAAAGAACGTGGTACTTATTCCAGTATTAGCCGCCCGTTCCTGCATGATATTTTCCGTAAGATGGATAACTCTTGCTGACGGCAAGATGAACGCATTATCCGCGATAGCATTAGGCGAACGATAGCCGAGCCCGGCGCTGGCTCTGAGTGTCCACCACGGGAAAGGTGAATAGCGTACATTGGCTCTTGGCGTAAAGAAAAACCCATATCTGCTGGACCAGTCTGCGCGCACACCAGCCACGAGAGAGAGTATCTCCGCGTAAGTATAACTATACTCGGCAAAAATGCCCGGAGTATATTCAATACGGTCTAAAGAGTTAGGGGTTAACGGCATGAGGTTTGCGGTCAGGGATTCCCAATATTTGTCAATATTAAGTGATACACCAGCCGAGAGCCGATGGTCATTATCGATGAGTCCCGCCCCTTCCCAGTTACGCTGCCAAATACCATTGATATATCCATTGAGTTGCGCCGCGCGCCAGTTGCGAGGCCCGTAGGTGTTATCGAGATTATGATAACTGACCGCCGTGATGAGTGCAATACTTGAACCACTTTCATCGTCATAGACGTAGCCATTCTTGAGGAAGCCCTCAACACGCCAAGTATTCAACCGTATTTGATACGGATTAGCGACCGGTGGTCGGTTATGCGCTATTTGTCCGGCAAGCCGGCGATCATACAGTCCGCGGACAAAAGCCTGGAAGGTATAATCACCATGGCGGTAGAACCAACGATTGGCGAGGTTGGCATTGATAACTTTAGGCATATCCACAAACGAATCGTGGTTTCCGTCCATTGCCATAAAACTCTGTCCGTAATGCGCCAACAAGCCTGTATAGAGCGATTGATGGTCGCAATGTTCTCCTTCTTCGTGATGGTGATGGTGCTCATGCTCCTTGAGCGGGATTTGCCATCCGCCCATAATATTGGCCTCCGCCATAAGTTCAGAATTAAGCATCAGATTGACGGAGAGGGGGTTCTGCGTGTTCGGTTTGAGCAACTCAACATTGATTTGTCCGGAAGTAGCCTCATAGCCGTTGATAACGGAGGAAGTACCCTTGCTGACCTGGATAGAGTTCATCCACGGACCGGGGATATACTCGAGTCCGAAATTCTGCGCGAGGCCCCGCACAGCCGGAGTATTCTCCTGAAGGAGTTGAACGTATGTGCCATTCAATCCCAGAAGTCGTATCTGTTTGGCGCCTGTAGCTGCATCCGAATACGCCACATCAACGGAGGCATTGGTCTCAAAAGCCTCGGAGAGATTACAGCACGCGGCTCGGCACAACTCTTCCGTGCCGATGGTTTGCGTATCAAAAGCAGAGGTTCGGCTCTTGAGCACACCCATCTTGCGCTCGGTGATAGTAACCTCATCCAAGATGGCTTCTTCGACGAGCACAATGGTTAGAGGCTGTCGATTGAGCACAAGAATGGTATCGTTATGGAACCCGACAAAAGAAGCCACCAGCCGGTTGTGCCCCTTGACGGGCATGAGCGTGAACTGACCTTCAAAATCCGTAGCCGTTCCTGCCGTTGTTTCCGCCCAATAGACATTCGCGCCTACCATGGGTGCGCCGTGATCGTCGAGCACCACGCCGGTAATCTGCGCACGCAAAGGAGCACACAAAATCAATATGGATAGGTATAAAAGAAGCTGTTTACGCATACGTTTTCAAAATCGGGTGCAAAGGTACAGCTTTTTAGCGATGCGTGCAATCCCTAAAAGTTGGGAAATATCAAAATGCGACACCCAGACCGGCATCAATGAACTCCGCACGGACACCATGCGTCTTCAGGCCTAACTGAACAAAGAGATGGTCCAGCACATGGTACTTGAGAATGAACTGCATATAGCACCAGCCGTCCTGATAATTACTTGCCTTGGTGAAATCATAGGCATAGAAAATACCTCTATTGAAGGGTTCATCCCCCGGGTGTAGGGCATTCGGGTCATATCCCGGTTTGGTCGGATCGCCCTGTTTGTCATACGGCTCAAGGTTCTTAATCGGGTCATAGAGATAGAATCCCACATGCAAACCGGCCGTCAGTTTACCAATCATGAACTCCGGCTGGATACTGAAGCCTACACGGAAACAGTTGGCAATATTACTCTCATAGAGATAGGTCTTGCCGAAATAGGTAACCGGTGCATCGGGATAGGCAGCACGGGCTTCTGGCAAACTATAACTGACGCAGCGATAATAGCCATCGTAGAATGCATCCACTCCTGCTCCCAGACGGAAAATCGCGATGGGCACCCAATACGCCGCGGCTTTGATGCTTGCCGCACCGAAAAACTGCATGCCTCCGTAGTTATCACTGTAATAAGTCTGCCGCATGGCACCGGTAGCACTAATCTCCACCGCCCATGGTTTAGTCACACCTTCATATAGGCGCCGTGGCACTTCCGGTTTGGGAGCTTCGTACTTGGTATTTTGTCCCTTTGTCATTTCCGGATGGTATCGCACACCGAGGGCGCCAAAGAACATGTTATACCCCGAATTGGGGTGCATCACGGACCCGTTACTTATATGGTGCCAACCGATATCAGAGGTTATTTCCCATCCGTCCTTGATAGGAAAATCCATAAAGAGTTGCACGGCAAGATAGGCATTCAGAACGGAACCGATAGACCAGTTGGCCCCCTGATGACCGTTGTACAACTCTTCGCCTTCGAACGTATTGCGATAGGTTTTGGTGCATGCAGCCAGCCCGACCGTCGGGCGGATACCGATACGAAAATGTTTGCCGTTATAGAAAGGTTCATTGATATAACCATAAGCCGCGATGGCAGAACCCAACTTGGCATCGTTACCTAAGTTCAGGTAAGTCACCCCGACGCCGATAGACGCGTTATTCCATTGCTGCAGACTCTTCCATCTACCGGTAGGAAGAAACTCCACGGAGAAAGAACCGCCAATTGGAGGACGTTTGCCCAACCACTCATCCACTTTGCCATCAGGCATAATCATTCCCGACGATGCGCTGAGCTTATAAGCCAACTCATAGTGCGGCAACGCATATACGCTGAGTGCAAAGACCGATAATATGAAAAAAAAGGCTTTTCTCATGATTTGAGTAATTGGTCCTCAATAAGATAGATATGCTCAATGGGTATCCCGCGGTCAACCAGTGCGCGGCGGTCCGGACGGAAGAGCGCATAGAAATCCTTGGATGATGAACATAGTTGTCGCGCCTGACGGTAGTTCTCGTACGCCATCATGCGGTCTCCTTGCAGCAAGAGACAATGACCATAATTGATATAATCCTTAGGCGATTGACTGCCCTCCCGCAACTGTTGCAACAACCACTGGGCAGCCACATCCGTGCGATCCCAAAGCATATCCATATAACCGATAGACAGATACGACATCGCTATTTTTCCGGCGCGTTCGGTGGAGTCGCCCACAATGACACTATAGACCCATGTATCCGGCAACATCAGCACGAGGCCACGCATATATTCCTGTTCAGACGCAGGAAGCCATGCCATGATTGAACTTACATTATCCGAATGACCTGTGAGTTCCAGTAAACTCTGTAACTCCTTCGGCAGGTCTTCTACAGACACCTCATGTCGCTCAACACGTGCATTCTTAGGGTCCGGGTTAGCGGTGCGAATAAGAGCAGAGAGCGTAGCAAAGGGCTGTTCACCATCATCGCCAAGTTCATCTATCGCTGCCACAAAAGCATTCTGAAGGTCCGGGAAATAATCGATGCGAACATCGTAGTGCGCGAGGAGAATAATCGTGTTCGCCAAACATTGCTCCGCCACAATCGAATTCTCACTGCTAATCCCGTCTATAAGGGTCATGATGGCAGTTTCCGAGAAGCTCTCGCGGACATTTTTTGCCAACGCAGCGATAGCCATGAGTGCAAGGGCGGATTTGTCCGGGGTATTCATGACAGTGCGTAGCCAATCGAAATCAGCAGGTTGAAGCCGGAGACAATTTGCGAAGTAATGCATAACGGACTGCGGATTATCATGAGCGAAAGCACTGATAGTAGGAGACAGGCCTCGGTATAAGCGCAGAGCGATAACCACCTCATCAACAAGTCGATAGGCATCGCCCGTAAGGCGATCCAATGTCTCGTCATGGGATGAGCTATCGGATGTCAGCCAACTGTCGAAGAGTGCGGTATACTGATTATTCAGACGATTGAATGCTTGCTCATAAGGATTATTCTCCCCCAGCTCGTTCAGCCACGAACGAACAATAACCAGCGCATGGGAAATCATGCGTTCTCCGAGCGAGCGCTCGATGGTAATTATTTGTTCTTCAAGTGTCTGCGCCAAAACGATTGATAATATGCGTTTTACAATTCCTCGCGAATGAGGTAATCATTGCGGGAAGGGCTGTTACGGATGATGAGTTCGGCAAGGAAACCAGCCAAGAAAAGCATACAACCGAGAATCATCATCAATATAGCTATGTGGAAATACGGGTTAACACCCACCAACATCGCCGGCACATGGTTCGACAAGGCATAGAGCTTCATGCCGCCGACCACAATCACGGCAATGAAACCGATAAAGAACATAAGGCTACCAACAAGGCCAAAGAAATGCATAGGTTGCTTGCCGAATTTATTGAGGAACCATAGCGTCATGAGGTCCAGATAGCCGTTCACGAAACGATTAATGCCGAATTTGGATGTCCCGAACTCGCGCTTGCGATGCTGCACCACTTTCTCGCCTATCTTGGTAAAACCGGCGTTCTTCGCCAGATAAGGTATATAACGATGCATCTCACTAAACACCTCTATATTCTTTACCACCTCTTTGCGATATGCTTTCAGTCCGCAGTTCATGTCATGCAGTTGAATGCCGGTAACGCGGCGAGCAGTAGCATTAAAGAGCTTGGACGGTAAGTTCTTGGTCAACTTGTTATCATAGCGTTTTTGCTTCCATCCGGAGACAAGGTCATAGCCCTCCTCTTTGATCATCCGGTAGAGTTCAGGTATCTCGTCCGGGCTGTCCTGAAGGTCCGCATCCATAGTGATGACTACATCACCCTCCGCTGCTTTGAAACCGCAGTAGAGAGCAGCAGACTTGCCGTAGTTACAACGGAAACGAATACCGCGCACTGCGCCTTCTTTTGACTTGGCACTTTTATCTTTTAACTTTGTGATGACTTCCCAAGAACGGTCGTTAGAGCCGTCATCAACAAAAATTACTTCGTAAGAGAATTTATTCTCTTTCATAACGCGAACTATCCACTCGTAGAGCTTCGGGAGGGACTCCTCCTCGTTAAAAAGAGGAACTATGATGGAGATATCCATATTAATTGATATTTTAGATTTGATATTTTAGATTTAGTGTACCAAGATTTTTTTAGTATGCCATTGACCGTCATAGAACGCCTTCACGAAATAGACTCCAGTGGAGAGCATAGGTATCGGGAGGCCGGATAATTGGCTGTCTCCCGCTTCTTCGAGACGACCTTGATATACATGAATCAACTTGCCAGATATATCCAAGAGATACAAGGTTGTCCGCGAGTCTTTGGCGATGCGCTCTTCTTCCGTCAGATCTTTGACATCAAAGGGGTTCTGAACAAACGTCTCTATCTCATCTTGATTAACTGTCTCATCCCAATGACCTGCGCAGTTAGGCATGAGGCTGAACTCAACAATCGTACGTACCAGCATGTCGTTCAAATGTTCTACCTTCAGACTGTCTGTTGTCGGCTTGAGATGCGAATGTCCGATACCTGAATCGTCTGTAAGGAAGAACGAGGTACCATTGGTAGCCAACGCCATCGTACGGAGCAGCAGTTCACCACTCTCCCCTAAACCACTGCACACGACAGGAACGATGCGAATGCCCAGTGCGGCAGCATTAAGTACCTGTTCGTGCAGTAGAGCGACGGTTGTTGAATCCTGATGACAAGGCGCATCCAAAACAAGGAATGCTATACGTGCACGCGCTTCACTGTCCCAACCGGCACTGTTGAACGCCGCCATAAGAGCTTCTGGAACAGCCTCGGGATAGTCTCCGCCGCCATTGGCCGTCTGTTTGTCGATAAAGGTTTGAGTGGTGGTTATATCTTCCGTCAAACGCGAGATACGGGTTACATATTCATCGGAGTGATCGCGATAGACAACGGCACCCGTACGGATATTTAAACCTCCCGTCGCTTCTTTGGCGCGGGAAATAACATCTTTCATCTCTGCCTGCAGATAGCGCAATTCATCACCCATCGAACCTGTCGCGTCGAAAACAAAGACAACATCTACCGCATCGGAATGCGCACACTCTTCATCCAAAACGAAGGTATTGAGGCCTTCAGACCACTCTTTGGCATCAATAATAGTGTCATCCACGCGCAGGCGTAAACCGGCATGTTTGCCACAGAGATTATTGCCGATGAGTTGGTACCATAACTCGGCTTTGCCGGTATTATCCGTTACGGCTTGGAAAAGCGTATTATTATTTGCATCCAGCAGACTCACCGCACGCGCAGCAACAGGATAACCGTTTTTATTGGTTACCTGAACCGTGTAACGGTGACGCGGAGTGAGATGCCAGTCAGATATATATTTCTGATGACTATTATCCAGCACAGAAGGCCAGAAATACCACTTGGCAAAATCATTGACTTCACCTGCTGTGAGCTTACCGGCCGTTACATTGTTAGCCGTTCCTGTGGGACTAGGCTTAACCGTTTTTTCTACTTTCGAGTCATAGGCGTCCACCGTTGCTTCCGCAGCTTCTTCTACGACCATGCCGGTCATGAAAACAGCCGGTTCAGAAGCACTAAGAGACTTATACATGACGTCACCACGACGAGTGGCAAGCTCGGGATGATGGTTTGGTTTCTTCTTCGAGAACTTAGGCGTTAGCGCGATGAGCAGAGGTTGTGCTGCCTCCGTGAGCGTAAGCGTTTTGGACTCATAGCCATCACAAGAGACATTGATTTTATTGCCCTGTGCAAGCATGATTGGGGTGAGAACAAACCGTCCGTCCCAAGAGGTACGGAGGATCGTTTTACCGATTTGAATAGTTGCCTCAGGCAAAAGGGCTTGAGTGGTATCCATCACAAAACCGACCAACTCTCGGTCCCCTGGAAGAGCTTTTTTCTTGATACATGCATGCGCGCTGGTTATACCGATGAGCGCCACTAATACGAAAGAGAGAATACGCTTCATAATATTTCGTTTTTATGGGTTCATCTCAGTCTGTACAAATAGTATGCCAAAAGGCGGAAGTTATATCCTGCCATTCATCCCCTACCCGTTTGTACAGCCGCTGGTTCGTCTTAGGGGATTTCAGTCCGCCGAGTGCCTCGACATACGGACCTATCTTGACATAGTCAAACGGTGAGTTCTCCGGCATGACGTTACGCCCGCTATACCAAGCAGTCTTAAGCCCATTTATATGCGCCGCCATTTCGACTACATAATCCGGATCAGCATCGCCGCCCATGAAAGCGACACAGGTAATCAATCCTTTATAGCGATTTATCAGATCGTCTATCAGTTCTGTTGTTAGCGGTTCGCCTATGTCTTCCGCCAAATGCGGACTATGGCAACCCGGGCAATGACACGGACACCCGGAGAGGTTCAACGCAAGCGTCACCTCCCCGGGAATTTCCTGAAAAACAATATCAAATGACGCTACGCGCATTTGCCATTTGTCATTTGTCTATCAGCACTGCGGTGCTTTCTCTTTCTCTGCGTAATAACGCTTGGCTGCCTCCTTCTGACGAGCCTCGGAGAAATTCGACACGCGTTTCATATAACCGATAACGCGAGTCAGATAGTCCACATTCTTCGAGTGGCAATGCGGGCACTCCTTCAGATAGCGCTTGTCAATATGACCGCAGTCGTTGCATATCGTGTTGGGGATATTGAAGGTAAAATAGTTGCAACCTTCAATAGCCGCTACGCGGAGAAGCTGGCGATATTGCTCTTGGCTGAGGTGCTCTTCCAGGTTGCAATGCAGCGCACTACCACCCGTGAGGTGCTCGATATACTTGCGGCCGTGTAAACGGAAACGATCCAGCACATTGAGTTTGGTATCCTCCACAATGTAGAAATAGCTATTGTAGCAGTCGCGAGGAACAACATAACCGTCTTCCTTATCCCATTTAGCGTGCTTTACGCCCACGTTCTCTGCAGGAATCATCTCGCAATTGAACATAACGTTCTTCGTGCGGTACTGTTTGTTGAGTTTTTCGATTATACCCAGCACTTCCTGTACGAAATGTGCGTACTCGGGGCTGTCTTTAATCTCAATGCCAAGGAACTCTGCTGCCTCTACAAGGCCGTTCACACCGATGGTCAGGTACTGGCGGCCGATATTGATATAACCGGCGTCGAACAGAGGAAGCATGCCTTTCTCCTGCAGGTTCTTGAGATTCTCGTTATAAGCCAACTGCACTTTGTGCATCAAATCAACGATATCTTCGATATATGCCTGATACGGGATATTGTTGCGTACGGCGTATTGGATAGCGCGGTTGAGGTTGATGGTCAGCACGGATTTGGAACCCGTTGATACGCCACCCGCACCCAGCGTGTAGCTGAAGCCGTTGTCGGTAATCTCATTACGCAGACGGCAACAACTGGAGAGACTGTCTGCATTGTCGCTCACGTAGGTAAAGAACGAGTGACCCTTAGCATACATCTCTGCCGTGAAGTCGCCGTATTCCTTGTCTTTGATGTCGCCGTTCTCGGCCAGAAGAGCCATCGTCTCTACCGGGAACGTAAGAACGCAACGCGTACGCTCTTCGTTGAACCAGTTCATGAAGCGTTTCTGCAACCAGTTAAGACTATCCCAGTGAGGTGCTTCGCCATTCGGGAAACGGAAGTTCTCAAACAGACTCTGGAAATAATAGCGGTCGTAGTAACTGATATTCCAGAATACCGACTGGAAGTTACGTGCGCCTGACGGTTGGTTAAGGCTATACACAACCTGCTGGAAGCAGTCGGTGATAATCTTGTCGATGGTACGACGCTTCAGGCTCATATCCACTACCTCGTCAGCACGCTTGTAATAATCCTCGCCGTATTCCTGCTCGATGAAATAGTTCATATACATAAGGAACTCGGGCGTAGCGCACGCGCCTGAAAGCATCGAGCTGACCATGAACACCATGTTGATGAAACCGCCACAGAATGACTTGAGGTTGTGAGGAGGTGTTGCATTACCACCGATGGATTTCGTCCCACCGATAAGCCAAGGATACATCGTGATAGATGCACAGTAGTTGGCGAGGTTCGTTTCGTCGTTCTTGTAGATAAAGTGTTGGTTGAGAAGCTGCATATAGCGGTCGCTCAACTCTTTGCCGAACATCTCTTTGATACGCTCAGTCAGCAGACGACGGTTCAAACGGATAAAGCCCTGTTTGGGCAACTCGCCGATAAGTGTCGCGATATTCTTGTGCTCCACATTGGCATTGGCATCGAATTTGGAACCCTCTGCAGCATTGGACGCTTGCACATAATTCATCATAAAGTCCAAACGGCGCTGCGTATCACGATCCTCTGTGTGCTGATGGCGATAAAGCATATATGCTTTAGCTACTTGATAATAACCCTCAGCCATTAATGCGACCTCAACCTGGTTCTGAATATCCTCTACGGTCACGTTGTTTGAAACTCGTAGGTGCGAGAGGATGTTGGTTAAGGTCTCCTCTGTCGCAAAAGCACCTACTGCCAAGAAAGCCTTCGAGATGGCATTTTTGATTTTGTCAATGGCAAATAATTCTTTTTTGCCGTCACGTTTGATAATGTATGTTTCCATAATAGAGTATTGTATGTATAACTTTTTTTCCGTATTGTATTTTTTGGGTAATTATTACTTTCTTCTATTCGGTAAGTATTACTCCTTTTTTCGCTCAACCCATGCATTTTCAAGGCTCGCCGCAACATAGGTCTTCGTACGAGCCGAAATTCCGATGCAAAAGTAGCACAAATTTTTGAATTGTGCAAATTTTTTGGCAATTATTTTTGATAAAATTTTACAAAGTTTTCCAAAACTTTTAGTTATATTGCTCAATTTCAATACTTTACATTTTTTATCAACATAAAAAGTTATCCAAAACAAAAAATTGTTAATAAGTAGAGCTTAAACTTCTTGGTATACTTTACCTGCTCACACTCCACCGAATTTATTGTAGGCGATTAGTATGTAATTAGTAGGTGATTATGCTAAGGAAGATATGAGGACCATATAACAAAAAAAGAGGCCACGCTTATGCGCAGCCTCTTCTAATGAAGGGAAATAACACTACCCTTTATTTCACACGGTTACCTACCGCGTTGAATGCTTTGTCACCCTTGAGGATAATAATCTGGTTGTCACGAACAACCTTCACTGCCTTACCCTCTGCAAGCGTCTCTTCGATGCCTTCTGCCGGACCGTCAACCTCTGCCCAGTAAGCTGCCACATCGAACCAAACAACGTTGGACTTGTTCTCCTCACCTGCTCCACGGTAGATAGACTGGAGACCAAGTCTGCTCCAAGAACGTACTTCTTCTTCACTCTGATTGAGATAGAGAACATAATCGTAAATATCATAGTCATCCGAGAAAGTGTACGGAATCTCAGTCATCGGAGCTGTCAATTGAGTATACTCAGATGGATCAAGAACCAATTCCGCTATTGTACCGGACTTGTCCGTGAAGAAGATATAGCTCAGTTTATCAGGATTTAAATCTTCTCCATTCGTACCCTCCAATGGGATAGTAAAGTTAACCTTCGGATAAGTTGCATCGGCAAAAACAAAGTTGGTAAACTCCGGATCAGCAGGCGTAGCAGCTACCTCGGTAAAGCGAGTAATGATGACGTCGGAATATTCATCCAAGTTGTTGCCTTCTTCGTCAACCGTTATAAACTCTGCACAGGTGAATTGATCCAGCGCAGCGTCATACTGCATCGAACCGCCTCCAAATATAACATTAAACTCATATCCAAAGTAACTAAAGAGACCAACGAGGCAAGGATCGAGCGTAACCGAGCCATCGGCAGCAACCGTTCCTTTTATCCAACCCTCCGGGACATAATAACTCAAGCCTTGGAAATAAACTGTATCCTCATCAAAGCCAACTTGGATATATTTCGTTTCTTCTGAATCATAATATGTATCAATACCAACGAACTTATACGTAGCCGTTTCCAGTCCGGCTGGAACAACTACCGGCTCATATGCAACTGGAGGTACATCCTCAAAAATACCGGTAAGGTGGAATACATTCGACTTAGCGTCCACGAGAGTAGCCTCTACGCTAAAGAAGTCCCCGCTGACATTCTGCTTAACAAACGAAATGGACTGAAGAGCACTCTTAGAACCACCTATTTCAAGATAAGTATAGGTTGCCTCGGGATACATATCTGCTAAAGTGTAAGTAACTCCCAACTCAATGTCTTCACCGCTTGCCAACTTAATATCCAATACTACTACGGTATCAGCAGTTGCATTGCTCAGCTCATAAATAACGTCTTGGTATTCCGAATCGTATTTATATGCAACATCCGTGATAGCTACCTCAATAGGATTATCGAAATCAGGCTCTTTGGATTTGGTCAGCACAGGATTGGTATAACGACCGTCGTACCATCTACCACCTAGTACGCCATAAATTTCGCCGAGCGCTGAATATTTATTTTCCTCGGAATCGAAAGTGAACACAGCCTCGCCACTATAGAAAGCATATGACTCATAACCTTCCGCTTCACCCATAAATTGATTTGCAGCAAAAGTTACCTGGTCGCCGGCCTTAATACCTTTAACCCAAGACGTAGGAATGTTTTCACTCATACCCTGGAAATAAACGCTGTCTTCTACAACCGCCACATTCACCAACTTGGCGCATGCTTCGCTACTTGCGTTTAAATAATCCATTACATACGCTTCTGCCGTCGCTCCATCCGGAAGAACAACTAACTGCGGAGCCTCGTAAGGAGAATAAACAGACTCATAATCACCATAGTTCTGGATAGTTCCGTCATCCGTCCATACACCGGCTAAGGAAACACCCCCAAAACTGGTGCCTTGCAGCTCAAAAATGTCATTAACAGCATCGTACAGGAATGTAACCTCAGTTGCCGTCTCGTCTACCGAGAAACCGGAACCAGCTACGTAGTTCAACAGTTTGATTGCAATGCATGCGTCATAGTTTGCAACATAACGTAAGTTCTGGTCCAGAGCTACCGTAACAGATGCTCCATCAGCAGAAAGAGTACCCTCTACCCATGTGCCATACTCTAAGCCACTAATGATGTCTTTAAAATAAACCTTGTTCTCATCACCAAAGACGATATCTATCGAACCGCTCTGGTTCTCGTAATAGAGTTGCTGGTTTGACACGTAATAGTGACCACCGCCACGACTATACGTTCTCAGCTCACCTGCAGGCTGCTCCGTGATAACAACATAGTCGCTTTCTGCCTTGCGAGCCTTACGTAAAGAACTGGCATTAATGCTACGAGGAGCATCCACTTTTCCGGCTTTAACAATCTGTTCAGCCTTTACTTGTTTTAGGCTCTCAGCTTTCTTTACCGGTGCTGCACTTGCACTGAATACAATCAGTGTTGCGCAAAGAAATGAGAAAAATTTCTTCATACCTTTTTAATTTTAAGTTAATAATGTGAGTTAATAGATAACAAAAATATGTTTTGTTTTACATACTGATGTTCAATATGGTTTCAATTTGCTACTTTTTTGTGCAAAAAGCAACAAAACGCCGCAAAATTAGCGTTTTTCTATCACTTATGCAAGTGTACTAAACCAAAAAATATCAAAAAATACATTTTGCTAACTCTACTTGGCAAAATCGCACATATATGCATCTGCACGCGAAAAAAAATAAAGAAAAACGCGCGTGCGCTTGCACATGTCATTTTTTTTTTGTACTTTTGCACGCTGTTTATGTTTTTATATATATATGGATTCTAAATACAACCCTACTGACATAGAAGCCCGCTGGTATCAATATTGGTTGGATAAAGGGCTTTTTCATAGCGAGCCGGATGGTCGTGAACCCTACACGATTGTTATTCCGCCGCCTAACGTAACTGGCGTATTGCACATGGGCCATGTGCTGAACGAGACAATACAAGACATCCTCGTTCGTCGTGCGCGCCTCGAGGGCAAGAACGCCTGCTGGGTGCCTGGAACCGACCATGCTTCCATCGCTACAGAGGCCAAGGTCATCAAACGCCTCAAAGAGCAAGGTATCAACAAGTCTGACCTCACTCGTGAGCAATTCCTCAAACATGCATGGGACTGGACCGACGAGCACGGAGGAATCATCTTGAAGCAGCTTCGCAAACTGGGCTGCTCATGCGACTGGGACCGTACTTCCTTTACAATGGATGAGACGCGCTCTAAAGCTGTTATCAAAGTGTTCTGTGACCTTTACAACAAAGGCCTCATCTACCGCGGTCTGCGCATGGTCAACTGGGACCCGGAGCGCCAGACAGCCCTTTCCGATGAGGAGGTAATCTACCACGACGAGCATAATAAGTTCTACTACCTGCGCTACGAAGTAGCCGAGGAACCGGGCAAATATGCCATCGTGGCAACCACCCGTCCGGAGACCATCTTCGGCGATATAGCGGTCTGTATCAACCCCAAGGAGGAGAAAAACCAATGGTTGAAAGGCAAGCACGTCATTGTACCGGGTGTCGGTCGTGTGATCCCGATTATCGAGGACCGTTACGTAGAGATCGGTTTCGGTACCGGTTGTCTCAAAGTAACCCCGGCACACGATGTGAACGACTACATGCTTGGTCAGAAATATAACCTCAAAACCATCGATATCTTCACGCCTGATGCACATCTGAACATGGATATCATCGAGCCGGAACTCCAGGCCAACGTACGCAAGTACCACGGCATGGACCGTTTCGATTGCCGTAAAGCTATCATCGAAGACCTCAAAGCGCTCAACCTCGTAGAGAAAATTGAGGACTACGACAACAAAGTCGGTTACTCCGAGCGTACGAACGTGCCTATTGAGCCGCGTTTGTCTCTACAGTGGTTCGTGAAGATGCAGCATTTCGCTGACATCGCACTCCCGCCGGTAATGAACGACGACATCGTTTTCTACCCCGCCAAATACAAAAACACATACCGCAACTGGCTTGAGAACATCAAAGACTGGTGTATCTCTCGCCAACTCTGGTGGGGACATCGCATTCCGGCTTGGTATGATGCTGAACTTCTCGCAGAAACAGGCTTGGAAAACTACCCGGACGATAAGATCCTCGTCTGTGAAGGAGACCCCAATGAGCAAATAGGAAAATGTGAAAATGAGAAAATAACAAAATGGGTGCAAGACGAAGGTGCTTTGGATACTTGGTTCAGCTCATGGTTATGGCCCATCTCTTTATTTGATGGCATTGAGCACCCGGACAACAAAGAGATCAATTACTACTACCCAACCGCAGACCTCGTAACAGGACCGGACATCATCTTCTTCTGGGTAGCACGTATGATCATGGCGGGCTATGAATACCAAGGCAAAATGCCGTTCAAACACGTCTATTTCACAGGTATCGTGCGCGATAAACTGGGCCGTAAGATGTCCAAATCCCTTGGTAACAGTCCCGATCCGTTAGACCTCATTGAGCGTTTCGGAGCCGATGGCGTACGTATGGGTATTCTCCTTTCTGCGCCTGCCGGAAACGACATCCTGTATGATGATGCCCTCTGTGAGCAAGGACGTAACTTCTGCAACAAGATCTGGAACTGTTTCCGTATGGTCAAAGGTCTTGAAATTGCAGACATCACGCAACCCGAAACCAGCAAATACGCGATTGAATGGTTCGAAGCCAAGCTTGGCGAGACATCCGAAGAAATAGCCGACCTCTTTTCCAAATACCGTCTCTCCGAGGCGCTCATGGAGATCTACAAACTCTACTGCGACGAGTTCAGCGGCTGGTATCTCGAGATGATCAAACCCGCTTACCAGCAGCCCATCGACCGCGCTACGTACGAAGCCACCCTCGCTTTCTTCGAACGCCTGCTTGTACTCCTCCACCCCTTCATGCCGTTCATCACCGAGGAACTCTGGCAGAACCTCTATGAACGCAAAGAAGGCGAGTCTATTATGGTAGCAAATCAGACTAACGATACACAATCGAGAGAGAATCGAAACGGAGCAGATACGGAGGCAATACGAAAGCAACACGCACTAATCCTAGACTTTACTGCTTATCTCAAGCAGGTTATCACGGAAGTTCGTGCTATCCGCGCATCGAAGAACATCCCGCAGAAAGAGCGTCTGACGCTCATCTCTCCGGTCGAGTTAAACGGCATTGTTGAAAAACTCGCAAATGTAACGGTGTCCCCGTTAAGCGGGGAAACCCCGGACGGAAGGGGTAACTGCGCGAAATTCATCGTAGGTACAGACGAGTTCGCTATCCCGATGGATCAGTTCATCAACGTTGAGGAAGAGCTCAAAAAACTCGAAGCAGACCTTGCACACCAACAGGGCTTCCTCCGCGGTGTCATGGCAAAACTCTCCAACGAGCGCTTTGTACAGAACGCCAAACCGGAAATAGTTGCGCTTGAGCAAAAGAAGAAATCTGACGCCGAAGCACGTATCGCGTCTATCGAAGAAGCTATTCGCGCTCTAAATACGAAATAATAATACATCATATAATTAATTTCATTCAACTATCACAAACAAAAACAATGGAAAAGAAAAAAAGAGTTTACACCTTTGGTAACGGTAAGGCCGAAGGTAATGCGCAAATGCGTGAGCTGCTCGGCGGCAAGGGCGCTAACTGCGCAGAGATGAACTTAGTAGGCGTTCCGGTTCCTCCCGGATTCACCATCACAACCGAGGTTTGTAACGAGTACTATCAGGTTGGTCAGGAGAAAATCGTTGAGGAATTAACCGCTGAAGTAGAGGCTGCTGTTAAGCACGTGGAGGAACTCATGAACTGCAAGTTCGGTGATCCGAAGAACCCGCTGCTCGTTTCTGTACGCTCGGGTGCACGCGCTTCCATGCCGGGTATGATGGATACCATCCTTAACCTCGGTCTGAACGACACTGTGGCTGAAGGTATGGTTGCAAAAACAAACAACCCCCATTTCGTTTATGACTCCTATCGTCGTTTTGTACAAATGTACGGTGACGTCGTGCTGGGCATGAAACCAGTGAACAAAACAGATATCGACCCGTTTGAGGCCATCATCGACGAGGTGAAAGAGATTCGTGGCATCAAATTGGATAAGGATTTGAACGTAGAGGAACTCAAACTGCTGGTAGCTCGCTTCAAAACTGCAATCAAAGAGCAGACTGGCAAGGACTTCCCGGACGATCCTATTGAGCAACTCTGGGGCGCTATTTGCGCCGTATTCCGCAGTTGGATGAATGAGCGTGCTATCCTTTATCGTAAGATGGAAGGTATTCCTGATGAGTGGGGAACCGCTGTTTCCGTTATGGCGATGGTATTCGGTAACATGGGTGAGACTTCTGCTACCGGTGTTTGCTTCAGCCGTGATGCGGCTACTGGAGAAAACCTCTTCAACGGTGAGTACCTGGTGAATGCACAAGGTGAGGATGTTGTTGCAGGTATCCGTACTCCGCAGCAAATCACTCTCGAGGGCAGCCGTCGTTGGGCTAAACTACAAGGTATCAGCGAGCAAGAGCGTGCATCCAAATATCCGTCTATGGAAGAGGCGATGCCGAAGCTCTATGCGGAACTCAACGAGATCCAACAGAAACTGGAGGACCACTACCGTGACATGCAGGATATGGAGTTCACCGTTCAGGAAGGCAAGCTCTGGTTCCTTCAGACCCGTAATGGTAAGCGTACCGGTACGGCCATGGTGAAGATTGCCATGGACCTCTGCCGCGAGGGAGTAATCTCCGAAAAAGAAGCGATTATGCGCTGCGAGCCGCAGAAATTGGATGAACTGCTCCACCCTGTTTTCGATAAAGATGCTTTGAAGAAGGCCAAAGTGATTACTCAGGGTCTGCCCGCATCACCGGGTGCTGCTTGCGGACAGATTGTGTTCCACGCAGATGACGCACAGGAATGGCATGCTAACGGTCATAAGGTAATCATGGTTCGTATTGAGACTTCTCCGGAAGACCTCGCAGGAATGTCTGCAGCAGAAGGTATCCTCACCGCACGCGGTGGTATGACATCGCACGCTGCTGTGGTTGCCCGCGGTATGGGTAAATGCTGCGTTTCCGGCGCAGGTGCCATACAGGTGGACTACAAAGCCAAGACCGTTAAGATTGAAGGTGTGACCTACAAAGAGGGCGATTATCTCTCGCTCAATGGTTCCACAGGACAGGTTTATGCAGGTGAGATCCCGACTAAGGCTGCTGAACTCAGTGGCGATTTCAAGGCGCTCATGGACCTCTGCGACAAATATACCAAACTGCAGGTTCGTACCAATGCCGACACCCCGCACGATGCACGCGTAGCACGCCAATTTGGCGCAAAGGGTATCGGTTTGACCCGTACAGAGCATATGTTCTTCGACGACCAGAAGATCATCGCTATGCGTGAGATGATTCTCGCCAAGGACAGCGAGGGCCGCGAGAAAGCACTGGCTAAACTCCTCCCCTATCAGAAGGCAGACTTCAAGGGTATCCTCGAGGCGATGGACGGCCTGCCTGTGAACATCCGTCTGCTCGACCCGCCTTTGCACGAGTTCGTTCCGCATGATCTGAAGGGACAAGAGCAGATGGCGAAAGAGATGGGCGTTTCCGTTGAGGAGATCCAGACCCGTGTAGCTCAGTTGGCAGAGAACAACCCGATGCTCGGTCACCGTGGTTGCCGTCTGGGTATTACTTTCCCGGAGATTACAGCTATGCAGACTCGTGCTATCCTCGGTGCGGCTTGTGAATTGAAGAAAGAGGGCAAGAACCCGATGCCGGAAATCATGGTTCCGCTTATCGGTA
This sequence comes from Paludibacteraceae bacterium, assembly GCA_017394705.1. Taxonomy (GTDB): domain Bacteria; phylum Bacteroidota; class Bacteroidia; order Bacteroidales; family Paludibacteraceae; genus Colicola. The sequence continues at coordinate 169,038 of JAFPXH010000005.1, read as the reverse complement.
TCCTCTATGAGCTCAAGCAGCAGAAGGAAATCATCCAGACTGTAGCAAAAGAAGTGTTCGCTGAATATGGCGTAGAAGTAGAGTTCGAGATTGGTACAATGATTGAGATTCCGCGTGCTGCTCTGACTGCAGACCGCATCGCTACGGAGGCTCAGTACTTCAGCTTTGGTACCAACGACCTCACGCAGATGACCTTCGGTTACAGCCGTGACGATATCGCTTCCTTCTTACCTGCATATCTGGAGAAGAAGATCCTCAAAGTCGATCCGTTCCAGGTTCTCGACCAGAATGGTGTCGGCCAGCTGATCAAGATGGCGGTAGAGAAAGGTCGTGCCGTGCGTCCGGGATTACGTACAGGTATCTGCGGTGAGCATGGTGGCGAACCGAGTTCTGTTAAGTTCTGCGCACGCGTGGGCATGAACTATGCTTCTTGCTCGCCATTCCGCGTTCCTATCGCACGTCTCGCCGCTGCACAAGCAGCCGTAGAAGACGAAGCATAATCATGATGTAGTAAACCGGCGCTCGTTTGGGGCGCCGGTTCTATTATGTTTATCCATCTGGATTGCAATAATTTCTTCGTGAGCTGCGAGTTAGTCTCACGACCGGACCTGAAAGGGACACCGGTTGTCGTTGCCAACAATAACGACAACAACGGCGGTATTATTCTTGCGCTTAATCCGGAAGCTAAAGCCATAGGATTAAAGCGCGGGAATCCGCTTTTTCAAGTAACGAAAATCATTGAGAAACACCATGTTACGGTTATTGATGTGCACCATCATTTCTATCATGAAGTGTCACGACATATCATGGAAGAGGTGCAAAAGACGGAGATGGTGTTGGATTTTGTGCAATACAGTGTGGATGAATTCTTTGGTACAATGCCGGAAGACGACCCCACTCTACTCCGCGATTATCTCAAGACACTCAAAGATCTTATTCTTCGCGAAACAGGTATTCCAGTTAGTTGTGGTGCAGGCATGAGTTACACACTCGCCAAGACCGCCACATGGTTTGCTAAGCATTACCCGGCATACCAAGGTGTCTGTATCATGCCTGCTGATAAGCGCGAAGCGGCGCTAAATAAGGTTCCCGTTAAAGAAGTATGGGGCATCGGAAGGCGAAGTATCAGGAAAATTGAAGAGAGCGGTGTAAAGACAGCTCTTGACTACGCGCAGCGTCCGGAAACGTGGGTAAACCGCCTCTTCGGCGTAACGGGGTTACGTACATGGAAAGAGCTAAATGGAACTCCGGCTATTACACTCACAAGCCATGAGCGGCAGAAATCCATCATGTATAGTCGCACATTTGCGCACATGACCGGAAGTAAGAGTGTGCTATTACGGGAACTTAGCAGTTATGCTTCAGCCGCTACGCGCCGACTGCGAGAGCAAAACTCTCTCTGTCAAACCGTGACGGTCTTTCTTGCCACCAACCGCCATCGTACAGACTTGCCGCAATACAGCAACGATAAGACGATTAAACTGAGTACAGCCACAGATGATTCCATAACCATCAACGAAGCCGTGCGGCAACTTCTGGATAGCCTTTTCCGCGAATATTACCAATACAAGCAGGCCGGTGTTATATTAGGCCAGTTACAGCATTCCGAGGGAGTACAACTGGATTTGTTCGCAACCGGACAAGTGCAAGAGAAAGCGCGCAAACAGCGGCTTATGAAAGCAATAGATGACATCAATCAGCGTTTCGGACGAAATCAGATTCATTTCGCCGTGCAGGATGAGTCGCACGATGAGCAACCTGCCGGGTTCATGCGACCGCATAAAGTAGACGAAGATAATTAGAACACACTTTTTAACCGCAATAGTACATAAATATTTTGTCATATTCAAAAAATGTAGTACCTTTGCGCCATAATTGATATTCATATGAAAAATCATTTTGCATTGGTTACCGGCGCTTCGTCCGGTATAGGGCTTGAGTTTGCACGTCAATTAGCCCAACGCGGATATAACCTGCTCATCGTCAGCAATGTCCCGGAGATTCATGAGGCTGCAGAAAAAATCAAATCTCAGACATCAAATCAAAAACCAGAAATCGAGGTCATCGACCTTGTTATGGATTTGAGCCGGCAGTCTTCCGCGCGCGAACTATATGAATATACACGCGCGCATGAGATAGAGGTAGAAGTGCTGGTTAATAACGCCGGTGTTTATCACGACAAAGATATTCTGGATGACAGCGAGGGATTTACGTCTTTGATTTTGAATTTGCACATGTACACACCGGCGATGCTCTGTTATCTCTTCGGCCAAGATATGCGTGAGCGCAGACATGGATATATCCTCAATGTTTGCTCTGTAACGAGTAAGATTGTCGCCCAGCGGCTTGGCACATACGCCTCTACCAAGTGCTTCCTTTCTGCTTTCACCCGTTCACTGCATATCGAGTTACATAAGTACGGTGTACATGTAACAGATGTTAGCCCTGGAGCCGTTGATACAGGACTTTTCTCTATCCCTAAATGGGTAACAAAAGCAGGAAAATGCTTAGGTATTATTGCCTCTCCACAGATGTTAGTACGCCGCGCTTTACGCGCGCTATTCTGGGGGTGCAGCAAAGTAACAGTACCGACGGTCTTTTGGCATATATTATGCTTTATTATCCTTCTCATCCCCACCTGCTTGCTGCGTCTCATCCGACGTCTGGGACTCTTCTAACCTCTAACCTCTAAACTCTAATCCCCTCATTGGTTCCTACTGTCGAATATATCCAAGCGCGCTTTGATGAATTTAACGGCCTGTATTTCAACGGGGCGCTTCCTTCGCTGCCCATTAAACTCAGCAACGCACGGACGTTTCTCGGCAAACTATGCTATAAGAAACAGCGGAAATGGCTCTTCGGACCATACAATTACTCGGATTTTGTACTGCGTATCAATATGCGCTTAGATATGTCCGAAGAACTATTGGATGACACTATTCTGCATGAGATGATTCATTATTACATCGCAGTTAACCAATGGCGCGACACCCGCACACACGGTCAGCTTTTTCGTCGTGAGATGAAGCGCATCAATGAAACGGGCGGCAGACATATCTCTATATCCTACCGCCCGAATGCAGAACAAATGGCGCAACTGCGCGTACGCAGACGCCCTATTTAAAGATTCCCAGACTATTGAGGAGCACCAGCAATATTGCCACTGGTACTAACCAGCGGAGCATGAAGATATATACTTTTCCAAACCAATATCTGGCGCCCTTGTCGGCACGCAGAACTCCTTTCCCGTTTTTTGCAGGAAGACTCCATCCCACAAACAACGACATACCTAAGGCTCCTATCGGTAGCATGATGCATGCAGTAAGCTTATCGAATACGTCAAACGATTGTGGAATTACCGTGCATACTACGATAAGCACAATAACAATAGCCGATGTAATCAATACGCTGTGCTGACGGTTGAGTCGTCCTTTGCTGGCTTCTGTGATAAATGCCACAGCTACCTCCATTAATGAGATCGTTGAGGTAAGAGCCGCAATACAGAGCAAGATAAAAAATAGTACACTGCTAAGCCAGGCAAATGACATCTGTTCGAATACGGCGGGTAACACAACAAACACTAATTGAGGACCTTCGGCAGGATTAAAACCAAAGGCAAAGACAGCAGGAAATATAATTACACCTGCTAACAGCGCCACTATTGTATCCAAAGAAATCACCTGAATAGATGTATACGTTGCACTCTGATTCTTAGGCATATAGGCGCCATAGGTTATCAGCGCTCCCATACCGATGGAAAGGCTGAAGAAGCACTGCCCCATTGCTTCCAGAATGACTTTTGGCGTGACTTTCGTGAAATCAACATTGAAGAAGAATTGTACTCCCGCATTGCTACCATCGAGCATTAGCACCCTAATAGCCATAAGTATCATCATCAGCAGCAATAACGGCATTAAGATCTTACTCAACCTCTCGATTCCTTTGTTCACATCAAACCATAACACCACAGCAGTCAATACAACCGGTATAAGTCCGAAACCGATCATTCGCAGTTTATTGCCTGACACTTCCGTAAAATGGGCAGCGAGAGCTTCGCTATCAAGGCCGTGGAATACATTACCAATTGCCTCTACCAGATAATTGAAACACCATCCCGTAACGAGGAAATAGAACCCCATTATTAGGAATGCCGACATCATACAGAGCCAACCGAGCCAGTGCCAATGGTTATTTTCTTTCAGTTCATTGAAAGCGCCGTAAACACTCTTGCCGGAGCGTTTACCAATGAGAAACTCGGTCAGCACCATTGGCAAGCCGAACAATATTACGCAAATAAGATAGATAATAAGAAACGCTCCGCCGCCATTCTCACCGGCTATATACGGGAATTTCCATATATTACCCAGGCCAACGGCACTTCCTGCCGCCGCCATAATCAATCCAAATTTTGAAGAAAACGAACTGGTGGGGTGTTCATTCATATCTTACGCCTCTTTATTCCAAGAAATAATCAACTGTGGTTACAACACGTACATGTTTAACCCAAGGCTGGTACTGGTCATCCTCAATGGAGAACTGACCTTGGCTGGCGCGACGGATAGAACCTAACGAACATTGGGCGTCGTCCGCAAATTTCTGTGCCACGGCACGTGCGTTGCGTGTAGCCTCTTCAATCATCAGCGGTTTCAACTCGGACAGACCGTTGAACTGATAATCCACGCTCCACTCACTTCCTTCAACGATAATACCCTCTTTGAGCAGCTCTGACTCCTTGCCCTGGCTTTTAACAACCAGTTTTACTTTGTCGGTCGATACAATGAGCGACGTACGCAACGTGTAGTGATACTCAGGGCGATGATCGCTGTAATAAGCCCAGTTGTCATTAACGGATATCTGTCCTTGACGGATATCGCTCTCCTCAAAACCCAGGTCAAGTAAGTGCTTTTTCACACGATTTGTTACTTGCTCCAAACGATCGTAAAGAGACGGCAGGTCCTGACCTTTCCATCCATACGAAAGCGGCCATACCACGTAGTCGCATTCCACCTCACGCGTACTCAAACCTTTTACGGTAACCGCACGGTCTTTGTTAGCGAACTTGCTGATACCTAAATAGATAAACATGCCTCCAAGGCATAAACCCAAGGCGATTAGTGCGCCTGCTAATACATTGTTTTTCATATCATTAAACATTAAACGTTAAACATTATTTATCATGTTTGTGTTCATAGACAGCTTCCTCTACATTGATGATATAGTCACCCATCTTCTCCAATTCAAGGATGATATCCATGTAGTTCACGCCGACGGAGTATTCATACTCATGGTCAGTTATCGCTTGCATGTTCCGGTTCTTGAGTTCGTCACGGAAATTATTGATTTCACTCTCCATGTTTGTCATCTCAAAGAACTCATCCTGTGTAATATGTACGCGCTCCAGGGCTTCCACCATTTTTGTTTGCGCGTTGGTCAGCAGATACATCATCTGCTCTACGTTCTTCTCCTGCTCTTCCGTATAACGGATATTTCCTTCATGTTTATGCTTGATATAGCGCGATAAGTTATAGTTGGCATCGCCCACAGACTCCAACTCACTCACTATACGAAGCATCTTATGCACTTCATGCTTGGATTGGTCCGACAGACGACCGTCTGCTACTTGGTTCAAGTACTGTGCTATCTCATACTCCATACGATCGCAGATTCCCTCGTATTTCTCGATACGGCTGAAAATCATAGCAAACTGCGTATGGTCATTCTCGTAGAACAGGTCATGTACCATTCCTATCATGCGTTGTGCACGTACGGCGAAGACATGTACCTCTTTCCAAGCCTGCAGAATAGAAAGCTCGGACGTGGACATAAGACCTCCGGAGATGAACTTGAGCTGGCTGTCGGTATCTTTCTGCTCGGGTTTGGACGGGATAATAAGCATTACAAGTTTTTCCAACCAAGGAATAAATCCTATTAAAATACAGGTATTCAATACGTTAAAGGTGGTATGGAAGGTAGCCAAAATAGCGTTCAGTTTGTCCGGTGATACGTCAGAAGGAACGCCCGGAACGAAATCCACACCCCATATCTTGCATACAGTGCCAACAAACCAGCGGAAGACACATAGTACCCAAATCACACCGAAGAGGTTGAAAACCAAGTGTGCCATAGCTGCACGTCTCGCCTGTACAGAAGCGGAGAGAGCGACGATATTCGATGTAATGGTAGTACCGATATTCTCGCCCAAGACAAGTGATATACCCATGTCAATAGGTAGCACGTGAGTTGAGCATAGCGTCATGGTAATGGCCATTATAGCAGCCGAACTCTGTACGGCGAAAGTCAATATACCGCCGACCAGCAGGTACAGGAAATAACTGCCGTATCCCCAACTGGAAGTTGCCATAAAGAAATTACGTACCGGTGCCATTTGATCCAAATGCATCTCTGTGGCGTTTATCTTCAGCGTTGTCAAACCTAAGAGCAGTAACGAAAGACCCATCAGGAAATCGCCCAGATTGGCGTTTTTCTTGGTATAGATGAGTGCCACAGCCAATACAATTGCCGTATAAACGACTAATCGCAGGTCGAACGAACCGCCTCCAAGTACCATAATCCATGCGGTAAAGGTCGTTCCGATGTTCGCACCCATGATGACAGAGATGGCTTGTGCCAGCGAGAGAATACCCGCCGAAACGAAGCTGACGGTCATAACAGTCGTTGCCGTAGATGATTGAACCGCGGCGGTAATGAACGCACCCGTTAATACACCTGAGAAGCGATTGGTAGTCATTGTGCCGAGTACGTTACTCAGTTTGCTACCGGCCATCTTCTGCAGACCTTCGGACATCACTTTCAGTCCGTACATTAACATTGCTACGGAACCGATAAGCGTAATAATCTGTAAAACTAATTGCATACTATAGCTTTGTTGTTAAATCCATCTATATACATTCGGAGATCTTTATCGAGCCGCACATGGCGTACCAACTCCGTTTCCTCGACTGCGGGCAAGCGGTCCAATGCCTCCGCGTCATACATATCTTGCTGACGCACCCACGGGTCGATATTCATATATCCCACATTAAAGGACGTCATGTTCTGGAAGAAGTGTGAACCTTGCGAAGGCTCTATGCGGAAGTTTTCCAAACTACATTCGGCAATCGCCTTAGCTTCGCTAATATCTCCCCATAGCACAGGGACGCCCAATGTAGGAATCTGAGAGCCCCAACGACCGAAACCGATAAGCAAGTACTGCTTGCCTTCCTCTCGCATGCGACTATTCCATTGACGAATCGTCTCTGCCATCTCGCGCGTACGCAAGAGATCAAAGGTGTCGCGCTTGAGATAGATTATATCCCGCACGTTTTCTATCTTTCCAATGCCTAATGCATTACCGCTACGCAAGATCGCACCACTCTCGTCAATACTACTCCAGTCTACTTTTGCATTGAGGCTGTCCGCAGAGATAGGACGAATCTGCAGTACATGGAATATCTGCGGATCGCTCTCCAGATTGACAGCGAACTCTATCTCTACCGGACATTTGATTTCCTCCTGCGCCATCGCCAGCAACTGACGTACAATCTCCGCTAAGGGGAATGTGTTGAATTTCAGTTGCGGAGCAAAGGTCACTATTCTCGGGCCATCCGGATAACAAGAGTCCACGATGCGCATGTTCTCGCGGTCGTAAGTCGAAGCAATCAGTTTCAGACTCTCGAATTGCCCACACTCGTGAATAGGAATACGCTCAAGGTTGACCGCATCGTCAATAGAAGTTTTGAATTTCTCGGGGTTCAGGCTCAGCGCCAACATGGACTGTTGTGTCTCGCGCATCGCCAAATCCACGGTAGAGGTCTGTAGCACATTCTTCGGGTATTTGGGACTAAACCGCAATACCTGCTCGCCATCTACCACTACTTTGCCCAAGCCGTAAGCAACTTTCACTATGCCATCTTCAGGTTTCTCTTTGCCTACGGGGTAGAAATTGACGCTTCGAGCCACTCCGGAGATAACAGGGAAATAATAATTGCCTTCCGGTTCTCCGCACACCTCTTGCAGTACAATCGCCATTTTCTCTTCACTAAGCACGTTTCCCGTGGATGTGATATATCCTCTTGATGCCGCATAATAGACACTCGCATAAACGGACTTAATCGCTTTGCTGAGCAGCCTTAACTGCTGGTCTTCGTTCTCCGTATGCGGTATCATATATGTGCTATACACTCCCGCGAATGGCTGATAATACGAGTCCTCCAGTTTACTGGACGACCGCACGGCTAACGGTCTGTTGGTCACACGGATGAAATGTCTCAGCGCAACCGCCAGATCTTGAGGCAGCGCAGCTGACACAAACTCCGAGAGTATCTCTTCATCACTCAGATCCGCATTAATGACGTATTGAAGGCCGTTATCATGGATAAAACGATCGAAATACTCGGTAGTCAGGACCATAGTTCGCGGCACTAAGACGCGTATTCCTTCCCATCGGTCGTACAGGTTATTCTTCTGCAGCACATGATTGAGGAAAGCGAGTCCTCTACCCTTTCCGCCCATCGGACCTTCGCCCACGCGCGCAAACCAGATAGTATCGTTGTAGGTATCCGGAGAGTATTTAGCGACTACACCTAAGGCCTGATTAATACGATAATCGTGAATAAGACGGATGTTAAGCTGGCGGATATTTTCTATATCCGTGTCGTCTTGTATCTGAAGTGCACTCACCGGGTGTCCGACAGAGAACAGACCTCTGGCAAAGAGCCATTTGGAGAGGTAGTTATTATCACTCAATCGCCGGAAAGCGGCAGGAGAGATGGTTGAGATTACTCGCTCAAAGGCCTCGAGGTCACTTGCTCGTGCTATTTCCCTGCCCGTCCGAGGATCTTTGGCGATAAAATCACCAAACCCGAACTCCGATTCGATGTATTCGCTTACCTCCTGTGTCAGCGTCTTTGAGGTCTTGATGACGAATCCTACTTTCAGTTGGCGTGCCACCGATCGCATGGACTCTTGCGAACTCTGCATCAGGAACGGCATCGTCGGATTATCTTCGCGAATCAACTTGCACAAGTCCACACCCGCATCCAGTTTCTCCGTTGCAGAGGGGTCTCCTTTATGCAGCACAAATCCAATATCGGAGATGACGCCGATGATATTCTTGCTGTAACGTTGGTATAGTTCCACAGCCTCGTCGTAGCAGGTAGCGAGTAGCATCTTCGGTCGTGCACGCTTACGCAACAACTGCTGTTTCTCATTGAGCGCATCGCGGATGGCGATACTATTCTGGTGCAGCACCAGTTTATAGAGCAACGGCAGATAGGTTGAGTAATAACGTACCGAATCCTCCACTAACAGAATGGCTCGCACCCCTTCGTCCAGAATGTCGTGCGGCGCATTCATGCGGTCCTCTATCAGTTTGATAATAGCAATAATGAGGTCCGTGGAGTTATTCCAGTTGAAGAAATAATCGATGTCCGAGCGGTCGTGTTGCTCAATACGGTTGTATATCTCTTTGCTGAAAGCGGAGAGCAGCACTACCGGACATTCTGGCAAGAGTTTCTTGGCTTGTTTGGCAAAATCGAACACATCGATTTCGCCTACGCTATACATCGTTAATATGAGGTCGAAAGGTTCCTTTGTACCTTGTCCATCATCCCTTTGTCCATTGAGAAGCATCAAAGCTTCGAGCGTTGTTTCGGCGCGTACAATAGACGGCGGGTTGGAGAGGTTGAGTTCCGCATATTCTTGTGCTATCTGCACTTCTATGCGGCCGTCTTCCTCTAATGCAAAACTATCGTAGTTATTGCAAACCAGCAGAATGCGCTTCACGCGCCTCGCCATCAACGATGTATAGTTACTTTCCACTAATCAACTAATCAACTATACTAATCCCTGTTCAACCATCGCATTAGCGACCTTCATAAAGCCGGCGATGTTAGCTCCTTTGACGTAATTGATATATCCGTCTTCTTCTGTTCCGTATTTGATGCAGGCTGCGTGTATATCCGCCATGATTCGGCGCAGTCGCTCATCCACTTCTTCTGCAGTCCATTTGAGACGCATACTATTCTGCGTCATCTCGAGACCGCTGGTAGCCACACCTCCGGCGTTGGATGCTTTGCCCGGACTATAGAGGATTTTCGCGTTCTGGAAGACAGCGATGGCTTCCGGCGTACTCGGCATATTAGCTCCTTCTGTCACGCAGAAACAGCCGTTCTTAATCAGATTCTCTGCATCGGTTTTCTCAATCTCGTTCTGCGTAGCGCACGGCATAGCTATGTCGCAAGGTATACGCCAAGGCCGCTCTCCAGCAAAATACTGCGCTTGCGGATACTTGGTTACGTACTCTTTGATACGTCCACGGCGAACATTCTTCAATTCGAAGACGAATGCCATTTTCTCTTCGTTCAGGCCTTCCGGATCATAGATAAATCCGTCGGAGTCGCTAAGAGTCAGCACTTTAGCTCCAAGCCTCATCGCTTTTTGCGCAGCAAACTGCGCCACATTGCCGGCACCGGATATACATACGCGTTTTCCTTCAAACGACTCACCACGCGTACCTAACATTGCTTGCGCGAAGTAGCAAGCGCCGTAACCGGTAGCCTCGGGACGCATGAGACTACCGCCCCATTGCTGTCCTTTGCCGGTTAATGTGCCGGTGAACTCGTCCCGCAGACGCTTGTACTGACCGAACATAAATCCTATCTCACGACCGCCCACACCGATATCTCCGGCGGGAACATCTGTGTCAGCCCCTATATGGCGCTGAAGTTCTGTCATGAAGGATTGGCAGAAACGCATCACTTCGGCGTCAGATTTGCCTCTCGGCGAGAAATCCGAACCGCCTTTGGCGCCGCCCATCGGCAGCGTCGTCAGCGCGTTTTTGAATGTCTGCTCGAAAGCAAGGAACTTCATGATAGAGAGATTCACACTCGCGTGAAAACGGATACCGCCTTTGTACGGCCCGATGGCGCTGTTCATCTGCACGCGGAAACCGCGGTTAATCTGCACCTCGCCCTGATCATCCATCCACGGCACGCGGAACATGATTACGCGTTCCGGTTCCACGATGCGTTCCATTATTTTCTGCTCGCGGAGATACGGATACGCCATAATCATCGGCGCAACCGACTCCACTACTTCTTTGACTGCTTGGTGAAACTCATGTTCACCAGGGTTCTTTGCGATGAGGTCCGCCATAAAAGCGTCCACATACATCTGCGTCTGTTTGTCCATAAGACTAATACTATTCAATGAGTTGTTTATTTCTATATCACCGTAACAGGCGTACTGACGCACCAAATAAAAAAATGAAGCTTAATCTATGCGGATAAGCCCACTAATCCCTATGCGACCGGCAACATAAGGTTTATAGCCGAGTTTACTCGCATTTTCTTCGCTATATACCTCATCGGAAAGATTCCTCCATCCCATAGTGGTTCTATATTCAGAACCCCCTAAGAAGATATCATATGTTGCATACGTGTAAACAGATTGCAGGTTCGTAATCGCTGCGAAATATTTCTCGCGGTCCGAGAATGTTTGGCTATTCTGTTTATTTACACAGTCCTTATAAGAATTGTAGAGAGTGCCTTCAAAAGTGTTCGGCTCAAGATCGAGTTCGTTATAAATCGCATTGTCCAACTTAATAAAGAGAGAGTGGTCTTGCGCCAAATCTTTGTTCATGACAAAGTCAATAATGAAAGTACGTAGTTTACCAAAGGTACCAAAATTAAGATACACCTCCGCAAAGATTCTATTGGAAGCCACTATTCTATTGAATCCCACGATTCTTTTGGGATCTTCCTCTCCATCATAGTCCAAATATCCTTGGAAATCTTCAGGTGCATTTAAGAAGTAGGTAGCAACAAGGTCATACATTTTCGGGGCACGTGCCGCCGGACTCAATGATGGTTCATCATCCGCTTTTCTGACAAAGCCGGCTTTTATGAGGGCTTGGTCCACCTCTTCGGGGGAGGCTCCTTTTTTGAGCAGAGATCGAAGAGTGGTTGCTGTTTTTTGGATGTTCTGTTCGTCATAGTTGGCATCAGCACCGCCGCCACAGGCAACCAACATCATCGTCGATGCAGCCAGGAAGAAATAGATAATCTTTTTCATAACTATACTTTATTTATTATTAAGCAATTATTATTTCCCGTTTAACAATTTAATACAAATCGGCTGCAAAAGTAATAATTATTTTTCACATACGCAAGCGCGCGAACATTTTTTTGCCTAAAAATTTGCATATATGCAATTTTTGTTGTATCTTTGTGGCGGATTTGAAGGAATGCTCATGGAGTATCCGATTTCCGTTCTGAAAGAGGCGTTTTCTTAGCCTCACGTTAGCCAAATATCCCCCTAATCACCCGGTAATCACCCTGTAATCACCCCCTTTAGGTTGGTTTCTGGTAGGTAATTGATAGGTAATTTGTAATTGCCCATTTGCTATTTGTAATTTGTAAATAAAAATAAATAAACACGGCGGGCGAGGGAAAGTAAAAAAAACAAATAAAACCCTAATCGAGACTTAGTCATCCGCCTTGTCAGGCTTTCCGCGTTCCGCGCTCCACCGCGCCCTTAAAAGTAAACTTTTAGGTCTGGTCGGTGTTACGCTGCCCGCTACATCCTCCTATTCGAAGCCAAAAGTTACTTGGCTTCTCCACCACCATAGGCGGTAGATGCCTTACGTCTCGCTTAGCAATAAACATAAAAAATTTTTTTATTGCTTCGCCTTGCGCGCAAGTTCTAAGTTCTAATTGTTGCAAGCAAAGCTTGCGGCTACCTGCGGTGCAAGAAGCAATTAGCAATGAAAACGCACCCTTCGGGGTGCTTTTTTTTGTTTTCTCTTGCACAATTCAAAAAAAAGTATTACCTTTGCGGCGGCAAAGGTGTGGGCCTTTTCCCTGTAGCGGTTTTCCCGCAAGCGGGAACACCTAGTAGCCGCAAAAGAGTGTGGAATGAAAATCGCTTTTACTACAGAATTGCCCAAAGAAGGTTTCAGACGATTAGAAGCCTATCTTAACCATGGCCAACAGACAAGTTCCGCTGATTCTGTTGAGCAGGGTTTGTCACCCACAGACAGATGGGCTGTGTTAGTAGGTGAAACAGGATGGCAGGAGGCAGAGATACTCGTGAGCACGTTCGATTATCAGGTGCCTCGAGAGATGATTGAGTCGATGCCTCATCTGCGTTTGATTGCCAATTTCGGAGCCGGGTTCAATAATATAGACCTTGAAGCATGCAAAGAACGCGGAATACGTGTTACGAACACTCCTCAGCCGGTAATTGAACCGACAGCAGAACTGGCCTTTGCACTCATGATAGATGTGGCAAGGCGGGTAAGCGAGTTCGACCGGAATATTCGGATTAGTGGATTAGGGGTTAGCGGTTTAGGGGAAGCACATATAGAATTCGGTGTTATGCGGAACTTGAGTCATTCGCTGTATGGGAAGACATTAGGCATCATCGGTATGGGGCGTATCGGTCAATCGCTGGCTCGCAGAGCGGCCGCAAGCGGTATGCGGATTATTTATCATAACAGGCATCGTTTAGAGGATGAACGGATTAGAGGATTAGAGGGTTTGACGGCGGAGTATGTGGATTTTCAGACACTCTTGCAAGATAGTGATTTTGTGAGTCTTAACCTACCCTATACGCCAGAAGTGCATCATCTGATCGGCAAACCGGAACTGGGTATGATGAAACGCACGGCGTTCCTTATCAATACCGCGCGTGGTGCGCACGTGGACGAAGAAGCGCTGGTGGAAGCGTTGCGGAGCGGCATCATAGCCGGGGCAGCACTCGATGTCTATGAACACGAGCCGCAAATTCATCCCGGTCTGCTGACATTGCCGAACGTCGTCCTATCGCCGCATACAGGCACAGGAACATGGGAAGGCCGGATAGCGATGTGCGAGAACGTAACAGACAACATTATTGCCTTTACCGAAGGACGAACGGACAATATGGATATTGTCATTTAATGTTTAGTGTTTAATGTTTAGTGAATTAGTGTTTAAATTTTAGATAGTATGAAAAAAATCATCCTTTTTGCGACCGCGCTGATGGTAGCGGGTTGCGGATTTATGAAAAACAGCACGAGTAGTAATCAACCCACGACCACTACTAACCAGCAAGCGGTAGTAGCCAGTTCCAACACCGCCAACACGGCCGGACAAGGAGCAGGCAACAACATCCTGGCGCTGTACAACCAGTACAAAGCGGATGGCAACAAGTTCGACTACAAGAACATGAACAACATCCTTAATACCGTTGGTTTAGTAGCCAACTGCGAGGGTCTGAAAGACAACTACAAAGACAAGACCTATCTTGCAGAGTTCGGCAAAGGTCTGATTGCTTCATCGCTTGGTCTCGTGACGCAGAATAATGTCAATAACGTCACCAACAGCCTGGTTAATATGGTTACCAGCAGCGAGGCTGTGCAAAACGCCCAGACCAAAGTTAACGAAGGCGCTACAACGGCTGCCGGCTATGCCAATACCGCCGCTCAGTATGCGAACACAGCCGCTACGTACGCCAATTCCATCAGTTCTCTGCTCTCTTTATTCGGCAAGTAAGCCTAACTCCGACCCTTCTCTGAACGGAAGGGAATAATAATATGACAATAGTAGAAAGATTTTTGAAATACGTCTCGTTTTGCACGACCAGCGACGAGAATACCGGCATGACGCCTTCCACGCCAGGACAGATGGAGTTTGCCCGCTATCTGGCGGACGAGTTGAGAGCCATCGGTCTGTCTGATGTGACGCTGGACGGAAACGGTTATATCATGGCCACGTTAGGGCCTAACCCCGACCCTTCCCTAAAAGGAAGAGAGAATATTCCCGTGATCGGGTTTATTGCACATATGGATACCTCGCCGGATGCGAGTGGACGGCATATCAAAGCTTCGATCGTGAAGGCCGAAGAGCGCGATTATATCGACCCGCGTTATGCCGGACAGGATGTGATCGTGACCGATGGGACAACCCTTCTCGGCGCAGATGACAAAGCCGGTATAGCTGAGATAGTGACGGCGATGGAATATCTTATCCAACATCCGGAAATTCCCCATGGTAAGATACGTATCGGTTTTACGCCTGACGAAGAGATAGGCTGCGGAGCGGACCATTTCGATGTGAAAGCCTTTGGTGCAGACTTCGCTTACACCATGGATGGCGGCGCGATAGGTGAACTGGAATTCGAGAATTTCAATGCCGCGGCATGTAAGATTCATGTACACGGTCTCAACGTCCATCCGGGTAGTGCATATCATAAAATGGTAAACTCGATGCGTATAGCGTATCAATTAGCGGTTATGCTGCCCCGTTGGGAGACGCCTGAACATACGCAGGGCTACGAAGGTTTTTATCACCTCATCGGTATGAACGGAACGGTGGAAGAGACGACACTCAGTTATATCATCCGTGACCATGACCGCGCGCGCTTTGAGAGCCGCAAACGCGAGTTGGAACACCTTGTTCGGAAGGTGAACCGCGAGTTTGGAGAAGGAACCGTTGAGATAGAGATGCGCGACCAGTACTATAACATGCGTGAGAAAATCGAGCCTGTGATGCATATCATCGACCTTGCCAAAGAAGCGATGAAGGCAGTAGGCGTGACACCTGTTGTCAAGCCGATTCGCGGCGGTACAGACGGCGCAAGGCTTTCGTTTGAAGGACTTCCCTGCCCCAATATCTTTGCCGGTGGAGAGAACTTCCACAGCCGCTTTGAGTACCTGCCAATCAAATCTCTCGAGGCCGCCAAAGATGTGATTCTCGAGATTGTTCAAATGGTCGCCAAGGCAACGTTAAACCGTTAAACTGTTAAACTGTTAAATCGTTAAAGAGTTATGTTAAAGACAACACCGTTTACAGATATTCATATTGCGTTAGGCGCCAAAATGGCAGAGTTTGCCGGCTTTAATATGCCTATTCAATACCCTACGGGTATCAACCAGGAACACATGATTGTTCGTGAAGGCGTCGGCGTTTTCGATGTCAGCCATATGGGCGAATTCTGGGTCAAAGGCGAGAAAGCTTTGGATTTTTTGCAATATATAACTACCAACGATCTCTCCGTCATCGCGGCCGGCAAAGCGCAATATACATGCATGCCCAACGGCAAAGGAGGTATCGTAGATGATTTAATCATCTATAAGTACTCCACCACCAAATATCTAATGGTCGTTAATGCCGGCAATATCGATAAAGACTGGGCATGGGTCAACCGGATAGCATCCGGAGGCGAACCTTCCATGCGGAGCGACTGGGGTGACCTCAAACTGGAGAACGCCTCTGATCGTTACGGCCAGTTAGCCGTACAGGGTCCGAAAGCAGTTGAATTGCTTCAATTACTGACCGATGCCGACCTCAAGTCCATTGATTACTATGCATTCCGCGAGTGGAGTTTTGCGGGTGTACCGGGTGTTATTCTCTCTAATACCGGTTATACGGGCGCAGGAGGTTTCGAACTCTATTTCCCAGCAGAAAGAGGTATAGAGATATGGAATGCACTCTTCGAAGTAGGCAAACCATTTGGTTTGGCACCTATCGGTCTCGGCGCCCGCGATTCGTTGCGTTTGGAGAAATGGTACTGCCTCTACGGCCATGAAATCGATGACACCACTTCACCGTTAGAAGCCGGTCTGGGTTGGATTACCAAACTCGATGCGAAAGAGTTTATCGACCGTGATTTCCTGCGCAAGCAGAAAGCCGAAGGCGTGAAGCGCAAACTGGTTCATTTTGAATGCCTTGAGCGCGCTATCCCTCGCAACGGTTATGAGCTATGCAACGAGGCCGGTGAAGTCATAGGAAACGTCACATCCGGTATCATGTTACCGAACACCAAGATAGGTATTGGCATGGGGTATGTGAAGACCGAATATGCTAAAAAAGAGAATATTATCTACGTTCGCATCCGTGAGAAGCTACAACCTGCAAAAATAGTTTAGAGGATTAGCGGGTTAGCGGATTAGTGGTTATGGAAAAGAAAGTAGCGCTTGTTTTGGGTTCCGGTGGAGCAAGAGGATTGGCGCATATAGGTGCTATCGAAGCGCTGGAAGAACGAGGTTATACGATATCGAGTATAGCCGGTTGCTCCATGGGGTCCATCATTGCAGGTATGTATGCCGCGGGACAACTCAAGGAGGCCAAAGAATGGTTCCTTAGCGTGGATAAACAGCTCATATTGCGTATGATGGATATCAACCTGCTCAGCAGCAATTCGCTGGTGAAAGGGCAACGTATCATCAAAGAGCTGGAGAAAGTGGTGCCGGACAGGCCTATTGAGCAACTCAACATCCCTTATACGCTTGTAGCTACCGATTTGATTAACTCGGAGGAAGTGATTTTTCGCAAAGGTAGCCTCTTTGAGGCTGTGCGGGCGTCCATCAGTATTCCGCTTTTCTTCCAGCCTGTGCAATTAGGGCAACGTTTGCTCGTGGACGGAGGAATCCTTAACCCGCTACCGCTGCATGTAGTGGAGCGCACCGAAGGAGATATCCTCGTGGCGATGGATATAAGCGGCAAAGACGCCATGCCGGTTGATAGCGATTATGAACCGATTGATGTGGATGGCAAACTGGCGGAGATAGGTGCCAAAGGGATAAACATTCCTAAATCCGTGGAGAAACAGTTGCGCCAATTGGGACACCGTGTGGATGTTATACGCCGACGGAGAGCGGAAGATCTTGGGCGGTATGTCAATTTCGTGGGTTTGTTAGACCGTATGAGTGACCTTCAAATCCAGCAGAACACCCTACTCTCGCTTCGTCTGACGCCTCCGGATGTGCATGCCGTCATGCGTCAATACGCATATAACACCTTCGATTTCGACAAGGCGGAACAAATTATTGCAGACGGAAAAAGGCTGATGAACGAAGCATTAGACGCGTACGAACAGGCAGAGAAATGAAAGACCGACGTGAATTTATCATCCGCAAATCCATGGAGTTGTATGCGCTCAATGGGTACCAAAACGTAAGTATTACGGATTTGCAGATTGCGCTCGATATGGGACGTGGCACCTTATATTATTATTTTAAGGACCAGGATGAATTGTTCCTAACCTGCATGGAGACCTATTTCCTGACTCCCAAACACCGGGTGCTGCAATCGATTCCGGAAACAGTAGGAATAGCGGATATGATTGAAGCGATGATGCGGTATCTCGGTACGCTGGAGGAAGCATTGATGAGTTTTGATAACAAGTCCATCAACACTTCCAATGTCAACGGTCTTATGTTCTCCGCTTGCAGCAAATTTCCTTCCTTCTCTCGGCGAGCCAAACGTTTGGCCATCAAAGAGCAGGACTTATGGCGCAAAGCGATACTAAATGATCAACGCACGGGGCGCGCACGAAGAGGCATTGATGTCGAGCAGATAGCACTTATTTTCGCGCATGTCAAAAACTCCTACGATTCCGCGCTCGGTATGGGGCAAATGAATTTCCAATTATTGCGAAAAACCTATACTGAATTGCATAAATTGATAAAAAATGAATAATTTTCCATATTTTGAACAATTATTCGAAAATAAAGCAGTACCTTTGCGATGAAATTTAAAATTGATATGGGTACAAAACATTATTTTGCATATTTGCAGGACACGATGGCTCGTCGTTGGGATTGCCTGGCGTTGGAAGACCTGGACGGCGAAAACAAATATACCTATGCCGAGTTGGCAGCGGCAATTAAGAAGCTGCACGTGACTTGGCAGGAGTTGGGTATCAAAAAAGGAGATAAAATCGCTCTATGCGGTCGTAACTGCGCTAACTGGGGGTTGCTTTTCCTGGCTGTTGAGAGTTATAAGGCCGTGGTAGTGTCTATTCTGCCTGATTTCACGGCAGAGGGTATCTACTCGCTGGTGGATCACTCGGAGGCTACCCTGCTCTATGTAGGTCCGAACATAAAGAAGAAAATCGACACCACGCAGATGAAAGGCCTGAAGGCCACTATCTTCATGGACGATTTCTCTATTGTGGATGCGGATAAGAAAGTGCAGAAGGCGTATGATGGCGTAGAGGCTGCTTTCGCCAAAGCATATCCCAACGGAGTTAAATTAGAAGACTTGCAACTGCCTACCGATAATCTTGACGAATTGGCAGTCATTAATTATACATCCGGCTCAACCGGCAACCCGAAAGGTGTGATGCTGAGCCATTTGAGCCTTTCCGGAAACGTTGATTTTGCATCGCATCGTATTCCTCATAAACCGGGTGACCGTGTGCTCTCCATGCTCCCGATCGCGCATATGTTCGGTTTGATGTTTGAGTTCCTTTATCAGGTATGCGAGGGCGCGGAGACCTATTTCCTGACGCAAGCCCCGACACCTACGGTATTAATGAAAGCTTTTGCGCAAGTAAAGCCGTTCATGATTCTTACCGTACCTTTGGTAGTGGAGAAAATCATCAAGAAAGGTGTACTGCCGAAGATCAGCAGCCCGCTGATGAAAGTATTATGGCGTACTCCGGGAATCAATCGTATTATACGCGGCAAAGTCAAAGAGGGTCTCGACAAGACTTTTGGCGGCCAACTCCGTTACCTGATTATCGGAGGAGCAGCGTTGAATGGAGAAGTGGAGCAAGTGCTGCATGATATCAAGTTCCAGTACTGCGTCGGATATGGTATGACGGAATGTGGTCCGCTTATCAGCTATGAGGACTGGTGGGCTTATCGCTTCCATAGTTGCGGAAAAGACCTCCCGCAGTGCAAAGTACGTATCGACAGCGAAGATCCTATCCATAAAGACGGCGAGATCCAAGTGAAGGGTATCAATGTGATGATGGGTTATTACAAGAACGAGGAGGCGACGAAAGCTGTCTTCACCGAAGACGGATGGATGCGTACCGGAGACCTCGGTGTGCTGGACAAAGATGGAAATATCTTCATACACGGCCGTTCGAAGAACATGATTCTTGGCCCAAGCGGACAAAATATCTATCCTGAGGAACTGGAGGACAAACTGAACTCGCTGCCATGTGTCGTTGAATCCATTGTGGTGGACCGCGACCATAAACTTGTAGCACTCGTTTATCCGGATACCTCTGCGGATGGCAAGAAACTTCTCGGCACGAAAACGCTGACCCAACTCATGGAGGAAAACCGTATTCTGGTGAATAAAGCCCTCCCGCAGTACAGTCAAATCAGTGCCATCGAATTAGTAGCGCAAGAGTTTGAAAAAACGCCTAAGCGCTCTATCAAACGTTACTTATATAAGTAACAAACCCACACTGCAGTGGGGTAACTGCAGTGTCTGTAAATAATTAAGTGAGTAAGTAGTGGACTCCTTTTTAGGAGTCAGAGCTTGCGCGAGACTGTGAAGCCTCGCGCTCGTTTTTTTTAGGCTATCTCTTGCATATGTGAAAAAAAAACCGTAACTTTGCCCCCGAAAAAACAAATTGATTATGCAACGACATTATTTAGACTACTTAACAGACGTTGTGTCTCATCAATGGAATGATGCCGCGCTGACGGATTACAACGAGGACCACGAATATACGTTTGGCGAATTAGCTATCGAGATGCTTCGCCTGCATACTCTTTTTGAGTTGCTGGATATTAAACCCGGCGATAAAATCGCCCTTGCCGGGCGTAACTGCGCTAACTGGGCTGTAGCATATCTCGCTATCGCCTCTTATAGAGGCGTGTGCGTGAGCATACTTCAAGATTTTACGGCAGAGGACATCTGTCGCCTCTTGGACCACTCCGACTCGGAACTGCTTTTCGTAGGACCGTATGTATGGAAAGAGTTGCAGAACCAGCAGTTGCCGGCTAAACTGAAAGCGGCACTCTCGCTGACCGACTGGGCACCGCTTTATACAGCTCAAGGTATCGCGATGCCGAATAACAAAGCATGGGACAAAGCATTCAAAAACGCTTTCCCGCAAGGCATTGAGCCGGAGGACATCCATTTTTCTGCCGATCCGGATGAGCTGTCTTTAATCAACTATACCTCCGGTTCTACCGGTAGTCCCAAAGGGGTTATGCTCAATGGACGATCGCTCAGTAACAATGTGGAAGTAGGTATGAAAATGCTGCCTGTGGACCCGGGCCAACGGCTTGTTTCCATGCTTCCGCTGGCGCATATGTTCGGACAGATATGCGAACTTCTCTACCCGCTTTGCTCCGGCACACATATCTTCTTCCTCACCAAATCACCTACCCCTTCCATCCTTCTCAAAGCGATGAAAGATGTGCAGCCATACCTTGTTGTCACAGTACCGCTGGTGATAGAGAAGATCTACAAGAAGAACCTCGACCCCATGCTCAGCCGACGCGTCATCCGCACTTTCTGGCATACGCCTATCATTGGGAATATACTTAAAAGCCGCGTCAAAAGCGGTCTTCGCAGTGCTTTTGGTGGCAAACTGCGCTATTTCATTTGCGGTGGAGCAGCCATGAATCCCGTAGTGGAGAAATGCCTCATGGATATTCATTTCCCGCTTTCTATCGGCTATGGAATGACGGAATGCGGCCCGCTTATCGGTGGCAACCCGCCGAAGTATTTTAAGGCTCGCTCGGGAGGTGTGCCGGTGATGAATATGGAAGTGCGGATTGATAATCCGAATCAAGCTGGCATTGGAGAGATTCTCGTCAAAGGCGAGAATGTAATGCTCGGATATTACAAGAACCCGGAAGCTACCAAGGCCGTATTCACCAAAGACGGATGGATGCGTACCGGTGACCTCGGGCGACTCGATAAGAAGCAGAATATCTATATCAAGGGACGCTGTAAGACGATGTTCCTGGGGGCTTCAGGACAGAATATCTACCCGGAGGAAATAGAGGATAAACTCAATAACCAGGAAGCCGTCGGTGAATCGCTCATCGTTGAGCGCGAAGGCAAACTCGTAGCACTGGTCTTCCCCGATGAGACCCTTACCAAACGCATGACGCTCGAGGAGATACAGCAGATTATGAAGGCGAACCTGGACAAGCTCAACCATCTCATCCCGTCCTACAGCAAGGTTTCTAATATCGAGGTGCAGGACAAACCGTTTGAGCACACGCCTAAGAAATCCATCAAACGATTCCTCTATAAGTAAGCATATGCAAACCATCCTATTGAATTATAGACTCACAGCGCAAATCAAAAGTAATCTAATCTAATATAAGCCATTATGAACAAATTCTTTGACGAATCAGGGTCTCTTGACATGGACAAACTGATTATGGAACGTCCTTCTTTTCAGCACCTTATGGAAGATGGTGTTGTGACCGATGAAAAAATTGAGGAACAGGGTCAGCATGTGAAGGACCTGGTTCTTCAGATGGAGCATGATTTCACACCGGAACAGATGGACCAAATCCATGAACTGGTGGCTGAAGTCAGCGTTCTTCTCACCCTTGCCGCCATCTCCGACCAACAAGGATGAAAATAGTGCAGCGTTGCTGCAAGAAGAAACACTTAGCAATGAAGAGAGCCGCCCGAAAAGGCGGCTCTCTTTCTCTCCCCCTTTCATGAGGGAGCCGGAGTGCGATTATTCTTGCATCAGCAGTTGCATAACGACCTTGGCGCTATAGGCAACCGGGGTGCCGGGACCGAAGATGGCGGCAACGCCGGCTTTGTAGAGGAAGTCATAGTCCTGCGCGGGGATGACACCACCGGCGGTGACCATGATGTCGGGACGGCCGAGTTTCTTGAGCTCCTCGATGACCTGCGGGATGAGGGTCTTGTGACCGGCTGCCAGAGAGGAAACACCCAATACATGGACATCATTCTCCACAGCCTGTTTGGCTGCCTCGGCAGGAGTCTGGAACAACGGTCCCATATCGATCGTCAAACGCTGCGTTTAAGCGAGGGCAGAGGATATGCACTTGTATATATCCTCTGCCGAGCGTAGCAGGGTCTCTAAGCCGTCATGCCGACAACTTGTTTGGCGGCTTTAATAAAAAGGCTTAGAGGTATATGGGAAAGGTACAGACTTCGAGCAGAGGCAGCACAAAACAGGCGGGACGATGGACATGGACGGGTGTATGCGTGGGGGCAGGGCAAAAAGAGACTCAGACCGCGCAAGGGCATAGAAGGAGCACAAAAGAAACTCGGGCGTCCGTACGGATAGCAGGGTCACGGTGGAGGCAGCCCCGCGCGCAAGGACTACAGACTTCGGCAAAGGCGGTGTCGCCGCTCAGATTCGGGCACAGGGCACACAAGGGTGGCTACGGAAAAGTGGGTAATGCAATGATGCAAGAGTAATTCGAAAAGTCTCTCTCGGATAATAGAGGTATGCCAAGAATTGGCAGACATCGTTTTTGCCATACCGCGTAACGAAAATGAACAGCTCAACCGACAAATATAATCA
Source organism: Paludibacteraceae bacterium (assembly GCA_017394705.1). GTDB lineage: Bacteria > Bacteroidota > Bacteroidia > Bacteroidales > Paludibacteraceae > Colicola. The sequence goes on along the minus strand of JAFPXH010000005.1, from coordinate 145,779 downwards.
ACACAGCCGTGAGCGAAGCGAACACCTTACTGGGGGGAAAGAGAAAAATAATAGCATAAATAACGTTCACGTGCTCCCGAAATAAATCAAGTAGAAGAAAAACTGCTCTGAAAGAAGAAAATAAAAAATACGATATTTTTTTGACATAGGCAAAAATATTCCGATTTATAAGACAAGACTACACATGATATATCAGGCACACCATATATCAAACACACGCACGCGCCTATAAATCACAAAATTATTTGCATATCTCGAAAAAATATTGTATCTTTGTGAAGGTTTTTGGGAAAAATGACATCTGTGCATGGCTGATTGTCATTGGTGGAGGATGAAATAAAAAAAATGCTGTACCTTTGCACCAAATTTATGGTGCATGAAGAAATTTTGTGTTTTATTGAGTTTGCTAGCTGCAGTCATTAGTCTGTCTGCGTCCGGGATAGCAGGGCTTGTTCAAACCAGTGAAGGCGCAGGCTTGCCTTTCGTTACCGTCAGTTTGCTTAGACCTGATTCATCCTTGGTTACAGGAACCATTTCCGGTGACGATGGTAGTTTCCGTTTAGTCCTTTCTTCTCCATCGTCCGGCAAGGAAAACTACATCCTCAAAGCCTCGTATATCGGTTACGAGACGCAATGCGTGAATCTGTCGGGGGCGAAAGATAGCCTCATCATCCGCCTGCACGAGGAGAGTGAACAATTGGCAGAGGTCGTGGTGTTGCAAAAGGCGCCTTTGGTGGAGCGGCGGATGGATAAGATTGTCATGAACGTAGCCTCATCGCCTTTCGCGGTGGGCAATAACGGCAAGGATATTCTTAAGAAAGCCCCGGGTGTGCATATTGACCGCAAAGGCAAGATTACAGTCAACGGAAAACCCATCGAGGTTTATATAGACGGTCGGCCGTCGTACCTGAGTGGAGAGCAGTTGAAGGCAATGTTAGAGGGTACCGACGGTGCGACCATTGACCGCCTGGAAATCATCACACAGCCGTCTTCCAAATACGATGCAGCGGGGCAAGGAGGTATCATCAATATCAAAACCAAGCGCAACCGAACCAAGGGTCTCAACGGGAGTGTCTCTGCCGGTTACGGAGGTATGTACTGGCGTGACATAAAGCAGTATATGCAGGACGAACACGTGTCGTTCAACCTCAACTATCACGGGGCAAAGACCTATACCGCCCTCTCTTTGACACAGCAGTTTGGCGACCGGACAGAGACATACCAGGCTTCTACCTGTACACCGGAGGATACGCGTGTGACGCAAAGTCGCGTGCGCAACCAAAGGCAGTACTACCTCTTCAAAATGAGTAATGATTTTCTCATTGATAGCGTCAATACGCTTGGTTTTATCGTCTCTGTCCCTGTGTCGTTTAACTACGGTCATGGGGATAGCCTCTATAATTTCAGTACGCTGCACAAAGGGGCTACTCTCATGGAGCACAACACGGAAGAGCAGCGACTCAACAACCGATGGATGCAGCACACAGCTAACATCAACTACACGCATGTCTTCTCCTCCGCCTTGGACCGCGAACTGACCGTCAATATTGATTACAACCGAAATAACAGCCATGCGAAGACCGACAGCCGTAGCCACTTCATGCCCGTTCTGCTGCCTGATTATTCGCAACAAATAGCGCAGAACACACGCCATCTGACCAATATATATAGTGCCCGCTTGGATTTTCAGACCAACTTCTGGCAAACAGGCGCCATCGAGTGTGGTGCCAAATGGCTGACCACACAAACAGGTTTCCACTCACGTCTGGATACGCTCGCGGCAGGTACTGTGATGGCGGATTTCCGCTATACGGAGCACATCGCCGCACTTTATACGACGGTCAGCAAGCAGTTCGGTGAACACTGGTCTGCCAAACTCGGTCTGCGCGGCGAATATACGCTGACCAACGGCAAATGGCTCTCAGCAGACTCCACCACGCGAAAGTCCTATTTCAATCTCTTTCCCATGGCGTTTGTCAGTTATATGCCTACGCCCAAATGGTCCATTTCGCTGGACTACACACGCCGTATTGAGAGACCGCACTACACCATGCTCGACCCGTCCGTACAATACGAAGACGGACATAGTATCCGCATCGGAAACACCGACCTCAAACCGTCCTTCATCCATGAACTGATGCTCTCCTTCGGCTATTCGGAGTATGTGACCTTGGACTTTGCCTTTGGGCACCAACGCGACTTAATGGACTACCAAACAACAGTCCTACCGGAAGGCAAACGTGTCGCACAAGCGGTCAATTACGGCACATCCGTTTTTCATGGTATCTTCCTCTCCCTCACCGAGATACCTATTATTCCAAAGTTCAGCACTCGTGACGAACAGGGTAAACGACAAATCAACGGTTCTTGGTTAGCTTTGACCGCGCAAATAGGTGCCGGACATGAGATTACAAAGAGTTATGACGGTTGGATGAACCTGCGCCAGTGGATGGTCGATATATCTGCCGAACTGAACGCATACCTGCCAAAAGACTGGACCATCTCTGTGGATGGCATGTACACCACGCCCAGTGTGTGGGGCATGGAGCGCATGTCCGCATGGGTAGAGATGAACCTCGCGCTCAAGAAAGACTTCCCGCAACTCGGCCTCACGCTCACAGCGCGTGTGAACGACCTGCTGCTCAGTTCCAAATGGCATAGTGAGACCTTAGGATTACCTGCCGGTTATACGAATACCTTCAGCGGTTACGACCGCGCACACTGTGTCTCGTTCGGTCTTAGCTATAAGTTCGGCACCACCTTCGAGCATCGCCAACATGCCGATTTGGACGACACGCGCCTGTCCGAATCCACCAAACGCCATAAAAAGTCCCGCTAAAACTTGCGTATATCAAAAAAAAGCAGTACCTTTGCGCTCGCAAATGACCGATTTTTATTTTCATATATTAGACATAGCCCACGGCGTAGTGTTGGCGGTATTGGTGTATTTCATCTTCCGTCTGCTGGTCTTTCGTAAGGAAGGCGCGTTACGTGTGCGCTATTTGGCAGTCGGATTATTGGTGTTGGCGGTCTTGCAAACATTGGATCTGTTCGAAGAAGGTTCCATACTTCGGATGCCTGTCTATGAAACGCTCACGATGATCATGGACGGTCTGACGATGGTTTTGTCTATACTCATCTTGGCTCTTTTTTACCGAAACCGGCATATCTACCCTTCCTCAATGGTTCGAACCGCTTCCGGCACACTCATCGCCATTATTTGTACGTTTATTTTTTGTGCCCTCTTCCGTTTTGCAGAGTGGACATACCCCATATATCTGATTGTCTCTACTATCGGATGGGTTATTTTCTGCTTGTCTATCGAGCGTATCACGAAGACCGCGGATGTACCAGAACAAACAGCCAATACCGCAGATCAATACAGCGATTTTCGCAGGCAACTGGATGAGGTCATGCACCGTGACAATCTCTTCTGCAATGAGGAGTTGACGCGCGAGGATGTCTGTCGGGCGATGTGTACCAACCGTACGACTTTTTCCAATAAACTCAAACAGGCGTATGATAAGACTTTTAGCGAATACTTGCGCGACCTCCGTTTGCAGGAAGCCGCACGACTGCTGCGAGAAACCGACATGCCGGTGGATCAGGTTGCTTTCTCCGTCGGTCTCAAATCTGCCTCCGGATTCCATCGCAATTTCCTTCTCTCGTACGGTATGACGCCAGCCCGCTATCGCGAGCATCATTCTCAAAAGGCTTAATTGCTATCTATACATAACCGATTGCCGCGTGTGTATAGGTGATTGTTTATCGTGCAGAGTTAATTCAAGACTTTGCACTATCTTTGCAGCGTTTTTAATTTAACGTTGATATTATGCGTTGCTTCCAATCATTTTTTGCGCTTGCCTTCGTGGCATTCTTTGCTCTTACAGTTTGGGCGGTAGAGCCATCAACTAACTTATCGTCTTACTATTCCGGCGTGAACGGTAAGAAGACCGACTCTAACGATGCGCTCCGAAAGGAGTTGTGTACAATTATTAGTGCCAATTATCAATCCATTTCATACAAGAACCTGAAGAATCAGGTCTATGCAGCCTCTTCCAATCCTTCGGATTTCTATATTGGCAGCAACAAGGCGATGGAGGATATCTATTCGTCTTATGCTTATACCGCTTCGGATAACGGAACGACGGCAGACGGTTGCGGCGAGGGATGGAACAAAGAGCATACCGTGCCGCAGTCTTGGTTTGACAAGCAATCACCGATGGTGAGCGATGCACATCATATCTTCCCGACCGACATCCATATGAACTCCGAACGCAGCAGTTATCCTTATGGCGAGAATGATGCTGAAAAGACCTGCGATCAGGGTTACGGACATTTAGGAACAAGCACGTTTGCCGGTTATTCGGGTCAGGTATTTGATCCGGGAGAGGGAGGCGCTAACGGAAGTTACAAAGGTGATCTCGCGCGTGTATATTTTTATATGGTGACACGGTATAGAACCACCAATTTTACCAGCGGTTCCGGAGGTATCAGTTTCACCTATTCCGGTAATACCGCTAACCTTACGCCGTATATGAAAAACCTTATGCTCAAATGGCATCGTGAGGACCCGGTAAGCGAGAAAGAGCGCGTGCGTAATAACGCTATCTATGCCCACCAGAATAACCGGAATCCCTTTGTGGATTACCCTTGTTTGGTGGAATATATATGGGGAGACAGCATCGGTAAAGCCGTCTTGTTAGACCAGCTTGTTTCTTCTTATGATGCGTCGTTCTCCGGCGAAGGATGTCCGTGTGTGAGCGGTGGTGGAGGTGAGGACCCTGAGCCGGAGAGCTTTACTGTCATCTGGATGGTAGAAGGCAACGAGTTGAGTCGCGCAACGGTTAACAAAGGCACCCAACCGACCATTCCTTCTGCTCCCACGGCTTGCAACGGACGGCAATTTGTCGGATGGACTGCACAAAGCGCTTATGCCGATGAGACCGCTCCGGAAGACCTCTTTACTACGAAAGCACCGGTTGTGACGGCAGATATCACGTTCTATGCTGTGTTTGCTACGGTCACTTCTTCCAGTAGCGCGCATACTGATACGTTCGTGAAGATCGCAAAAGCCGATGACTTAACTTCCGGAGAAAACTACCTCGTTGTAGCAACGGAAGGCGATTCTTGTCTAGCGCTTAAGGCAGAGTGGAAAGACAAGTATTACTTAGGATCGGAAGTGTTCACGCCTGTCTCAGACGAACTGACCACGACCGAATCAAGTATCATCTGGCGTATCGATGTGGAGGACGAGCAGTTAAGTCTCTACAATGCGGATTCGGCGTATCTGTATATCGCGAAAAGCGGCAAGTACTATAACCTCAAGCTCGGTAACAACACCACGGATAACAAGTTCACGTATGAGGTAAGCGAAGAGGGTGTCTGGACGCTTACGTCCGCCACTTATAGCGACCGCATCTTGGAGTATTATGCCGGACGCGAACGATGGACGTTCTACACTCAGATAGGCACTCCGATGTATTTGTACAAACAGCAAGCAGGAGAAGGAACCGTCTATTCCGATTATTCCACCACTTGTACGGCTATTCATACAGGTATCCCCTATACGATGGATAATCAGCCCAAAGCCCGTAAAATACTCCGTAACGGTCAGCTCATCATCGAGAAGAACGGCAAGAAATACAACGTACTTGGAGATTTGGTTCATTAATCTATATTATAAGATATAAATGTATGTCTAAAAAAAAGATTTTTACACTGATTGTTTGTGCGTCTATCGCACTTGGTATCATAGCGGTTCCTGCTTATCGGGGGCCGAGAGTGGTCACTCTACCCGATGGGACGGAAATGACCGTCTTCGCGCATGGCGATGAGTATTTTCACTGGCTAACTGACGAAAACGGTAATCTTGTTGAGCTACAGGAGGATGGAACCTTCATCATTAGCTCTCCTCTCTCTGAAGACGAGATAGAACAGCGTATCCATTCTGCACGCAGGGCAAGAGCCAGACGCTTGCCGACTGCTACTAATCAGGCGGTACCTCTCAATATTGCACCGCGCGGACTGCTTGTTTTGGTCGGTTTTACCGATGTCGCTTTCAGTACGGAAAAAGCAGAGATGGATAGTATGCTCTGCGGACAGAACTACAGCCGCAGTTATTCGTTTACGTATCGTGGTAGCACATACCGTATCTCTTCCTCCGGTAGCGCACGCCAGTATTTCATAGACCAGTCGATGGGGCAATACCAACCTCAGTTTGATGTGGTGGGACCTTATACCGTATCGAAGAAGCAATCGTATTACGGTTCCAATGACGGGAATGGAAACGACCAGCATGTGGATGAGATGATTATCGAAGCCTGCCGCGCAGCCGATGAAGACGGTGTGGATTTCACGCAATACGATAATAATAACGACGGCGTTGTAGATTTCGTCTTTGTCATCTATGCCGGAAACGGAGAAGCGGACGGAGGTGCTGCAAGTACAGTGTGGCCGCATTTCTATTGGATGCGCGATGGTTATGGCTATGGGTACTACGACGATTCTGATGCAATCATCTTGGATGGGAAAGTGCTGAATGCTTATGCCTGCAGCAACGAAATAAACTATCTTTCAAAAAAACACACAGGTATCGGTACGTTCTGCCACGAGTTCGGACACGTGCTTGGTTTGCCGGATCTGTATGCTACGAATAAGGCAACCCATCGAACGATGGACGATTGGGATATCATGGATGCCGGTTCGTATAACAATAACGGAGACACACCTCCTGCTTATTCCGCTTATGAACGATTCTTCCTTGGATGGCTCACGCCTACCGTCCTTAACACATCGGGCGCATATAGCCTCACGGATTTGAAAACCAGCAACGAGGCCTATATGATTACCGCTACGGGAAAAAGCAACCTCATCGGCAATAATCCGAGTCCGTCGGAGTTCTTCCTATTGGAAAACCGACAGAAGACAGGCTGGGACAAGAAAACGGCAGGCTCCGGTATGATGATTACCAAGATCAAATACAGTTACAGCAAATGGAATGAGAACACGGTGAACAATACCGCTTCTTCTTTGGGCGTGGATATCATCGAAGCCGGAGGTGCTGACCAATATAGCAGTGCCACTGACCTCTTCCCGAATGGCGCTACGGAGTACACTCCGTACACAAACTATCCTATTATAAATATTACTGCGCATTCCGGTTTGATCTCTTTTGATTTTATGAATAATACGCCGAATGGCATTGAACAAACTCAAACAACACCGACTCAAGCAAGGAAAATACTCAAGGACGGAAGACTTTTGATTCTGCACGGAGAACAATGGTATGATATAACCGGACAAAAAATCCGATAAGTATTTATTAACTTAATCAACTGATTTTATGAAAAAGATTTTATCTCTCTTTGCTGCCATTCTTGTAGTAGGCAACTTGGCAGCAGCAACTCTTGAGACGGACACAATCACTTGTGATTCCGCAAGAGTGGCAGCCTTGGCTGGCAAAACAGATGCCGCTATAGTCAAAGGCTATGTAACATCTATTGCTACAGCTTTCAATGAAAGCAAGAAAAACATCTCCTTCTGGATGGCGGACACACCGGACGGAGGGCAAGTTTTCGAGGCATATCAAGCCGTATGTAATAGTGCAGATGAAGCTCCGGCTATCGGTTCTCTCGTTTGGGTGAGTGGTACATTAACGAAATACAAATCCACTCCCGAGATGGCAAAGGGATGTACCTTCGGTATCTTGGAGGCGGCTGATCCGGCGGTTAATCTCGGTCAGAAAACAATAGCAGAGTTCCTTGCTCTCAAAAATACCAAGGATACATGTGTCCTCACTGGTTGCGTAGCAGACATCGTTATGGACAAAGATGATTCTACCAAGTATAACAAATACGGCAATTTCTATTTGGTGGAAGGCACCGATAGCTTGTATATCTACGGTATTCTTACGGCAGAAGGCCAAAAGGGTAAGTTCCAAGAAATGGGAGTGGATGCAGGCGATACCCTGACATTGAAAGCTATTTATACCGAGTTTAAGGGCAAACCGCAGGCACAAAATGCAATCTTTGTATCGGTAGCAAAAAAACAGGATCCGCAACCGCAAGCAGAAGAAGTAGATGTTACTATCTCTTCCGGTGTTCAGATTTATAAACAAGATGCATATTGGCAGGTGATTGCCCAAACAGACAGTATTGGCATCTCATTACTTGCGATGAGTACTCAACTTGCCGGAACGTACGACGTGGCGGATCTCTATGCGGATTATTCGTTTGTCATGACGGATTTTCAGGCACAGACCAAAATAGGCTTCACCGCAGGTCAAATCGTTGTGACAGAGGACGTAACAGGAGCTGTTACTTTCGTAGGTAAACTGACTGCTGCCGATGGCAAAATCTATAATATCAACCTTACGTATTTCGAACCGAAAGCAGAAACTACTGTTACTCTCACCTATGCAGAGTCACAGTTGAATGATCAAACCAGTGCTGCACAAGACCCTGCTTTTCAAGTACAGGCAATAGATTATACCAATATGACGATGGTCAGTCTTGTTGTATATACCAGCGTTATTGCAGGTGAATATACGCAAGCCAATCTGGATCCGAACTACTCGTATGTGTATGCTGACGGAGCAGCTCAAACTATCTATACGGCTGCTATCACTGTTACTGCCAATGCGGATGGCTCTTACACGCTCGTAGCGGATCTCTTATGCTATAACAACACATTATACAAGGTTTCCATAACCATTCCGGCTAAAACGGAAGGCGTAGAAGATGTGAATGCCGGCAACAAAGCCACCAAACGGATTCAGAACGGTCAATTAATTATAGAGAAAAACGGTGTTCAGTATAATGTACTTGGAGCAAAGGTGCATTAAGGCATCTAATACCACAAAAGCTGTGCGACCGTTGGTCAAAAGTAGTGACGCACAGTTGAAAAACACAAACAAGGAATGCACTCGCCGGGAGGCGGGTGTATCTGTTTTATTTGACCGTAATTTGGGTAAAATTAGCGTATTTACACACTAATTTCCAAAAAAACTTGTATAATTCAAAAAAATGTAGTAACTTTGCAGCCGCTTTCGGATAAGAAAGCGACGTCAGCTTCTTAGACGTTAAATGGGAGGACATATTTATAGCGTATAGCTCAAACAGGCATATTGCTTTGTAAATAAGGTCGACAAACTTTCAAATCTGCAAAAAGAATATGTCCCTGTTACTCGTGTTTTGGCACGGGCACACGGGGATTTGCAGAGAGTTTGTCGACCCTTATTTACGTCCCCGTGTGTCCGTGCTTTTTATGTCCTCCAAAATTCTTAATAAAATCCATGAGACCTTTAATAATCAATCATTTCCACATCAGTGGAAACTATATTGCCGGGGACTTTATAGAAATACATGATAATCCTTCTGCCTCGTTCTATCAGGGGCAACACGTTCCATTTTGCACAACAAGTACAGCGACAGTTGAAGATGTCGTGCCGGTTGATACATCATTCTTCTGTACCAGTCAATTCTCCGAAGATATCATAGAGAAGAACCTGCGGCAAGCGATAAGCCTCGCAAGCAGTAAAGCAGATGCGTGCAGGCGTATTATGGCATTGGAGCCGTTGGGTTACGTGACACTAAGCAACGTGACAGATGAGCGAAAAGCGGAATTGGTGAATCCTTTTGCGATGCCGAAATTTCATTTGTCCGGCATTGATTTTGCGAAAGCACGATACCGTGGCTGATTAGCACTTTGTGTCCAAAAGTGTCTTTGGACAAATCCATAAAATACGGCAGTTTGTCCAAATAGTTGTCCAAATCTGTCCAATAATGAACCTCATTTTTGTGGGGTTCATTTTTCGTATGTACCTTTGTCGTCGGATTCCAATAAATAGGCAAGCGCTTGCCATAATTTTTAACTCAAACAAAATTATGGCGAAAAATTATTATTGTTACCCCAGATTGGGGTTTGTGCCGGAGACACGGGAATTGCCGGATGGCAGTTTGGTGGCTCATGCAGGTGACACGCCTTTCTGGTGCGCACAGGACATGCGTGTGTACCGGCTGGATGATGCGGGTGTGTTCGTACGGCAGAAAGTGTACGAATGGGACACAAAGAAGTACGCGCAGATTGGTCCGAGTGGTCACCCCATCGGACACACGTATCCGGGATTTAACTATCGCGGGACGAACTACGACGTGCATCGTCTGATGGCGATAGCATGGATTGGTACCATTCCCGAGGGTTGGCAGGTGGATCACAAGAACGGCGACATTCACAACTGGAGCCTTGACAATATCCGTATCGTGACCGTGGCGGAGAACTACCGCTGCGGGGTGATACTGCGATGGTTGCGCGGGAAAGGTGTGAACACGAAAGCACTCACGGGCATGCAGGCGATGGTGGCGTTTGTCATCGTGCCGGTGTTAGAACCGAAACGGCGGGCGGCGATCCAAGCAGAGGAGTTGCTGACGCTGATGAGTAAGTATAACGTAGCAGGGGATGTATACGAGGGAGAATGATTGTATAACAAATTAAAGAATTAACGAAATGAAAGCAATAGAATTACGCGCAGCGCTGATTGCTGCAAATGACATCAATCTGAATGGTGCAGATGCACTGGTAGAAACAAGTGTGTTGAAACAACTGATCGAATCGTGCAAGGCGCGGGTGGATGAGTTGGAAACGGACGCAAAGACCTTGGCTGAGGGCAAGTTGGAAGAACTCGGCGAGACGAGCGGTAAGTTCGAGCACGAAGGACATCACTACACGTTGGATGTGACACCAGTGTTTGACATCGTTGGCAAGCCGCAGAAGTACACAATGCCGGAAGGTGTGGAGTACCGCAAGAAAGCGGCTGAACAGGCTGAGTACAAGAAGGAATCAGCTAAACTCACGCGCAAGATGAAGGAGATCATGGATAACTTCCCTGAAGATCACCCGAATATCGCGCCGGATGAGGTGAAGAAAACGCTGAAATGCTTGGATTAAAGAAAAACAGAAAAGAAGCAAAAGAATAAAAAGAAAAGCGTAGTGGTAGTGGGGAGACTATCTGCATAGTATATACTCCCTCTGTAGTCTCCCTCTACTACTTTTTGAAAAAATATTTATGGAAGCCTTAGACGACATACTAAAGAAGCGCAGAAGTTGGGCGGTTATGCTTGACTTGCTCAAACCGTACATCGCACCGCAAAACGAACGGATGCTACGACCTGCCGAGGAGCAATGGAACGCTATCCCACTCCAAAGGCAACGGCAGATCTGGGTCACGCTGTGGGAGCAGAAACTGCGCGGTGTGGCTATCAAAGATCATCCGTACTACGCCATCAAAGATTGCGTGCCAATGCCCTTTAACTGGAACGGCACCGAGCATATAAAAAGTATGATGGCAAACTTCAAGATAGTTAGTGCGAAGTACTATAACCGTTACGGAATTTATACCGTTCAAGCCGCCGAGGCATTCCAATTGACGGATGTTAAACCTCTTAATTTCAAGAAAGATGAAAAAGAATTTGGAAAGCAATGAAGCGTTTTTGGAACGCATGATAAAGGAATTTGACACGTGGCAGGACGGGAAGAAGAAAGAGCGTGTCGCGTTGGTGGTCATTCAAGACGAGACCGGAAAGACCTCGGTTGAGTGCTTCGGTGACAATCGCGGGAAAAGTCCGCTGCTGCGGTTCATCGGCAGGATGGTCGGTGTTGTGGCAAACCGAGACGGGCTGTACGAAGCGGTGCTGATGGTTGCGAAATTCGCTTGTAAAATGCGTAACAGAAAGGCGAAGAAAAATGCTGCGAATAAGTAAAGAACAAGTCGCACGGAACTTGGCGGGCAAAGTGCCGATAGCCGATGACAAGACACCGATACAGGCGTTGAATATACTTGTACACGGTTGGTTCAAGTTCCGGAAATACGGGAAGAAGTACCGCGACAAACTATATCACCGCGATTGGTTCTTTATCACGGAAGTACATGATTTGTCGGAATACGCTCAGTGTGATTTGACGCAATAATGCAAAAATCTGAGCGGAATCAGATTCGCGAGGGCGATTATTTGTCGCTCTCGCATTTTTATAGTACTTTTGCACCGTCGTTTGAAAAAGAGGCGCGGACAGAGCGGAGAGAGGACGTCTAACCTCGGCTTAAGGTCTGCTTAACCTCGGCTAAATGACAGAATTAACATTATTAACTAAACCAAACTTTAACTATTATGGCAAAGTATGTTCCTATTGAGATGGTCAAGTCGTATAGCGGCAAGATCTGCGAACACTCCGATGTTTATTTCGCAAAGAAAGGTGATACCCTGTACACGGGTAAAATCTGTAATCCTCGTGATTTGGCGAAGAAACCGTTTAGCGCGGATGAGTTGGCTCGTCAGACGAAGTTCCGTCAGGCGATTGCGGCTGTTAATGCGCTGACCGAAGAGCAGAAGACCGCTTACGCGACCGCGTTTGCGAACCAAAAGAAATATGCCTCGCTTCGCGGGTATATGTTCGCGCAAGAGTACGCAAAACTCAGTTAACCTAAATGTCAAACAATCTAAATCTTAACGAAATGGCAAAAGTAGCATGGCAAGCCGGAATTGATTATGTATCCGGCGCATTGTGCAAGTGCGGAAAGAAAGAGCCGCACAAACATGGTCGAATGCTGTTGGCGACGCACCGTAGGGCTGCGACCACGAGCGATTCGTGCAACCGCATTTACTTGCGTGACGAGTCGAACTTTACAAAGTCGAGCAGCACGAATGCTGTTTGGGCTCGTTCGCGATTCCAAGCAATCGCAGAGATGGTGGATAACCGTCGCAAAGACCTGAGTAAGATTACTCAAGACCAAATGGACTTTATTGCTCAGCGCAACAATCCGCGCGGCATAAAGACCATGAGGGCATACTACTGGCACATCTGCGGTCTGGAGTATGACGCTCAGCATCCGCGTCCTTAACGAAAGGAGGTGGCCTATGAAAGCTAACATCCAGTTAATCACTGCGGCTGTGCTTTCTATCGGCGGATTAGTGCTCTTGTTCTGCGGGGCGTTTATCGCTCCGCAGGGCGAGATTCATGAGAGCCTGTTAGTAGGCTTCGGCGAGGTGGCGACATTCGCGGGAGCGTTATTCGGGATTGACTACACTTACAAATGGAAGAGTAAGCATGGCAACCATCCACATGAAGAGACTTAGTCGCATTGGCAAGGCTGTACGCGGGACGATTATCGGTACGGCGCATGTATTACCAACCTTGGAGAATGCAGAGTTTATTATCCCAAAAGGCAAGTATGAGCTAAAGATGACATGGTCGCCGCGGTTTAAGAAGATGATGCCGCTGGTAGACGGGGTCAAAAGCAGATCCGGCATTCGGATACATTGCGGGACGATACCCGAGCATTCGAAAGGGTGCATCCTCATGACACCGAAAGGTGTAGAAATCATCAAAGAGTTACTAACTAAAAACGCAAAGAAAGATGAGAAAACTTTTATTCGCATTAGCGATGCTTATTAGCATGGCGGTGTGCGCGGGCATGACGAGTTGCAAGGCTTGGCGCACAATCACCACGAGCGCGACCTACACGCAGGTAGGCGACAGCACGAAAACGACCACTACAATCACGACCAAGACGGTCGAAGAGTACCAAGGTGTGAAGAAAAATTAGCACCGCTAAAAACTATGGACGGAAGGGGAGCGTAACGGCTCCCCTTTGCTGTATGTCCAAATTAAATTTGGACGTAATTGACGAAGAAAAACGCGCTAACGGAGATAGCGCGCACAGAACACCCGTTACATCCGCATGGTCCGTTGTCATATACGGGCGGGCGACGCAAAGCGAGACGGATATGAGAACCCACACGGCACGAACGTGGAGAGAGTACCGGCGCAGCGGTAATCCGCCTACACCGCAAGCCAACACGAGGAAAGGCAAAGAATACAAACACAGCGAACTACTATGCAAAAATGTTAACATCCGACCGATAGTAATTATTTAAAAGCGAAGCGCTTCTCTTTCCCCCTTTTTGGAGCGAAGCGACTTATAATAAATATTTGTCGGTTGAGATACTCATTTTCGAGACGAGGAATGGCAAAAATAAAGAGGGCTGGAACCCAAAGGTAACCAGCCCTCAATTATCCGAGAGAGACAAGAATTACTCTTGCATCAATAATTGCATAACCACTTTCGCCGAATAGGCAACCGGGGTGCCGGGGCCGAAGATGGCGGCGACACCGGCTTTGTACAAGAAGTCGTAGTCCTGCGCGGGGATGACACCACCTGCCGTCACCATGATATCCGGACGGCCGAGTTTCTTGAGCTCCTCGATGACCTGCGGGATGAGGGTCTTGTGACCTGCCGCGAGGCTGGAGACACCCAGTACATGGACGTCGTTCTCCACCGCCTGTTTGGCTGCCTCTGCCGGAGTCTGGAACAAGGGTCCCATATCGACATCAAAGCCGCAATCGGCATAACCGGTGGCAACCACTTTGGCTCCACGATCGTGGCCGTCCTGTCCCATTTTGGCAATCATGATACGGGGTTGACGACCTTCTTTCTTGGCAAACTCTGCCGTGAGACGACAAGCTTCCTGGAAGTTATCGTCGTTCTTAGTACCTGAAGCGTACACGCCTGAAATAGTTCTGATGGTTGCTTTATAACGTCCTACGACTTTCTCGCAGGCGTCGGAGATTTCGCCCAAGCTTGCTCGCAAGCCTGCAGCCTTAACCGCAAGAGCCAAGAGGTTCTCACCCTTGCCTCCGTCAGCCCATTTCTGTACGGACTCGGTGATCTCGGCAAGAGCGGCCTGGACGGCTTTCTCGTCGCGGTTAGCACGGAGTTCGTTGAGGCGGGCTAACTGCTGCTCACGAACGGCTGTGTTATCAATCTCGAGAATGTCAATCGGGTCTTCGTGCTCCAGACGATACTCGTTGATACCGATGATCTTCTGTTTGCCGGAGTCGATACGCGCCTGGGTACGTGCGGCAGCTTCCTCGATACGCATCTTGGGGATACCGGTCTCGATAGCTGCTGCCATACCGCCGAGTTTCTCGATCTCCTGGATATGTGCCCACGCCTTGTCCATGAGTTCCTTGGTGAGCGATTCTACGTAATAGGAACCACCCCACGGGTCGATCTCCTTGCAGACCTTGGTCTCCTCCTGGATGTAGATCTGGGTGTTACGTGCGATACGTGCGGAGAAGTCCGTCGGCAGCGCGATAGCCTCGTCGAGTGCGTTGGTATGGAGCGACTGGGTGTGACCGAGTGCAGCTCCCATCGCCTCGATACAGGTACGACCGACGTTGTTGAACGGATCTTGCTCGGTGAGCGACCAACCGGAGGTCTGGCTGTGCGTTCGGAGCGCCATGGATTTGGGGTTCTTGGCACCGAAAGACTTCACGATCTTCGCCCACAACATACGGCCTGCACGCATCTTGGCAATCTCCATGAAATGGTTCATACCGATGGCCCAGAAGAAGCTGAGACGCGGTGCGAACGTATCCACATCCATGCCGGCGTTGACACCTGCGCGGAGGTACTCCATACCGTCGGCAAGCGTGTAAGCCAACTCGATATCTGCGGTAGCACCGGCCTCCTGCATGTGGTAACCGGAGATGGAGATGGAGTTGAACTTAGGCATGTTCTGCGAGGTATATTCGAAGATATCGGCGATGATCTTCATGGAGAACTTAGGCGGATAGATATAGGTGTTGCGCACCATGAACTCCTTGAGGATATCGTTCTGGATGGTACCTGCCATCTCCTCCAGTTTGGCACCCTGCTCGAGTCCGGCGTTGATATAGAACGCGAGGATTGGCAGCACGGCGCCGTTCATGGTCATGGAGACGGACATCTTGTTCAAAGGAATACCTGCGAAGAGGACTTTCATATCCTCCAGCGAGCAGATAGACACACCTGCTTTGCCGACGTCACCAACCACACGCATGTTATCGGCGTTGTAGCCACGGTGGGTCGGGAGGTCAAAAGCGACAGACAGACCTTTCTGACCGGACGCGAGGTTGCGGCGGTAGAAGGCGTTGGACTCCTCTGCGGTGGAGAATCCGGCATACTGGCGGATGGTCCAAGGGCGGAGAGGATACATGGCACTGTACGGGCCACGGAGGAACGGCGGGATTCCGGACACGTAGTCGAGGTGCTCCATACCTTTGAGGTCCTCTTTGGTATAGATCGGCTTGACGTCGATGAGCTCCGGCGTCTGCCAGTCGGCGTTGTTCGGGCCAACAACCTTGCTGGCCGAAACTTGCTTAATGTTGATATCTTTAAAATTCGGCTTCATAGCGATTATTTTTTAAGAAGTTGTTGGTTAAACGATTTGAGTGTCTCGAGGACGTTGCAACGGACGTGGATGAAGTTCTGGATGCCGAGCTTCTGGAGGTCCTCCATACAAGCCGGAGCACCGGCAACGATGAAGAGCTCTTTCTTGCCCTGCAGCTTCTTCCATGCCTTCGGCGCGAGGTCGGCGTACTCGTCGTCAGACGAACAGAGGACGATGATGTCCGCCTTCGCCTTGCGGGCCGCCTTGATTCCTTCGGCGATAGTGGCAAAACCGTTGTTGTCGATGACCTTGTATCCTGCGCACGCGAGGAAGTTACAACTGAACTGCGCACGCGCGATACGCATAGCGAGGTTACCGATGGTGAGCATGAACGCAACCGGCTGTTTCTTAGCTGCTTCGGTCTCTAAGCGCAGTGCTTCGAACTCTTCGGCAGCACGTGCTACGGGCAGCGTCGGCAGCGCGTTCTCGCAAGAACTACCGCAACCGCAAGCAGCCTGCTTCTTATCCGTCTTGCACGTGCAAATACTACTGCAAGCACCGGCGTCGGCTTTGATCTTCTTACCGGCTTTCTCGGTGAAGTTCGGGAACTGGTTGGAACCGAGCAGCACCTCTTTGCGTTTGGCTACGTCGTTGAGACGCGCTTTGAGGTTAGCCGCCATGTGCTCCTGTACCTTGCCCTCGGCAACCATCTGGTACATACCGCCCTGCTCCTGAATAGCCAAGAACTGCTTCCAAGCCTCGGCAGCGATGGACGCCGTCAGGTTCTCCAGATAATACGAACCGGCAGCCGGGTCCACGATCTTGTCGAAGTGCGCCTCCTCTTTGAGAAGCAGCTGCTGGTTGCGGGCGATACGCTCGGAGAAATCCGTCGGACGCTCGTAGGTGATATCGAACGGCGTAACGGTGATCTCATCCACGCCTGCAAGGGCAGCAGACATCGTCTCGGTCTGCGTGCGGAGAAGGTTCACATACGCATCAAAAATAGTCATGTTGAAACGGCTGGTCTCGGCACTGACGTTCATCTTAGCCGCATTGCGGAGGGCGGTGGTGAAGATAGGCGCTTTGTATGCCTCTACGATCTTTGCCCACAGCAGACGGCCTGCACGGAACTTAGCGATCTCCATGAAGTAGTTGCCGCCGATACCCATGTTGAAACGGATAGCATTGGCAGCGCGGTAGTTGGGCACACCGGCTTCGGTCAGCATCGTCATGTACTCGGCACCCCAAGCGAGGGCGTAAGCCAGTTCCTGTGCAGCATATGCGCCGGAGTTGTTGAGAACAACGCTGTTGACACCCACTACGCGGTAACCCGGCAGCGATTTTGCTGCTTTGACGGTCTCGGCGATCTTCTCCGATACCTGCTCGCGGGTCAGGGCTTTGCCTTTGAGGAGCATGTTCTTGATTGGGTCCACGTTAATCGAACCGATGAGGCCCTTGGTGTCATAACCCATACGGCCGTAGTAACGCACGAGGATGTTTGCCAGCTTCGGCGCTGCGCAGGCGCAGATAGAGAAGTTGATCGCCACCGCCGGTGCATAAACGCCGTTGAGAAGCGTTTTGATGAAGTTGTACGTCAGTTTGTCTTTGTCGAGACAGAAACCGAGAGATGTGATACCTTTGTTGAGCACCTCCAGCGCTTTCGCATTAGCCTTGCGGGCGTTCTTGCAAGCGCAGATGTTCTGGCGGATTGCCCATTCGTTGTTTGTACGCGTACCGCGAACGTAGGGGAACTGACCGGGCGCAGAGACGGTGGTCTTCAGGCCTTTGAGGTCCTCACGGCGGTAGAACGGCTGCACGTTGAATCCTTCCGGCGTGCGCCATACCAACTTCTTGTCGAAGTCGGCACCTTTCAGGTCAGCGATGATCTTGTCCTTCCATACTTGCGTGGAGACCGGAGCAAAATCCGCTAACATGTTTACTTTGTTGTCTGCCATGTGATTAAATTTTTAATTTAATATTTATGATTTGTTATTTGTGATTGCTTATTTCATTCGTTGGCCGGTGATGGTGTAGGTTTGTTCGCCGAGCATAATTGCCATCTGTCCATCAACGATAATCTTCCGCGCAACGGGTGCATGACACGGACAATCGATGTCCTGCGTACCTGAGCACGAGGTAAGATAATTACCATATACCACAGATGAACCTTGGCCATTATATACCACTTTCATTCCTGCTATACGCCGGTGACCGCTGGAACCGCCAATAGTAAATACCACTTCATCGGCATTTCCTGTCCACACTTTATCGGAGAAGGTACCCACATTAACATTGATCTCGTTCGAGCCGTCGCCTGAACCAAACGTGAACTCTATAGAGTTAACCTCCGGCGCAGAAACAGTAATGGTATTTTTAGCATAGCAACGGATCGCACTACCACTATCGTAATATTTCGGTTCGTTGCTGCCTCCTGCTTTCGCAAACGTGACAGAGACGTTATCTTGCGTAACGGTGGTCTCCGTCTTGGTAAAGGTAAAAGTAACTTCTTTAAGCACATCTCCACCCTCCTCTATTGTCTTATGCGCAAAGACAGCATAGTAGGTCACGTCAGCCGTGACGGCGGGGATCTGAGCTACTGTGGTATAGAGTCGTTCAGGTGCCTCATCTTGCACACCATCAATCGGGCTGGTGGTCCATCCCATGAACTCCGTACTCTCGGTAGAGCACGACTCAGGCGTCTCGGGGAGTGCAGTTACTTTCTTATTCTCCGTAATCGAATCTACATATATCTCTTCGCCGTTCACCGACCAGGTAACGCCATATTTGGGTTTCGGCGTTACGGGCGTGACATCGCCTCGCCAGCCGTTACTCTGTCCTGGAACAAAGTCCTGCTCAAACGAGCCCATCAGATCCGCCAGATTGAGTTCTTCACCGGCTTTCTCACCCCATATAAACTCCGCCAGATACGGATAGTCAATAAACGGGTTACGGTTATGCTGGAAATTCGAGACAGCATCCGCACGCTTGATCTCCTTGACGGAGACAGGGTCCTGACGATGCCATGCAATAAGCACTTCTTGTTCCCAAGGTTGGAACTCCAGATAGTTATCGTTCTGCATGGCGAATTTTGACCCCACATCTTTGTTATCCAGCCGCCAACCATTGTATTGGGAAAGAACCGGGTCAATTTGTCCGTTTGACCAATGTCCGTAACACGTAGCCATGTAGAAATACGCACGCGCAAAGTCACCCTTATATTCATCCTTCGGTTCAAACACCCAGAAATCCACATCCATTGTCGGATGGTGCATTTTTCCTACTTTGAGCGAGCCTGTGTTATCTTTAAATTCCTTCACCGGCACACCCAGTGGGTAGTTACTGCGGGCACTATTGGCCGTACTATTGGATGGATTCAGGTGATAACAATCCTTGTAGGCATCGTTGTTGCCTCCTCCCCACCAGGATTTGGCAAAACTATGTTCCACATTACAACCTGTTACAGCTGTACCAGGCGTGGAGAATTTATACCAGGTGTCACAGTACATATCCATACAATAACCCTCTTCATCGCGGTCGGAGTAATAGAAGACACCCCATGTAGAGTTTGCACCACTGCCATACGGAATGGCGGTATGATCACGAATAAGTGACTTGAGAGTATCCTTAAGTTGACCGTCTTTTAGCCCATTGGCTTTGTTGTAAAAGCCTTCCGGCAGCTCTTCTGCCAGGACGGTCATGGACAGCAGACAAAAGAGCGTTACACTAAATAATAAATGTTTTTTCATAGTATCTCATGTAATATTTCACTTACTGTAGGATGCGGGAAGACCACTTGCTGGAATTCAGCGGTCGTATAGCCCATACGCACGGCAAAAGAGGCTGCAGAGATAAACTCCGAGCACGGATTGCCAATCATATGAACGCCGAGGACGGAATGATTCTTGGCATCGATAATCATCTTGCAAAGACCTGTCTCGCCTTCGTTCTCCGCCATAAAGCGACCGGAGAAAGTCATCGGCAGTTGATGCACTTCTACAGGAATAGACATCGACTCTGCCTGCTGCTCCGTGATACCCACAGACGCAATCTCCGGGTTCGTATAAACAACGGACGGAATAGCATTATATGCGATACGTTGAAGCGGAATCTGTTTCAGCATACGCCCAACCGCCACTTCGGCTTGACGGCTTGCCACATGCGCCAACATAATCTTACCCGTCACATCGCCGCAAGCATAGACGTTCGGCAGGTTAGTCTTGCAGAATTCATCCACTTTAATTGCTCCGCGCTCCAACTCGATATCATTGAGCGCCTCGAGTCCTTGCAGATTAGCACGACGACCCACACTTACCAATATTCTTTCCGCCTCATAGACTTCGCCATTAGCCGTCACTTTACCGCCGTCCAGCGATTCCACTTTCGTGCTCGTAAGAATATTGATGCCGGCTTTACGGTATTTATCAAGGAGGATTTGTACCACTTCCTGGTCAAGGTTCGGCAGGATAGTAGGCATGGCTTCGATAACCGTCACGGGTACTCCTAATTCGTGATAGAGCGTCGCAAACTCCATTCCGATGACGCCTCCACCGACAATAATAATCGATTTCGGCAGTTCCGTAGCCGCCAACGCATCGGTACTATCCCACACGGCAGGATTCTCTTTGATTCCGGGAATAGGCGGCACGAAGTTAGTTGAACCGGTGCAGATAAACAAATTCGCAGCCTCGTACGTCTCTCCGTTGCATTCTATGCTGACATTGGAATCGTTACGGCTGACTATTTGAGCCAGCCCATTCACCACCGTGCAATGTTCGTTATTGAGGCGCTGCTTGATACCTGCCACCAGTTTGCGAACGACGATAGTCTTGCGTTTCTGCATGGCGCCGAAATCAAACGCCACATTCTCCGCTGTCACACCGTATTTCTGCGCATGCGTGGCGTTATAATATTGCTTCGCGCTGTATAAAAGCGATTTGGTAGGAATACAACCCACGTTCAGACAAGTGCCTCCTAATGCGTTTTGCTCAAAGAGGATGACATCTTTCCCTGCTTTAGAAGCTTTCTCGGCCGCTGTGTAACCAGCCGGTCCTCCGCCAATGATAGCTAAAAAATATCTCATCTTCTATTCAGTAATCTAATCTCCGGATTCGTTTGCAAAACAATCGAGTTCGCAGGCACATCTTGGGTAAGCCAAACGTTACCGCCTATGACCGTATCATGTCCTATGCGCACACGACCAAGGATGGAAGTATTGGAATAGACTGTCACATGATCCTCGAGAATCGGGTGACGAGGGATGTCTTTTGGGCGACCTTCTTCATCGTATTCAAAATTCTTTGCTCCGAGCGTCACGCCTTGGTATAACACCACATGCGCACCGATGATGGTCGTTTCACCTATGACCACACCGGTACCATGGTCGATACAGAAATACTCGCCAATCTGCGCAGCGGGATGGATATCTACACCCGTTCGGCTATGCGCCAGTTCGGTCAACATTCGTGGGATACGCGGCACTCCTAATTGGTATAACGCGTGCGCCGCGCGATAGTGGATCATCGCAAATGGCAACGGGTATGACAGTATCACTTCCCCGCGATCACTAACGGCAGGGTCGTTATGCAACACAGCATCCACGTCGGTTTGCAAGAGCCGACTTATCTCCGGTATCTGCGACCAGAACTCATCCGGTAAGTTAAGCGAATGAGGCGCCTCAACTGCCGGATAGTAATCAGGGAAAACGATGCCCTGTATATGACTGATGAGTTGTTTGAGTTGAGTAATGGTTGGTACTTTTATCATAATATACTTAAATATCTTTCTCCGGTGTCGGGTAACAAAGCCACGATGGTTTTGCCTTCATATGCTTTGTCCCGCGTCAGTTGGCAAGCAGCCGCAAAGGCCGCGCCGGAAGAGATGCCGACAAGCAATCCGAACTCTTTGGCTAATCGGCGTGCACCGGCAAAAGCGTCTTCATTGGTAATAGTTATCACACGGTCAACGAATTGCGATTGATAAGTCTGCGGTTGGAAGCCTGCACCGATACCCTGTATCTTATGCGGACCCGGTTTACCTCCGGAGAGCACAGGTGACGATGCCGGTTCAACGGCAATAATCTCCACCAGCATATTCTTCTCCTTGAGTGCATGCCCTACTCCGCTCACCGTTCCGCCCGTGCCGACACCGGCGATGAACACGTCCACTTCTCCTTTTGTATCTTCCCATATCTCCTGACCCGTTGTGGCATAGTGAATAGCCGGATTGGCAGGATTAGTAAACTGGCTCAATATGATACTTCCCGGTGTCTCGTCGCGCAGTTGTTCCGCTTTGGCGATAGCTCCCTTCATGCCTTCTGCACCGGGCGTCAGGACTAACTCGGCTCCATAAGCGGCCAAGAGGTTTCTGCGCTCCATCGTCATTGTATCAGGCATCGTAAGAACAACGCGATAGCCTTTGAGACGACCTATCCAAGCCAAGCCGACACCGGTATTGCCGCTGGTGGGTTCGATAATCGTAGCGCCGGACTTTAGTTGTCCTTTACGCTCTGCATCTTCTATCATAGCCAGCGCGATACGATCCTTCACAGAACCGCCGGGGTTAAAACGCTCCAACTTAAGGAGCAAACGACTGTTGCCCTCTTGCACGGCCAGCATCGGAGTGCGGCCTACCATTTCGAGTAAGTTGTTGTAAATCATAATAATACCTTTATTTATTTATGCGTGAGAGAAATATTCTCACCGCCTCGCCTACCATCTCGCTGCAGGGACGTTTCTCGTAATACTCAGGTGTTCTCGGCGCGGGTCGCGGGTCAACAGAGCCTTTCGGCGCAAGTCCTAATAACTCCGCACAAATGAGCGAGCCGTATTTGGCCTTGAATTCTCCTGCCAGTTGCTGCACAAAGGCATAGTTAGCCATCTTACCCTCGTTGTCATGAGGCGTGGCGGAGCCATTATGCAATCCTGCGAGCATGAACATTCCGGAGGCGGCGCCGCATACAAGCCTCATCCGTCCCATCCCACCGCCGAAAGAGGCGGAGAGACGCAATGCCAAATCCAGGTCCGTGACGCCATAGAGATCGGCACAGGAAGCAAACACTGCCTGAGCGCAGTTAAAGCCTTGCTTGAAAAGCTCTTGCGCGCGAAGGGCGCGACTTTCTATCTCGTCGTTTGTCATACCGGAATAACTTTTGCGCTGCAAAAGTACAAAAATATTCTGACATATGCAAATTTTTTTGCCTTTTTGTACTGCAATACGTACAGAACTATTCCGGTAAAGGACGCGAAGTACGGAATAATGCTGATTTTCGGAGATAAAACAGCCCACAAGCCAAAAGCATATACCCACCTGCCAAAATCCACAAAGCGGTATATTCCATGCTCGTTTGCGCCAATGTAGCGCCCATGGAGTTGATATGAATGAAAGCGTGGGCGCCCCATGTATAAGGGATAAAATACGACAGATAGCGCCAAGCGGAAGGTATCATTTCTTTCGGCCAGGAGATACCCGCCATGAAAAGGAAAATCAAAGAAGTGGAAATCAGCAACACCAACCCTGATTCACGATTGCGGATAAAAACCGACACGCATAGCGAGAAGAAGATGACCGCCAGCAAATAAGGCGCTATCAGCAGCAGTATGTCACCTATAGAACCGATATGGGGAATGTCGAAAAGTCTCGGAAAGAAACCCAGAAGGATGGCGGCAAGACCATAATATATCAGGAAACAGGCACCAGCCCGCCCGATAAGCGAAGAAAAAGAATAACTCTCTTCGTTCTCTTCACGGGCTGTTCCTCCGAGCATACAGATTCCGAATAGAAGGGTCTGATGAAGAATCAGTACGAGTACCGCGGGGATGAGGAACGAACCGTAACCGCCAGTTGGGGTAAAAAGGGCCGTTTCCGTATAAGGAGCGTCCTGAACCAGCGCCCAGGCAAACTCTTTATCCATTCCCATCTGCTCGTAGCGGTCTATCTGAATATTGCGCATGGACTCCAACATAACCTGGTTGCAGGACAGGTAGATGGCTTTCATATAAAGGAAAGAGGACATGTCGCAATAAAGCGATATGTGCGCTTTACCAAGCGGATCTGCCAACTGCCGTGCGAAATCATGCGGAAAATAGATGATACCGTGTACTTTCTGCTCCCGCAGCAGCTGTTCCGCTTCGGCCATGGATGTACAACTGTAGGTCAGACGGATATCCGGCGAGGCGTTCCAACGGTGAAGAAAAGTACGGCTCTCCGGAGAATTGCTCAAATCGACTACTGCTACCGGGACGTCGCATATTTGTTCGTTCCAATAGAGCGCTTTATAAATCAACGGATAAACCAGTGTTGCAACGATAAAGATGACCATCACACCGGGGTCACGGAAGATGCGCTGCAGTTCCGTGACAAAAGATTTTACTATCGGATATTTGTATTCTGACATAGGACAGGAGTCGTTGGGGACTTATTTCAAAGGATAATTCCAATACACTAACGCACGGTGGAGCCGCTGCGCGACACAAAGGGCAGCAAGCATGAAAAGGGTGAGCGCCAAGGCGTTCGGCAGGCTGTTTTCAACAGGAGCCGCCATGAGCGCTTCGTTGACATAGATGAGGTAGTAATGTCTCAGCGGCTCCAAATAGGAGAGCGCCTTGACCGGAGGCAACATCGCCATCTGCGGATACGTGAAACCGGACAAAGAGAAACCCAGCATCGAATAAAGCGCACCTATTGACAGGGCGTCACGAAGCGTCGGCAGAAGACCTATCATCGTTATGCCCAATGCTTCCATAGCCAGTATATACAGCAGCAGACCGAACATCAGACGCCATGTACTGCCATAGACCGGAAAACCGACAAAACGGTAAAGAATCAGATGGCAGCCGACACCCAGAATAAGATAGATCAGCGTATAAGGAATCAGTTTGCCGATCATGGCTATCGTATAGTTGCCGCCCGCGGCGCGAAGCCAGGCATGAGACGTACGCGCTTTGAGTTCAAAACCGATGGCAAAGATAGTCAGCATGATACAGACAAGACCCAATATGCCCGGCAATATTGTGCTGACCAGATAGATGGAATAATTGCCCCAGGGATTGGCTACCATATGTCCCTCTATGGCGATCGGCTGAATGCGGTGCATAATCACATCGTCCGTCATTCCTTTTTTGCGGAGCACCTCGCGTTGGAACGCACCGGATACGAGATTCGCCATCGTCAGCATCTGCTTGTACGCCGTATTGCCTCCTACCGTATAAGCGTTCGTCACATAGAAATCGATCTGAGGACGTTTGAACGATACCAAATCGCGGTAAAAGCCTTCGCGGATAACAAAAATGCCGTAAATCTTGCCTTTCTGCATCGCATCGCGGGCTTCGGAATAGGAATTGGTAATCAGTTGTATATCCACGGACGGAGTAGCCTGCATCTCATGAATCAGCCGGCGGGAGATGGTAGTTTGGTCCTGATCGACCACTGCCATCGGCATCTTCTCGGCCGCCCCGCCTTTCATCAGGGTCAGGAAGAAAAAGGTGGATAGCAGCATTACCCCCACTGACGCAAACAGATAGAGCGGCCGGGCAAACATCATCCTCAGTTCGCGAACCAGCACACGCCATATGTTTTGAAGAATGATTCGCATCAATTCTAAAATCTCAAATCTAAAATCAATTCTCCATAACCAGCGCTGTCATGCCCGGACGCAGATTAGGGATGGTGGCCGTCGGACGGCATTTGACGTCAAACGTGCGGACATCGTATCCGCCGTTTTGCTTGGTGGAACGCCAGGTGGCGTACGTCCCCATCGCCTTGATATGAGTGACCGTAAGCGGATATTTGACGTTGTTGCCAAGCGCAGGAAGCACAACCTCTACCACGCTGCCCAACGGAAAACGGGACAACATGTCCTCGCGAACGGCGAAGGTGAACCATACATCGTTCAAATCGACGATGGACATCACCGGAGAGCCCTGACCTACCAGTTCACCCACTTTGGGGAAGAGCTCCGAAACCTCTCCGTCGCATGGTGACAGCAGGTATTTCTCCGCCTCGGCAGCGGCTACTTCCTGCAGAATACCATCGACTCTGGCGACCTGTGCTTCGGCTGCCGCTTTGTCCTCTTCGCGAGCGCCGGAGAGTGCCATCTGGTATTGGCTGCGGGCGGCTTTGACAGTGGCCTGCGCGGCCTTGTATTCCGCTTCCACCTCATCACGTTTCTGAGCGCTTACCACGCCCTTGTCAAACAGACGTTGCACACGTTCGAAACTCTTGCGGTAAATCTCCTCGCCCGCTTTGGCTTTCTGGTATAGTTCGTATGCGCCTTGTATCTGCTCGTTGCGGGCGCCGTTCTTGGCTTTCTGGTTCACCGCCTCGGCCATCTCTCTGGCTGCAAGCGCCTGGGCTTTCTTGGCTTCCACTTCCGGCGAATAAATCACGACAAGCGTGTCGCCTTTTTTTACCTGCTCGCCCTCTTCGTACAGGTACATCTCTATACGACCGGGCACTTTCCCCGACACGCGGTATTCCGCAGCTTCGGCTTCCCCTTGGATAAGCGTCTTTTCCGGACGCAGAGCCAGTACACCTACCAGCGCAACAATAACGACTACTGTGAGGAGTGCAATCAGACCTAACAGCAGACTTCCTTCTTTCTGATGTTTCATAACTATAGTTTTCCTAAATATTTGCGAAGTTGTGTTTCCGTGGTTTTGGCTTCCGCCTCGGCATCCACGAGATCTGTAGCGGCGGCAAGCCATGCCGTCTGAGCCTGCATCAGTTCCGAGGCGGTAATCATTCCGGCATCGAACGACTCTTGCGCCATACGCAGCACTTCGGCCGCGTTGTCCTGCGTGAGACGGGCTAAGGCGATTTTCTGCTGTGCTTCTGCCAACTTCTGATTGGCCTGCGTGGTCTGCAAAGTCAGCAGTTCACGGGTTTCTTCCGTCTTCAGCGCCATCGCATTCGCCGCATGTTTGGCGGCTTTGTAACGTAGGATATCATCCGCATGGGCGATAGGCACATTGACTACGACGCCGGCGGTAAAGAAACCTCGTCCGTTCCAGCGGTTACTAAACCCGTTCTCTACGTTGGGGTTGGTATATACATATCCTGCTGACGCCACGATATTCGGCTGCAAGCCTGCTGACGCCAATTTTGCATTGGACTTGGCTATTTTCTCCGCCTGTTGAAGCAACTGAATCTCTGAACGTCCGACTACAGCGGCATCAGCGTCCGTTGAATCGACGGGAAGAGAGATTTCGTCCAGACCGCTCTCATCCAGACGGAAAGCGGTTCCAAGAGGCAAACCGCATACTTGCGCCAACGCCATATTCGAAAGCGTCAGACCATTCTCGGCTTGCAGTTTCTTCACCTCTGCCTCACCGCGCTTGGTGGTCACTTTCAACAGATCCGCTTGAGTTACCAAACCTTCGTCCAGAGCCTCACGTACGTCCGTCTCCAACTGACAAAGGAGTTTGAAATACTGCTCTGCCAATTCTTTCTTTTTCGACACGGACACGACACGCCAGTACGCCTCGTCCACTCCGTATATAATATCATCGTGCTTAGCCTGCGACTGGATAGTTGCCATTTCCTCTGAGGCTTTGGCTATCTTGTATAACTGAACCAGACGTCCTCCCACGTATATCGGCTGCGTCACACCGACGTGCGCGACAAAGATCTGACTCATATCCGGCGACAACTTGTCGTAGAGCAACTTATAGCCATCCGCCAGTTCCTGTCCGGCCTTGTCGGCCAAACCTGTCACCGCCTCTTCGAACGCCGTACCCTTTGCGGCCTCTTCGATCTGTCCTACTACGCTCTCGTCGCTCCATACGAAATTCGCCGTTCCGTCGGGATTGACGGTTGCGGTTCCGGACTTGAAGGTCGAGGAGTTCTCCAAGAGGTGTACGTTAGCGTTATTCCACATATAGGATGCGTTAGCCGTGACACGGGGAAACATAGCCGCCAAAGCCGCCTGCCGATTGTACTTTGCCGATAAAAGCAACTCTTGCTGAGATTGCGAAGAAGCACCCTTCGACACCGCCAGATCACGGCATTGGGACAGCGTATAATACGTTGTGTCCGCTGCCGGCAAAAGCGAACTATAAAGAGCCAGTAATACAATGTATGCTATTTTTCGTGACATGATTTTAGTTTATTTATATGTTTTATTGCCACTTATTACTACAAAAATCGTGCCGTAGGCATCATTCCATCAATCCATCATTTCATCATTCTCTCATCCTTCCATCATACCAGTTCTCGAGTTGTTCATTAAAGGCTCTTCGGTCGAGTGTCTGTGCCCACTCTCTCAATTCCTCGGTATGATCTTCAAAGAGCATCGTCACGGTGCGGCGCCATTTCCACTGTTTGGGTTTGAGTTTGGACCATCGGCTGGTCTCCAACCCGCGCATTCTACAAAGGATTACGCGCACGCCCGCTGGCAACTCTTTGCATACTTCGTAGGCCATCCGCCGGTTACCAATCACTTCCCTATCCACCGTCTTCACGTGACCCGAAGGATAGAAACAGAGTTGTTTCCCTTTGGCCAGGCTGTCTATTGCTATTCTGCTCAGCGCCCCTGCAGCCGCAACTCCTTCCTCACGCGACATAGCGCTCTTGTTCAAATCCGGAACCTCGATGGCATCCGCTTTGTTCAGGATATGCCGGTAAAAACGCTTGCGCATGAATAACTCGTCCACCATCGGACTAATGGGCAGCCACCACATCTCACTGAACAATAACAACGGATCAATATAAGCCGTATGATTAGGCAGTACCAGGTGCACCGACCCGTCACGAAGCGTCTCTTCACCTGTCACCCGGATGTCATAGTGCCAGTGAAAGAAAAATTTACATATCTTACCCAGAGTATAGCGATTCATAATCAAAACCTTTGTCGCTGCAAAGGTACTGCAAAAAAATGAAATATGCAAATAGATGGTAGCAAAAATGCACATTACTGCCATTTTGTCAGTCTGAAGGGGTTTGGAACATAGTTTGTACATCGTTTAGTGACAAACTGATTACGGAATCACGGGATCACGTAATCACGTAATTACGAATACTAACTAAAATCACTATAACTATGAATGCAACGACTCAGAACAATCAAAACGAAAACCTCAAGAAGTTCGCCATCAATCTGTGTGAGCGGGCTCGGGAAGGCAAATTAGATCCGGTCATCGGCAGAGATGACGAGATAAGACGGGTACTGCAAATCCTCTCGAGGAGAACGAAAAACAACCCTATTCTCATTGGAGAACCGGGTGTTGGTAAAACGGCCATCGCAGAAGGTTTGGCCCATCGAATCATCCGGGGAGACGTTCCGGAGAACCTGAAAAAGAAACAGATTTACTCGCTGGATATGGGTGCGCTGATAGCCGGCGCGAAGTATCAGGGTGAGTTTGAGGAAAGGCTCAAAGGTGTAGTTAACGAAGTGGTCGCGGCAGTTGGAGAGATTATCCTCTTCATCGATGAGATACACACACTCGTAGGGGCCGGTAAATCCAGCGGTGCCATGGATGCAGCGAACATACTGAAACCTGCACTTGCACGTGGCGATTTACGGGCCATAGGAGCTACTACACTCGATGAGTATCAGAAGTATTTCGAGACCGATAAAGCACTTGAGAGACGATTCCAAAAAGTGATGGTTGATGAGCCGGATGAGGCTGCCACCATCTCTATTCTGCGAGGACTGAAAGAGCGATATGAGACGCACCACAAAGTGCGTATCAAAGATGACGCAATCATCTCTGCGGTCACTCTTTCGGCTCGTTACATCACCGATCGTTATTTGCCGGATAAAGCGATAGACCTGATTGATGAAGCAGCTGCCAAACTGCGTTTGGAAGTGGACTCCAAACCTGAGGAAATCGATTCGCTCGACCGTCAAATCAAGCAGTTGGAGATTGAGCGAGAAGCTATCAAACGCGATAAGGACGATGCCAAACTGAAAGCCATCGAAACACAGTTAGCGGACCTGAAAAAGCAATCCGATGAACTGAATGCACGTTGGAATAAGGAAAAAGGCTACGTGGCTACGATACAGAACGAAAAAGCGCGTATCGAGACATTGAAGCACCAGGCTGAAGTAGCTGAACGCGAAGGCGACTACGGCAAAGTGGCGGAGATACGCTACAGCCAGATTCCTGCTGCCGAAACGAATATCAAATCGGCGCAAGAGTCCCTGCATGCCATTAGCGATCAGGCACTTATCAAAGAGGAAGTCGATGAAGACGACATAGCAGAAGTAGTAGCACGATGGACCGGTATTCCTGTAGCAAAGATGATGCAATCGGAACGTGACAAACTGCTCCATTTGGAGGAAGAGTTACATAAACGGATTATTGGTCAAGACCAGGCCATAGAAGCCGTGAGCGATGCTATCCGGAGAAGCCGGGCAGGGCTACAAGACCCGAAAAGACCTATCGGTTCGTTCATCTTCCTCGGTACTACCGGTGTCGGCAAAACGGAGTTAGCCAAAGCGTTAGCGGACTATCTCTTTGACGATGAAAACATGATCACGCGTATCGATATGAGTGAGTACCAAGAGAAATTCTCTGCCACGCGACTTATCGGTGCACCTCCCGGATACGTGGGTTACGATGAAGGCGGTCAATTGACGGAAGCTATACGCCGCAAACCCTACTCTGTCGTACTCTTCGATGAGATTGAAAAAGCACATCCGGATGTATTCAATGTGCTGCTGCAAGTACTGGACGACGGGCGTCTGACGGATAACAAAGGGCGTGTTGTGAACTTCAAGAACACCTTGATTATCATGACATCCAACCTTACGGAAGAGCAACTGCGTGCCTCTGTACGACCGGAGTTCATCAATCGTATTGATGAGATTATACACTTCAGCGAATTGAGTGAAGCGGACATCAAAGCAGTAGTGGGTCTACAAGTAAGCCGCATCCACAAGATGCTGGAGAGCCAAGGAATCGACCTGCGCGTCACGGACGATGCGATTGAATATATCGCCAAAGAAGGATATGACCCGCAATTCGGTGCCAGACCTGTTAAACGAGCTCTGCAACGCCTCGTTCTCAATGAGTTAAGCAAGTCCATTATAGCCGGAAAAGTAGACCAGAAGAAACCGGTTATCGTTGAACTGCGGGACGGAGAATTGAAGTTCCGTAATTGATAGAACTTGATAGCATTAGATGATATCATATACGAAAAAAGAGCGCCGATGCGCTCTTTTTCGTATAGCTAATGAATGGAGTTATTTTATTTTATTTTATTTCCATTGCCTTGATACCATCTCGCTCAAGAAGCGCGTTGATGGTTGGTTCTCCGCCACGGAAACGCTTATACAAATCCATCGCTTTCTCTGTTCCACCCTTCTCCAAGATATTCTCGCGGAAACGTTTGGCGGCCTTTTTGTCAAAAATAGTGCCGCTTTTCTTTTGCGCTGCTTTGAAGACTGAGAAAGCGTCAGCGTCTAACAACTCCGACCATTTATAGCTGTAGTATCCTGCTGCATAACCACCGGAGAAGATATGCGTGAAGGCACATGCCATCTGCGTTCCGGGAACATTAGGCATAACCTGTACCTGTTCCATGGCTTTGTCGCTAAAGCGTACTACGGATTCCAGCGTTCCAAGGCTCTCATTGACCTCAAACGGTTTGTCCAGACTATGCCAAGCCATATCGAGATAGCCGAAACTGAGTTGACGAACACACGCGTAAGCCGCATGGTAGGTCTGCGATGCATGCATCTTATCCCGCAGTTCTTGCGGCAGACTCTCGCCTGTCTTGTAATGCTTGGCAAACGTATCGAGGAACTCTTTCTCGTCAATGAAGTTTTCATTAAACTGGCTCGGCAACTCTACAAAGTCACGCGGCACATTCGTTCCACTCTGCGCGCTGTACTGGCAACGCGTAAGCATACCGTGAAGACCGTGACCAAACTCATGCAGGAAGGTACGCACCTCGTTATAAGTGAAAAGTGCCGGCTTGTCTGCGGTAGGACGAGTAAAGTTCATCACATTCACGATATGCGGACGATGATCTTTCTTGCCTTTGATATACTGCGGCTGGAAATCATTCATCCATGCTCCACCTCGTTTGCCGTCACGCGGATGGAAATCGGCATAATAAACAGCCAAGAATTTACCTTTCTCGTCAAATACCTCATAAGCCGTTACTTCCGGATGATATACCTGAATCTTTTTATTCTCTTTAAACTTAAGTCCATACAATTTTTCTGCCAAACCAAAGACTCCTTTTTTGACATTCTCCAGCTCAAAATACGGGCGTAAATCATCATCTGAAAGAGCATACTTTTCTTGCTTCAATTTCTTGGAATAGTAACTGAAGTCCCATGGTTGCAAAGTGGCGTATAAACCATGCGAAGATGCGTATTGTTGCAATTCTGCTATTTCTTCGCGCGCGGTCGGCATGTATGCATCACGCAATTCGTCAAGCAGTTTATAAACGTTTTCAGGCGTCTCTGCCATGCGTTTGTCAAGGGCTTTCTCTGCGTAGTTTTTCTTGCCGAAAAGTTGTGCCAATGCAAGACGTGTATTAACGATTTCTACAATCAGACCGGTGTTATCAAACTCCCCTCCTACGCATTTACCCGCATTCGCCATATAGAGTTCACGACGGATATCGCGATTGTCGAGATCTTGCATCACCGGGATAGTTGTGGTAGGCTTGAGATTAAGCAACCATCCTTCTTTTCCTTTCTTCTCCGCATTAGCGCGCAGGATAGCTTTGGTATCGTCATTCAGACCGGCTAATAGTGCTTCGTCCGTGATAAGCATTGACCATGCGTTGGTAGCCTTCAGTACATTCTGGCCGTATTGGAGAGTCAACTTGCTCAATTTAGCACTCAGTTCACGGTATTTCTCTTTGTCCTCAGGACTGAGGTTGGCGCCATTATTAGCAAAACTATCATATATATCCTCCAGCAACTTGGCTTGCGCCTTGTTCAGTTTGAGTTTACTACGCTGGTCATAGACCGCCTTAATACGCTTAAAGAGCCCTTCATTCAAACGAATCGTAGCGGAGTACTCGGACATTTTAGGACTTAACTCCATTTCAATTTGCTGGAGTGTATCATTCGTCTCTGCACTGGTCAGATTGTAAAAACAGCCTGCTACGATACCTAACATCTCGCCTGCAGACTCATACGCTTCAATCGTGTTGGCAAAAGTAGGTGCTGCGGGGTTATTGACAATTGCATCTATCTCCTGCAGTCCTTGTTTCATCGCCTCTTCAAAAGCCGGCATATAATGCTCTGCATGAATTTCATTAAACGGGTACGTGCCATGCGGCGTTTTCCAATTCTTATACTCAAAGAACGGATTCGTAGCAGCGGTCGCTGCCATTACGGTAGTGGCTAAAGCCATAGTAAGGAATAATTTGTGATTTGCCATTTGAAATTGGTCATTTATAATTTATTGTTTCTTGCGCAAAAGATTGATGTCTCCGGATAGTTGATAGATGCCAATGACAGACTCATCAGCTGCCGCTTTTTTCTTTTGATAGACAGCTTTCAGACCTATATACTGCGCATCTTTGGCCGCGTCAGTACCTAACGCACGTATTACATAGTAATACGCACCTTCAGCGGCAGGCCGTCCGTTAATCGTTCCATCCCACCCTTTGGCGGGATCTGTCCATTCATAGACCAATTTGCCCCAACGGTTATACACCCAGCAATGGAACTCGCGCAGCGAGCGGTATGCCACACGGAACTCATCGTTCTGACCATTCCCATCCGGCGTGAACACATTCGGCACCGCGAGATACGACTCCGCGATAGCTACTGTCAGTTCCATTGAGTCGGACTGGCAATAAGAGTTATTGACCGAGCAAACCACTCTATACGACCCCGGTTCGGAGAACGTATAACGGATATCCATATCGTTGCGGGTCACTATACGTTCGGTAGCCTTGTAAATCGACCAGCGGTAGTACTGCGCAGCGGGTGTCGGGTTACTATACATCGCTACCTCCAGCGGACCGCTGTACTCTGAGCCCACAATCAGTTTTTGACTGGTCGGACGGTTTCGTTCATTGCTTTTCTCGCCTTCTTTTCCCCGAGTAGTAGCAATAGAGGTCAATTCCATATTCACTGCACGCACATCTTTCTCCTCCAATGGCACAACTATACTGGCGGGAGGGTATCCTAAGGCGGCACGAACGGCTTGGTCATAAGTAAGCGTGATCTCCGTGGAAGCGTATAAAGGCGGAAGAATATAACTGCCTGCATGCAGTTTGGTTTCTACTTGTGCTGCCGAATCCGCCCATGTTTCTCCGTTCCATGCCAACGCTATATAATCTATGGTACAGGCGCGCTCGCAAGCGCGTGCACCCGAGGAAGTCTGATAAGTCCATGGAAGTGGATCTCCGGTCAGACGCAGTGTAGTAGTTCCGCAGTCTGGTTCTATCGCCAACTGCAGGTCTGTCGGCTCACGATATAGGAATACATAAAACGGTGCAGAACGTACTCCGCCTTGCTCTATATAATACCCTCCTTCGTCCGGGAAAATCTCATTGGCACCGGAAGTATAGACTGAGCCATCTGTCATATACCAAACTGCATCAGCTCCGTTGGTAGTCCGCAGATGTATCTCATCGCGGAAGAGGAACAAGGTATCATTGCCGTTCACTACCTGGGTCGCTGTACCCACGCATTCAATAGGAGAGGAGTATAGCAAGCCTACCCCCGCCCTCCCAAAAGGGAGGGTGAGGAAAGCTATTATGATGAATACGATTTTTCTCATTTATTTACCTGGAAACGGGTATTGCCATTTTTGATGAAGTCCACAATCTGCTTGGCCGCTGCGATACCGGCATTGATGTTGGCTTCAGCTGTCTGCGCACCCATTTTCTTCGGTGTAGCGAAATAACGTCCTTCAAAGAGCGTACGGAACTTCGCATCTGCAACCGGCATGATGTCCGTCATGTATTTGAGGTCAGTGCGCTCCTGCATGAGGGCAATCAGTCCTTCCTCGTCAATGACCTCTTTGCGCGCGGTGTTAACGAGCACTCCACCCTTTGGCATAAGGTTCACCAAATCGTGGTTGATGCTATTCTTAGTCTCCGCGGTAGCCGGTATATGCAGGCTGACGATATCGCAAATCTTGTATAACTCTTCTGCACTATGCAACGGATGCACATTAGCGGCTGTCATCGCCTCATCCGGACAATAAGCATCGTATGCATAGACATCCATGCCAAAGCCTTGCGCAATACGCGCCACGTTACGCCCCACATTACCAAAGGCATGGATACCGAGTTTCTTGCCCTTCAGTTCGGTGCCCGAAGTGCCGTTGTACAAGTTTCGTACGGCATAGACCATGAGACCCAGTGCGAGTTCTGCCACTGCATTGCTGTTTTGTCCCGGTGTGTTCATTGCTACCACGCCATGCGACGTAGCAGCATCCAGGTCGATATTATCATACCCGGCTCCGGCACGAACAACGATTTTCAGTTGTTTGGCTGCATCCAATACAGCAGCGTCCACAATATCCGAGCGGATGATGAGTGCATCTACGTCCGCTACGGCCTCCAATAACTGTGCTTTGTCTGTATATTTCTCAAGCAGCGCCAGTTCATAACCTGCGCCCTCTACCACTTCGCGAATGCCGTCCACTGCTACTTTCGCAAAGGGTTTCTCTGTTGCTACTAATACTTTCATAGGTTTAATCAATGTTGTGAGTTCTATAGTCTTGCCTGTAGAAGTCGGTAACCGATGCCGATCCGTAGGCAAAATATAAGAGTAACCCATAATTAGTGTAATTTCTCGTATTCTTTGATGCAATCTACCAGTGCTTGTACGCCCTCGAGGTCCATTGCATTATAGCAGGAAGCGCGGAAACCGCCTACCAGACGGTGGCCTTTGATACCTACCATGCCTTTAGCTGTAGCGAACTTGAAGAAGTCATCCTGCAGTTCCTCATAACCGGGCTTGAAGACGAAGCAGATATTCATGCGGCTGCGATCTTCTTTTTTAGAGATGGTCGGCATGAATAGTTTGGACTCATCGAGACACTTATAGAGCAGGTCTGCTTTGGCTTTGTTGCGCGCCTCAATCCATTTTACGCCACCATTTGCTTTGAGCCAACGGAGTGTCAATACGGCCGTATAAACCGGCAGTACAGGAGGCGTATTGAACATTGAGCCATTTTCAATATGTGTTTGATAGTTCAGCATCGTTGGGATATAACGGCTTACTTTGCCGAGGCACGATTCTTTGATGATGACAAAAGTCACACCAGCCGGCGCAAGGTTCTTCTGCGCACCGCCGTAGATGATGTCGTATTGGCTGACATCAATCGGACGACTCAGAATATCCGAACTCATATCGGCTACCAAAGGTACATTACCTTTCTTGCGGTATATCTCCGCGAGTTTCTCATCATTGATCTCCGTACCGAAGATGGTATTGTTGGTCGTGATATGGAAATAATCTGCGTCTTGCGGAATCTCAAAGTCCATAGGAATCGAATCCGTGCTGGCAGCTACTTCGATTGCCTCTCCAAAACCTTTTGCTTCCTTGAGTGCTTTCTTCGACCACACGCCAGTGTTGAGGTAGGCCGCTTTCTTCTCCAGCATATTGAACGGCACCATGCAGAATTGCAATGAGGCACCACCGCCGAGGAAAAGTACACGATAGCCTTCCGGAATATTGAGAAGCTCTTTCATCAGGGCTTCAGCCTCATCCATAACGGGTTGGAAATACTTAGCGCGGTGCGATATCTCCAAAATGGAAAGTCCTTCACCCTGAAAGTCAATGACGGCTTCTGCCGTTTGTTTGATTACTTCTTGCGGCAGGATACTCGGTCCTGCATTAAAGTTGTACTTTTTCATAATCTATGTGTTTTTATGGTCTTTATCAAATATTTCTCATTGCCCAAGCCTTGCTATTCCAGGCAGTAGGACGAATAACCGGCAGTTTGATTGCGCTTACAGCTTTCTTTCCGGCCAGATGCAACGCCATTGCCACAGCAGCCAAATCGTCTTCTCCGGCTTCTGGTTTCGGCAGCAAACTTTCCGGTATCGGTTTGCCGGCTTTACGCATACGCTCGATGAGATCTTGGTTGAATTGCTCTTTAGCCAAACCGGACTTATACTCGCGGTACTGCTTATCGTGCATTGCAAACTCAAAAAGTTCTTCGTCATCCTGACCGCGGTCCCAACCCAGTTCTTCCATCTCTTTAATGTACTGCGGCAAGACGTTCGGATAAAGTTTCTGCGGATCATCGGTATAGAACTCAAAGCCTTTCTCCTTGGCAAGTTCGATAATCTCCGGAGCCAACTCACCCGGCAGTTTACCGGATTTGCCAAGAATCATCCCCCACATAGCCGGATCCATGCGTGTGAAATCTTTCTCGCCCATCGAGCGACTGAATAAGTTCATGAGCGCAGCGTTCTTCACATACTGGCTAAACGGCGTAACGAGACATGGTGTTCCGAGCATCGGCCATATACGTTGCACTTCATCGAAGAGCTGAACCAACAACTCGTCCTCGGAGAGTTCGGGTTCTCCTTTCTTCTTGAGGTTAGCATTAATAGCCGCGTGCATGCCTTTAAGATCCGCCATGAGCGACCCCATCATTCCTCCCGGCAGACCGCATCCTACAAGCAGCGATGTCATGAGGCTGTTCTTCGGGTCAATCCAATAACCGAGGAAATCATCGATGAAGGACTGCGTAAGGCTACGTGCCTCCATATATGCCTTCATATTGATATCTTTTACCAGGAAGCCTGCGTCCTTGAGCATCGCCTGAATAGTAATCACATCCGGATGCACCTTACCCCAACTCAGCGGTTCCATCGCTACGTCCAGCACATCACCACCGGCTTTTGCTACTTCGAGCATGGATGCCACACTAAATCCGGGACCTGTGTGTCCGTGATACTGGATGATGATATCGGGATGTTTCTCTTTGATAGCAGCCACAATGACGCCCAGCGTGTGTGGACGGCCAATACCGGCCATATCCTTCAAGCAAATCTCCTGTGCTCCGCCTTCAATCAGTTGCTCCGCGAGGTTGATGTAATATTCCGCCGTGTGCACTTTGGAATAGGTGATACACATCGTTGCTTGGGCAGTCATGCCGGCCTCTTTCGCCCATTTGATGGACGGAATGATATTGCGCGGATCATTCAGACCACAGAAAATACGGGTGATATCGGTTCCTTGCGCGTGCTTCACTTTGTACATCAGCTGGCGCACATCTGCCGGAACCGGATTCATACGCAACGCATTCAAACCACGGTCCAACATATGCGTTTTGATACCCGCCTCGTTGAACGGTTTGCAGAACGTACGCACCGCCTGATTCGGGTTCTCGCCATACAACAGGTTCACTTGCTCACTCGCGCCGCCGTTCGTCTCTACGCGGTCGAAACAGCCCATGTCAATAATCACCGGTGCCACCTTCGCCAACTGGTCCTTGCGCGGCACGTAGCGTCCGCTACTCTGCCACATATCGCGGTACACCAGACTAAATTGAATCTCTTTCTTCATATTTCATTTATTCATTAATTCATTCTTTACCTAACTCATCAAACTTCGCCTTCATCGTTGGATTTCCGTACGTGAGACGTTTGATGGTTACGTCCTGCAGTTTCTTGTCTGCGGCATTGAGGTTATCGCCGGACTTGACAAGATTCTCGCGCACTTTGGTCAGATGGGCAATCGTCTTGTCTATCTCATCGATAGCATCGGAGAAACGCTCGTTCGCCAAGCGCACGTTACGCGCAAAACCGTCTTTAAAAGCTGTCAGTTTCTCTTCGAAATTGGTCACGTCTATTTGCTGTGCTTTGACGAGCGCCAGTTCACGTTTGGCGTCTATACTCTTACGATTCGCCTGACATAGTAACGTAATGAGCGGCACAAAGAACTGCGGACGAATGACATACATCTTCTCAAAGCGATGATTCATGTCCACAATACCGCCGTTATACAGCTCACTCTCCGGCTCGAGCATCGAGACGAGTACCGCATATTCACAGTTTTTCTTCTTGCGGTCCGTGTCCAGTTTGGCAAGGAAATCCTCGTTCTTATGCTTGGTGGCCGTCTCGTCGTTCTCGTTCTTCATCTCGAACATGATGGATATATACTCCACTCCGTCGTCACTCTTGTCGCGAAAAACGAAATCGCCTTTGGTGCCCTCGATAACCTCGTTGTCTTTCTCAAAATACGCATTGGGGAAAAGCGGCCGGATGCGAGCGAACTCGGTGGCACAATGCTGTTCAAGCGTCTCGCCCACCATTTTCGTCGATAGCCGCAGTTTCATATCCTTGTAATACGCCACCTGTTCTTGTAGCGCTTTGAGTTGCTCGGTCATTTGCGTGCGCAGGGAACTGAGTTCTTGCTCTTTCTTCATATACTCCTCTGTCGCACGTTGGCGTACTTGCGCTACTGCCAACTGTTTCTGCTGCTCAGCCGCCGCAATTTGAGACTGAAGAGCCTGTAAGGTTTGTTCCTTAGCCTGCAACTGCTGATTGAATTGCTGCTCACGCCGTAGCTGCTCTGCCTGCTGACGTGCCTCGTCAGCTTGCTTTTCCGCCTGAAGACGGGCTTGCTGACTCTGCTCCAACTCATGGATACGACGGGACAACTCGGTCTCGAACTCACTATTCTTCACTTGACTAAGCAACAACGCATAATCCGCCTCATCGACGGTAAAAGTGCTTCCGCATTTAGGACATTTTAATTCTTTCATCTATATTCACACACTTTTGCGCTGCAAAAGTACAAAAAAAAAATGATATGTGCAAATAAAATCGAAGATTTTTCGTTTAGCGTTTCGTGTTTAGGGTTCAGGGAAGTCAACATTTTGATGTATATTATATATAAATATATAATATAGTATTTGTTTGAGGAAAATGAGGCGTTTTTTGCGTTTTTCTTAGGGTGATCTCGGGGTAACAACCCACTAATAACGCACTAATCACCCACTAATCACCCACTCATACCATAATAAAAGATGCTAAAAACCCCTATTGAGGTATTAGGTAATAAGGTAATAGGTTTAGTGAGCGTTGCAAAGGTATACTTTTGAGGGAACTATCGGAATTTGTAAAGTAAACATAAATCACAGATATAGAAACCGCCACGCGGTGAGGCGTGGCGGGATAAAAATCATTTCTCTTATAAAGAAATTTCTGTAACTCCACCAAAAGCAACAGGCATTTCGGCGATAGACTGGATGCGCTCTTTGCCGTCATCCATGCGATAGTACGTTACGACTCGTCCGAAGCCTTCTATCCAATAACTCTTCCTTTGGTGCTTGTGCTTCACATTATTCACAACATAAGTAATGTTCTCCGTAATTTTAATGGCTTTTTCTTTCGAGCCCATGAACATGACATACACATATTCGGATTTGCCGTCTATTTTTTCGCCCTGTTCCGTTTCTGACCATGTATAAGGTTTGTCTTTCCCCGGGAAAGCAAAGAGTGTCCTTTTGTCCTGATATTTGGTGCTTCCGGTTAGCTTGTTTTGTTTGATTTGAAGATCTGAGATGACTGTATTATTCTCTACCCGATAGCGATAATAATTCGTTGCGGACTGCATTCCCATGCCGATATACACTTCTTCGACCAGATAATTGTCGTACTGCTCGGACACAAAACTATATTGACTCACGGAAATCGTTTTGCCGTTAGCGTCCAAGGTGTTAAATGTCCGATTGCCGAAGGGATAAATATAATCCTCAAAATTATATTCATCGGCATTACAAGTCGCTGAGAGCGACAACATTACGATTAAAACTGAAAGTATTTTTTTCATAAATTGAGTGGCTGTTATATCCCATCGCCCCGTCGGTTTTAAAATGATTTGTGTTTATAACCAATAGTCTTTCCATTGGAGTGCTTGTTCGGGTGTAATACCATAAAGAGAACAATATTTTTCTAATTGCTCTTTTGAATAATCGTGGCCTAATAATTTCCAAACACACGCGGCTTTGTGCTTGATTTCTGTTGCGGCATCAATAGTAAATTCCGCGTGCATGTCGGTTGTCAAATTGTCTTTCATAATATTGAATCATATAATGTTACATTCCATGAGATACAATTTAGTCCGCCGCCGTGCCGTAAGACACCGGTGATATCCACCAATACAATATGTTCGCGCGGAATACCAAAAGCGGAGCCGATTTGTGCGCAAGCCTGTTCGTCTTCCGGAGTGTTAAGGCGAGGAAGAAACAATTTGCCAGCCGCCAACAGGAAATTGATATATGCCCAGTTCCACTTGTGCGGCTTTGGTGTATCGTAGTGCAGTTCAACGACCTCAAAATGAGGTTGAAGTGCATCGAGGATTTCCTTTCGTAGTTCGCAGTCGAAGTCGCAATAATTGGTGATCAATACTTTGCCGTTCCCGATATATCGTACCATGCCATCCGCATGACCGTATGGTTCATTACGATCCCAAGGAATAATCACCGTTTCTGCATGGAAGGTCTCATCTAATTGATGAATAAGTTGCATCGGCAGTAAAGATGGATTTTCTTGGAACACTTTTTCCGTTAGGATGACTTTGTTGCCACACATAATGACATTTCCGCCGTCAATAATAAGGTTGGAATTGACATACGAAAGGCGACTTGGGGCAATCACATGTTTCCAATTGGTGATATACTGCGACTGTCCGCGCAGATAATCCGGTTCGTAACGATAAGCAACAAAACAATCCGGTGTGCATTGAATAGGCATAAAATCCCTCATCCAAATGTCTTTGGTGTTCGGCAGAAGGGCATATTCCACTTGCTGCCGAGCGAGTGCGGCAGACAATTCCGACCAGCATTTATATGCTGTCAAGTATTGAGAAAAACAAACAAGATTAGTCATCGCAATTCATAATTGAATCAATAATCGGTTTCATTTTAGTTTGCAATTCACGATTGGTCTTGCAGGTCGCAAAGAGGCGGATTGCTTCAATGCGCAAAGCATGGGCTGGATGCCACTTTCCTAACCAACCCCCATGAAGAAACTTTTGCATATGACGTTGATTTGCTTTAAGGAAAGTATCAGTTGAGACGCCAAAACGCTGTTGGTCAATGCCACCGGTGAATTTGTATTGATAACTGACAAATGTATCTAAATTTCTACCACAGGCCAAATAACCGTAACGGTCGGCTTCCAGTTCTGAGAGCAACTGATAAACATGGAACTGATGATATAGGTGATTTGGAGCAGTGTCTTTATATAATTGACAAAAGAATAACTGAACTAAGCCATTCTGCATAATAACATGCCCCAACTCATGGCCGATGATAAATGCCAGTTCATCATTTGTGAGCATATTAACTACTCCGGACGTTATGCGAACTATGTCTGGATACTCCTTGTTACCTGATGTCATGCAAGCACCATTGATATACGTGTCATTCTCAATACAGAACATGATGTTGCTATGTATATGCAGGCGTTCTTTAACAGAATCACAAAGAAAGGATAAGGACGGAGTGGTATAAGGATTTATTGGGAACCTGTAGCAACTTTCGTTATAGTACGTGTACTTCTGGTCTTCCAGTTCCAGGTCAATTTGATACGTACTATTAGGCTGCACCTGTTCCCAAAGAATATTGTGCAGTTTTTCACGTTGAGGAATAATTGGATTAATTTTCATATATCTTTGCTGTTTTAGTTATTAACTTTCTGCGGCAAAGGTATATGTTTTTTCGTGGGATTCCCAAAAATTTATGTTAAAAGTTGTTAAAAGTTTAGGAGTAGTTATTAAGCATAAAAAAAGAGGACTGAGTCCTCTTAGTATTAATTTATTTTGTTGGTTTTGGAACAGGTTCTTTTCTGGAAAAACTCCATAGCCTTGGATCATTCACATAAGATTTCTTCTGAGAAGTGAAGAATTTGGGTGTTATCTTTTGACCTTCTTTAAATGGATTTTTAAATCGACTAGCGAATTCTTCTTCCTTAAAATCTTTTGTCTCAACTTTTTCCTCCTCGCCATCCTTATTTATTTTATACAACGGTACATTTTTACGTTGATCAGGCTCTTTTGTTTCTTCTGTTTTCTCTGCATCAATCCAATCAATAAGACTTCCACCCCCCATTATAAATCCATTTAGAATATATTTCAAATATAAAACTTGGGTATTAATCGAATCTTTTCCTTCATAGGGTAAAAATTGGCTATTTTCAGTTCTTGGATTTTTCCCCCATTTTAGCCAACAACTTTGTTTTACATCCCATACTTGATATGCACGGATAAGCACAGACGCTCGATATTTTTCCGATGAATTTTCAAATGTGATATCATATCCTGAATCATGTGCATGCAATGTAAACATAGGAAAAAAAGGGATTTCTCCTTGCACATGTTTATTATTGCGATGATAAACGATAGGATCATGCACACCTTCATCCTTTTCGCTGTGAAAATAGAATTCGACCGTTGTCGGATATACACGATAATCTTCACGCACTTTTATATAGCCACCAGAGATGAAATACGGAGCGAGTTTTGCGAACTTTTTTGATAATTCATCTACATCTTTTCCTTTAAAGTAAAATTTTTTTAATTCTTCTTTTAGTGTTTCCATAATATATAATAATTTTTGCAAAGGTACAAGAAAAATTACATATATGCAAATAAAAGTGAAAAAATGCGCTATTTCTTGCATATGTCAAAAAAAAGCAGTACTTTTGCGCCGCAAAAGTTCGAAACACAT
Source organism: Paludibacteraceae bacterium (assembly GCA_017394705.1). Taxonomy (GTDB): domain Bacteria; phylum Bacteroidota; class Bacteroidia; order Bacteroidales; family Paludibacteraceae; genus Colicola. The sequence continues at coordinate 101,954 of JAFPXH010000005.1, read as the reverse complement.
AAAAACAACATTATAATATGGCACAACAAACACAAGAAGAAACATTTAAGAAGATCGTTGCGCATTGCAAAGAGTACGGATTTGTCTTTCCGTCCAGCGAGATCTACGACGGTCTTGGCGCTGTGTATGACTACGGTCAGAACGGCGTGGAGTTGAAGAACAATATCAAGCGTTACTGGTGGGACTCCATGACGCTGCTGCATGAGAATATCGTCGGTATCGATGCCGCTATCTTCATGCACCCTACTACCTGGAAGGCTTCGGGTCACGTGGACGCGTTCAACGATCCGTTGATTGATAACCGCGATTCGAAGAAGCGCTACCGCGCGGACGTACTCATTGAGGACCAGATTGCCAAGTACGACGACAAGATTGCCAAAGAAGTGGAGAAAGCCCGCAAGCGTTTCGGCGAGAGTTTTGACGAAGAGATGTTCAAAGCAACTAACGAGCGTGTGAAAGAGCATATCGCCAAGCGCGAAGCGCTGCATGCACGTTTTGCCAAAGCGATGAATGACAACAACTTAGAGGAGTTGAAGCAGATCATCTTGGACGAAGAGATCGTTTGTCCGATTAGCGGTACACGCAACTGGACCGATGTGCGTCAGTTCAACCTCATGTTCCAAACGGAGATGGGTTCGACGGCTGACGGCGCAATGAAGATCTACCTCCGTCCGGAGACCGCACAAGGTATTTTCGTCAACTTCCTCAACGTGCAGAAGACCGGCCGTATGAAGATTCCGTTCGGTATTGCCCAAATCGGTAAGGCTTTCCGTAATGAGATCGTAGCCCGTCAGTTCATCTTCCGTATGCGTGAGTTCGAGCAAATGGAGATGCAGTTCTTCGTTCGCCCTGGTTCGGAACTCAAATGGTTCGAGCACTGGAAGCAGTTCCGCCTCAAATGGCACAAAGCGCTCGGTTTAGGCGACGAGAAATATCGTTTCCACGACCACGAAAAGCTCGCGCACTACGCGAACGCAGCAACGGATATCGAGTTCCTCATGCCATTCGGATTCAAGGAGGTAGAAGGTATTCACAGCCGTACGAATTTTGACCTCTCGCAGCATGCTAAATACAGCGGAAAGAAGATCGAATATTTCGATCCGGAACTCAATCAATCCTATACGCCGTATGTCATCGAGACTTCTATCGGCGTAGATCGTATGTTCCTGAGCGTGATGTGCTCAAGCTACGAGGAGCAGCAACTGGAAGGCGGCGACACACGCGTGGTTCTGCATCTGCCGCCGGTACTCGCACCTGTCAAGGCTTGTATCATGCCGCTCGTGAAGAAAGACGGTCTGCCAGAGAAAGCACGCGAGATCATGAACGAGCTGAAGTTCGATTTCAAGGTGGCTTACGATGAGAAAGACTCTATCGGTAAGCGTTACCGCCGCCAGGATGCAATCGGCACACCGTTCTGTATCACCATCGATCACGACACCCTCAATGATGGTTGCGTCACTGTCCGTTATCGCGACACCATGACCCAGGACCGCGTGAAGATCGAAGATCTGCACGAGATCATCCGCAAAGCTACCGATCCCAAAGAGCTCTACCGCAAGATTGTCGGCGACTCTTTCGAGGATACCAATGAGTGATATACTATCTAGTTAATCCAGATAATCTAGGTAATCTAGTCCCTTCTAACTAAACAAGCGCCCCTCGGCGCTTGTTTAGTTTTTAGTTCTTCACCTCATCATCGCAGCACGAATAAATAACGATTACGCCCGATTTCTTCGGGCATAAAAGCAACGGCGACATCTCTGCCGCCGTTGTCCCTTTGTCTATTAGCCCCGCATTCTATGCGGGTTTCTGTTTTTTCTTCAATATAATTGCCCGCTCTTATCTCACCTCTTGCCCCGTCACGGTATAAACTTTCTCGCCGCGGAGGATTAAGATTTGTCCGTTATGGAGGACCTTCGTTGTATTGGATATATATTCATAATTTATGTTCTCAATAGCTTCTGGACCATTGGTTGCAAATGTACCGTTATACGTTGCTATAGAGTTATTTTGACTATCTTTAACATCAATCTGATAACTATATAACGTTCCTGGATCCAAACCAGTAACCGTAAATTGATATCCCTGTTCTGTATACTGAGCGGACGGAGCGTGTGCATTACCTTCTCTACTGGGGGCAAATGCTATTCCCGTCAACTGGCCATTCCCATTAAAAATTAATGTGCAAAATACAACGCCATCTTTTATTATCTCCAAGGAATATGAAGAAGCAAGAGAGGACGCAGGCCAAGTAATCGTAGCATTATTATTTCCCGGTATTATAGATACACTTCCATCTGTTGTAGTTACTTTGGCTTCCATCGGTTTTATGAAGAAATCGTCCCAATACTCGTCTATCTCGTAGCGTCTTACCATATCAGATGGTACCCATACATATGCTTTACGACTTACGTTTTTAAATGTATTCTCTTGGATAATAGGCACTGCTGTGGCATAACTATATATATCTAAAATATGCTTGCAATCCTCGAAGGCGTAGTTTTCTATCGTTTCTAATTCAGTACCAAGTGTAATGGTTTCTAATCTAGAACAGTTACGGAACGCTTCATAGCCAATCTTTTTAACACTATTAGGGAACTCAATGTTTTGCAAATCGGTACATTCTGCGAACGCCATATTACCAATCTCGTTTACTTTGTTCCCAATGGTTACAGATGATAAATTCGAGCATCCGTAGAATGCTTTACTGGGTATTCTTGTAACATTGCTACTAATTATAATACTATCCAGATTTGCGCAATTCCCAAATGCTTCATCACCAATTGAAATGACACTATTCGGGATGAATAATGAAGTTAAGGAACTACAATTTCTAAAGGAATAATTATCAATATCAGTTACATTATATGAAATAAATATCTTACTTAAATTAATACAATTTTCAAAGGAATTACCTCCAATATGTGTAACACTGTCAGGAAGTATGACTGAACTTAGTTTACTACAGTTTCTAAACGCATTATTTCCAATGTGTTTAATTCTGTTTCCTAAATGAATGGTTTTTAATTCAATACAGTTTTCAAATAAGTTATTCGAAATACTTGTTATGCTATTTGGAAGGGTAAAAGACGCTAAATTTCTACAATTTTGGAATGCATTGTTACCAATAGTCAAAACACTATTAGGAATTGTAACAGATTTTAAACTATTACAATTTATAAATGCATTATTTCCAATTTTTGTGATGCTATTTGGAATAGTAATGGATTTTAAACTAGTACAATTTTCAAATGCGTTATAATCAATCACCGTTATACTTTTGCCAAGATTAATTAAATTTAGTTCCGTGCAGTTGTAAAACGTATATGGCTTGATGCTAAATACGTTATTGCCTACAGTTGCGGACTTTAAACTAGTACAATTACTGAATGCATATTCATCAATATTTACTACGCTATTGGGGATTGTAATAGACTCTAAACTACTGCAATCTTCAAAGGCATATGAACCAATATCCGTAACACTATCTGGAATAATTATATGTGATAATTTTGTGCAATTAGAGAAAGCGGAACTACCAATGTGTTTAGTTTTATTGCCTAAAGATATAGACTGTAATTCAGTACAATAAGCAAAAGCACGATGACAAATATCTGTCACCTCTCGAGGCAAGTTAAGTTCCGAAAGATTTGCACACCTCTCAAAGGCACTATTACCTATGCGTTTAATTCCTGACGGCAGATAAATTGATGTTATATTCGAGCAGGAACGGAAGGTTCCTTCTTCAATTATTTGCACATTATCAGGGATACTGATTGCTGTAAGCAAACGACAATTAGAGAATGTATTATTACCAATGGTTAATACTTGATTGGGAATTGTGATTTCTGTTATTTCACAATGGTTAAACGCATAACTGCCAATACTTGTAAGCTCTTGTGGTAAGGAGATGCTTTTAATATATGGGCGATACACACTCCATGGAACCTCTGTTTCTCTCGAAAAATCAGCCATATCTCCATATCCTTCAATCTGGAGTTCTCCTGTTTCCCAATCAAAATTCCAAGTCAGATTATCACCACATGACAATGCAAAACACTCATCCTCTTTTAATTGTACAGAAGACTGCATCCATCCTGATGTCTTATAGAGATCTACGCTCTCACAGGGGACATAAAGATTAAGTCTATATGCAGAAGAACGAAGATTGTTAAAGGCAGATTCTATAGTGGGTGGTGTTGTAGCAAACGAATATACATTGCTTAGAGCAGTACGAGAAAAGGCTCCATTTTCAATCTTTACAATACTGCCAGGAATAATAAGTGAAGATAATTTATAACATTCATTAAATGCATTTGCCCCGATTTCTTTAACTCCATTAGGGAGATAAATTATTTCTAAATTCTCACAATGAGAAAACGCGCTTTCAGAAATACGAAATAAACTTTGGGGGAACTTTATGTTTACTAGTTTATTACATGAAGAAAATGTACCATAAGGAATTATGGAAATTCCTTCCTCTATAATGACAGATTTAAGCTCTGCACACATACTGAATACGGAGTTTCCCATTTGTTGGACTCCGCCAGGAATAGTAACAGCCTCTAAATAGTTGCATTCCCAAAATGCATAGTCACCTATTTTAGAGCAACTACTGGGAATATTAATAGACTTAAATGAGCAATTGGTAAAAGCATATTCCCCTATTTCAGTTACTGAGTTGGGAATGATTACTGAACCAATACCGCCATTATAAAAAGCGTAATTTCCAATACTTGTAATTCCATCACCAAGTACAATAGTATCAACGGGACAACCAATAGTTGTAAAAATATTGGAAGTACGGGAATGTCCACTTAATATAGATTGCGATTTTATTGTTACCTTTTTTAGATTACATTGAGCAAAGACTGATATTCCCATGCTCGAAACGGTACTAGGGATTGTAATAGAGTCTAGTTTATTACAACCAACAAAAGCATTGGTTCCTATATTTCTTATTCCTTCAGGAAACGTCACAGAGGTCAAACTGCTGCAACCAGAGAACGTATAATTTCCAATGCTGGTGATGTTGTTTGGAATGATGACAATTTCTTGTAAAACTCCATTAAATTGTAAATGATAATTGGCAGCAAAAGGCGACCATGTTTTGTTAAGCCATTCCTCTAAACTTCCTTTATAATTAATTGTATTTAAGTTTAGGCACTGATAGAAAGCATTACCCCAAATGCTTGTGACGCTATTGGGAATCGTTACAGAGGTCAAACTGCTGCAACCCGAGAAAGCGTAACCTCCAATACTGGTGACGCTGTTGCCAAAAATATATTCAGAAACTTGAGATCCAAATATATTTTTAAGATTGGAAGAAGATGTATATGTTTTACCAACGATGTATGAAGAATTCAATGTCACAGAAGTCAAACCGCTGCAATCATAGAAAGCATAATCTCCGATGAATGTGACGCTATTGGGAATAGCTATAGATGTTAAACCGCTGCAACCTCTAAACGCCTCATATCCAATGTTTGTGACGTTATTTGGAATCGTCACGGAGGTCAAACTACGGCAACCATAGAAAGCATACCATCCAATGCTTATAACGCTGTTTGGAATCGTCACTGAGGTCAGACCGCTGCAACCATAGAAAGCATAATCTTCAATGCTTGTGACGCTATTGGGAATCGTCACTGAAGTCAAACCGCTGCAGGCTCGGAAAGCACTAACTCCAATGCCAGTAACAGTATATGTCTTTCCCGAAAAAGTTACAGAAGCAGGTATTACCACAGAGCCTGTGTATTCATTCGAATAGTTAGAGTAGGTATCACCTTGATAAGTAACAACAGCAGTACTAGTAGTGTTGTTGAAATCATACCAAATGCCATCCACTTGAGTGCTGGAGGCTAACATCGTTCCTACGCAGGCTACCACAGCAAATAAGAATGTAAATATTTTTTTCATGATTGTTTGTTGCCGGTTATATCCCGTCGGCTCATCGGTTTAAGACCTCTCCCTAACCTTCCCCCAAGGAGAAGGAACAGAGTTCGGCAGTTAATTATATTTGTTGTTTTATCGTTTGAATCTTAATAATCGGACATTATTGGGGCTCTTTCTTGCCTCGTTCATCTTTCGGTCGTCTCCCGCTCGTCGCTCGGTCAAGGGCTTTGGTTGTCCGCAAGGCTGCAATCTTAATAATTGGACATTTTAAGGACCAAGAGACCAAGTACCAAGGACTTTTTATCGAGCGTATCAACAGGCACATACAGACATAAGAAAAGCGCGAACATTATTCACGCTCATTCTCTACCATTGAGGTTCCTGCAAGACCCTTCAACCAAGAATAAACAATAACGTCCACGCCCGATATGCTTAACCCTCCGCCCTATGAGGGGCGCGAACGGATATTAACATACCCACGAGGACGCTTATTGCACTATCTTGCTTTGGGGTTTAGAATTTTGCAGGATTCCAATGGTACCAAAACAAGCGTCAATAAACGCCTTTTAATATGTCCTTCTGTTTAACGTCAGTAAGTGACGACCGCTTTTTTACGCTGTCGGTGCCAGCGGTGCAGATTTAACGTCTGCAAGGGACGGTAATATTTTACTGGTCACAAATTGTGACTTCCTATTTTACATCTTATTAAGCAATTCATCCGTAGTTTGCTCCAACTTGACGAAAGCGAACCATTTCTTTCCGAGGTCTTTGAGACTTGCTCCAATATGATAAACTGTATCATCAATACAAAGCCATCGGTCGTGTGAGCGGTCGAATTGCTCCACCTCTATCGGCGCATATTGCGCGTTGTGCTTCTCAAAATCCAAACTCAGTTGGTGGGGTATATTTTTGGTGTAAATCTTTGCACTTACATCTTTTCCGCGTTTGTCTAATAATGTTAATACACTATCGTCCACATAATTATCAATCAGAATAATACGTTTCTTCGCCTCGCGTACCCTATCACTAATAAATTTATAGGCATCGAAAATCTGACCGTCATAGAAGATACCTTCAACGGGCGGTAATGATGTCCGTACAAAGAAATCCACTTTGTTCTGTAATTCATGTATCTGGTCGGTATGTTCCTGCAACCGGCGGTCCATACGATCTTCTATTGCCATTAACCGCTGATTTACGGCATAGCCTTTCAGCAAGTAATCCTTTAGAACCTTATTCGCCCACTGCCGGAACTCGACTCCTCGTTTGCTTTTTACCCGATAGCCAACAGATATAATAACGTCCAAATTGTAGTATGTGGTTTCATATACTTGGTCAGCATCTATACCCATGTGTGCAAATTTTGCACATGTGATATTTTCATCCAGTTCACCCTCTTTGTATATATTGCGTATGTGTCTGGAAATAACCGTTCTGTCGCGGTCAAACAGCAGGGCTATTTGAGTTATATTGAGCCAAACAGTCTCGTCTTTCAGTTGTACTTCCAACTGAAACTGTTCATTAGGTTTGTATAGTACTATCTCATCTTTCATATATCAATAAACTCCTTTTATGTCCTCCTGTTTAGCGTCAGTGAGTGACGAAGGGTTGCAAATGATTTTGCGCTGCAAAATTACACAAAAAAAATGACATACGCAAGAGCGTACATCATTTTTATACTATTTTTCTTCTCTCGGTTGTCTCTCGGTCATCGCTCGGTCAACGGAAGATACATTGGGCATCATCCGCACAACGGTATCGGTTCCGTACGCCTTCCCCGAAGGAAGGTTGGACTACAACCACTTTTGCTTCCCTGCGGGCATCTACTGCCGGGTGTGCCGTAGTACATTCCCACCGGCAATGATCCAGAAGAATAGTACCGAAACGAACCATTGGCATTCGCTGGCGGCATCCCTCTCCCCATGTACAATAGGAATAGGTGACATGCAGTTTGCCCCTATCCGCCACTACCCTATCTGCAGCGCCGACAAGATTAGAGTTCATGTGGTCGTAACTGCGTTCCGAATAGCCGAAATAGCAATGAGAGACCGTAATCGAATCTGACTGCGAAGTGATGTCCAGATTGCCGTCCAAGCCATCCATGAAGACACAACTATCAATGAAGATACGGACGGAATGATCCATGCCCAAGAGGTCATTGCCTCCCACATCAATTGCCCCGGGGCCTTGCATATGAAAGCCGCGAACAATTATATCCCTGCAATGAGATAACTGGATACATCCGGAAGCGCGGAAAGACTCTTCGGGGTCGTTAAAACGGTCGATAAATAGTTGTCTGGTCTTTAGTTCGCGCTGCTCACGCACCTTTTGCCCATTAGAGAGCACACCACCCTCTCCGCCGGTAGAGAAACTCATCACATCCGCGCTATCGAGCATGGCCCGGATAGCCGGGGTCAAACGAAAACGAGTACGCAGACAGGCGTCATGCGCACCTATGATGGTCTTGTTTTGCAAATGCTTGAGAACGACGGTATGGCCAAGAACAAACTCGCCTGCCGAACCATCCAAAATAACCGTATCGTGCGTTCGGACAGCCGCCAAGAGACTATCCGACATGTCTGCTCCGTTGGAAGTGATGGTCAGGGCAGCTTGGGCGCTCTGAGCCATCACAAGCAAGCAGAAAAGAATACTATTTGCTATTATATGCTTCAAGGGCTTTACGCAAGACAATCATTGCTTTGCCGAGGTCCTCTTTATTCAGCACATACGCCATACGGACCTGATGACGGCCATCTTCCGGATTGGTGTAGAAACCCGTTCCCGGCGCCATCATCACCGTTGCCCCTTCGTATGTAAAGTCGGTCAGACACCATTTGCAGAACTTCTCTACATCATCCACCGGCAGTTCGACCATCACATAGAAAGCACCTGTAGGCGCGGGCGCAAAGACACCGGGAATCTGGTTGAGTTGGTCAATGAGGAAATTACGTCTGCCCAGATACTCGTCATACACCTCCTGCATATACTCTTCCGGCGTAGAGAGACTTGCCTCGGCTACTACCTGACCAAACAAAGGAGGACTGAGACGCGCCTGGCAGAACTTCATCACCGATTCACGCACGGCTTTGTTCTTTGTTATGAGCGCACCGATACGGATACCGCACTCGCTGTAACGCTTCGAGACGGAGTCCACGAGCACCACGTTTTCTTCGATTCCCTCCAAGTGGCACGCGGAGATATACGGCGACTTGGTATAGATGAACTCGCGGTACACCTCATCAGAGATGAGGTAGAGGTCATATTTCTTCACGAGGTCGCGAATCTGGCGCATCTCCTGTTTGGTGTAGAGATAGCCCGTCGGGTTATTGGGATTACAAATCAGAATGGCACGCGTCTTGGGCGTGATCTGCTTCTCAAACTCCTCTACCGGCGGCAGTTTGAAGCCGTTCTTGATATCTGTTTTGACGGATTTTACCACTGCTCCCGCGGAGATAGCAAACGCCATATAGTTGGCATAACTCGGGTCTGTCACGATAATCTCATCGCCCGGATTAAGACAACTCATGTACGCAAACATAATCGCCTCCGAACCGCCGGCAGTGATGATGATTTCATCCGGCGAGAGGTCAATGCCATAATTGGCATAATAACTCACCATCTTCGTACGCAGGGACTTTAATCCCTGTGAAGGCGAGTACTCGAGTATCTCCGTGTTGAAATTCTTCACCGCCTCCAGTGCCTGCGGCGGCGTCTTGATATCCGGCTGACCGATATTCAGATGATACACATGTATACCGGCCAATTTGGCCTCGTCAGCATACTTTGCCAGTTTTCGAATCGGGCTTTCAGGCATTGATTGCGCCCGTAAACTTATCTCCATATTGCTCAATATATTCGCGCAATTCGCTTATGTTGCGAAAAACGTCTGTTAATTCTTTCAAATTTACCACTCTTTGCCGTACCGACGCCACCCCATGTTTGGCCAATTTGGCAGAAGTAGGTGTAATAGCCTTTACCATCGCCTCCAGATTAACGTTAAAAAGGAGTGTACCATGCACGATGGTTCCGGTAGGCGTAGCATAACATGCACAACCTGAAACTTTCTTCCCCTCCACTAAAATATCATTGTGCGACGTCGTCACGGCCGGTAATCCTTTGTTTGATAGAGCGCTGCGAAGCAATTCTAAATATTCTGCAAACACCTGTTCGCTATGCGTCGAGGGTGAAATATATGAAATCATCAGATTGCCTTCATCGGCATACACACATCCTCCTCCACTCTTTCGCTGCACAATTTTAATGTTATGCTCACGGCAGTATTCCTCATTCACCTCCACCTCTGCAGACTGATGACGACCATAGATTACTGTCGGCGCCACAATCCACGTAAAAAGTGTCGGTTTATCTACCCGCTTAACCAAATCTTGTTCAATAGCCAAATACTCCGCCAAAGACAAGCCGTCACTATAATGAACTACCGGCATAAACAGTTCTTTGCTCTGTGCTTTTACATTACCGGTTCCGGTAACTCAATACCACGGCAGAAACGACGCTTTATATCACGGTCGTCCCCTAAATAAATGTACCGCTCAAGGCGCTGTTCAAGCGTATAGTTGTCATAATTGAGGTAACTATCATCTACCAGCAAGGCATCAAACTCATAGCCCGGTTCAAAAGAACCTACTTTACCGAAGAAGGCTCCGCCGCCTTTGGTAGCGAGATAGAAGACTTCACTGAGGCTGAGGAACTGCATGTCGCCTTTGGTCTGCGCATAATTGAGTTTGGACACCTGTATGGCGTACTGCATGACGCGTAGCATGGACATGTGATGTCCAGCCGACACATCGGTTCCAAGCGCCACATTGATACCAGCGTTGAGGAATTTGCGGATAGGCGCCATACCGGATGAGAGGTTGCTATTAGATGTTGGGCAGTGTACTACGTACACTCCATTGCGCTTCATCAATTCCATCTCTTCACCATCGGTATAACAACAATGCGCCATGAGGGTCGGCGTTTGACCAAACAGACCGTATTTATTATATGCATCACCATAGCACGTAGAATCCGGTTCAAGCTCCTTCACCCAATCTATTTCCGACCTGTTCTCGCTCAAATGCGATTGAACAGGCAGGCCTGTTTCCGCAGCATACTCGCCGAGCGCCGTGAGCATCTTGTCGGAACACGACGGAACAAAACGAGGCGTGATAATCGGTTGCACCAGCCCATTCTTACTATGCTCATCCAAATGCGCCTTGAGCATTTTCATTCCCTCCAGTAAATCGTCCGTAGTGTTTTGCAATGTATCCGGACTATTTCGGTTCATGCCCACCAGCCCGACCATAGCACCCATACCGGCCTGGATGAACAAGTCAGCGAGAATACGAGTGGATTCGGGATGGATAGTGGCAAACACGGCACTACGCATCGTACCTTGCATCCAAAGCTCGTGTACAAAACGACGATACAGACGACGCGCATACTCGGGATCGGCATACTTGGTTTCCTCCGGGAAAGTATAGGTGTTGAGCCACGGCAGTAACTCCAGATCGAGCGCCAAGCCCATATTACGGTATTGCGGAGCATGGACATGCAAGTCATTGAACGCCGGAATCAGTAATTTGTCACCGAAATCCATCACCTGACGTCTCCAGTCCATGTCTTCCGGCAACTCTTTGTAAATGCCTTTAACGAGACCGTTTGAACGCACAACGACATATCCGTGCGGTATGATTTCCAACTTACCCGGTGTGGGTGTATAAATAATGTTTGCTCTGTAGATTTTCATGATTTATCTGTATCTTTGTTTTTTTGCTTAAAAAAGAGGAGGCATACAAGATAGTTGACACAACCTCCTATAAAAATGACCGTATAGCTGATATAATCATCCCGCCACATAGGTAACAAGCTGATCATCACCGGCAGAAGGCCTAACTGGATTAGCAGATTGATTGCCCTTGCCAACAGGAAACCACCGGCATTGTGAATATCCGGTTTTGTGCCGAAGGTGTACCAGTTGGAGAACAAATAATTGGGTATCATCTCCAATATATATCCAATGCCGAATGCCACATAATACAACGCCATCCCTTTCTCCGGGTGCCCCAGCATATATAGCGCAGCCATGAAAATCCATGTTTGCACAAACATGCCCGTTGTTCCGATTACCGCGAAGCGAACCGCAGAACGGGGTTTATCAGGAATATATGAGGTTAAAAGACGCATAAACTCTTGCAATAGTCTCGATTCGATTCTCTCTCGCCGGTGTTTCGTTAGTCTGATTTGCTCACTTTATGGCAGCGAGCAGTTCTTCCATTGCGGCATTCAGACCGCTGACATCACGCCCCCCGGCAGTAGCCATCCACGGCTGACCTCCACCGCCACCTTGTATATGCTTGGCAGCGGACTTGATCATCGCACCGGCATTCTTGCCTTCATCAACGAGCGGTTGACTGAGGAAGACAGCGATGGTCGGTTTTCCTTCCCATTGTGTAGTAGCCACGACAGCGAATTTGACATCGGTAAATTTGCCTCGTAATAACGGCATTACGCCACGAATCATCTCAGGGTTAAGCTCGCCTTGCAAACGGACGAGTTTAAATTCCCCAAAGTCCTCTGACGAAGCGATAATACGGTCGCGGAACATCTCAATTTTCTCCGCTACGTATTGGTCTATACGTTTTTTCAAATCCGTATTTTCGTCTATCTGTTTAATGACAGCGCTCTCCAAATCGGGTGCATTATGGAAAATATCCCGCAGATGGTTGAGAATATCTTGCATACCATAGTATAATTGGTCGGCTCTTGCTGCAGTCACAGCCTCAATACGTCGTATGCCGGCCGCAATGCTGGTCTCCATAATAATTCGCACACTACCGATACGTCCTGTGGAAGCGACGTGGCAACCGCCACACAGTTCCACTGAAGGACCATATTTAATCACGCGTACATCATCGCCGTATTTCTCCCCAAACAGCGCCATCGCGCCCATAGCCTTCGCCTCGGCTATCGGTGTATGACGGCTTTCCTCAAGGTGAATATCCTGGCGGATAAGGGCATTGGCGAGTTTCTCTACCTCGCGCAACTCATCCGGCGTCACTTTCTGGAAATGGCTGAAATCAAAACGCAGACTCTCGGACGTCACCAGACTACCCTTTTGCTCCACATGCTTACCCAGCACTTCGCGCAGGGCGTAATGAAGGATATGCGTAGCAGAGTGGTTGCAAGCGATTGCCTGACGACGCTCAGCATCGACGGTAGCCGCCAAAGTGCCTTCAAGTCCTTCAGGCAATTCGGCCAAAATATGAACGGGAAGATTATTTTCTTTCTTGGTATCTAAAACGCGTACGTTACCGAGCGTTCCTGTATCTCCCACTTCACCACCCATTTCGGCGTAGAAAGGCGTCTTATCCAATACCACTTGGTAGAACGATTTGCCTTTCTGGCTTACCTGACGGTAACGAAGGATATGCGTCTCGCAAGTCAGTTCATCATAACCGATAAACTCGGTATCGCCTTCGCGCAGAACAGTCCAGTCACCCAGATCCTGTTTATTAGCCTCGCGCCCCATTGATTTCTGATGTTCAAGAGATTTGTTGTATTCCTCTTCGTTGGTGGTAAAGCCGTTTTCGCGGAGGATCAGTTCCGTCAAGTCCAACGGGAATCCGTATGTATCTTTGAGAGTGAAGACATCCACACCGGAGATCTCTGTCTTACCGGCTTTGCGGGCATCATCCATCAATTTATCCAACAACGAGATTCCTTTGTCCAGCGTACGGAGGAAAGCCTCTTCCTCGGACTTAATGACCGGTGTGATCTGCGCCTCCTGTACTTTCAATTCCGGATACGCATCTCCCATATCTTCAATCAATTGCGGAACCAACTGATAAAGGAAAGCGCTACGCATATTCAGGAACGTGTAGCCGTAACGAACAGCTCGACGCAAGATACGGCGGATGACATAACCGGCTTTTTCATTGGACGGCAACTGTCCGTCTGTTATAGCGAAAGCAATCGTACGGATATGATCGGCTATGACGCGCATAGCTATATCCACTTTTTCGTCCTTACCGTACGCACAACCACAGATAGCACCGATCTTCTTGAGCATCGGCTGGAAAACATCGGTATCGTAATTGGAGGTCTTCCCTTGGATCGTACGTACCAGACGCTCGAAACCCATTCCGGTATCAATCACTTTCTTTGCCAAAGGTTCCAACGAACCATCGGCTTTGCGGTTATACTGCATAAAGACGATGTTCCAAATCTCTATCACCTGCGGGTGATCCTTATTGACGAGTTCACGTCCTGGCACTTTGGCTCGCTCTTCGGCACTACGACTATCCACATGGATTTCCGAGCACGGGCCACAAGGTCCCGTATCACCCATTTCCCAGAAGTTATCGTGCTTGTTGCCATTCAGGATATGATCTGCAGGCAGATGTTTTGCCCATATAGAAGCGGCTTCGTCATCGCGCGACAGCCCTTCTTCCGGCGAGCCCTCGAACACCGTCGCATACAAGTTCGATGGGTCTATCTTCAGTACATCCACTATATACTCCCATGCAAAATCAATTGCCTCTTTCTTGAAATAATCGCCGAAAGACCAGTTACCAAGCATCTCAAACATGGTATGATGGTAGGTATCATGACCTACTTCCTCCAAATCGTTATGCTTACCGCTTACGCGCAGACATTTCTGACTGTCCGCCACGCGGGGATATTTGATGGGGTCGTTGCCGAGAATGATGCCCTTCCACGGGTTCATACCGGCGTTGGTGAACATGAGTGTTGGGTCATCTTTGATGACCATCGGCGCAGATGGTACAACTTGGTGACCCTTCGACGCCATGAAATCTAAGAATGATTTTCTAATCTCTTGTGCTGTCATATATTGGTTATATTTTTATACGTTTTGTTCTTTTGTACCCGGAACATCGTCCCTCTGTACATTGTTAAAGCGATTACCGCCGGTAGTGGTTTTAAAATCAATGAATTCCCTGCGCGGGCGGCCTTCTTTGTCATCGCGCTCAATGAAAGGCAGCGGATTGCGCCGCAACTCATCATACTCGGCCCGTTGACGCAATACATCTATTGCCATAAAAATAGCATTGCGCATACTTGAAGGGTCTGCCTGATCTTTACCCGCTATATCGTAGCCTGTGCCATGGTCCGGCGAGGTACGGATGATTGACAGCCCTGCTGTATAATTGACACCACTCATGTCCAAGGTCTTGAAAGGAATCAATCCCTGGTCATGATACATCGCCAACACCGCATCAAAATGGCTGAAATGGCCGGTACCGAAGAAGCCATCAGAAGGATAAGGGCCGAACGCCCATATACCTTGCTCTTTGGCTTTGTTGAGCGCAGGAACAATAATCTCCTGCTCTTCTTTCCCCAGCAAACCGGAATCTCCTGCGTGCGGGTTGAGTGCCAGCACGGCTATACGCGGTTTCTCTAACCCGAAATCGCGTTTGAGACTATTGTTGAGTATCGTTAGTTTTTGGAGAATACGCTCTTCGGTTATCTGCGCCGGTATATCTGCGATAGCCACATGATTGCATACCAATGCCACGCGCAGACTGTCGCTGCACAGCATCATCAACTGTTCGCCTTCAAAGCGCTGTGCCAGATACTCCGTATGTCCGCCGCCGAGCGCTTCTTTGTTAATCGGCGCCGTTACCAACGCCTGTACCGTTCCCTCTTTCAGGTCCTGACAAGCGCGGTCCAATGCAGCTTTTGCCGCTTTATTCGCCGCGTCCGTTGCCGTACCAAACTGTACTGGCGTATCATCCGGATAGCAACTGATTAGATTGAGGCGTCCATCCTTGGCTTGACGGGCATCGGAGATGATATTCCATGTCACGTTATGGTATTCTTCGCCTAATGTCTGTATGTGCTGCTTTGCCACTACGGCGTTGCCGTAGATAACCGGGCGCATGATTTCGAAGATATATCCCGCCAACAAGCTCTTGATAATCACTTCGTATCCTATGCCGTTGGTATCACCAGCTGTGATAGCTATTATCGGTTTCATATCCAATTACAAATGTTCGTTGTGTATCTTTTCGTATTTCAGTTTATCGAGGTCATAGGGCATGCGCTCTTCGTCTGGATACCCCAATGCGATGGCGCACAGCACCATTTTATCCTCCGGTATATGGCACAATCGGCGCACTAACTCCGGTGCTCCCTCGCGTTCGTGCACGTGACACCAACAGGCTCCCACTCCCTGCTCGGCAGCCGCCAGCAGTATATGCTCAGCCGCGATAGCACCGTCTGCCATCCATGTGTTATCACATAGCGTAGGGTCCAAGACAATGATAATCGCCGCTGTCGCTGTAGCAAACATCTGACTGCCATACGTGCGGCATCCCGTCAACGGGCGCAACTTTGCCTCGTCACGCACCACGATGAACTCCCACGGACAAGTGCGTTTCGCCGAGGGGGACATCAGCGCGCAGCGCAACATATAATCGATTTTCTCCTGCTCTATCGGCTGGGCTGTATACTTACGTATCGACCGCCGTTTTTGACATAATTCCAAGAAAGTGCCCATATTACTCCAATTTAGGGCGCAAAGGTACGAATATTTTTTGGTTTGTGCAAGCGCGCGCGCTTTTTTTTGAAAAAAAAGAATGTTTATGTGCGCTTTATGCGGGGCGCGCTTGTGTATGTACAGAAAAAAGTGTATCTTTGCAGGCTAAATGAGAAAGGAAGGCAATATAGAGGTTATCGGTGCTCGGGTTCACAACCTGAAGAATATCGATGTGTCCATTCCGCGCAAACGATTGACAGTTATCACCGGTCTAAGCGGTTCCGGCAAATCCTCGCTCGCTTTCGATACCATTTTTGCCGAAGGCCAACGCCGGTATATGGAGACGTTCTCATCCTATGCCAGAGGTTTCATCGGCCAAATGCAACGGCCGGACGTGGACCGCATAACAGGTCTCAGTCCTGTCATTTCCATAGACCAGAAGACCACCAGTAAAAATCCGCGCTCCACGGTAGGTACCGTAACGGAGGTGTATGATTTCCTGCGACTGCTTTATGCACGAGCCGGAGAGGCCTATTCGTACTTGTCCGGCAAGAAAATGGTGCATTATACCGATGCGCAGATTATTGACCTCATCGTCCACGAGTATGCCGATAAGAAAATACTACTCCTTGCGCCATTGGTAAGTAACCGGAAAGGGCATTACAAAGAACTTTTTGAAACAATCCGAAAGAAAGGTTTTGTTCATGTGCGCATTGACGGCGAGGTGCAGGAATTGGTGGCGGGCATGAAGGTGGACCGCTATAAAACGCATAATATCGAGGTTGTCGTGGACCGGCTGAAAGTGAAAGGGGACGCCGATGATCTATTGCGTTTGCGTCAGTCCGTGGACCGCGCCATGACGCAAGGAAACGGCATTATGATGATTTGCGACGCGGACTCCAAGGACAAATCACAAATTAGATTTCTATCGAGAAATCTCATGTGCCCGGAAACAGGGCTCAGTTATCCGGACCCTGCGCCGCATACCTTCTCTTTCAACAGTCCATCGGGCTGGTGTCCGCGATGCAAGGGACTGGGAAAGGTGAAAAGTGAAAGTTTAAAGGATGATGGATTAAAGGATGATGTTGATGAGGCGATACGGGAAGAGAATTGGTGGGAACAGTTACAGGAACTATCAGCCGCCGGCAATCAGCTATCAGATGAGGAAGAAGAACAAGAGGAATGGACCGAGTGTCCTGAATGTCACGGCAAGCGCTTGAATAAAGAAGCCATCAGCTACCGCATAGGACCTTATACCATCTCCGACATGGCAGACATGGATATCGATGAACTGCTGAAGACTTTGACGCAACTTCCCGCCTCAAAAGAGTTGTCCGACAAACAGAAAGCCATCGCCGAGCCTATTCTCAAGGAGATTTGCGCGCGACTGCGTTTCATGCAATCCGTGGGGTTGAGTTATCTCAGTCTCAACCGTAGTAGTGAGAGTCTCTCCGGAGGCGAGAGCCAGCGAATCCGGCTGGCCACACAGATTGGCAGCCGGCTGGTAAACGTTCTGTATATTTTAGACGAGCCATCTATCGGCTTGCACCAACGCGATAATCAACGGCTGATCAGCAGTCTCAAGGAACTGCGCGACTTAGGCAATTCCGTTATTGTTGTCGAGCACGACGAACAGATGATGCGGGAAGCAGACTGGTTAGTGGACATCGGTCCTAAAGCCGGGAGGCTCGGCGGACAAGTGCTATTCTCCGGTACACCGCAGGATTTGCTCAAAACAGAAACTCTAACCGCACAATATCTCAAAGGGGAGCGGGGGGTAACAGAAATAAATCACCCATCACCAATTACAAATCACCCATTCCAAATAACTCTCTCCGGCTGTACAGGCAATAATCTCAAAAAGGTCACTGCGCGTATTCCTTTGGGTAAGATGGTAGCCGTCACGGGGGTTAGCGGAAGTGGTAAGAGTTCGCTGATAAACCAGACACTCTACCCCATTCTCAGCCAGCGTTTCTACCGCAGCAAAACGCAACCGCTGCCATATGAAGGCATCGAAGGAATAGAGCATATCGACAAAGTGATTAACGTGGACCAATCGCCTATCGGTCGCACCCCACGCTCGAATCCCGCCACATATACCAATGTATTCACAGACATTCGGGAACTATTTGCCCAACTACCCGAATCTAAGATTCGCGGATGGAAAATGGGGCGTTTTTCCTTCAACGCTAAAGGCGGTCGTTGCGAGGAATGTACAGGGAACGGGTATAAGACGATTCAAATGCATTTCCTGCCGGATGTATATGTGCCATGCGAAGCATGTGGCGGGCAGCGGTATAACCGCGAAACACTGGAGGTACGATTCAAAGGAAAAACCATTGCCGATGTACTGGATATGACCGTGAATCAAGCGGTGGAGTTCTTTGAAGCACAACCGGCTATTCTGCGTAAGATAAAAACCATCCAAGACGTTGGACTCGGGTATATCAAACTCGGGCAATCCTCTATCTCCCTCTCCGGAGGAGAGAGCCAACGCATCAAACTGGCGACAGAACTCTCCAGGCCGTCCACAGGAAAAACCTTGTATATCCTCGACGAACCTACCACAGGGCTGCATTTCGAAGATATACGTGTGTTATTAGGAGTGCTGCGCCAACTGGTGAACAAAGGCAATACCGTCGTTATTATTGAGCATAATACGGATGTCATCCGTGCCTGCGACTGGATTATCGACTTGGGACCGGAAGGCGGCCGAAACGGTGGACACATCGTAGCGGAAGGCACTGTCGAAGATATCCGAAAGAACAAAAAAAGCATAACCGGAAAGTATATCTGAACTCTCAAATCTTAAATCTAACATATGATTACCAACCCCTTAGCCATCATATCCATCGTTCTTGCCACCATTCTGTTGGTACCGATGATTTGCCGTAAGATCCGCATTCCCAGTATTGTGGGTTTTATTCTGGTGGGTATTTTGGTCGGTCCGTTCGGGTTTAATCTGCTGGCCAGCAGCACTTCTATCCAGGCGCTCGGCAAAATCGGAATGTTGTATATTATGCTACAGGCGGGTATCGAAGTGGACGTCAATGATTTTCGCCAACAGCGCACGAGGGCGGTTATTTTCGGTATATACTCTTTTATCGTGCCTTTCGGTTTAGGTTTTTTGACCAGTCTGCTACTTGGATTCAACGGGACAACGAGTGCGCTGATGGGCGCCATGTACGGCAGTCACACATTGATGACCTACCCCATTGTCAGCCGTTACGGCGTGCAGAAGAATGCGGCGGTGAACATCGCCGTAGGCGGAACAATGCTCTCCATCACACTTGCTCTGCTTGTGCTTGCGTTTGTAAAAAGCAAACTGAATGACTCGGAGACGGTTAATGCATGGCTGTTAATGGGGAAAATCATTCTCACGCTTGTCATGATTACAATCGTCTTCCCGTGGCTCGCGCAACGCTTCTTCAAACGTTGGTCAGACGCCACAAGCGGTTTTCTGATTGTCATGACGCTGATGGTGATCTCTGCTTTCATGGCTGAATGGGCGGGTTTGGAAGGAATATTAGGAGCCTTCATGTGCGGCGTTGCGATGAATAAACTGGTGCCGAACCTCAGTCCGGTTATGCAGCGCATCAATTTTGTAGGGAATAACCTTTTCGTCCCGCTTTTCCTGATGGGCGTAGGAATGATGATTGATATATCGCTCCTTTGGAGCGGATGGACGACTATTATCATCGCAGTCGTCATGATTGCTACCAAACTGGCGGGCAAATGGTTGGCGGCGTGGCTGGCACAAATCAGTTTCCGTCTTCAGGGCGTGGAACGACAGCTCATTTTCGGTCTCACCCATGCGACTGCGGCCGGTACGCTGGCGATTGTGACCATCGGTTTCGAGATTGGTATTTTCGATGCAGAGATATTAAATGCCGCGGTGCTCATGATTTTAGTACTTTGTACCTCCGCCTCTTTTGCCACCGAGTATGCCGCCAAACAGCTCTCGCTGCAAGAGAGTGCGCGCCTTGAGGCAGATAAGACCGATGACAGTTGGCTGATGATGACCGTGGCAGAGAACAGGCATTACGAACTGCGTGAGCTGAGTGAATTAAGTGAATTACACGAACCGGATTTTACCAACGAGAGCGATTGGACGGAGGCCCGCAAACTGGTAAATAATCAATCCAAAGCGGCGATTATCTACCATCCTGCACAGCCTATCAACACCATCTCACGCATTTTGGTGGCAGTGCCGCGCTATGCAGAGAAAGAGCATGATTTCATCTCCTGCTTCGGACTTATACGGCGACTCAGCAGCCAGATTGGCGCCAAGGTCATTTTCTTCACCAATGAGGATACACAAAAAGCCTTGCAGGCTTTCTGTCGCCGTAAGGGCAAGTATCTCCGTGCCTCTTATCGGGAGATGGAAGACTGGGAGGACGTGCTTATGATGGCGAAGCAGATGGACAAAGACGATATGATTGTGATGATTAACGCACGTCCGTCCACGCCTTCCTTCAATCCGCTTTTTGAGCAAGTGCCGGACATGCTCGCGCGCTTTTTTGCCGACCATAGTTACATGGTTGTCTATCCTGAACAGGAGACAGGAAACGCTGTGCCGGACCTCCTGACAGGCGACACTACACAAGCATCGAAAACATGGAGCATCGTTAGTGCTATTAAGACTACTCTGCTCCATTGGTTGGAAACGATCCAAAAACAATAAATATTATGAAGAAACATTTTATTTGGGCTCTGTGCCTGGTGGGCGCAATCCTTGGCACAATGAGTTCGTGCGAACCGAGCGGTCCTGAAGAAGGCGCGGAGATTTATGCGGCTATCAGCGCGGACGGAAACATCCTTACGCTTTATTTCGACGCGCAGCGCGAGAAAAGAGGCGGAGAGAGGGGATGGCGGAATGTGTATAACAACAATGCCTCCACGCCTAATTACCAAAGCAACCATGTGAAGCAAATCGTATTGGATAAATCCATGACTTTTGCAAAGCCTACCACCACTGCTAATTGGTTTGACGGTTTCGAGCACGCAGAAACGATTGAGCATCTGGACTATCTCGACGTTACGGAAGTTCATGACTTCTCATGTATGTTCCGGGGCTGTCATGCTCTCAAGGCCATTGATGTCAGCCATTTCAATCCGCGGTCGGCAGGCGATTGTAGTTCTATGTTCCAGGGTTGCGATGCCGTTACTTCGCTGGATTTACGTAATATGGGATATTTTTCAGGGAATCTTATGTTCCATGGTTGTAGTAAATTAAAAACTATTTACTGCGATATGGATTTTAGTGCTCAGGATTCTAAGTATCGTCAAGATATGTTCTTAGATTGTACTTCTCTTGTCGGTGGCAAAGGAACCAAGTATGATGCAAACCATACCGGTGTCGAGTATGCCAGACCGGACGGGGCAAATGGAGAAAAGGGTTATTTCACAGGCTGCGCTACAGAACTATATGCTGCGTTTGATGCAGGAAGTAGCACGCTCACCTTGTATCACGATAACCTGAAAGAAACGCGCAGCCAAGTGATGTATCTGGATAAAATGACTCTACCGCAACGCCATGCGGTTAAAACCGTTGAGATTGATCCTTCTCTGAATGATCACAAACCCCATTCTACCGAGAGATGGTTCGCGAACATGAGCAGCTTGGAAAACGTAAAGAATTTGGCATATCTTACGTCATGGTTAAAGGATGTATCGTATATGTTTATGAATTGCACAAGTCTAAAGACCATTGACCTTACAGGATTTCGATTTCCAAACGCCAAAAAGGATGCTATGTTTATCGGTTGCTCTGCATTGACTACCATCATTTGCTCGGATGACTATTCTTCCTCTACTCAATCTTCCTCACAAATGTTCAACGGCTGTACCTCACTGGTCGGCGGAAGAGGAACAAAATATAGCGATGCAAACATGGATGCCTCCTATGCACGGCTTGACGATCCGAACAACGGTAAACCCGGTTATTTCACCAGAAGTGGAATATTTGCCATGATGTCCGATGATGAAACCACTTTGACGCTTTACTACCAAAAGAACCCCAATGACCTGCCGGGAAAACGAACTAAATGGGATGAGAATTTAGGAAATGAGGGGCTTGGCGAATATTGTAAAAACGTGAAGAAAATTGTTCTCGATGAGTCTGTGAAAGAGGCACTACCTACACTTACAAAACAATGGTTTAGCGAGTTCTATAATCTTGAAACAATTGAGCATTTGGACTATCTCAATACTTCAAAAGTGGAAAATATGAATCGTATGTTCGCTGAAAGTGGCATTAAGGTCATTGACCTAACTGGTTTTGATATGCACAAAGTAATGTGGTATGAAAAAATGTTCGAAAACTGTAAAGTAGAGACTATTTATTGCAATGATGATTGGAGCAAAAATACTCCTGGACACGTTGTGTTTGGCACGTCGACCATTTTCCTCAACGCTACCCACCTCGTCGGCGGAAAAGGTACCAAGTACGATGCGAACAATACCGGCATCGAGTATGCCCGTCCGGATGGTTTGGACGGCAAGCCCGGGTACTTCACTCGGAAATAGGTCTTATCTTTTCTACAAAGAGTACCCAAAGCCCGAAAAGCATCGCGTAGAAGAGGTACTTGAAGATATAATCGTGCAACAGATGGAACCACTCGGGGTGATGCTCGATAAACAGCGCTATCGCGGCAATCCGCAAGATATTAAAAGCATAGCAGCAGAGCCAGCCCACGGGGATAAACCATAGTTTGCGCAGCCATGTTCGCCCGGAGTTATAGGGCACGACAGTCAGCATAAGGCAGAGCCATATAAAGCTCTGCTTTATTGCTGTACAGCCCCAGATGATTGTTGTTCCTGTGCCTGTTGTAAAATGAATGGTGTGCGGGTCAGTCATCACAGCGGTATCGCGGAAAAGGGAGACAATCCAATAGACCACGGACGCAATATGGCACGCCATGAACTCAAACGGGGCGGTGATGTCCATGCCGAACCATGTCACGCTGTCTCCGTTCTCGTCACCTACCATGGTGAACTTCCAGAAATAGTTAGCTACCAACAATGTGACCATAAAAATAATCACATCACGATATGGCGCCATCCACTCTTTGATCCTTTGTCCTTTGTCCTTTGTCACTTCGTCCCTTAAATAGTTGTTTTAGCAAATGGAACTTCATCTATTGCACAAAAATCATGGTCCAAATACTTAAAATAACCGGCCTGACAAACCATTGCCGCATTATCGGTAGTGAAACTGAACGGCGGAATATATACCGTCCAATGATATTTCTTACCATAGTCGATGAATGCTTGACGGATGGCACTGTTGGCACTCACTCCGCCGGCCACTGCTACTTGGTTGATTCCCAAATCTTTAGCCGCTTTCTTGAGCTTGCGCATGAGGATATCTACTATCGTCGCTTGAAGCGACGCACACATATCTTCCCGGAGATTCGGTATCTTCTCCGCCAGTTCGTCAATTGTCTCCACGCCATACGCCTTGAGCATGTCACGCAGCGTATAAAGGAACGATGTTTTCAGCCCGGAGAACGAGTAGTCATAATTCGGTATGTTCGGTTTGGCAAAGGGATATTTCTTCGGGTCTCCGGATTTGGCGAGTTTGTCTATCCACGGTCCGCCTGGATAAGGCAAGCCCAGCACTTTGGCGCATTTATCGAACGCCTCTCCTGCTGCATCATCGATTGTCTGTCCGATAATCTCCATATGAGGAAGATGCCTTCCCTCTCCTCTTTCCTCTTTCCACTTTCCACTTTCCACTTTTACAATCTGGCTGTTTCCTCCGCTGACCAGCAGGCACAAGAACGGGAAAGACGGATGGTTTAATCCTGTGCCATCCTCCACAAAATGCGCTAACACATGTCCCTGCAGATGGTTCACGTCAATCAGCGGTATATTCAGCGCCAACGCTAATCCTTTGGCAAAAGAGGTACCGACAAGAAGCGAACCCAACAAGCCCGGTCCGCGTGTAAAAGCGATGGCTGAGAGTTCCTCTTTCGTCACTCCCGCGCGTTTGAGCGCCGTATCCACCACAGGTAATATATTCTGCTGATGTGCACGGCTCGCCAACTCCGGCACCACTCCGCCATATTCCTCATGCACTTTCTGACTCGCGATGACGTTACTGCGTAACAAACCATCCACGATTACCGCCGCAGATGTATCATCACAACTGCTCTCAATCGCTAATATAACTACTTTCTTCTCCATCGATTGCACTTTTGCTAATATAGCTTCTTCTTTCTCCATCGATTGCACTTTTGCTAATATAGCTTCTTCTTTCTCCATCGATTGCACTTTTGCGGCTGCAAAAGTACTACAAAAATTGCACATATGCAAGAGCGGACAAAAACAAGCCGTTCAATAGTCCTTTACGAGTCCTTTCCCTATCCTTACCATAGGATACCCACAACATACCCATAAGATAACCATAAGATAACAGCCCTTTTTTTGCAAGTAAACGCATTTTTTGCACTTATATAGTATATATACTATGTATATATACTGTTTTTGACGTATTTTTTCATAAAAACAAAAGCAGAAAGCAAGAAAATAAAATAAAAAATGTTCACGCGCTTGCGTATGTGAGAAACTTTTTGTATCTTTGCACGGATTTTTTATGTTGTTACAATAACAGAGTTTATTCATATCCGTATGGAATTTACACATCTGCATGTACACTCGCATTATTCGCTCTTGGACGGACTATCCAAAGTGGAGGAGATTGTCGATAAATGCATCGCAACGGGCATGCATTCTGTGGCGTTGACGGACCACGGAAACATGTACGGCATTAAGGAACTGCTGGACTACTGCAAGAAACGCAGATCGTCCGCCGGCGAAAATGATCCGTATAAGACTTTCAAACCCATTGTAGGTGTAGAGGCTTACTGCGCGCGTCGCGGGCGTCATACCCGTCAGGAAGACAAAGCGGTAAGTCCGGAAGGGCGTACGTATTATATCGACCGCTCGGGATGGCATCTAATCCTGCTGGCGAAGAACCTGACAGGGTATCATAACCTATGCCGGATTGTGTCGCAGGGCTATATGTCCGATGCGTATTACTACACGCCCCGTATTGATCGGGAACTGTTGGAACTCTACCATGATGGAATTATTTGTTCGTCTGCCTGCCTGGGAGGCGAATTGCCGCAGAAAGTGATGGAAGGACTTAGCGGGTTACAGGTTAGTGGATTAGGGGTTAGTGAACTGATTGAGCAGGGTGTTTTTAAGGAGGCGGAAGAGACTGTGAAGTGGTTCAAGAACTTGTTCGGAGAGGATTATTACATTGAGTTGCAGCGTCATGAGACGCAGAAACCCGATGCCGATGTAGAGGTTTATGAACGCCAGAAACAAGTGAACCCGGTGCTGATTGCGTTGGCGCGTAAGTATGGCGTCAAAGTGATAGCCACCAACGACAGTCACTTTGTGAACGAAGAGGACGCTGAAGCTCATGACCGATTGATATGTCTGAGTACGAACCACTTCGTCAACGACGTGAACCGAATGCACTACACCAAGCAGGAGTGGCTCAAGACGCCTGAAGAAATGGCGGAGATATTCAGCGATATACCGGAGGCGCTGACAAACACGCAGGAGATAGTCGATAAGGTAGAGGTCTACGACATAGACCATGGTCCTATCATGCCTAAATTCGATATCCCGGAGAGTTTCGGTAAAGAGGAAGACTATCCCGACCGTCTGGCATTCGAGAGTGCGTACTTGCGTCACCTGACGATGGAGGGCGCGAAAGCGCGTTACGGCGAGGAACGGTTAGCCAAAGATGAAGAACTCAAAGAGCGCATAGAGTTTGAGTTGAATACGATTATATCTATGGGTTTTCCGGGCTATTTCCTCATCGTAATGGACTTCATTCGCGCGGCTCGCGAAGAACTGGATGTGTCTGTAGGTCCGGGCCGTGGTTCGGCTGCCGGTTCAGTGGTTGCTTACTGTCTGAAGATAACCGATTTGGACCCATTGGAGTACGATTTGCTATTCGAGCGTTTCCTCAATCCGGACCGTATATCACTACCGGATATAGATACCGATTTCGAAGACTGTGGGCGCGGTAAAGTGCTGGACTACGTGAGCCGCAAATACGGTGAGACGCATGTGGCGCACATCGTTACCTATGGTAAAATGGCAACAAAGAGCGCATTGGCGGATGTGGGACGTGTACAGCAGATACCTCTTGCGCGCGTGAACGAATTAAAAGGTTTGATACCCGAACGGGAGTTCCCGGGCAACATTCGCGACGAGAAAGGCAAATCGCCCAAGGTGAACCTGCGTAACTGCTATAAGTATATTGACGAACTGAGACAAGAATACGAATCCGGCGATCCGAATACACGCTCTATGCTGGAGTACGCGGCGCGATTGGAAGGCACCATCCGCCAAGTGGGTGTACACGCCTGCGGAGTAATCATCGGTGCAGATGATCTGACAAACTTTGCGCCCTTGAGTTCCGTAGAAGACAAGAATAGCAAGAAACGTGTGCTGGTCACCGAGTACGACGGACACGTAGTGGAGAGTGTGGGATTGATCAAGATGGACTTCCTGGGACTTATCACTCTGACGATTATCAAAGAGACACTGCGTAATATCAAGAAATCACAAGGCATAGACATCGATATCGACCATATACCTATTGACGACGAGCAGACCTATAAACTATTCCAGGAAGGCCGTACGGTCGCCGTCTTCCAATTCGAGTCGGGCGGTATGCAGAAATACCTGAAGGAGTTGAAACCGACCGTCATTGGCGACCTGATAGCCATGAATGCGTTGTATCGTCCGGGACCGATGGATTATATCCCGCAGTTCATCAAGCGCAAGCAAGGTATCGAGCCCGTTACATACGACATCCCTGTCATGGAAAAGTATCTAAAAGATACATACGGGGTGACGGTTTATCAAGAGCAAGTCATGCTCCTTAGTCGTCTGTTAGCCAATTTCACTCGCGGAGAGAGCGATAAACTCCGTAAGGCGATGGGTAAGAAACAGATGGACGTGCTACAGGCGCTGAAGGGTAAATTCATGGAAGGCGGAAAAGCAAACGGCCATAGTCCCGAGGTGCTGGATAAAATTTGGCGCGATTGGGAAAAGTTCGCCTCTTATGCTTTTAATAAATCCCACGCCGCCTGCTATTCGTGGGTAGCTTACCAGACAGGTTATCTCAAGGCGCATTACCCGGCTGAGTTCATGGCCGCCAACCTGACCGTCCATAAGGATGACATCAAAGAGGTGACGAAACTCATGGACGAGTGCAAAGTACTGGGACTGAGTGTGTTAGAGCCTGACGTGAATGAGTCGGAGTTATCATTCACCGTGAACAACAAAGGAGCCATCCGCTTTGGGTTGGGTGGCATCAAAGGCGTCGGCGAAGGCGCAGCGGAAGCCATTATAAACGAGCGGGAGAAAAATGGCAAATACAAGGACATCTTTGATTTCCTCGAGCGCGTGAACCTGCAGAGTTGCAATAAAAAGACGATAGAGAACCTGGCGCAAGCCGGTGCTTTTGAGTGCTTCGAAGATATTTACCGAGAGCAGTTCTTCGGTACCAATGAGTACGGCGACACAGGATTGGAATTGCTGATGAATTACGGCAATAAATGGCAGGCAGACAAAGAAGAGAATGCCAATTCGCTATTCGGAGATTTTCTGGACACCGCCGTGGAAGTGAAGCACCCTACTCTTCCTCAAGTACCTCGCTGGGATACTATTGAACGTCTAAACAGGGAGAAAGAGTTAATCGGTATCTATCTCTCCGCCCACCCGTTAGACGAGTACGCCTTTGAGATCAATGAGTTATGCAATCTGACCGCGATGGAGTTATCCCAGTTTGACGGCTGGCGTCGTCCCGATGCGCGCGCAGAAGCCGAGAGGCGTATCAAAGAAGAGCAGTTAGAGCAACCGGAAGAGAAAATACTGTTACCCTCCGAATTTCTCGCTGCGCATAAGAACCAAGCCGGCCTATTCGGCGGTCTCATCACCGAGGCAGAGCAGTTACGCAGCCAGAAAGGTAATCCATACGGACGCTATACGATAGAAGACTATACAGGCAGTTACCAATTTGTGCTCTTCGGTAGCGCATACCAGAACTTCGCGCACCTGATGCTCAAAGACCTTTTTGTCCTCGTTACGGGCGTGGTACAGCAGAAGAACGCTGGGCAGAAATGGTTCCGCGAAGCACCGGACGAGGAGGCGGAGTTTGAGTTTGTAGTGCAACGCGTCGATATGCTCAATGAGGTGCAGAACAACCGCACGGAAGGCATCACTATTCAGTTATCGCTGGATACACTTAATAGTGAACTGATTGACGAGTTGACGGAACAGATCAAAGCAAACCCGGGACCAGTGCGGTTACATGTGAGTGTCTATAACCCGCTGAACCGCCAGTCGGTGGCGCTGACCAGCCGTAGTCTGGCAGTACATGTAAGCGGTAAGTTCTATCAGTGGCTCTGTATGAACCGTCAGGACGGCACTTTGGATTTTAAGGTTATTACCAAACAGTGAGTTACCAAGAGGCGATAACATATCTATACAACGCCCGTCCGCCGTTTCATGAGGTAGGCGCCGCGGCGTATAAACCGGGACTGGAGAACACACTCCGTTTGATGGAATATGTGGGCAATCCTCATCAGCACTTACGCGCCATACATGTAGCGGGCACCAATGGTAAGGGTTCAACCTGTCATCTCATCGCCGCGGCACTACAGGCCGCAGGTTGGCGCGTAGGACTATACACCAGCCCGCATTTGGTGGACCTTCGGGAACGCATACGCATTAACGGAAGACCTATTCCGGAGAAGAACGTTACGGCTTTTATAGAGCAACACCGCGCTTTTTTAGACGAGTTACAACCTTCCTTCTTCGAGACAATGACAGCGATGGCTTTCGCTTATTTCGTGGCGGAAGAAGTGGATATAGCCGTAGTGGAAACAGGTCTTGGAGGACGATTAGACAGCACTAATGTGCTCACGCCTATTCTCTCTGTCATTACAAATATAGGCATGGACCATATGGAGTTTCTCGGCCGCACTCTACCACAGATTGCACGGGAGAAAGCAGGTATCATCAAACCCGGCGTACCTGCAGTTATCGGGGAAAGCCATCCACAAACGCTGAATGTGTTTCTTGAGCGAGCGCAAGAATGCGGTATTCTGGGGGAAGGCTTGGAGACCACCGACTGCCGTATCTGGTTCGCAGACCAGTGCGGATATATGCGAACACGCCGTCTGCGTGAAGCACCCGAATGTGAACTCAAAGGCAATTATCAGGAACATAACATGCAAACGGCATACGTGGCCTTGCAGGTTCTGCGTAATTACGGAGCCATCCGCATTCAGTCTTCAGCTATCAGAGATGGTTTTGCGCACGTGTGCACACTGACCGGCCTGCGCGGCAGATGGGAAACGTTGAGTGAGCAGCCCTTGACCATCTGTGATACAGGCCATAATAGTCATGGACTGCAGTATGTAGCGCGGCAACTCAAAGAGTTGTCCAACCCGCATATCTGGATTGTTTTTGGCATGGTGAACGACAAAGACACCGAGGTGGTGATGCGTCTACTGCCATACGGAGAACGGTTCCATTATATATTCACCACCCCTGACACCAAACGCGCCCGCACGGCGCAAGAGATGCAGACACTATGGGGTAAAAGCGGGTCTGTGGCCATAGACGACCCAAACGAGGCACTCCGTTATGCTCAAGCACACGCTGCGTCAGAAGACGCCATCTTCATCGGAGGCAGTAATTATTTAGTAGGCTATGCGTTATCACGTTTTGCACATACAGACCAAGTTTGACGAAGACTGGCAACACGACCTCTTCGACCAGCATTTGGCGTCTTTAGGCGTTGACACTATCGACTCAGAAGGCACCCCTATGGAAGGGGGTGAGACTAATTATTACCTACCCTCCCACCTTTGGGAAGCCAATCGGCAAGAAATAGAGACCTTTATCCGGCAAACCGACGGAGCCATCATGACAGGTGTCGAGGCTTGTCCGGACGAAAATTGGAATGCCGCATGGGAAGCTGAACATCCGGTGCAGGAGTTGCCTTTGGGTGTACGTATTATTCCTCATTGTGCTTTTGGCGCCGGACACCATGAAACGACCGCCATGCTTATTGACATGTTACTTGCCACTGATTTAACCGGAAAATCCGTGTTAGACCACGGCACAGGAACAGGTGTGCTGGCTATTTATGCCAAGCGGCGTGGCGCGGCGCACGTAATTGCAGTAGATATTGACGAGAAAAGTGTGGACAATGCGCGGGAGAACGCAACCCTCAACGGAGAAGATATAGAGGTACTGCTGTGCGGAACACCCCCAAAAGGTACCTATGACCTCATTATGGCCAATATACACCGGAATATACTGATAGAGAACATGACTGCCTACGCGGCTTGTATGCAGAGAGAAAGCGAGTTATGGCTAAGCGGATTTTACGAGCAGGACTGCCCTGCCCTTGTCCGCGCAGCAGAAAATCACGGCATGCATCTCATCGCTACACATGCCAATGGTGAATGGCGCATGCTTCAACTAAGAAAATCATAACATGAAGATATCGTTTACCACATTAGGCTGTAAGTTAAATTTTGCGGAGAGCAGTGCTTTAGGTAAGGCTCTTTTGGAACGCGGACATGAACGCGCGAAGAAAGGTGAGCAGGCGGATATATGCATTATCAACACCTGTACCGTCACTGATACAGCGGACCATAAAGACCGCCAGATGATTCACCGCATACGTCGGCAAAACCCCCATGCCATTCTAATTGTCACAGGTTGCTATGCCCAGCTCAAACCTCAAGAGATTGCACACGTTGAGGGAGTGGATTTTGTATTGGGGCAAGATGAGAAATTCCGTCTGCCGGAGTTCATTGAACAGTTAGAATTAAAAATCAATAGTCAAGAGCCAAAAGTATTCATTTCCCCTATTCGCGAAGTGGATGATTTTCACGGGGCGTATAGCAAAGACGACCGCACCCGGTGTTTTTTAAAAGTACAAGACGGATGTAACTATTTTTGCAGTTACTGCACTATTCCCTTAGCGCGAGGTAAAAGCCGCAATCCTTCCATCGCATACGTGGTGAGTCAAGCGCAAGAAGCTCTCTCCGGAGGAGCGAAAGAGATTATCCTGTCGGGAGTTAACATCGGCGATTTCGGGCGTAGCACCAATGAACGATTCATCGACCTCCTGAAGGCGATAGATGCGATTAACGGCGAGTTCAGAGTGCGTATCAGCAGTTGTGAGCCCAACCTACTGACGGACGAAATCATTGATTTTGTGGCGCATAGTCGTCATTTTGCGCCGCATTTTCATATACCTTTGCAGTCAGGCAGTAATGAAATGCTGAAGATTATGGGACGGAGGTACACACGAGAGTTATTCGCTGAACGGGTGGCGCATATCAAATCGGTGATGCCAAATGCTTTTATCGGTGTCGATTGTATGGTAGGCGTGCGTGGTGAGACCGCAGCATATTGGATGGATTATATGACATTCATCGATTCCTTACCCGTTTCGCAACTACACGTCTTTACCTATTCCGAACGCGCTAACACGCGTATGTTGGAGATGGACTTAGAGGTAGTGCCACTCAAAGAGCGCGAGCAACGCAGCAAGCAGTTACACGCCATCAGCGCACGTAAGACAGAACTATTTTACCGTGAGCACGCAGGTGACGAAGCTACCGTGTTGTGGGAAAGCAAAAAAGACGGAAATATCATGTACGGGTTTACAGAGAATTATATCAAAGTCTCTTGTCCGTACGACCGCACTAAGGTGAACACGTTTGAGCGCATAATTGTGCCGCCTCTTTATTAGGCAAACATTCCAGTTCATAGACTGGACAGAGTTCTAACAAACGGGCGATAGACTCGTATAAACTGTCCATCATCGAGGGTTCCATTTTCAACCCGCTTATAGAAGCTAGCACAAAAGGATATGCTTGTGTCATTCGCAAACTCCGGATGGCATTGTATGGTGCTTGAACCAGTTGAACCAATGATTGTATCGGTGCTGACGATGCCTTGTAACAAGCTGTTTTGCCGGACCACGGAGAACCGTAGACACGCGCCGAGCCGTCATCCATAAGGCGTACCACAGGATTGTCATCATTCAAGCGGTCTGCATCCGAAAACGTGTCCAGCCATAACTGCGCATGGGTGCTCTTTCCTGTGCCTGAATGTCCAAGGAAAAGGAATGCTCTGCCTCCTCGCACAATGACAGACGCATGGAAGAGCAACGTGTGCAGCGTCGCGGTGCGAAAAGCGTAGATAAGCATTGAGGCATTATCGACTGCAAAACGTGTGTTACCGGGAACCAAAAAGACCTCCGCTTCACTAAAATCAGCATTACACAATACCGCGCAGACAATCTCACTTTCGCGTGTCTGTGAAAGGCATAAGAGCCATCTGTCCGCTTGACGGTACATTTCTATGCGCGGCATATCTGCGTCAGAACGGTCGGTGTACACAGCCGCCCAGCCATGGGTAGCAGGCAGCGGACTATCTTTCACACAAAGCGTAAAGATTGGCACAGACGTTTCCTTCACTCTGAACGGCTCCAAATTAGGCAGATACTCAAAAGACGCACTCTCGGCCTGCAGGGCAAAGAGATGATCGCCAACGCGGTAATATCGGTTTTCCGTACTCATTGTATCGTTTGTGGTTTACGCCCGCAAAGGTCAAAAAAAGGACAGAAAGAGGGGCATTTACCTTCCGCGCACTGTGGAAATTCAGTAGCCGTCATAATCTCTTGCACTTTCTGTTGTAACTGTTGCTTGAACTGCTGTGCCATGGACTGAAAATGCGTCACTGTTTCACCTTCTATATCGATGGTCGTTTCCATGCCGACTAACTTATTCCGGCAGAAATAGAGATGCGGTTCAATAGGCATATTCATCCCCTTGTCCTCCATCACGGCGTTGCTGTATATCAATGTCTGTCGCACATAGTTTTTGTCCTCACTCTCCATCAGTTCGTCCCACTTGGCAGACATTTTCTTGGCGTGCGTTGTATCGTTATACCCGCCTGATTTATAATCAATCACGCGCAGTCTCTCCATTCCCGGTTCGCCGTAAATATCCAATCGGTCAATAATACCTCCCAACTCTATTTTACGGCCGTTAAGGTTTAGCGGGAACCATGTCTGTTGCTCCAATTGGTATATCTGCAATCCTACGCATGCATCTTTCCGGTCGCGCTCAAGGATATTATGCACAAAGCCGATGATCAGCACATTCTCTCCCGTGTGATGCTCGCGAATATAATGGTTAGGCTCATTCTCATGCTTCTTAAGCCACTCCAGATTCATCGCTTCGTATGCCGCCTCTAATGCCGTCTGCAACTTCATCTCATCCGTCTGAAGTGCTTCTATCTGTTCCGGTGTCACACGTACAGGTCGGCTGTTATCGCAGTGCAGGTACACCCGATAGAGATACTCCATAACGTGGTGAACAAACGAGCCCAAAGTATTCGGAGCAAAGAGCACCTCTTCATCCTCCTTGGGTTTGAGTTTCAGGATATACTGCCAGTAAAAACTACGCGGACAGGTGATATAAGTATTTAGCGCGCTTGGCGAGAGATGTGTAAAGTCGGCCGGTTGTGTCGTAGTAGCCTGTATATCAATACCTTCTCCTATAATATTTGGCTCTAATAATACAGCTTTTTGTACGTCAAACTCATGCGAAGCCTCCATTTGTAGAATAAAACGTGAGGGGCCTTTGCCACCTGCCGATGTGTCTGCAGACGCATATAACAGCGTGGTATGTCCCGCGCGACTAAGCAAACGGAAGAAATTATACGCATAGACAGTTGCACGTTCGTCAGCCGTTTGCATGTGATAAGCCTTGCGGAGGTAGAACGGAATAAAACTGCTGTCTTGCTTGCGCTGCGGGATAATCCCTTCTTCCACATTAAGTAATAACAGTCGGTCGAAATCCAGCAGACGTGTCTCCAGCACACCCATAATTTGTATATCCGTCACCGGTTCGCCATGGAAAGGCATCGTCACATTCTCCATTGCCCGCCGCATCAACAAACGAAGCAGTTTGAGGCTGAACGTCACTCCTTCAACGCCGCTGACCAAGAGTGCGCGTAACTGGTTTGCTATCTTACGAGCCTGATACTCGGACTCCAGTACTAATAGTTCCTGCCATGTAAGCGGTTTATCCGCGCTGTCAGTTTCCTCTTCCTGGTGAGACAACACCTGTTCCTTTAATTGGTCTATCCACTCCGGTGACACTATGGTGTCTGCATCCCCGCGTGCACGGTCAGTCAGCCAACGCATAACATCTGCAAAGACCTGGGTGTTGCGCAGTGGGAAACCTTTGGTAATATTAATTGGTTCTGTCTCTGCTTGTCCCGGTAATTGGATAGCCGGCAAGGTGTAGATAACCGGCTCAAGCATTGTTTCATCACAGATGACAACGCCTACTTTATCACCTTTCGCGCGGTAGTTATCCTGCAGCCATCGATGCACATACTGAGCTTGCGCCTCGCGTGACGCACATGTCATCACGGTCACAGGGCGCGCTTCTTGCCAATGTCGCGGTGTTATCTCACTGCCTAACACGGAGCTGTTCAGTTCTGCAAAAGAGAACGCTTTCTCATTGGTTTGAAAATCCGCTACATAGTCCCAAAAGAAGAGGGCCTGACCGTTCTCTTTCAGTCGTTGCATCAATTCGCGTTCAACCGGCAACAGGTAGTTAAAGCCCACGAAGATGAATGTGCGACCGGCTATTTTGGCTTGTAGCGTATCGTCATCCCAATGTTCCATAACGCTGCGTTGCCGCATGCCTGAATAGCCTTTCTGTTCCGTTTCCATCTCTGCATGCAGAGCTTTATACAGATCGTATAATTGCCGCCATAGATGTTCATATTGTCCGCGAATAGTCTCTGCGCTATAAGACACCTGTGGTCCCTCATGAGGATTAATCAGCGCCCTAAGACGTTCCTCTACTTCCGGTTCCAGCTTCCACTGACTCAACTCATGCGCCGCTATCGTATTATCGAAGAAATTCGGTACTTGCTCAGCGGGCATCGAAGCGTCAATATTTGTAAAATCAGCTATCATCTGACGTCCCCAGCCATAGAACATATCCAGCGGCAAAAGGTTCTCCTCGCCGGCATTCAGATGACGATAATGGCGATAGAGCCGTACGACGGTCATGAACTCATCTTCCGGATACAGCGGGCTGAGGAAATCCTGCAACTGCGGAAGTGTCTTCACATCCGGAGCCCAGATAGCTTGCGCATGGTATTCTTGTTGCAGACGCAGTAACTCATCTTTGAGCACCAAGCCTGCACGGTGAGAGGGCAGCACCAAGGTGGTGCGGCTCAACTGTTTCCATTCAATGCGCTCAATGATGGAACGGGCTGTCTGATGGATAAAACTATTCTGCATGCACTTCTACCAATTGTTTGCCTTGGGCGTTATGCGCGAACCACAGGTAGCCGCGAACGGGAGAATACCCCATACGTTGCAGGGCTTGCATATAACCACGTACCTGATCCTTATACGATGCCTCAGGATGGCCGAACTTATAATCCAGCACTATTGCCTCGTGCGTCTGCGGGTTAATCATCACTCTATCAGGCCGCACCTCGCGATGGTCAATATAAATGGCCTCCTCCATTTTCAATTCCCACGGGTCTGTGAACCAACTGTTCATCTGCGGGTTTCCTTCCCACGCCGAAGAAATCAATTGATGCAACTCTTTCCGCTGCGTTGGATTTTGAATCTCTCCTCTACTCTCGAAATCATCCAACACCCGGTCTAATTCATCGGCCTTGCGTAAGTGCGCGAAAATCTCATGGCACAGCGTTCCCTGTTCCATCCGTGCCACGCGGCGATAAGCTTCGTCTCCGTAGTCCGTGTACATGGCGCCTTCCTGCGACTGAACGAAACGCACTTGGTCACTACTGCTCCATAGTTCCGCCTCACTAACCTCTAACCCTCTAACCTCTAACCCTCTAACCCCATTAATAACCGGCTTTCCCACCTCATACTCGTCCGTTTGCAGGAAATCACGGATATACATGCCCACGTGGTTGCAAGAACCTATCTTACCGTCCTTATTCACGGGATAGAATGTAGATATGTACAGATTATCTTCCGCGCGCGTCAAGGCTACGTAGAGCATATTCAAGTTATCCACGCGCATATTCAGGTGTTCCAGCTCATACGCCGCTTGATAAGCGGAGTTGGCCATTTCATCGCCGTCCTGGATAGGCACATAGTCTTTACGCTGTACGTCCACCTCATCCGCCACCTCGCACCATATTTTCTCCGGATGCAAGGACTGCGCCTCCTTGGTCCATGTACAGAAAGGCACAAACAACGTTTGGGACTGAAGCCCTTTACTGGAGTGAACCGTGAGAATACGGATGGCGTCCGTCACCGGCGCAGGAATAGGTTTCTCGTGCATCACATCGTTCCAATAGTCCAGGTATTCATCTATATTACTGCCATAGGCACTGACATAATCGCGCGTCCGGTCCAAGAGGTTATTCACGTATGCCGTTTCGGTGCCCGTATAACGTCCGTATTCATTAGCCAGCAGCAATTTTATCAACTCGCTGACCGCTTCGTATAAGGGTGTTTTTTTAGGGATGTTCTTCTTGATACGCGCCACGCTCTCTACATCACCGGTCATCATCTCCACGTACTTCGCCGCTACGGGATCGTCTTTCGCGATTACTCGCAGCCCGGCAATAATAGTCTGCACGTCGTGCGAAGCCTCCAATAGAAAACTATCCGCCGAGACGATGCGCGCCTTCGACAGCAGAGGATATATGTCTTTGTCCAATTCACGATGCAAATCGGTTATATAGACCGCCTCACTTGTTTTCCGTACGAGAATCATCATATCCGCCGGCCTTGCTCCTTTCTGCAGCAATTCTTCCATCGCATCGAACATCTCACACGCCATCATCTCACGGATAGGTATAGCGCCCTCCTCACGCGCCGAACTCTTCTGGAAAGCCTTGAAGCGCACATACCCGCCGCGTTTCTTATCCGCCTGATAGAAATCGTCCAGGCGTTCCGGCGTGAATCCCTCATCATAGATTGCTTCAATCAAAGCCTGTTCGTGCTCAACCGGATAATGGGTGATGATATGGCGGAAGAGCGAGAGGTTAAATTTCACCACCTCTTCGCTACTACGGTAGTTACGTGTCAGCGGGGCAAAATCGCGGTTGATATACTGTCCGTAGTGCGCGTCATCCATGCCCAGCTCTGCCATGATATGCCAATCTCCGTTTCGCCAACGGTATATGGACTGCTTGATATCTCCCACCACTAACAGCGTGTGTCCTTCTCCGGCCAACACATCGCGCAGCAATTGGTTAATAACACTCCATTGTAACTGACTCGTATCCTGGAATTCATCCATCAGCACGTGTTTGAAGCGCACACCTGCTTTCTCCAAGATAAAATCCGCATCGCCGGGTTGCAAAGCCCGGCATAAGGTATTGGCGGTCTGCGCCAAGAGCGCGCAGTTATTCTCCGCCAGATTGCGTTGTATAATCGCTTGCAGCGAAGCCATCAGTTCCATGTCACGGCTGAAACGGATGGTCAGTTGGATAGAGTTATAATAGCGTGCCACTTGTTTGGCAAGTTCGGTGGCGCGGTTCATCTCCTCGGCATTACAACTCTTCGGTTCCACCCCGCGGAAACGGTCTTTGCCGGACATTTTCTCGGGCTGCTCCACGCTTCGCGTTAAGCGGTCGTAGGCATATTTGGTATTTCGGTTATAGTTCTCCGGATTACAGGAAGCCAATAGTACTTTCAGTTCGTGCAGTCCCTCGTAGTCCTGCCATGCTTGCAGCAGTCGGTTCCTGCACTTTGCTATCGCTGCGGAGTCAAAAAGAATTTTGTTCTCCGCATCTAACATCTGTACAGACTCATTATACAACTCTTTGGCCATCATACACAGGCTCTTCCGCACGTCTGTATGCGACTCGCGGTCCAACTGCAGATGCATGTAATCTTCCAATATCGTGCGGTCGGCATCCGTTATGTCCGTTGTCAGCAGTTGGTCCACCGCCTGACGTATCACATGATCGACGTCTAACTCTGTACTCAAGCCCGCACTCGTATGCAGTAATCCGGCCAAACCTGCCAATAAGGTTTGCAGGAATGAATCGATGGTCTGTATCTGCACATTGTCGTAGTCCAGCAGCATAGCCCGGAAACACTCACCGGCTCGAAGTCGCAACTCCTCGTCCGTTGCCTGCTGGTTGCGAATCATGAAATCACGCGCGCGTAAAAGAAAAGACTGCCCTTCGCCTTCTGCGATGGCGTGCAGGTAGTCCAATATACGTTCACTCATCTCACCCGTTGCTTTGTTGGTGAACGTGATAGCCAATATACTGCGATAGTCCTCACCCGACAGAAGAAGGCCTATATAATAGGCCGCCAGAGTATATGTCTTCCCCGTACCGGCGGAGGCGCGGCAGACATTCAAAGGGCGTCGGATGTCAATCAAAACTATAGTATTAGTGGTGTAATGCCGATTGTAATTGGGCAAGGTGCTGACGCAAAACGGGGTCAAACTCCATTTGCTCGCGCACATGGGCTATCGAGTGCAGCACCGTGGCATGTGTACGACGGCCTAAGCGGAAACCTATCTCCGATAACGAACTATCCGTAAGCTGTTTGCTCAAATAAGCCGCTATGTGGCGTGCCTGACTGATCTCTTTCGAGCGGTTCTGTGCCACGAGTGCGCGTTCGGGGATGTTGTAATGCTGGGCTACGACCCCTAACACGTCGTCGATAGTGGTGTGGTGTGGTTGGATAGCCACGATATGACTAACCACCTGTTCCGCCAACTGCACGTCAATCTCCTTGTCGGTCAGCGTCGAGTGCGCTAACAGCGAAGCCAAAATACCCTCTAAGTCACGCACAGAATCGCGGACGTTCTTCGCAATGAAATCCACTACTTCGTCCGAGAGTACAATGCCGTCACGACGCATCTTACTGAGTAAAATATTCCGGCGTAACTGATAGTCCGGGCGGGCTATCTCTGCCGCCAGGCCCCATTTGAACCGCGTCAGCAGGCGCTCTTCGATGTCCTTCAAATCAATCGGCGGACGGTCGGAAGTCAAAATCAACTGCTTACGGCTCTGCTGTAAATAATTGAAGATATGGAAGAACGTGTCCTGCGTTCCCTTCAGACCCGCGAAATACTGGATGTCATCAACGATAAGTACGTCTATCGACTGATAGAAATTGAGGAAATCGGGAATGCGGTTCTCTTTGCGTGCGTCCTGATACTGCAGTTTGAATGTGTTCGCGCTCACGTAGAGCACGCGCGCTTGCGGGTCAAGCGCACGAACCTGATTACCTATCGCGCACGCAAGGTGGGTCTTTCCTACACCACTTCCGCCGTAAATAAAGAGCGGATTGAATGCGGTGTATCCGGGCTGCTTGGCTATCGCCAGACCTGCTGTGCGGGCTAACTTGTTCGGCTCACCGGCCACGAATGAATCGAAGGTATAGGAATCGTTCAGCGGAGGGAGTTCAGTCTCCGTTGCTACTGGTTGAACTATCGGACGAACCGTCTGTGCGTTGGCTGAGCCCGCCGATGGAAGCATGGTGCCCGCACCGGAAGTGGAATCAATCAGTACACGATACTCCAGACGCGTACCCTGTCCGAACACGCGCAGGATCGCGCTCGATAATAAAGGAATATAATTCTCCTCTATATACTCCGCCACAAACTGCGAATTAACCTGCAATACGAGCACGCCCTCCGCGAACTGCAAAGGGACAATCGGTGCAAACCATGTACGGTAAGCACTTGTCGTCAAGTTATCAGCCAAAATGGTCTGACATTGCGCCCATAATTGTTGGATATTCGTAGTCATGTTTTTTTCAAAAGCGAGTGCAAAGGTAATACATTTTTTCGAACTGACCAAATTCTTCTTTTTACACCCAAAAATCCAAATCACGTAACTCGCGCATTTTTAACGAGTTACGCATAACACTCTCATTTTCAACAACTTAAAAGACTTGTCAACATGTAACTTATTGATTTATAGAAACTTCAAATAATGCAAGAGGTAGATGCATTTTTTTGTTAAAAAAACTCGTAACACGCAGTATTTCGCGGTGTTACGAGTTGTTGAAAATAATTGTTATTTATAAAATCTACAAATAAGAAAATATTCTATTTACCCTGTGTGGAACAGATTATTTATCTTTTTTTCCGAACACAGAGAAGTGTACGTAGCGTTTAGGATGAGCCTTGAGATCGGTCAACAAACTGTCGGCTGAAATAACCGTTGCATCGATATGGTCATAGAGCGATTTGTTATATATGAGTTGACCGATGGTTCCTTCTTGCGAACGTACGTCCGTGATAAGCCCGTTGACCCCATCTACGGCTTTGTCCACACGGGCAACAGTCGCTTTGAGATCCGCCTGTTTGATATCCGAGACAATAACGTTGAGGTTGGAAATGGCGGTGTCGGCATTATTAACGATGGTCGGCACTTGGGTCTTCATCAGCCGCTTGAGGTCTGAAGAGACGCCTGTCAAGTCGCCGGATATGCGGTCCACGTTCGCCAAGGTGGTCTTTATATGATTACCTTCCAACTGTCCGTTTAACTGTGCCACCAGCGAGTCGATTTCCTCAACGGCATTCGATATTTTCGCCACCAGTTCGCCTTGCAGACTCTCCATCAGACCCGGCACGTATGTCGTAGGTAAGAAAGTTCCCTTCTTGATAATTCCTTCATTCGTTAAATCCTTCTCATTCCCTTCAGAAAGGGTCTGGGTAGGCCACTCCTCGGGTAATTGCAGTTCAATCGCCATTCCTCCGAGAAGACCGTCGGAGATAAGCGCCATCTGCGTTCCTTGCGGAAGTTGAATGTCTTTACGGATAGAAATATCTACCGTAAAAGCACTGTCATTAGCGAAGTCATAGTGCAGTTGATCAACTTGTCCCACCTTATGTCCGCGTATGTACACCGCCGCCTGTTCCTCCAAACCGTGCAGGTTGTAGAACACACCGTGATACGCGTTCGTTGGCGAGAAAATATTCACTCCTTTGAGAAAATTAAACCCAAAGAACAACAAAAAAAGACAGATGGTGGCCAATAATCCCACCTTTATTTCTCGTGCGTACTTCATATCCGCTAAACTCTAAACTCTAAACACTAAACTCTAAACTCTCATCCCCTACTCCGTCCACTTGGCTATCCAGCAATCGGGGAAGATTTTTTTCAATTCTTTCTGTTTCTCCACCACATTATCGCGGTTGGTATCGATGATGGCGTAGTATTTATACCAATCGCCTATTTTTCGGGTCTGACAAGCCACTCCTTTCAGTTTGGGGTCATCGGCATTCAGTTCCGTTCGGGATGCACAAATCTGCAGTCCATAATATGTCTGCGGTTTATCCGTAAGAGTCTCTTGCTCATCATTAAGCGCCTTTGGTGCATCATTAGAAACCACAGGTTTATCATTCGGAAGAAGGGCATCCTCTGCATCCTCTGCTTCCTCTTTCAACTTTAAACTCTCCACTTTTACTTTTTCCCTATGCGTGTACGCGCCGAAAGCGTTGACGAGCGCCTGCGCCATCTGGGTCATCGCCTCGTCCTGATTGAGATATTCCTCCTCATCTTTATTGGAGATAAATCCCATCTCAAAGAGGATGGACGGGCAAGCCGTTTTGAGGAGCACCCAGAACGCCGCCTGTCGTACACCGCGGTCACTACGGTTGAGATGACCAACGAAATGTTTCTGTACTTGCGTGGCGAATAGGAGCGACTGATCCATGTAACTGTTCTGCATGAGTTCG
Source organism: Paludibacteraceae bacterium (assembly GCA_017394705.1). Taxonomy (GTDB): domain Bacteria; phylum Bacteroidota; class Bacteroidia; order Bacteroidales; family Paludibacteraceae; genus Colicola. The sequence goes on along the minus strand of JAFPXH010000005.1, from coordinate 59,759 downwards.
AACATGATGTACGAATCAATGGAGTTCGGGTCGAAACCCTGATAGGTAGTCTTATAATCCGCCTCAAGCTTCATCACCGCGTTCTCGCGCATCGCCACGTCGAGGTTCTTCTCCATTTTATCGGTACCGAGAATAAACGTCTCCACGCCTTTGGCGTCCTTCGATTCGGAAGCGTTAGTATGAATGGAGATGAAAAGGTCGGCATTGTTTTTATTGGCTATGTCCGCGCGTGTCTGTAAAGGAATAAAAACATCTGTAGCGCGGGTATAGACCACTTTGACGTCAGGATATTGCTCGTTGAGCAAACGTCCCATCTCAAGCACCAGACTAAGGTTGAGATCCTTCTCTTGGGAGAATCTTCCCACCGCACCGGGGTCTTTTCCGCCATGCCCGGCATCGAGGACAACCGTGTAACTCCTCTCCGCCATTACAGGAAGGACGAGCAACAAAGCAAAAATTATGTTCAGCACATTGCGCATGGTGACTCCAATGTTTCTTTAATGTTTATTTTATCGTACTAATCTGACAGAGCAGCCATATTTGGAAGGTGTAGCCGACGCTCCGACGGCTGTTTCATTAATCATAAAGCACAACGCCGTAGTTTTGTCATTAGAAGAGGCACTCCAATAAAACCCTTTCTCTGTCACGTTTTCCACCTGTTTGACATCACGCCTTCCCGCTATAGGGAGGAAGACCGCTCCCGCTCTCTCTATTTCCGCCCATTGCGCCTGCGTGTACTCGTTGCTCATCCACGAAACGAGCGAGGGAAAAGAAGGTATTTTTTCATATGCACATTATTTGCGCTGCAAAGGTACAACAAATTTTTGAAATGTGCAAGATTTTAATCGAAAAAAATCTTCTGTGCTCTCACAAGGGAGTCTTTTCGGTTAAAAGATTGTCGTTTGCACGAAAGTGCGAAACAATCGTGCCCTTGTGGCTAAGAAACAATCGTGCCATTGCGGCTAAGAAACAATCGTGCCTTTGCGGCTAAGAACGTAACTTCGAAGCTGAGGTATCCCGGACAAAAATCGTGAACAGGTAACGAGTAGGGAAAGATTAGGGTAAGATTAGGGAAAGATAGGTACAAGACCTCTTCTGCGGTTTCGGCACTCAAGCGAAGATGCGCAAGTGAACCCGATGCTGTGATTTTACGGGCATTTACCTGCCCTCTCCCTACCCTTACCATAGGTGAGGTTGTCCCCGATGAAACGGGGAAAACCTTTGACGGAAAGGGGAGGGTGTCCTATGCTTGCCATAGGATACCCACAACATACCCATAAGATAGCCATAAGATAACGACCCTATTTTTGCAAGTAAACGCGTTTTTCGCGCTTATATAGTATATATACATAGTATCTATACTGTTTTTGATGTATTTTTTGCCAAAACATGAGACGCAAGAGGCCCTCAACAGGCCGAAAATTAAAGGAAAATCAACGTTAATCGTACCCTTGTGACTAAGAAAAATAGCAAAAAATGCTCGCGCGCTTGCACATATGAAAAATTTTTACTATCTTTGCAGCCGAATTGTGATATAACGCATTATATAACTACAAACAAACAATCTTATGAAGAAAATTACGACCCTTGTTATCGCCCTTATGACGGCCGTAACAACCATCTCTGCAAGCAATTACAAACACAGTCTCGGTATCGTTGCCAATCTGGGTTTTGGTGCACAGTACAAAACGATGATTACCGACCACTTCACGATTTTTGAAGAATTCGGTTATTTCACCTGCCCTGACGGTGGTACTGGCTTTGGCTATGCTGGCGCTATTAACAACCTCGTGTTAGCCTACCAAGCCAAAGGCACGGAAGGCCAGAATATCCAACTGGATTGGTATGTAGGTGGTCAAATGAAAACCGGTTACATTCCTATGGGCGGTGCCGGCGGCTTAATCGGTTTTGGTGCCACAGTCGGTTTTGAAGCCAACATGAAGAATGCGCCGATGGCTTTCTCGTTTGACTTCCGTCCGGGTTACGCAGTTGGCATAGGCGGAGCTAATGGCACTGTATGGGCGGCTCATATGTTCGACTGGACCATTAACCTCGGTGTACGTTACACCATTCCGATGGCTAAAGCAGCAGCTAAGAAGAAATAAACGGTGTATCTCTATTTCCTCTTCATACGTATCGCCGCCTTGTTCGGGCATCGCAAAGCCCGGCTTTTGGTGCGTGGTTTGAAAGCGCAGCGCGGCAAAGTGTCGGGGCACGAGGGTGCCGTATGGATACATGCGGCGTCGGTGGGCGAGTTCGAGCAAGTACGTCCTCTCATCGAACGTTTGCGGCGCGAACAGCCGCGTAAGCCGATAGTGCTCACTTTCTTTAGCCCTTCGGGCTATGAGTTACGTAAGGACTACGACCAGGTGGACGCGGTGTACTACCTGCCTTTCGCCACGAGACGCAATGCCCGTCGTTTCATCGATGCACTGCTGCCATCGATGGCTATCTTTGTGAAGTATGAGTTCTGGCCGGCTTACCTGCACGAACTGAAGAAACGGGAAATACCGACCTATAGCATCTCGGCTATCTTCCGCCAAAAGCAGATTTTCTTCAGTGTGTGGGGAAAAAGCCAACTGAAAGCTCTCCGCTGCTTCACGCATATATATGTTCAGGACGAGGCCTCGAGACGTCTGTTAGCCGAGCATGGTGTGCATCATTCCTCCGTGGTAGGTGACACGCGTTTCGACCGCGTGGAAGAAATCAAACAGAGTGCGCACCGTTTACCCCTTGTCGAGCAGTTTGTCGATGGAGCAAAACATGTGCTGATAGCCGGTAGTACATGGCCGGAGGATGAAGAACTTCTCAAGAAGTACATGGGCCATCGGTCATTAGAAAATGGGCATTTATCCACCAAGCTTATTCTGGTGCCGCATGAGATCAACGAAGCACATCTGCATTATATATTCCAGCTTTTCAAGGGACGCTTTGTGCGCTACAGCGACATGGAACAAATGGGCGATGCGGTAAGCAGGTATAATATTCTGCAACGCGCCGAAGTGCTGGTAGTGAACCAACTCGGCCTGCTCTCTTCTCTCTACGCCTACGGTCATGCGGCATATATTGGCGGCGGTTTTGGAGCCGGCATACATAACACCATCGAGGCGGCTGTTTATGGCCTGCCGGTTGTTTTCGGTCCCAAATACCATCATTTCCGCGAAGCGCAAGGACTGATTGATGCGGGTGCTGCCAAGAGTTTCACACATTACTGCGATTTAGAATCGGCACTGGATACCGCACTCAACCAACATACGGCATTGGGCGCTAAAGCGGCAGAATATGTGCAGGCTGAGAAAGGAGCGACAGAAAAAATCTATGCCGACATATTTGCTAACAATTAGAATTTTGAATTTAGAACTGTTATAATGGCACAAAAACCAAGTATTCCTAAAGGCACGCGTGACTTCGGTCAACTTGAGATGGCACGCCGCAATTATATTTTCGACACCATAAAGAGTGTCTTTGCTCTCTATGGTTTCCAACAAATAGAAACACCGGCGATGGAGAACCTCTCCACCCTCATGGGCAAGTATGGAGAAGAAGGTGACAAACTGCTTTTCCGCATTCAGAACAGCGGAGAGAAAGCGGCATTGGCTCCGGAGAAAGGGTTGCGTTACGACCTGACCGTTCCTTTTGCACGCTACGTAGTGCAGCACCGCGAGGAGATTTCTTTCCCCTTCAAACGATTCCAGATACAACCTGTATGGCGCGCTGACCGTCCGCAGAAAGGACGTTACCGCGAGTTTTATCAATGCGACGTGGATGTAATCGGCTCAAACAGCCTTGTGGGAGAATTAGAGTTGATACAAATCGTAGAAGAAGTGTATCGCCGCTTGGGTATCCGCGTGTGTCTGCATATCAACAACCGTAAGATCCTTGCCGGCATAGCCGAAGTCATCGGTGCACCGGACAAGATGATAGATATAACCGTTGCCATTGACAAACTCGACAAAATAGGCGTAGAGGCCGTCAATGCCGAACTCCGCGAACGCGGACTGACCGAGGAGCAAGTAAAGGCACTACAACCCATCCTCAACCTCAGCGGCTCAACAGCCGACAAGCTTACATCCCTCAACACAATCCTCGCCTCCAGCGAAACAGGTCTCAAAGGCGTTAAGGAGATGGAAAAAATATTTGATATGGTAGAAGCAACGGGCGTGCAGTTGAATATCGAGTTGGACCTGTGCCTGGCGCGCGGACTGAACTACTACACCGGTGCCATCTTTGAAGTCAAAGCAATCGATGCCCAAATCGGTTCCATCACCGGGGGAGGCCGCTATGATAACCTCACGGGTATCTTCGGCCTGCCGGATGTTTCCGGTGTTGGCATCTCATTCGGTGCCGACCGCATTTACGATGTACTGACAGAGCTGGAGTTGTTCCCGAAGACACTTCAATCATCCACACAGATATTGTTCGCAACCTTCGGCGCAAAGGAATTAACATACGCTCTCCGATGGGCGAAAGCCCTGCGGGCGGAAGGGGTCACCGTTGAGGTATATCCGGAACCGGCAAAAATGAAGAAACAGATGAGTTATGCCGACGCCAAACAAATACCGTTTGTGGCAATCGTTGGCGGAGACGAAATGGCACAAAACAAAGTGATGCTTAAGAATATGAGCACAGGAGCTCAACAATTAGTTGAGTTACCGGAACTCGTTAAATCGGTAAATTGTTAAGTTGTTATGTCAGATACGAACAAGCAGTTTGATGAAGTGACGGCCAAATGTCGTCAGATATTTCTGGATAAGATGCAGGACTATGGTCCTTCCTGGCGCATATTTCGTCTCCATGGCATTACCGACCAGATATATATTAAGGTATGCAATATACGTCAACGCCAGGAGACAGGCGTTAGTCTGGTGGGCGACGACATAGAAGGCAACCTGCGCGCGATTATTAATTACGGCGTGATGGCCATCATACAGGAACGCAACGGCTATGCCGACGCCATCGATATGACCTCCGATGAAGCCACACGGCTATACGACGAGGTGCTCAATGAGGCCAAAGCTCTGATGCTACGTAAAAATCACGACTATGGAGAGGCTTGGCGCGAGATGAGCAAAGAGGGCATCGTGGATATGATCCTCGCCAAAGTAATACGTATCAAAAGCATTCTTGAGAATAACGGCAAAACAATCGCATCCGAAGGTGTAGAAGGCAATTATTTCGACATCATCAACTACGCTATTTTCGATTTAATACATTATGAAACCAAATAAAACAGCACATATCTTAGGTTCCATCGCCCGCACACTTCTGGCGCTGACCTTTATCTTCTCGGGCTTCGTTAAAGCCGTAGATCCGTTAGGCACGGTTTATAAGATTGAAGATTATCTCAAGGCCTTCGGCGGTTGGTTCATGGATTTGCTGCCTCTGGCAGGTGTGGCCGCGGTGTGCCTTATCCTCGTGGAGTGGTTGCTCGGATGGGCAATGTTGTTTAACGTGCGTACACGCTGGACGAGCTGGCTGGCCTTGGCGTTCTACATTGTCATGACGCCGTTGACTTTATGGATTGCACTGACCAACCCTGTGAGCGACTGCGGTTGTTTCGGTGACGCGGTGGTGCTGACAAACTGGCAAACGTTCTGGAAGAACGTGGTGCTACTAAGTCTTGTCATCATTCTGCTGGTTTGCCGCAAAGCAATCCCCCAGACTTTCTCTTGGTGGGCCGAAGTAATCATCGCCGGTATCGCGGCAGGCGCGCTCATCAATATCATGTGCTACAGTTACAACCACCTGCCTCCGATGGACTTCCGGCCATATAAAATCGGCAATAATATCATCGAGCTGATGGAGATGCCTGAGGATGCCGAACAAGACGTCTATGACGTGAAACTGATTTACGCCAAAGACGGCGTGGAACAAGAGTTCACCCTGGACAACTACCCAAAGGGTGATCCGGATTGGAAATTTGTAGACCAGAAATCCACCCTTATCAAAAAAGGTTATGTACCACCCATTCATGATTTCAGTATTACCACGATGAACTATGAAGACATCACATATGATATACTGGAGTCGGAAGAACCCGTTACGCTGATTGCGATGTACGACTTAAACAAGACCAACCGTCAGCAAACAGATAAAATACTGCGTATCTTAAATGATTGTATGGCACACGGAGAACAGTGTTATTTCCTGACGGGTTCTAGTGAAGAGGATATTTATGCGTTTGCACAAGAGATAGGATTAGACGAATACACAGCAGAACAAGTATTCTGCACCATCGACCCCGTAACGCTGAAAACAGTGGTACGCGCTAATCCGGGATTGGTAAGAGTGCAAAACGGAACGATTATAGAGAAACATAATTTAAAACAACTATAACATGGCAAGAATTAAAATGGTTGCAGGTAACTGGAAAATGAACAAAAACCTGCAGGAAGGTGTAGCATTGGCTACAGAATTGAAAGAAGCAGTAAAAAACCCGAAATGCGCCGTAGTCATCGGTACGCCGTTTATTCACTTGGCCAGCGTTGCTGAGCTTCTGAAAGGTTCATCCATCAAAGTTGCAGCAGAAAACTGCGCAGACCACGAGAAAGGGGCATATACCGGTGAGGTAAGTGCGGAGATGGTGAAATCCACCGGCGCAGAGTACGTCATCCTCGGCCACTCGGAGCGCCGTCAGTACTACGCAGAGAGCTATGAAATGCTCGCAGAGAAAGTGCGTCTCGCTTTGGCGAACGGCCTGAAAGTCATCTTCTGCATCGGCGAAGTGAAAGAGGAACGCGAAGCAGGCAAGCAGAACGAAGTCGTTAAAGCCCAACTGGAGGGTTCTGTCTTCAGTCTCAGCGCAGAGGAATGGAAGAATATCACGCTGGCTTACGAACCCGTTTGGGCCATCGGTACCGGTCTGACCGCCACTCCTGAGCAAGCTCAGGACATGCACGCTTATCTGCGCACACTCGTAGGAGAGAAATATGGTAAAGAGGCAGCAGAAAATACAACCATCCTCTATGGCGGTAGTTGCAACGAGAAGAATGCCGCAGAACTCTTCGCTTGCCCTGACATCGATGGTGGGTTGATTGGTGGCGCAGCGCTCGTAGCCGAGAAATTCCTCGCTATTATTGCAGCAAGATAATTTAGACCGCAATGCTAAAAGAGTAAAGACATAATAGATACGACTATACAAAACATTTTAGTCTTTATTCCTTACTCCTTTAGTGAGCGCAGTGAACGGTCCTTAATCTAATTAATTTTATGGCCTTAATCAAATCCATAAATCGCAACGGCGAACTCCTCACCCCGTGCATCGCGGACGACGTTTTCATGGCCGAGAACGCAACTGTTGTCGGGGATGTGACGGTAGGGGAAGGAACGAGTCTCTGGTTTAACGCTGTGTTGCGGGGAGATGTAAATACCATCGTCATCGGCAAGCATTGTAATATCCAGGATGGTGCTGTACTGCATACCTTGTACCAAAAATCAACCATCCACCTTGGCGACTATGTGTCCGTGGGGCACAATGTGACTATTCATGGCGCCGATGTAGATGACTACGCCCTCATTGGCATGGGTGCCACTCTACTCGATGGAGCACACGTGGGAGAGGGAGCCATTGTGGCTGCCAACGCCCTCGTCTTAAAAGGAACGCAGATAGGCCCGCATGAGATATGGGGAGGAGTACCGGCTAAATTCATCAAAAAAGCCGACCCCGCGCAAACGGAAGAAATCAATAAAAAGATTGCTAACAATTATGCGATGTATGCATCGTGGTACCGGAATGACTCCGAACCCGAACAATAAACGCGAATACATTATGTTTAAACGCATTTTATTAAAACTCTCCGGCGAGAGTCTTCAAGGAAAACAAGGTTACGGCATTGACGACGAGCGTTTGGCTCAATATGCCGAGCAAATCAAAAGTATTGCCCAACGCGGTGTGCAGATAGGTATCGTTATCGGTGGCGGTAATATATTCCGAGGTTTAAGTGGTACCCAACGCGGTTTCGACCGCGTCAAAGGTGACCAAATGGGAATGCTGGCTACCGTTATTAATGCTTTAGCATTACAATCTGCTTTGGAAGCTATAGGACAACCGGTACGCGTGCTTACCTCCATCCGCATGGAACCGGTAGGAGATTTTTACAACCCAGCCAAAGCCATCCGCCTATTGGAGAAAGGAACTGTAGTCATTCTTGCCGGTGGAACGGGCGCACCCTATTTTACCACTGACACCGGTTCGAGCCTACGCGCACTGGAAATCAAAGCGGACGTCATGCTCAAAGGAACCAGAGTAGACGGCATCTATACCGCAGATCCGGAGAAAGACCCCAAAGCTACCAAGTTTGCTGAAATCACATACGATGAAGTGATACAACGCGGACTCAAAGTAATGGACATCACCGCAACAGCGATGGCCAAGGAGAACGGCCTGCCCATCTATGTTTTCAATATGGATGTTGAGGGCAATTTGGAAAAAGTAATTAACGGAGAGGCTATAGGCACTCTCGTAAAACCATAATATTATGAACGACGAACTCGAACTCTACCAAGCTGCAGCCGAAGAGCAGATGCAGAATGCTGTCGCACACCTGGACGACACTCTCCAGCACATCCGTGCCGGTAAAGCTAACCCGCGTATTCTAGATCCGATTAAAATCGATTATTACGGCACTTTGTCTCCGTTAAGCAGTTGCGCCACGGTTACCACCCCTGACGCACGCACTATCGCCATCACGCCGTGGGAGAAGAAACTAATCGGCGATATAGAGCGCGCTATCATCAACTCGAACATCGGTCTTGCACCGTCTAACAACGGAGAAACAATACGTCTTATCCTGCCGCCGTTGACCGAAGAGCGTCGTCGCGACCTCTGCAAACAATGCAAAGGTGAACTGGAGGAAGCGAAAATGTCTATCCGTAATGCCCGTCGCGAAGCAATTGAGGAGTTTAAGAAACTTGTCAAGAATGGTCTGAGCGAGGATATTGAGAAAGACGCGGAAGAGGAGATGCAAAAGACTCACGATAAATTTATCGCGAAAGTGGAAGCCCTGTATGCCGCCAAAGAAAAAGAAATCATGACGGTATAGTGAGAGGATTAGTCATTAAATCGACAGGAAGCAGTTACATCGTTCGCAAGGACGATGGATGTGATATGGAGTGCCATATAAAAGGCAATTTCCGCATTCGAGGCATTCGTAGCACCAATCCTGTCGCTGTGGGCGACTATGTAGAGATACAAACTCTTCCGGATGGTACCAATTGGATCCAAGAGATTGAACCGCGACGCAATTATATTATTCGCAAGGCTACCAATCTAAGCAAAGAGAGTCATATCTTAGCTGCAAATATAGACCAGGTTGCGCTTATCGTCACCGTCAATCATCCGGCAACGAGTACTACCTTCATAGATCGATTTTTGGCAACTTGCGAGGCATATCGCGTGCGCGCGCTCATTATTTTTAATAAGATTGATCTCCTAACAGCAGAAGAAAAAGAACGACTGGGAGAACTGCGCGCATTATATGAATCGCTGGACTACCCCACGCTGGCGATTTCAGCCAAACATCTGTCCGACGACCAAGACAGTCACGATGCACTCCAAGCCTTATTAGCCGGCCGTACAACACTGCTCTCCGGCAATTCGGGTGTCGGCAAATCAACACTGTTGAATGCTCTTTTCGGCCGTGAGATGACCCGCACGGGAGTGATTTCTTCGGCGCATGACACAGGAATGCATACAACCACCTTCTCGGAGATGTATTTTCTGCCTTCCGGCGCAGTTATTGATACACCGGGCATCAAAGGGTTTGGAAGCGTTGACTTCGCAAAAGAAGAGGTGGGCCATTATTTCCGGGAAATCTTCCATACCTCGCACGAGTGCCGCTTTAATAACTGTACACACACTGGAGAACCCGGTTGTGCCGTGCAAGAGGCCGTAATAAAAGGAGCCATAGCTATTTCACGCTATGACTCCTACCTATCCTTGCTCGGCGATACTACAGAAGGAAAGTATCGAGGGTAGCCGTCAACTCATCGAACGTGTGTACTTTTGATTTCTCACGGACACTCGCAATCTGCTGATTAACAGCTTCTTCATACGTCTCTGCTTCCACATCGCGAATCACGCCGAGCGCAATGGGGAGATTGTCGTTCTGTTCATCCGCATTCACATTTTCCACCTTGTTCTGCCCCATTAGAGCCAATAGACGATGTAAAGTCGGGTCCTGTTGATGTGCATCGTGCGTCAGCACACGGGAATCATCAGCCGGAACAACAATGATATGCGGAACAAAGGTCTGCTGGTCAATCACCACCGCTAAGCCTTTATCTTTATCTGCTCCGAAAATCATTTTCTCACCATGTTTCAACACAATCGAATGCTCTGCACGTTGATCGCGATCGGCTATCCAGGCATGTGTGCCGTTATTAAAAATCACACAATTCACCAGACATTCAACAATAGAACACCCTTTGTGCTGCTGCGCCGCCACAAAACAATCTACTGTCGTCGGCATATCAACATCAAGCGTGCGCGCGAAAAAGGTCCCTCTGGCCCCTAAAACTAATTCCGCAGGTATGAACGGGCGTTCAACGGTTCCGAAAGGAGAAGACTTGGAGATGAAGCCCTTGGGGCTTGTAGGCGAATATTGGCCTTTCGTCAAGCCATATATACGGTTATTGAACATGCATACATTCAAATCTACATTACGGCGAATTTCATGAATAAAATGGTTGCCGCCTATAGCCAAACAATCACCATCTCCGGACATCTGCCAGACCGTCAACTCCGGATGGCTGGTCTTGACACCTGTCGCGATGGCTCCACCTCGACCATGGATCGTATTAAAACCATAGGTATTCAAATAATGCGGCATACGACTGGAACAACCGATACCTGAAATTACAGCCACTTGATGGGTAGGAATTCCTATCTGTGCCATGGCTTTCTGTAGCGCCATGCAGATAGCATGATCACCGCACCCCGGGCAAAAACGAACGTATTGATCTGATTTAAATTGAGAGGCTTCCATAATCTTTACTTGTTTACTAGTTGACGATAATGCTAGTCGACTATTGATTTTACAAATTTCACAATACGTTCAACCGCAAAGGGTTGTCCCTGTATTTCGTTATATTGCTCTATTCGCAATTCAGGTAACTGCGAACGAAGATATGCGGCGAATTGTCCTGTATTGAGTTCGCAAACAACAATTCGCTTGTACTTACTCAGCACTTCGCGTGTATTACGCGGCAAAGGATTAATATAATTGAATTGAGCGAGATCACAGTTCAATTCGTTAGCCGCAGCGTGCAGATGGCCCTCCGTACTGCCCCATCCGACAAGCAATGTTGTGTTACTCATGGGTGAATTTTCATTGGTTTCTGGTGATTTTATCACCTTCAACTCCGGTATCTGATTTGCTATCTGCGCTATCTTTGCCTGACGTGCACGCACCATCTGTTCGTGGTTCTCGGGGTTCGTGGAAATAGTACCTCGTTGGGCATCGCGCTCCAAACCTATATTACGGTGCTCATAGCCCGCCATTCCGGGGAAAGCCCAATACCGAACACCGCGCTCGTCACGTAAAGCAGGATTATATTTACCTTTCAACTCTTCCGGCACGCTCTGCGGATGAATAGCCGGCAATTCTGCTAATTGGGGAATACGCCAAAGCGCTGTACCATTGGCCAGATACGTATCAGTCAATAAAATGACCGGTGTCATGTTCTCCAGCGCCAAACGGCATGCTTCATAGGCATAATCAAAACAGTTGGCGCTGCTCGAAGCGGCGATGACGACTGCCGGACACTCGCCATTACGACCATACAAGGCTTGCAGTAAGTCCGTCTGCTCGGTTTTTGTAGGCAGACCGGTACTCGGTCCCCCACGCTGCACATCAATAACCACCAAAGGTAATTCTGCCATAACAGCCAACCCAATGGCTTCACTCTTTAGGCTCAGACCAGGTCCGCTTGTCGAAGTACAAGCCAAATCGCCTGCAAACGCTGCGCCGATGGCCGTGCATACGCCGGCGATCTCGTCCTCGGCTTGCACTGCCATTACATTCATATCTTTTCGTCCGGCCAACTCATGCAAGATATCTGTGGCTGGCGTAATAGGATATGAACCGAGAAACAGGCGCTTGCCGGCTTTCTCTGCAGCGGCAATCAGTCCCCACGCGGTGGCTTTATTGCCGGCAATAGAGGTATAAGTGCCATGCGCTTCATTAGGTTGACCGTCAATATGTATCTGATGGATACTCAGCGCTAAATTCTGACCATAGTTATATCCGTCCACCATCACCTTGGTATTTGGTGCGATGAGCGTCGGTTTCTTTTTGAATTTATCTTCCAATAAATGGATAGCTTCATCCATGGGTTCATCAAATAGCCAGCACACCAAACCAAGTGCGAACATATTACGACTTTTGAGCATCGATTTATTGTCCATGTCAAAATCTTTTAGCGCCTCCTTGGTCAACGTGGTCAGCGCGACAGGAACAATCTGCACGCTCTCAGGAATTTCCAATTCCATGAACGGATTATCCGTGTGATACTGCGCTTTCTCTAAATCTTTATCACTCAGTGAGTCTGTATCTACGATTACTATCGCATGTCGATGATATAACGCGAACTGGTCGTCATAATGTGCCTGCGGATGATTGAAATGACTACCGAGCGTACACACTTTCAACGCCGCAGCATTCATCGCCACAATAACGTCCGCTTTATCACCGGGCGTATAAACTTCAGAACCTAACTCTACTTGGAAACCACTTACGCCACCCAAAGTACCTTGCGGTGCGCGTATCTCTGCAGGAAAATCCGGCAGCGTGGAAATCTCATGACCAAGAATGGCACTAAGCGAGGAAAAAAGATTTCCCGTCAACTGCATTCCGTCGCCCGAGTCTCCGCAAAAACGAACTACAATTTGTTTCACAACTGGTATTATTTTCAAAATCTGGTGCAAAATTAGTGTTTTTTTTCCGTTAAAACAAAAAAATCAATTAAATTTTCACAAATTTTTTGATATATCACAAAAAAATTGTAACTTTGCGGCCGAAATCACACCGCGCATATATGTGCACACATGCGACACACATCCACACATACTAAAATAGGAGTCACATTAGCGGTCCTGCTAATGATTGTTTTTTGTCTTCCCTTATCGGCGCAGTATCGCCGTAGAGGTAGTGGAGGTTTGGACGGCGATAATTATCATTTCGGCTATATAAGCGGTATTATCGGCTATTCGATGTTGGACACGCGTGCGATAGGCGTGCTTCCTATCGGTTCGCTCGGTGGAGGTGTGGGAGTTGGTTACGAGTTTCGCAATAGCGGTTTCTGGACCAATGTAGGTGTGCAGTTCTCATTCCATCGTTCGCAACTTCAGTTGGATCCTTATACCATCGACTATGAGGGTTTTGATACGCAGGGTAAGGCAGCTACTCTTCATTACCGTGTGTCGCAGACGGATGAGGTGAAATGGAATTTTCTGGACATCCCTATTCTCTTTGGCTATTACACCCATGGTTTTCATCTGGGCGCGGGCCTGAAGTTGAGTTATGCCATTCATCCTACGACGCGCACTACGGGTTCATATAACCTTAGTGCAACGAACCACGAATATAACGTCACGTTCCGCGATATGCCGGACAAAGGTTATACCGATTATCCGTTTAATAATACGTATGATAACCGTCTGAATATCGGTGCTTCGCTTATCGGTGAGATTGGATATGACCTGTTGTCATCAATGCCTTCGCGTAGCCGCGTATGCCACGTAGCGAAATTGAGTTTCTATTTTGAGTACGGACTGAATAACCTTGCAAAGGGCTGGGATGTACCACAAAGTGCTATCACCCCGGAACAAAGAGATGCCACAAAAGCCACCGTTTACCCTTATATGAACACCTTTGGTACTCCAAACCGCACCGTTCCATTCTTTGCGGGTGCTAAAATTACGTACATGATTGGCGGCAGTCGCACAGCGCGTTCCGGTTTCCATCACGGTTGTATGTGTTACCAATAGGCTAAACAGATAGTACATGACGATGAAACGATTATATATTGGTCTGATGTTCCTCTTGGGGCTTGCGATCCTGCCTGTATTGGCAGCAACTACTCCGACGTATACCACGTTCCGCGCAGAGATATGCCAGGGTGATCATCTGCAGATTAACGGGAACGAGATTACAGAGACCGGCATATACTATGATACACTTCTTAACAAAGCCGGCAAAGACAGTGTACTCAGATACATCGTCAATGTTCATCCTGCGTTCCATTTTTATGACACCTTGGCGGCTACAGTTAACCAGATACCTATTCTCTGGCAGGGACGGGAGATTAGCACATCCGGCACTTATGAAGCTAATTATACAACGCAACATGGTTGTGACTCGGTCTATCATCTCTACGTGCGTTTCTTCGCTACACACCTGATACAATTTGACACCACCGTTTGTCAGTCTGACCTTCCTGTAGAATGGCGTGGACGTAAGTATTATCAAGCCGGCGTTTATTCCGATCCTCTGCAAACTATTGATCATACAGACAGTGTATATCAGATGAACCTGATAGTTCATCCCACCTATACGTTCCACCGCACGATTGATCTCTGTGAGGGTTCCAGTATTATATACCGAGGTGTAGAATACAATATAGCCGGTACTTTTGTGGATAGTATGGTCTCTGTATATGGATGCGACAGCATTGAAATCATTCATGTTCGCACACATGCCGGCTTTGTCGGAACTGATAATGCCGGTTTAAATGACGGTAGTACTTATACTTGGTCGAGAAACGGAGAGACATACTCCGAACCCGGTAACTATGAATTCCGCTCATACACCACCAATGGATGTGATAGTATCTGGTATCTGCATCTTGAGCGTAACCCATCCTATCATTTCTTAGATAAAGCGGAATTCTGTCAGACGGCTGAGTTGAGTTACTATGAATGGAGAGGAAAAAAATATTCCGTTTCCGGAACATATTACGACAGTCTCATCACCAAGGCCGGTCAAGATAGTGTTTATCAGCTTGATTTACAGATACATCCGTATTATAAATACACCCAGTATTTTAATATTTGCGACAACGGGACTGTACTCTTTGGCAGGCATGAAATCTCTTCTGACACCCTCATTACTGATAGTCTGAAAACGGCCTTCGGCTGCGATAGTGTTGTGACCACCATTGTTCGTGTAAGCCAGAGTTTCCACCATTACGATACTATAACTATCTCCAATCAGGAAACCCTTCAATGGCATGGACAAACGATTACGCAAAGCGGCAACTATTTTGACCGCCAGACGAGTGTTACAACCGGTTGTGACTCGGTATATCAATTACGTGTAAATGTCTATCCCGTATATATTTTCACCACCGATACGGCCATCTGCCAAACGGAGGCGCCGTTTATATGGCGCGGCAAAGAATGCAGTCAGTTAGGCACGCATACCTATGAGGATCGTTATACTACTGTGCATGGCTACGATTCTATCTACCGCCTAAACCTAACGGTAAGCCCTGCTTATAATTTCGACCATAATATCTATCTTTGTCCGGGTAACACCGAAGAGTTCCGAGGCGTTGTTTATGATCAAGCTGGCGAATATACCCAAGTGCTGAGAAGCAGTGCTGGCTGTGACTCTATATGCCATGTACATGTGTCCGTTCTGGAAGGCTATTTCTTCCGCGAGTACGCTACTATCAATGACGGAGAAAGCTATTATTGGCCTCGTAACGGCGCGACGTACACACAACCTGGCACATACGAACTGAAAGAGAAGACACAAGACGGCTGCGACAGTATCTATATGCTTTCTATCACGCGTAACGTCAGCTATTTCTTCCCGGAGACGGTCGTTACTTGTGCATTAGACACACTGCCCTATTATATATGGCGTGACCATCATTTGAGTGAATCAGGCGTGTACTACGACAGCCTTTATACTGTTGCAGGTCAAGATAGTGTATACCAGTTAACACTCACTATAGCAGAACGATACGACAAATATGAGTACCGTGAGATGTGCCGTGAAGGGGATAGTTTTCTTTGGCATGAATACAAGGTGGATAAAGCCGGTGAATATATAGACACCATGCGCACTTACTTAGGTTGCGACTCTATTTGCCACCTCATCGTTAATTTCAATCGTTACGAAATACAACTCTACGACACCATTTGTGATGGGGATACACTTTATTGGCAAGATTACACAATAACTCGCGGAGACACGCTATATACCAAGCGTCTGCCAGGAGAGCATGACTGCGACTCTATTCTCAAACTCCAGATTACGATGTACCACCCCTTCATGAGTGATGGGTACGATACAATCTGCGAATCGCAGTTATTAGCCGGAGAACAGTATCTATGGGGTCCTAACAACTCTCCGCTACGTCTGAACCAAGGTTCCGACGGGCATTTCCGGGACAGCACTTTCGCCAGCTGTGACAGTTTGCATTTCTTCCATCTGCATGTACTCCGCGAACGTATCGGCATGGATTCCATCACTATCTGTGATGGCGACTCTGTGGAGCGCATCATGTACGATGGTCGTTCCCGTTGGTTCACCAAAGCCGGTAGGTATTATGATACTATTCCTGCCTATGGTCAATCGCAGCGCTATTCCTGCGATTCCATCGTTTGCTATTTTGTACAGGTCTATTCGCGTCCGAACGATACCATCACGCGTCATGTATCGGATAAAAAACTGCCGTATCTATGGAAGTCTTATGCCATTACTGAGACCGGTTTCTATGCCGATACTGTAACGATGACTACTTCCGGATGTGACAGTATCACGGTGCTGCACCTGATTGTGGATACCACCTATTTCTTTGAGGACTCTATCAAAATTTGCCGTCCGCATTATCATGGAGAGAACCATCCACTCAACACCCCATACTTGTGGGATGGTCACAAACGGCCGGGCAAGAAGAACTACGAGATATTCACAGCCGGTGTTTATTATGACAGTCTGCGAACGACCATCACCAATGTAGATAGTATCTACAAACTGAAGGTTGATACTTTCCCGATCTATCATTTCAATTTTATCCGTGACATGTGTGACGGAGATTCCGTCTTCGTCGGCGGTGCATGGCAAACTAAGGGTGGTACGTACCGAGATACCCTCAAGACCCTCGACGGTTGTGATAGTATCATCCAGTTGACGGTTAATCTTTTACCATCCTATCTCATCTCGCAGACGGCAAGCATCTCCGAAGTTGAGACCTATACATGGAAACTGAGCGATACGCAAGGTAACCATCATGAACATGTGCTCTCCATCCCTGGTGTGTATTATGACACGCTGACATCCGTTCGTGGTTGCGACTCTATCGTGGCGCTGCAACTGAACGTACACCCGCTCTATGACCAACACGACACTGTAGTTATCTGTCAATCCGAGCTGCCTTATCAATGGAATGGTCATCATGGCAATCAGAATATCTACGAAGCAGGAGTGTACTATGACACGCTGCAGACGGTAGCCGGCTATGACTCCACTTTCGTGCTCCATCTGACTATCCTGCCGAGCTACAGGACCCGCCTTCTCTTCTCTACTTGTGCCGGTGATTCGATTCAATACAATAATGTTTGGTATAAAGCTCCGGGTATATATACCGACACCCTGCTTACCCGTGAGGGTTGCGACTCCGTGATTACCATCCAATTCGAGTGGAGACAGAAATACTATATTGAGCGTGAACCGGTTGTAAAAGATGATAAAACGCCTTATGTATGGACGGAAGGTCATATCACTCGCACTCTCACGCACTCGGGTATGTATTATGATACACTCCAGGCCAGTACGGGTTGCGATTCTATTATCGCACTCAGCCTGACAGTTTACCCCACTTATTCGTTTGACGAGAATGTGATTATATGCCAATCCGAGACTCCTTACGAATGGCATAATAAGCAATACTGGACCACAGGCGATTATGTAGACTCGTTGCAGACGGTCGCTCACTATGACTCCATTTTCCATCTCCATCTCACCGTGCGTGACACGGCGTATGTGGATTACCAAGCCTCTATCTGCCGCGGAGAGACGTTTGTTTACAACGGAAAGACGTATAGTAAAGGCGGTGTTTATCTGGACACGCTTAAGACAGCACAAGGGTGTGACTCTATCGTCATCATTCGCGTGCAGGAATTGCCGGATTACCTTATTTCCGACACCGCAGCGGTAGCAAACCGCGAGCCATACTTATGGTGCGGACAGATACTCACACACTCCGGTGTTTATTACGACCGGCTCACCTCTACGATGACCGGCTGCGACTCCGTCTATGAACTTGTGCTCACCGTCTATGACAAAGAGCAATTCCGCAGCACAACCATCACTGTATGCGAGAACGAACTCCCCTACCATTGGAAAGACAAATGGCTCTCAAAAGATACGCTGTTCTATGACACCATTACCACGAGTGACGTTGATACCATTTGGCGTGTGGACTTCCGTGTCATTAAGATGGAGTATGAAACCATACAAGAGGTGCTCTGCGCCGGAGACGTTTATACGTTCAACGGCAAGACGTACACCCGCGACACCTTGGTTTATGATACGATTTTCAATGGCACCAGTTGTGGTAAGGAATACACCCTCTATCTGCACTTCCGCCATCCGAGACACTTTAACTTCAATGCTAAGACCGCCAGCGACAAACCGTACCGGTGGGCTGTAGAAGACACCGTTTATAACCTCCGCTTCACGGGAGACTATGAGCACATAGTACGCACCAAAGATGGCAAATGCGACTCGCTTATATACGCACTCCATCTCTCGGTAGGACAAGTTTATCATTTCCGCGATTCCATCACCTTATGTCAAAATGAATTACCATATCTATGGCATCAACAGATGATTTACGAAGCGGGCATGTACTACGACTCATTACAGACGAAAGCGGGCTACGACTCCATCTACACGCTCAAAGTATTGGAAATCAAGCCTTCGTATTATGCAGAGCAAGCCATAGACCTCTGCTCCGGCGCAGGTACGTTCCATTTCCGTGGTAAAAAATATAGCGAGAATGGTATTTTCTACGACACTATACCTAGCATCAGCGGCTGCGACTCCATCTATAAGATTATTGTGCGCGTACACCCGTCGTACCATATTTACGACACCGTGCATATATCCGATAAAGAGCAATATGTCTTCGATGGTCGCACGCTGACCAAATCCGGTAACTATGAGGCATTAGCCAAGACCAAAGACTCGGGCTGTGACTCCATTGTTTATCTCACCCTCTACGTACACCCGTCGTATCTATTTGAGAGCAACGAGAGTATATGCGAGAAAGATACTTTTGAATGGCGTGGACGCAAATTATATAAAGAAGGGTTCTACCATGACAGTCTGCTTACTAAGCAAGGCTATGACTCGGTTTATCACCTCAATCTAACTGTCAACAAGACTTATTTCATCCAAGAGGCTGTAGAAGTATGTCCAAATAGAACCACTTTCCTGCACGGCATTGACATCTCGCAACCTGGTGTTTATCTGGATACGCTCCATACAACTTGCTGCGGGTGCGACTCTGTTTACCAGATTACGGTCAATTGGACACGCTCTTTCCGTCAGGAGTTCAGCGACTCCATCTGTCAAGGTGAGAAATATCATTTCTATGGCGTTGACTACACCAAGTCCGGTACATATAAATATGAAATCGGCTGTGATAGTACAATCATTCTCCATCTAAAGGTGATGGAGCGTGATTTCGTAGAGCAGCGTGTAGTCATCAGCGAAGAGGACTTGCCTTATCGCTACAAAGGCGAGGAATATTACCAGAGTGGCATCTATCGCGATACTCTCACGAACAGGAACGGATGTGATTCCATCATTATCCTTAATCTTATCATTTCGGATCACATCTCTGCTTGGGAGCAGATTCCGCTCTGCCCCGGTTCAGAGATTCGTATCGACACCATGGTCATCACCAAGTCCGGTCTCTATACCTTCCTCCGCCGATCACAAGTCAGCGGGAAGATGGATAGTCTCTATCGCGTAGAGGTATATGACGCACCGGCATACGACCTCCCTACCGCGGTAGTAAATATTTGTCAAGGTGATACCTTTACCTATTGTAACCAGAAATTCTGGTTCTCCGGCCACTATGACTTCCATCTCAAGACGAAGGATGGTTGCGACAGTCTCATGCACCTCGATCTGACAGTTAACCCGACTTATCAGTTCTACACGGACGCAGCGATTGCCGACTATCAAACCTACGCGTGGTACGGGCGCGAATATAACCAGACGGGTTCATACGACCGCACTTGGCTTTCAAGAAATGGCTGCGATAGTACTTACACCCTCCGCCTGAATGTAGTGCCGACCAAGTATGAGAACACGATTGATACCATTTGTGTCGGCCAACATTATAACTGGCGCGGCAAGACTATTGATGCAGAAGGCACCTACACGGACACACTGCTGGCACTGCCTACTACTTCGACTATCTATACCCTTCAACTGACCGCCTTGCACCCCACCCTCATCACTGGTGCTACCGTCAGCGAGGTATGTGCAGACGAGGAGACTTTCGATATAGCGTTCACGTTCTCCGGAGATGCGCCTACGCATTATAGTATCTATTTCGACCAGTTTGCCAAGAATGAAGGTTTCCGCGATGTGCTGAACCAACCGTTCCTCGAAGATAATATCGCACAAGCTCAAATGCCTCAGAAGAACGAAGTCCTGTACTTGGAGCACACGGCTTATGTCCGCCCGGACTATTACTCCATGCGCCTTGTGCTGGATAATGGAGTCTGCGGTCTTAGTCGCTCCGATAGTCTTGTGCTGCTCGTCAAGTATCCGTCGTGGATTATTGAGCAGAATTGGGGCGATGTTGTTGCGCCGCTCAAACCTGAATTGAACGGCGGGTATAACTTCGCACAAACAGAATGGTATGTCAACGGTGCATTACAGACCAATAACGCACTCGGCTACCTTTATAACAAAGCACTCCATGAGGGTGATGAGGTTATTATGATGGCCAAGCGCAGAGGTGACAGTTACGCCATTCCGTCCTGCCCGCTTATTATTCAGCGCGCACCAGTAGATGTTTACACCACTCCTATCCTCGTTTACCCGAATAGTGCACCGAGACATGCGCCATTCATTAATATAGAGGCGCAAGCTGGCGGCCACTATGAAGTCTACTCCGCTACCGGAACGCTCATTACCGATGGCGAGCTGATGAAAGGACTGACACAACTGCAACTGCCGGGTATAAGCGGAATTTATTTCATCCGCACTACTCATAATGACGCGACAGACACGCATAAGATTCTGTTGTATTGATAAGCCAAGACCTGCAAAGGCATAAGAGCAGGAATAAAATAATACTACTATGCGAAAGAACTCACTTTTAGCACTCGGCATCGGAATGATTGCCCTGTTATTTTTTGTGTCCTGCGAAGGCGGAGGTGGGAGCGGAAAACTCAAAGAACTGGAGTTCAAACGTCTGCACTTGGACGGAGTTAACGCGCTTGCCTTAGCTTCTATCAGTTCTGATGCACAAAATGCGCCACGGCGTGCTCCTGCTGCTGAAGGCGACACCGTTTATGATATGAGAGACCCCATCTATTCCGTTTCGGAAGATGGTACTTTAGTCGAAGTCTCATACACCATCAATTGTCGTGGCAATGGCGAGATTATTGATATGGTTCAGGCTCACATGCGCTTGGCGATGGAGTATATCTATCCGATTGGAGATGATTGGTTGTGGCTCTATAACTGCCGATATGATTACCCGGAACTCGATCAAGTAGAAGAACCTTATCGAAGCATGTTAGCAGAGAAATGCAACCCGCTCATGAGTAAACATTTCCTTGTCCGGCTCAAAGACGGTGCGCTGTTTGAATGGGACTACAATATTCTGCCTTATCTGGAATACGATATTGAGGGACATCCGCTGGCGGGAAACCGTCGTCCTTCGGATATCTACACCATTGTGGAGAGTATGAAGGGTGAGGTGTATTGTTTAAGCGAATATAGCGATGCCAAAATGGTGTACCAACTCAAAGACGAAGGCGATTACCTGAACGTACGTAGGATGCATGAGAACACGCTCTATTTCGAATCTATTCTTCCGGACAACCGAGGTGCCATAGGCGGTGATATCGGCTATCGAGGAGGCGAATGGGGATGGACGTATAAGACCGGAGTGCTCTTCCCAAATACGCTGGACATTGTTGCTATTACAAGCGATGAGCATAAAGAGGCTAATTGGTATGTATCTTCCATCAATGGTACGCTATATGCCATTGCCGTTATTCGCGGATACGGTACTGCTTTCTATGCCTTGGACTTGCAAGAATCGCCTGTTGCTCAAGCCAAAGTAGGTGAATTGCTCGCAGAATTGCCGGACATCGAGACCGTAGCCGGCCCTATTAGCAAAACCGAAACGCTATCATGGCTTGACCACAATAAGAAGTTTACCTTTGACCCTAAAGGCAAAAAAGTCACGCACATGGATCTGCCGGACTACTACCCGGATAATGAAAGAGATTATTACGATAATATCGCTTATATCATGAATAACGATGAACACTCGTTCTATATCTGTGATTTATCAAAAGATGCAGCTGAACAGGTTGTTATCGATTGGAGCGAATACGATGCTTACCAGGCACAGATAGTGACGGAGAAACCGTTTGGCAAGTATGATCCAAGCACCCAATCCTTCCAAAAGACGGCTATCACTATGAATGGTAAACAATTAACTATCATGGTAGATGTAGCCGGCGAAAACAAAGGAAAGGTACGCGTCTATAAAGCAGGCGACACCACTGCCGGACAAGTCATCTCCGTCATGGTAAGACTGAACTAAGTGAGGGATTCGAGGGCACCATGCTCAAGGGATTCGAAAATTACGAAAGATGCGTATATGCTACCCATAAACGGCAAGGACTTTTATGGAACGTAGCATAACGCAGATGAGTAATAATCGTGCGAGGCTGATAAGCCGAGCTAAGAAAATTGCTTGCAATAATCGACAGAGCGAAGCGGCGGAGAAAATTGCTCGGCAATAATCGTGCGAGGGTTTATCCCGAGATAAGAACTCCCGACCGGGGGGATAGAAGGCCCCCACAGGGATTCGAAAAATGCGAAGCATTAATCGTTCGAGCGAAGCGAGATAAGAACCCACCGACCGGGGGTGCAGAAGACCCTCGCTCTCCAAATAAATGAAGAAGGATGCCCGTTTATGGACATCCTTTTCATTTACCCTGCGGAGAGTGAGGGATTCGAACCCCCGATACGACGTAATGCGTACACCGCATTTCGAGTGCGGCACTTTCGACCACTCAGTCAACTCTCCTTCGTGTTCCCTCCTCTTCCAAAAACTAGAATTTTCGGGAGCCCTACTAGTTCTAATTTCTGAAAAGCGGGTGCAAAAGTACTGCTTTTTTTTGATATACGCAAGTTTTTGATGAAAATAATGAGAAAAAGAGTAAAATTCTTCCATTGTTCCACGCTAATTAGTAGGTAATTACTCCGATAAAACCTCGTTCGTGGAACATTTTAGAAAAAGCATCCCATCCTCTTTCTTTATTTGGCCTTGATTTTGTCAAATCCCGACCCAAAGACTCCTCCTACATCCGCAATAGATACTAAAGCTTCCGGGTCAATATTCTTCACAATACTAAGCACCAACGAACTCTCCGGCTTACGAACCAACACAGATATCACTTTCACCGGTTGCTGCGAATACCACCCCGTTCCATCCAAGACCGTTACACCTCTATTAACCGTAGTATTAATGGCTGTAGCTATCTCATCGTATTTGGAAGAGTATATAAGGAAATGGACAGAGCGATGCAAGCGCGTCATAACCCAATCGACTGCCAGAGTATAAGAAAGCGTCATGCAAACACCATACAAAACACGTTTGATATGCAGATAGAACGGATTACCGCCCTCTGTTGCCATACTCTCCGGCAACGGCAGGAAGAACGCGGATGCGATAATGAGAATATCGCAGAGCAACATAATATTTCCCAGCGATATATTGTGATAATGATTGATAATCATTGCCACTATATCCGTTCCTCCTGAAGATCCGTTAGCCGCCAGAACGCAGCCCAGACTGAGACCAAAGACAAATCCGCCAATGATAGCTCCCAACCACGGGTCGGCAATAATAGGTTCCGGCAAGATAGGTATAACGCGGTACCAAAAGGTAATAGCCGCCACGCCCACCATCGTACGTATACAGAAACGCCAGCCTACCGTCAGTCCGGCAATCAGCAGCAGAATGGCATTAAAGACAAACGTAGTCAGCCACACCGGTACAGCCCCTCCGTATTCCGGGAAGAGAGAAGGAAACAAGCCTCCCGTCACATAATAAATAGCCGAACAGATACCCGTCAGTCCTCCGCCGACAAAAGCATGAGGAAGGAGCACCCAGTTCACCATTAACGCCATGGGCGCGATGCCGATGATGATGACCAAATACTGAAAAACTGTCATGGCACGAGAGTCACTCGTGTTATGCGGGTTCACCAACTTGCTGTACCGAACCATAGAGGTATTCATTTATAATTGCTGCGACCAGAGATCGCGAGATGGATTTATTTGCCGTTTACCATGGGATCAAAACCTTGCCCGAAGACGCCTCGTACCTGGCTCTGACTCACAAACGCATTAGGGTCTATCGCTCGTACCAGACGGAAGATAGTAGCGGATTCATAGGACCGGGCGATAGTAGTAACTACCTTCATCGGCTTTTTGTTATAGCCACCCTCCGCTTCGAGGAACGTACAACCGCGATGGGCCTGCGTGATGATTGCTTCCGCTATCTCGTCAGGTTTCTGGGTGAAGATCATAAATTGCACAGACTGTCGCATCCTGTTCATCACCCAATCGATTGCCGTAGAGCACATGAACGTATAGGTGAGACCAAAAAGAATCTTCTCTATCGCTCCCTGAGTGCCTGCCGCTTGGATAGTAGGCAGGAAGAAGGCCGAAGAGATTACCGTCATATCTGCGAAAAGTAACACGCGCCCCATGGGCAAATGATGGTATTTATTAACAATCATGGCAATGATATCCGTGCCTCCCGTAGAACCGTTATTGAGAAAGCATATACCCAGGAAACAGCCGGTAAACAAGCCACCTACCACTACTGCCATGAACGAATCCGTCAGCAGCGGTATCTGCGCAATAGGAATGACCTTGAGCCATATCGTGAGCCATAACACACCCCAAACTGTCCGGAGCGCATACCGCCATCCTACCGTGACCGTCGCCAGCACCAGTAGCAACACATTAATCAAAGCGCTGGAGAGCCAGATAGGCACATACGTATTAGTGGCGAAATAGATAATCTCGCATAGACCGGTCACACCGCCGCCAACGATAGCATGCGGCACCAGCAGTTGGTTCACTGCAATTGCATACGGAATCGTGCTGATCATAATCATCAGCAGTTCCTTCATGGTAATCCATGGCAACATGCGTCGATAACGGCGCAAGTGCTCACGGATATTCGGATGTTGATTTTTTTGCTTTACCATTTAAAATTTAGCGACAAGGTTTCTGTCTCCAAAGCCGTTATCCACTCGTCCTACGGGGCACCAGAATTTCGTCTGTGCCACCCATTCAGTCGGATAAGCAGCTTCGCGACGGCTATAAGGATGTGTCCATTCATCTGCAACCACTTCATACTCCGGGTGCGGAGCATTAAGCAGCACATTATCCGTCTTATCCGCCTTACCGGATTCAATATCTGCTATCTCCTGACGAATCTGCAGCAGAACATCGCAGAAACGGTCTATCTCTTCCAGCGACTCGCTCTCCGTCGGCTCAACCATCAGCGTGCCATGCACGGGGAAAGAGAGTGTCGGCGCATGATAACCGTAGTCCATCAGTCGTTTAGCCACGTCCGCTTCGGTAATTCCAATAGCATGGAACTGGCGGCAGTCGAGAATCAGTTCGTGCCCTACTCTGCCCGTAGCACCGGTATAAACAATGCCATAGGCCTCTTTGAGCCGCTCTGCCATGTAGTTGGCCGACAGAATAGCTGCCGCAGTGGCGTGACGCAGTCCCTCTGTGCCCAGCATAGCAATATAGCTCCAGGAGATGAGTGCCATGTTCGCATTACCATATAAAGCCGCAGAAACTCGATTCTTATCTTCCGTAGGCAAACAATCCGCCAAAGCTTTCGTGCAACAAACGGCTCCTGCTCCTGGTCCTCCGCCGCCGTGAGGCGAAGCAAAAGACTTATGGAGGTTCAAGTGACACACATCCGCACCGATATAAGCCGGATTCGTCCAACCTATCTGCGCGTTCATGTTCGCGCCGTCCATATACACATATCCGCCGTTAGTATGTACGATGTGTATCATCTCACGGATGGCTTGCTCGAAAATGCCGTGCGTAGAGGGGTACGTAATCATGCAACCGGCCAACACCTCTTTGTTTTCCTCGGCCTTCGCTCTCCAGTCCTCCAAGTCTGTATTTCCCAACTCGTCGCACTTTACCACACAAGGCACAAAACCGGCTTGCACACAAGAGGCAGGGTTAGTACCATGAGCCGAGGCAGGGATAAGAAGAACCTTACGCTCGCTCTGCCCCTGGCGCTTGAGATATTCGCGAATGACCACCAAACCGGTATATTCTCCTGCGGCGCCTGATGTAGGTTGCAGGGTGCAGGCATCGAAACCAGTGATGGCACATAACTGTTCCTTCAATTGCTCCATCACCGCCAGATAACCGCTTACTTGCTCTTCCGGCGCCAAAGGATGAACATTCATCGCACTGGAGAAAGTGACAGGAATCATGGCTGCAGCAGGATTCAATTTCATGGTACACGAACCGAGAGGAATCATGGATGTAGCAAGACTTATATCCTTGCGGTCAAGGCGCTTGAGATAACGCATCAATTCGGTCTCCGTATGATATTTCTTAAAGACCTCAGCTTGCATATAGTCCACCTCGCGCACACGACCCTCATCTATAGCCCACAGCCCTTCAAACGCGGTCTCCGACTCTTCTTCCTGCGGCAGGTTCCCACTTGCTTCGGCGAAGATGTCAATCAGGTCGTTCATGTCATAAAGGTCTGTGGTCTCGTCAATAGACAGTCCTACCCATCCCTGCGGGTCGTAATAGAGGTTAATGCCGCGCTCCTCCGCTTTTTCACGGAGTGCTTGAATGCTGATTTCCGAATCCTGAAGACTAATCTTCAGCGTATCAAAGAACTCCACATTCTCCTGCTCGTACCCATAAGCTTGGAGCATTTCGCTCAGATACACGGCTTTTCCGTGAATACCTTCAGCAATCTGACGTATTCCTTCCGCGCCATGATAAACGCCGTACATGCCTGCCATCATCGCGGAGAGGGCCTCTGCCGTGCATATATTTGAAGTTGCCCGTTCACGCTTGATATGTTGCTCTCGTGTCTGCAGCGCAAGACGGAAAGCGGGATGCTCGTTCTTATCTTTACTCAAGCCTATAATACGTCCCGGCATTTCGCGTTTGAACTCATCCCGCGTAGCCATATAACCGGCAGTCGGACCTCCGAAGCCCATCGGTAAGCCAAAACGCTGCGCCGTGCCGCACATGATATCCGCGTTCAGCGGTTTGAGTAACGCCAAAGCCATTAGATCAGCCACAACGGTCACCTTGAGTCCCATAGCATGACAGTCGTCAATAAAAGTCTCGTAATCCTCTATCGAGCCATCACTATTCGGCCATTGAACGAGTGCTCCGAAGAATGACTCGTCCGGACGGAAGTCCGCATAACTACCGACCACAATCTCAATATTTTGGCCTTTCGCGCGCGTACGCAGTACAGATAAGGTGTTGGGCCATATTTTCTCATCTACAAAGACCTTACGCACATTCGCTTTGACTTGTTCCCGTGAACGCAGGTTACGCATCATCGTTACCGACTCGGCAGCAGCAGTCGCTTCGTCCAAGAGAGAGCAGTTGGACAACGGCAGCCCGGTAAGGTCACTCACCATTGTCTGGAATACAAAAAGCGCCTCCAGTCGACCCTGACTGACCTCCGCCTGGTAAGGGGTGTAAGAGGTGTACCACACAGGGTTCTCCAGAATGTTGCGCCGAATGACGGCAGGCGTGATAGCCCCGTACCAACCACGGCCGATAAAAGAACGCGCCGACTCATTATGACCAAGCATCGTCTCTGCGACCTCTAACTGTTGCTGCTCCGTATAAGGTTCCTCCAACTCAATAGGCTCCGGCAGTAATATATCTGCCGGCATGGTTTGGCGGACCAGTTCGTCCAATGAATTTGCGCCGATGGCGGCTAACATGCGCTGTTCGTCTGCGGGGGTGAGTCCGATGTGCCGGGACTCAAGATAATTTACTTTCATATAATGTGTTCATAAACCTTTGCGACTGCAAAGGTACAGCTTTTTTATGATATACGCAAGCGAAAGCAGAAAAAAAAAGAGTGTTATCTTGCGTATATAAAAAATTATTAGTAAATTTGCAGCCGATTTAATTTGGATAAATAGGACTTAATGGATAAGATACGTAATTTCTGTATTATCGCACACATCGATCACGGCAAAAGTACATTAGCTGATCGTATGCTGGAACTCACCGGCACAGTAGATGTACGGAGCATGGAAGCGCAGGTGTTGGATGACATGGAGTTGGAGAAAGAGCGCGGCATAACCATCAAGAGTCACGCCATTCAGATGGATTTCAAAGGCTATACGCTGAACCTCATTGACACTCCGGGACACGTGGATTTCAGTTATGAAGTCAGTCGTTCTATCGCTGCGTGCGAAGGAGCGGTGCTTGTAGTCGATGCCACGCAGGGCGTGCAAGCGCAGACGATTTCCAACCTCTACATGGCCATTGAGCATGATTTGGAGATTATTCCCGTCATCAATAAATGTGACATGCCGAATGCGATGCCTGAGCGCGTGGAGGATGAAATCATAGACCTGCTTGGTTGCAAACGAGAGGAGATTCTTCGCTGCTCCGCACGAACGGGAGAGGGCGTAGAGGAAATTCTGGACGCCATCATAGAGCAAATACCGGCTCCTGTCGGCGACCCAAATGCTCCTCTGCAATGTTTGGTTTTCGACAGTGTTTTCAATTCTTTCCGCGGCATTATCGCTTATTTCAAAGTGGTGAACGGCACTATGCACACGGGCGATAAAGTGCGCTTTGTCAACACCGGCAAGGAATACGACGCCGACGAGATAGGCATTCTCCGCCTTGACATGAGTCCGCGTAAGAGTATCAGCGCCGGGAATGTAGGATACATTATATCAGGCATTAAGACCTCGACGGAAGTCAAAGTGGGCGACACGATTACCCATGTAGCACGGCCTTGCGACAAAGCGATTGCGGGCTTTGAAGAAGCCAAACCAATGGTTTTTGCGGGTGTTTATCCTATTGAATCGGAAGACTACGAGGACCTGAGAGCATCGCTGGAGAAACTGCAACTCAACGACGCCAGCCTCACTTTCCAGCCGGAGAGCTCCATGGCCTTGGGCTTCGGTTTCCGCTGCGGATTCCTCGGCCTGTTGCACATGGAGATTGTGCAGGAAAGACTCGACCGCGAGTTTAATATGGATGTCATCACCACTGTTCCGAACGTTAGTTACAACGTTTATACCAAAGACGGGAACACCGTAGAGGTGCATAACCCTGCCGGTATGCCCGACCTCACGGAGATAGACCGCATCGAAGAGCCGTACATCCGTGCGTCGGTCATCACCACCGCTGACTACATCGGTCCTATAATGACGCTCTGTCTCGGCAAACGTGGCGAACTCGTCAAGCAGGAATACATCTCCGGCAACCGAATGGAGCTCCTTTTTGATATGCCTCTCGGAGAAATAGTCATTGATTTCTACGACAAACTGAAGTCCATTTCCAAAGGTTACGCATCTTTTGACTGGCACATGAACGGTTTCCGCCCGTCTAATCTCGTCAAGTTGGACATTCTCCTCAACGGCGAGCAAGTCGATGCGCTCTCTACCCTCACCCACCGCGATAACGCCGTTGATTTCGGCCGTCGTATGTGTGAGAAACTCAAAGAACTTCTTCCTCGTCAGCAGTTCGACATAGCTATCCAAGCCGCAATAGGCGCGAAGATAATCGCGCGAGAGACCGTAAAGCAAGTTCGCAAGGATGTGCTCGCCAAATGTTACGGCGGTGATGTAAGTCGTAAGCGCAAACTATTGGAAAAACAGAAACGAGGCAAGAAACGAATGAAACAAATCGGCAATGTGGAAGTGCCGCAGAAAGCCTTCCTCGCCGTGCTCAAACTGGATTAATTCCACCGAGCCCGCTCTTCCTTATGTATTTTTGTCGCGTCCTCGCGAAAAAAATCCTCTCTTCGTCTGCTTCGCGGCACATAGTGCCGTGTTTTTACATCGTCTATTATGCCGGATATCATCCGGCTTCGGTTCCTATAAGTTGTTTACCTGCGGTGCCGTGAACCCTCTCCCGCTGGTCTAACTCTCGGCGCTACTCCGCCGAGTTCTTTCCTCGGCATTGTATGCAAAAAAGCAGCGAGGATTACCCTCGCTACCTTTCGTTTTGTCCTTTGCCGCGGAATAGCATTCCGCTTCTCCGTCCATTCCCGCGGGATTCTATCCCGCTTTTTTTATCTTACCTCCTGTCCGTAAGGGTATATACCTTCAGCGCAAGGTCTGCTGATTTATGACCATTTGAACCGATGTTGAAACGAGGTTGTTCTATTTCATCGGTTAGCCCTTTGTTACTTTATCGTGATAAAATATCTAAGCGGCTCAATGTGCGCCACTTGGGTGTATTTCTTCTTGTGGAGGTCTATCTCCTGATCGAAGCGGATGGACTTGTTCGGGTCAAAGAGGAATACTGCATAATATGGTGCGTTCTCGGCAGAAAAGCCCATATTCTGCAAGTCTTTAGCCGTATAAATCCGAAAACCTTTGTTGGCCTGCTTGAATAGTTGCGGATTGTCTCCGTTGGTATGCAGGCAAATATAGCCCAAACGCTCAAAACCCTCTTTC
Source organism: Paludibacteraceae bacterium (assembly GCA_017394705.1). Lineage (GTDB taxonomy): Bacteria > Bacteroidota > Bacteroidia > Bacteroidales > Paludibacteraceae > Colicola. The sequence continues at coordinate 28,789 of JAFPXH010000005.1, read as the reverse complement.
ACCAACAACGAACCTTTGCTGTCTCCGGCACGCGTGTACGTTATACCTAATTGCATCGCCAGTTCGCGGTCTTTCTCGCGCATATGGTTCACCAGAACCGTTGCCTCTTGTCCGTTTTCACGCATTTTGTCAAAGAGTTTCTTGCGTGTCTGTTCGTCCTCTAAGGCTTCGCGTCGACGCAAAGATAAGTCCACAAAAGAAGGATCTTGTTCTATGCCGATGTACTTGCGTCCGAGCAGATTAGCGGCAATACCGGTCGTGCCTGAACCGCTGAACGGATCAAGGATGGTGTCGCCTTCGTTGGTTGAAGCAAGGATGATTCGGTACAATAGACGCAAGGTCTTTTGCGTCGGGTGTTTGCCTTGCATTTTCTCCCATGAACCCACCGCCGGAATACGCCACACATCGGTCATCTGCGTACCGCCGTTGAGTTGCTTCATGATCTCATAGTTGAACTTGTGCGTTTTCTTTTCCGACTTACGCGCCCAAATGATGAGTTCGGTAGAGAAATTAAAATACTTGCATGACAAATTAGGTGGCGGGTCTGTTTTCTGCCAAGTAATCGTATTGAGTACTTTGTAGCCGAGCTCTTGCAGGCAGCGCATAACGACGTGGATGTTGTGGTGCGTGCCGCTAATCCAAATCGTTCCGTTTTCTTTCAGTTTGGAGCGACATAGACTAAGCCATTTGCGATTAAACTCGTAGATGTATTCAGGTGTGCCGCCTTTGTCCCAATCACCTTTATCCACGCATACTTGTTTGCCACTTTGCACACTTATTCCTCCATTACTCAAGAAGTACGGCGGATCAGCAAAGATAGCATCGATAGAGTTATCCTCTATCTCGCGCAATCGCTCCATGCAATCGCCTTGCAGAATGCAGAAGTCTGGGTATGTTGAATAAGTGGTCATTAGATCAAAATAAACTATCTGTTACGAAACCTTCATCTTTTATCTTTTTTAGAAAGTTGGGAAGGCTTGTTAAATTATAAATAGAAGGAATTACATCATAAGCAGCTTTGATTTCAGGCTTTGCATCAAACCAACCTTGCCCATCTGTAATCCACACGAATTCATATTTTGGATTACTATTGATTTTAGGAGCAATACCTGTATAAGCTCGCGCTACTTCATTCGGTTTAGAACCTCCTCCATTATAGAAATTTACTTCCAATAAGTATGTTTTACGTGTTGTACGAATGGAAAAATCAAATTTCTTAACATCCTTTCCTAATTTATCTTTCAAATTTGGAAAAGTAATAGATTTTACTTGACTGCTATAAGGGATTCCATTTGCTTTTAAGATTGAAGCTATCTCATTTTCCATTATTTGACCACTTCTGTTTTTGCGAGCATTGGTATCCATTCCTGTTTCTATTCCAAAAACATAATCAACGAGGTTCGTAAGATCTTTATTTTGAAATAGATTCAGTAAACCCGTCGTTTTGAGAAATGTATATACTCCATTAGGGGATTTAAACATATTTGATAATTTTTGCGGTTCGTCCAAAGGCGACTTTTCAACTACCCATACGCCATCTTTACTATCTCTTACAGCAATCAAAATATCTAAAACCTCAAAAGGCTTTGTGCCGTATTCTTCAAATATACAATCTATTGTACTTTGGATATTAGAAGATGTCAACAAACTATTTAGTAAATTGAGATTTACTTTTATTCTATCTACATTTGCTTTTATCTTCTTAAAATCACAGAAAAAGTAGTCTAATGTTTGGTTTGTTTTTCTCAACTGAGACATAAATATCTCAAATTGTTCTTCGGTATGTGCTGCCATAGGTTAGAATAATTGGTTTTGTTTAACTTCTTTGTAATTGTGAACCAGAATCTCGGTCAGTTTGCCGCGTTTGCTGGGGTTCGCATTTATACTACGCGATGCTAAAACACGCTCAATCGTATATTGCTTGTAGAGATCATCAAAGAAACCGTCTTGACAATCCGAATTGCTCAGCATGAAATGATAGCCGGAAGCGTCAACCGTGTCGCAAAACTCTTTCAAACGAACTTGCGCAAGGTCATTAAAAGGCTCTTTCGCATAATCGTTGAAACTGCTGGTATTGTCCAAAGGACGGTAAGGCGGATCGAAATAAAAGAGAGTCTTCCCTTGTGCAAAAGGAAAGATTTGCTGGTAATCCCCGGTATATATCTCTACCTTTTGCAATAACGCACTATCCGCATAAATCGTCTTGGCGTCGCATATCTGCGGATGATCATAGCGACCAAAAGGCACGTTGAAAAGTCCTGCTTTATTGACGCGATAAAGACCGTTAAAGCAAGTACGGTTTAGGAAAAAGAATAGTGTGGTGTTACGGAGCGGGTCTAACGACTTGGTATTAAACTCGTCACGCCGCTGCATATAGAAAGCCTTGCGCTCATCTTCGGACGTGAGTGTATAATACTCATCTTGGATCTGTTGTAGAGACCCCACCAATTCCGACGGATGATTGCGCACCACCTTATAGCACGTCGTCAGATCCGAATTGATGTCGTTAATAACGGCTGTTTGGATATTGGCGTGTGTACGTAACAGATAGAAGAGCATCGCTCCTCCGCCTACAAACGGCTCAATGTACGTCACATCTTTCCATTCATCAAAATCAGCCGGAAGCAAAGCTTCTAATTGTTCAAGAAGCTGTGTCTTGCCGCCAACCCACTTAATAAATGGTTTGGCGACCGATTCGGTGATTTTCATTAGATAGCATTTTACTGTCTGCTATCTTTACTATTCTGCTTCTACGACCTGTATGAATACAAAATGCGGGCAAACTTGCTCGCACTGTGGTCGTAGGAATAGCACCATTATAAAGACAAGTCGCCCGCATGTTTTGCGGGTTTGCTGTTGCTCTTTATAATTTGCTTATTTTTGAAATTTCCTACGTTTCAGTGCGAATAGACAAATAGCAAACGCTAATTAATAAATATGTTTACTCCGCCGCTGCGGATGTTTTATGTCAAATTTGTATCTTGATTTTCACTTACATGTTATGGTCGGTTCTCCAATAAAATCCCCTGCGTCCAAGACAATCTCCCCTTTGCGATAAAGCGCCTCAACAATCTCTTTCGCATCCTCTGCGTCATTTGCCTCAACAGCCACCTCTTTGCGCAAAATCTCCTCTATGACTACAGAATATTTCATTTGTTTTAACTTTTCTATGCTCCTTTTTTACGCTGTCGGTGAGGTCAGACCTGATTCTGTTTTATGCTTTCAATATACGTTTGCTTTCTACGTTTTCTAACACAGTCATTTGCTGGATAGCTATCTGGTTGAGTTTCTGGAGGCGTTCTCCTTGTGGCAGACCTTCGTTGATGAATACTGCATTCAGGTTCTCCATATTACTCAAACAAATCAACTGGTTAATCGTCGCGTAGTCGCGTATATTACCTTTATCCTCCGGATGCGCATCACGCCATTCTTTAGCGGTCATTCCAAACAACGCCACATTGAGCACATCAGCCTCATTGGCATAAATGAGTGAACGATGGTAAGGGTCAATCTCCTGCGGGATAAGGTGCTCTTTTATCGCGTCTGTATGGATATGATAATTAATCTTTGCCAACTCGCGCTTTGCCGACCAGCCGAGAGCTTTTTGTTCTTCCTCTTTGAGGCGTTGGAATTCCTTAATCAAATAGAGTTCAAACTCAACAGACACCCAACTGGCAAATTTAAAAGCAATGTCCCGTTGCGCAAACGTGCCGCCGTTATTCCCAGCCTTCGAAATAATGCCTATAGCTCCCGTTAATTCAATCCAGCGTGACGGACTAAGTGTGAAAGCATTACTACCAGCCTCTCGCAAAAGGGGATCGAATTCGACCCCTTTGAACTGCGGGTTATTCAATGCCTCCCACATTCCAAGATACTCAATCGTATTCTTGAGTCGCATCCAATTCTTTACAACATCTTTCGGTTCAAGGGCATTCTTCTGTCTGGCAATGTCCGTTATACAGATATAGTCCCATCCGTCCTGCGAAAACGAACGGATAGTTGTGTCCTTGACGATTATTTCTTTTTGCTTTGCCATCTTCTATCTATCTTTTCACCGCTTTTTTACCCTGTCGGTGTCAGCGGAATTACAATGCGATTATTGCTCGGCACGCAATTTGCATGCAAAGGTATAACTTTTTTCTGAATTATGCAAATAAATCTCTTTTTTTTCTCTATACTTCCTCAAAAACTCATCATCTCTTGCATATATGAGATTTTTTTTGTACCTATGCACTCAAATTTAAGTCAAATCCCGACTGTCAACCGACGGTCAAAGCCTACGTAACACCTCTGTTTAACCCCTATAAGAACCATATAATTAATTATGGCTATGCCGCAATTTATTATTATATTTGATTGACTCAACTCCCTCCTCCACGATTATAAACTCTCCCACCCCTTTATCAACCCTGTCTGACCGACCGACAGCCGCTCCTGCGGCATCTTCCACATACGCGCCCGTCCCCACGCACATACGCTACTGCGGACTACCACCATGTGGTGGTAGTCGGTCTCGGGTCTTTTATATTTTTCTTTTGCTTCTTTTCTTTTTCTTTTTCTTTCTCCAGGGATGTCTGAAATAGGCAAGAAATAGAGGAATTTTGTGGAAAAATAATCTTTCGTTTGCATATCTCGAAAAAAAAGTGTACCTTTGCACTCGCTTTTAGCGAGTTTAAAATTAAATAAAGTACTATGGAACAATTTGTACATTCGGCATGGTCGCTGATTCCGTTCGGACTCATGCTTCTGATGATTGCTATCGGTCCGCTGGTAGCAGAACACTGGTGGGAGAAGAACACCAACAAACTCATTGTTTCCCTCTTCCTCGGCGTGCCGGTAGCGGTATGCCTGATCATGGGAGGAATGATGCACGAGTTGGAGCACCAGATCTTCTTCGACTACGTGCCATTCATCATCCTGCTGCTGGCGTTGTTTGTCATCACCGGCGGTATTCATTTCTCAGGTGACCTGAAAGCCAAACCCTGGGTCAACACCGGTTTCTTGGGCTTGGGCTGGATATTAGCCTCTATCATGGGTACGACGGGTGCCGCTATGCTGCTCATCCGTCCCCTCATCGAGACCAACAAACAGCGTGAATACAAGGTTCACACCATCCTTTTCTTCATAGCTCTGGTAGCCAACTGCGGCGGTCTGCTGACCCCGCTGGGAGACCCACCCTTGTTCATGCTCTTCCTCCGCGGCGCACACTTCTCATGGTTCATGCACCTTGCGCCCGAATGGGCTGTTACGGGAATTCTGCTGCTCGGCATCTATTTCGCGATGGACACCTATTATTACAACAAGGAGCACTGGACAGCCCTCTCTGCGGACTCGCGTGAGGCTACGCCGTTGGTGATGAAAGGTACTATCAATTTCGTATATCTGTTAGGCGTAGTGCTGGCAGTGGCTTTTGTGAACGAAGGAACCATCAAGCAGATGGGTGAAGCAGACGCTCCGCTGTGGCTCAAATACCTGCGTGAAATAGTGCTGCTCTCGCTCACAGGTCTCTCGCTCTACACGACCAAGAAAGAGGTGCGTTATGACAACAACAAGTTCAGCTGGACTCCGATAGTAGAGGTAGCGGTTCTGTTCCTCGGAATCTTCACGACGATGACCCCTGCCCTCGCCTATTTGAAGGCGCACGCAGCCGACCTCGGTTTCACCCACGCATGGCAGTTCTATTACTCGACCGGTGCGCTCTCTGCGTTCCTCGATAACACGCCGACAGCGGTTGCATTCCACGGTGTAGCTTCCGGTCTGCCGGAGTCGCTTGCTGCCGCTGAAGCAGGTGTCGTAACAGGTATGTTCAACGGTACACCTTTCGTAGCCGGTGTTCCGGAGATACTGCTCAAAGCTATCTCCATCGCGGCTGTGATGTTCGGCTCACTGACCTATATCGGCAACGGACCTAACTTCATGGTGAAAGCCATCGCAGAGGAGAGCGGAATCAAGATGCCATCGTTCTTCGGATACATGATTAAATTCAGTTTGATCATCCTTCTGCCGGTTTACATCATTGTTCAACTGCTTTTCATCTAATGACATTTGTTGATAATATTATCGCGTGGTATTCGGCGCATATGAACTATGCGTCGATTACTGCGTTGATGGCTGTAGAGTCATCGTTTATCCCTTTCCCGAGTGAAGTGGTCATTCCTCCGGCAGCATTCGTTGCCGGCCAACCCGGTAGCGTACTCTGCGCCACCGGAAATTATCTGGTGGACGTACTGATTATCGTTCTCTTCGGCACTTTAGGAGCCATGATAGGCGCTATTATCAACTATGGCCTCTCCGTGTGGTTGGGACGCATTATCATCTATAAGTTCGCGGACAGCAGACTGGGACATTTATGTCTGTTGTCAAGCGAGAAGATACAGCGCGCAGAGGAGTATTTCCGTGAGAAAGGCAATGTATCCACCTTCATCGGGCGGTTTATTCCCGGAATTCGTCAACTCATCAGTATTCCTGCCGGACTCAGCCGCATGCATTTCGGTTCTTTCCTCTGGTGGACCTTCCTCGGTGCGTTCTGCTGGAATTGCATCCTTGCCGCATTAGGTTACGTGGCTGCGGGACAGATGGACCTCATAAAAGAATATAGCCACGAACTGAGCGTGGCTATACTAATACTGCTCGGTGCAGTCATTCTCTATTTCGTAGTGAAGAAAATTATCTCTTCAGCCAAGCGTAAATAGCTTTGCGTTGGTCGATGAGTTCAGCCGCAATACAGCCGCTGCACCAACCGAGCAACAAGAAGATTATCAACATCTTCAGGCGACCGTTAACGGGTTTCGGATCCATCGCAAAATGGTTCTCGAGTACCACGGGAGCGGTCGCTAACTGTAAGCGATAGTCTCCTTGCTGAAGCACCTCACGCTGCTCGTAAATCTCTTTGAGGAACAGGCGGATACGACGGTCTCCGTAGAAATTCACGCCGTTGCCGCTATAGTTCATCGGCTGCGCGCTGGAAGCGTTATAGAAATAATAATTGCTGGTCAGGCTGTCCAGTTTCTGAGCCTGTGAATGGTTGAATGCCACCTCTTCTTTCAAGTTCGCCAGATACGTGGCATACGACTGCTGCATCGGAGCATTGCCGTTGAGAAAGTCCAGCAGCGACTGCTCTATCTCCGGTACCAAGCCTAGATTGCGCGCTTTGATGCGGAACTGCAGGCATAAACGGTCACTCATCTGCACATTTACGGTGTCTGTGGGATAAATCTTTTGCTTGAAGTCAATAAAATCCGCTTCGCCGTCATGCAAACAATCGATCACACGGAACGTGTCAAATACCCGGGCCTTTTGCTCTACAATGAAAGGTTTGATAGCCGCTCCTTCCGGAATCATGTGATTCGAGCGCAGCGGAGCAAACGCCTGCTCAAACTGCTGAATAGACGGACCGTTCAGTAATGCGACTGCGTTCATTTTATACGTCTGGTTCTCACACCTTGTATAATAGAGTGACGCCGCGGCTGCCAGCAGAACGATGGTTATCACCAGCCACCAGTAATGGAACGTCAGACGCGTCATGCGCGTTAGCAAACGGCCGAGGGCGGCAAAACAACGACCTATTCCACGGCCACACGCCGCACAGAGGTCAAAAAAATTCATCTCTTTATCCATTTCTCTAAACTCTAAACTTTAAACTCTAAACTCTAAACTTTTATCACTTTCTCCGTATCCATCCGAACGGACTGTGTGAAGGTTTCTCTTCCGGCTCTTTGGTCTCATCCTCCACGGTGATAACAACATCTTCCGCAGAAGTGGACTCTGAGTACTCACGGGGTTGCCGTGGTTGGAAATCCACGCCCTCGGCACGTAAGGTGTCACTCAGATCAATAAGTTGGGCCTTTTCATCCTCTAACGGCTTGGGCATCTGCGGCGGATAATTGGCGTCAATAGCCTCCGCAATGGTTTTCTTGCCTTCCTCCTCTTCTTCCGAAGGAAGACCGTCCACCTTATAGCCGGTTGCGATAACTGTTACGCGAACATCCTCGCCAAGACTCTCGTCAATAGACGCACCCCATTGCACTTCTATATCATCGCCAACCTCTTGCACGAAATCGTTAATCTGGTCGATCTCTTCCATTACGATCGCGTGCTCTGTAGAGCAGTAGAACTGCAGCAATATACGCTCTGCACCGTGCACATCGTTGGTGTTGACCAGCGGACTATTGAGGGCATCGTTGATGGCGTTGGTAATACGTTTCTCGCCGGAGGCGCGACCTATATTCATGATGGCCACACCACCTTTGCGCAGCGTGTTACGCACGTCTGCGAAATCGGTATTGATATAACCCGGCACAGTAATAATCTCTGCTATCGAACGTGCTGCATTGGCTACCACATCGTCCGATTTGCTGAAAGCGTTGAGCAGGTTCAGTTCCGGATAAATCTGTTTGAGTTTCTCATTATTAATAATGAGAAGGGCATCCACATGTTTAGCTAGACGAGCTACACCGGTCATCGCTTTCTCTATTTTTTTCTTGCCCTCGAAGGCAAAAGGAATAGTGACGATGCCCACGGTCAGTATACCCATTTCCTGTGCCACCTCAGCCACGACTGCCGACGCGCCCGTACCTGTGCCGCCGCCCATACCGGCTGTGATGAAAAGCATCTGCGTGCCGTCGTTCAGAGCCTCGCGAATATGGTCTCTGCTCTCCTCCGCGTATTGACGAGCGGTCTCAGGGTCGCCGCCGGCACCTAAACCCGGCCCCAACTGCAGTTTGCTGGGTACGGAACTCTTGATGAGCACCTGACGGTCGGTGTTGCACACAAGGAATGAGACGTCTTTCAGTCCCTGACGATGCATGTAATTAACGGCATTACAGCCGCCGCCGCCTACGCCTATCACTTTGATAATGCTGTCTTCGGTCAAGCCTTCCAGAGGCAGTGTAATTAAATCTTCTTCCATATATTCAATAATTCATTAATTCTGATCAATAAACATGTCTAATGTACTTTCTTTGACGCGGTCGAAGAACCCGGGTTTGCGTACCGGTTGGTTCTTATGGCTGTCGCGGTAATCCTGACCTAACAGAATAGTGCCCACGAGCGATGTGTACTGCGGAGAAAGGTATTTCTCTTCCGTGTCGCGATGAAGCAGCAGGTTATGCGCGCCGTATTGAACGCGGGCCGTCGTCTGGGCTTGGATATAGTCCGCCATGCCTGCCATCATCGAACCGCCGCCGGTTATATAAAGCGTTGAGATGCGGCCTTCCACTTTTTTCAGTTCATCCATCAGCGGCGAAAGGATCTCGTGCAACTTCAGTTCGATGGCCTCCGCCAGTTCTGCGGAACTGATAATCATCTCTCCGCCTATCTCCGGCGCAGCGGGCACGCGCAGACGCACGTTCTTATCCACATAAGCCGGGGATGCGCAGCCGAATTTCTTCTTCAGCACTTCGGCGGTGGCAAAACCGATGCCTTGTTGTTCCAGCATACGGGTGATGTGATAACCGCCTTTGGGAACCACTTTATTGAGTAAGTACTGTCCGCCTTTATACACGGTGAGTGTGGTAGTCTGCGCCCCCATGTCCAGCACGGCACAGCCATTCATCAGCACATGATTGCCGTCGCACGTCGCGAAGGCAGAAAGAAGGGTCTCCGGGCGAACAAAAGCATGTTCTATACTACGTCCCGCCTGAGAGAATGATTTCTGCAGCTGCGTATCCATTACCTTGCGGCCGTAGAAAGCGATATAATGCGCTTCGACCAGTGCAGCGCGCTGTTCGGCGGTCGGCAGTTCATCCTGCTCCACGCCGTCTAATTTAAAGTAACTCGGCACCAGACCCAGTACCGCTGCATCGGGGTTGCGCAGTTCGATTTTCTCCTTGCACTCGCGTTCCATCTCGTCAAGCAGCGCCTGACTGATCTCTTTCTTTCGCGCCTGATCGCGACGGGAATGGACGGCGACAATCTGCATCGACTGACCTCCTACGGAGATAAAAGCCGTCGGCAGTTCATCCACGCCGATACGATTCGCCAGCAGTTTGAGTACCTCGGCGATGACGTAGCCCGCACTACTGGACTGCGTGATGATGCCCTGTTCGATACAGATGTTACCTACTTTCTGTGGACGCTCTTCCACTCCGAGTATCTGGAATAGGTCGGGAGCTATGCGACGTGCCGCCATGGCACGAACGCTGTCGCTGCCCAAGTCCAGAGCCACCAGAGGAAGCGAATCCGCTGTCTGTGTTTGTCTTCTTGCCATTGTTGTGAATAGTTAAGGGTTAGATATTTTTTCTTGCTATCACTTGACCGCGATAACGGAGGTCAAGTTCGTAATACTGCTTGTCTTTAGTTGCCTCACGGCCTTTTTCCAGGAATGTCTGGAGTTTAGCCAGTTTGCGTTCATAGCCGCGCATGGGACCTAACACCACTTTTTCGGTTGTTGTTCGTGTCACGTCACCCGGAGCCAGATACAGATAAATCATCTGCGGAGACTGCACATGCAGATGGTGTATGCGTGTCCGCCAATAGTCATCCTCCTGCAGCCACACCGCAAACTCCGCCAACTGCGAAGCTGCCATCTGCGGACCCACATTGCCTGTAGCGAGAAGCATCTTATCCTTAACGCACTCGCGGGCAGGCATCACACGGCGGTCTGTATCAATCAGATAGGTCTCCGTGGGCGTTTGCACGCGCAGCAACGGCACACGTTGAGTCAGACGAATCTTCACTTCGTTGCGAGGCGTCAGATAGCAATCGGCTGTGCGGACCATCGGATGACTTTTGACAGCAGACTCCATGCGGGAGAGCGACACGACGTCTAACGTGCGGCCTACCGGATACAAATCCGCATTACGCAGCAACTGGCTCAACTCCTGAACCGTCACATAACTCCGTTCGGCTTTGTCCGTAATGCGTATATCCAGCGACGTGCAAGGAGTGTCCGTTGGTGTCATGCGATAACCCCATATCATCGCCGCCAGAAGCATTCCCGCCATCAAGCCGATGCCGATAATCTGCAATACTATGTGTGTCGTCCTATTCAAATGTCAAATGTAAAATGTCAAATCTCCAATGCCTTGGCCACGTCAGGGACAAGGCGATCAATATCTCCCGCGCCGACGGTCAGCACTACTACCGGCTCTTTGCTCTCCGCCACACGTCCTTTCAGATAGTCCACCAGTTCCGCCTTCTCCACAACCAGCCCTTTGCCCATTTTCGCCACAAGCATCTTACTGTTCACACCCTCAATCGGTTTCTCCCGAGCCGGATAGATAGGCAGCAGAACCGCCTCGTCCAGCGTACTCAGCACACGGGCAAAACCATCGGCAAAATCACGGGTACGCGTATATAAATGCGGTTGGAAAACACCTATCAGACGCCGCTCAGGGAAAAGCTTACGAATCGAATCAATGGCCGTCGCTATCTCTTCCGGGTGATGGGCATAATCGTCAATATAGACCACTTTCGGTGTGTTGACATGTATGTTAAAACGCCGTTGCACGCCCTTGAAACAAGCCATCCGCTCCTTAAAATGTAAGAGAGCTGACGCTTTAGCGCTATCCGCGCCAGAGGCTGAAGCCGTCAGGCTCTGTTGCTCTATTTCCGCCAACACATACGCGGCTGCCATCGCGGCAGTGGCATTCTCTATGTTCACCCAAACCGGCACACCCAACCGCACATCGGCGATGACGCTGTCCGGTGTATGAAAATCAAACACAATCGTGCCGTTCCCCACTCGTATGTTCGCGGCATAAAAATCCGGCCCACTCTCCTCTTTCCACTTTCCACTTTCCTCTTTCCGCTTTCCACTTTCCTCTTTCCACTTTCCACTTTCCTCTTTCCACTTTCCACTCTCCACTACCCCATACGTGTAGCACTTCACGCCTTCCTGCAAACGTGGCTGCAGATTGATGCCGTGTTTCATCACCAGCGCACCGCTGATCAGACTGGTGTAATGGGCGAAAGCTTCGCGATAGGCTTCGGGAGTTCCGTATATATCCAGATGGTCGGCATCAACCGCCGTAACGACCGAGATATACGGCCGCAGATGATGAAACGAGCGGTCGTACTCATCCGCTTCTACCACCACATACTCACTCTGCGGGGCTATCAGCACATTCGTTCCGTAGTTCATACTTATCCCGCCAAGGAAAGCATTGATGCCTTTCGCATCATTGAGCAAATGTGCCAGCATTGTGCTGGTCGTCGTTTTTCCGTGTGTACCTGCCACGCATAATGCTTTCATCTGCTGCGTCACAAGACCTAACACCTCCGCGCGCTTACGGATGTCATAACCGTTGGAGCGCAGAAAAGTATATATCGCATTATCCTCGGGTACGGCTGGCGTACGAACCACTAATGTATGTTGCGGCAGCAACGCCGGACGGAACGCACAGAGAATAGACGGGTCGTCGTCATAAATAATGTGCATTCCTTCGGACTCCAACTCTTTCGTTAGCGGAGAAGGAGTGCGATCGTAACCGGAGATAGCATAACCGCGGCTGGCAAAATAACGCGCAAGCGCACTCATTCCGATGCCGCCTATACCAAGAAAAAACAGAGATTGTATATCTTTCAATTGAATCATATATTCATGCCCACACTTTTGCGCTTGCAAAGGTAGTACTTTTTTTTGACATATGCAAGCGCGCACGCATTTTTCCGCAAAAAAATATGCAAATATTTGGTTATGTCACAAATTCTTTGTACCTTTGCAGCCGCAAAGGTTTAAGGCTAACAACTGACATCTAATCGCTAACAACTAACAGCTAATCGCTAACAACTAACAGCTAATCGCTAACAACTAACAGCTAAATATCATGCGTAATTTCTTTTATCTTTTCGCCATCGCAGCGGTAATGCTTGGCATGGCAAGTTGTGGTGACGGCAACAACCCCGACCAACCCGAACAATTGACACCCGGCGCACTCAAGGGCAAGTTCACCGTGGCGCCAGGCAAACAAGTACGTTTCTCGCAAGGCAACCTCCAGTATCACCAAGATAAAGCTGCTGCGGATAATGATTATTTTGCATTTGCAGAGCACCAATATACGATTATCGGCAAGGAAGGTAATGAAGGTATTGACAAAGTGCCCTGTACGATTGACCTATTCGGTTGGGGGACAGGCAACTCTCCGCGCGAAACAAGCACCGACGACGCCGACTACGCGGAGTTCCACGAATGGGGCAATAATCGCATCAGAAACGGCGGCAATGAAGCCAACTTATGGCGCACACTGACTAAGGACGAGTGGGTGTATCTGTTCTACGACAGAGCGAATGCGGCTACGCTCTTTGGGCTTGGCTCTGTGAATGGTGTAAATGGTTCCATCCTGTTGCCTGATAACTGGGTGCTTCCTGCAGGCGCATCCTTCACAGCCAGCACGACACAGGGTTTGGAAGACCAAGGCAGTGATTATCACAACAACAATGGTAATAACTTCTCTCACAATACCTACAGTGCCAAACAATGGGCAACAATGGAATCCGCCGGTGCAGTCTTTTTGCCTGCTGCGGGCGACCGCATCGGCACGGATGTGCTCAATGTCGGTTCGGACGGTCGCTACTGGTCTGCTTCGCCCAGCGGCACGAGCATCGCGTACTACCTCTACTTCGGTTTGTACGACCTCGGTCCGCAGTACGGCTACTATCGCGACAACGGTCAATCTGTCCGCCTCGTGCAAGACATTAACTAATCGTACGCAACCAACCGGATGTGTTCAAAAAGCGACCCTTTCAAAAAGCGACCCTCGAGGGCCGCTTTTTTCATTTCTAATCGTTTCGTACCGGTACCACAATTGTTTCCGTTTCGCAGATTTTACCTACCCTTTCCCTACCCTTACCATAGGTGAGGTTGTCCCCGATGAAACGGGGAAAACCTTTGACGGAAAGGGGAGGGTGTCCTATGCTTGCCATAGGATACCCACAACATACCCATAAGATAGCCATAAGATAACGGCCCTATTTTTGCAAGTAAACGCATTTTTCGCGCTTATATAGTACATATACTATGTATATATACTGTTTTTGATGTATTTTTTGCCAAAAACAAGAGATACAAAAAGCCCTCTTTAGGCCGAAAATTAAAGGAAAATCAACGTTAATCGTGCCTTTGTGACTAAGAAAAATAGCAAAAAATGCCCGCGCGCTTGCACATATGAAAAATTTTTTGTACCTTTGTCGCCGATTTGAGTTTTTATGCAAAAAAGCGTGTTTACACCGGCCGAAGAACAAATGATTCAACGTGAGTTTAAGGCGCTGTTGGATGATTATGCGCATTCTCCCCACCGTCAGAACGTGGAGATTATTACGCATGCCTTCAATTTTGCGCACAAAGCGCATTACGGTGTACGGCGCTTGAGCGGAGAGCCATATATCATGCACCCTATCGCTGTGGCTCGTATATGCGTGCGAGAGATAGGTTTGGGAAGTACCAGCATCAGTGCCGCGCTGCTGCATGACGTGGTGGAAGATACCGATTATACGGTGGAGGACATCAAGGGGCTTTTCGGAGAGAAAATAGCACAGATAGTAGGCGGGCTGACCAAGATAAGCGGTGGCGTTTTCGGCGACCAGGCGAGCGAGCAGGCGGAGAACTTCCGCAAACTGTTGCTGACAATAAGCGACGACATACGCGTGGTACTGATTAAGATTGCCGACCGCTTACATAACATGCGTACATTAGGTGCGCAGCCCAAAGACAAGCAATACAAGATTGCGGGTGAGACGCAGTACATATACGCGCCCTTAGCGCACCGCCTCGGCCTCTTCCCCATCAAAACGGAGTTGGAGGACTTGAGTTTCAAATACGAGCATCCGGATACTTGGGAAGAGATACACAGCAAATTAGAGGCGGTGAAGCAGCGCCAGATGGATAGTTTTGAGCAGTTTGCCATTCCTATCCGTGAGCGGCTGACGAGCATGGGGTACCAGTTCACGCTCAAGGCACGCATCAAATCTGTCTATTCGGTATGGAAGAAGATGATGAAACAGCAGATTTCGTTTGAGGACGTGTATGATTTGCTGGCCGTTCGAATCATCTTCACCCCAAACGAATCGATGAGCGAGAAAGACCAGTGCTGGATGATTTACTCCGCCATTACAGAGATATACCGTCCCCACCCCGAGCGTATCCGCGACTGGATCTCTACCCCAAAAGCGAACGGCTATGAGGCGCTTCATGTGACCGTCATGGGTAAGGACGGGCAATGGATAGAAGTGCAAATCCGTACCGACCGCATGAACGAGATTGCCGAGCGTGGTTATGCGGCACACTGGAAATACAAAACAGGTGAGTCCGACGACAGCGAATTGGATAAATGGCTGCGTGAGATTAAGGAGATCTTAGCGCACCCCGAGAAAGACGCGATGGAGTTCCTCGGCACATTCAAGTTAAACCTGTTCGCGCAAGAGGTGTTCGTCTTCACGCCTAAAGGCGAAGTAAAAACGATGCCGCTCGGTTCGACGGCTTTGGATTTCGCTTTCCTGCTTCACTCGGAGTTAGGCGAGCATTGTATAGGCGCAAAAGTGAACCACGCGTTAGTGCCCTTATCCTACCGTCTGCGTGGCGGCGACCAGATAGAAGTGCTGACATCCAACAGCCAACACCCGCAAAAAGAATGGTTTAACATGGTGACAACCGCCAAAGCGAAGGACGGGCTGACACAGTATTTCCGCCGTGAAGAACGCCGTTATATCAAGCACGGCGAGCGGTTGGTGGAAGATGCTATCAATATGGATAAAGACCTGACGGATAAGCGCGATCAGGTTTTGGCACGATTGTTGAACTACTACCAACTGACGACCCCGAATGAGTTGTATGCCCAAGTGGGACAGGGAACTATCAGGTTGGATAATATCCATGAGATCGTCTTCCCTCGTCAGAGCTGGTGGAGCCACATGCCTTTCATCGGAAAGAAGAAAGAAGAGCCCACTCCCGGCCCATCCATAGAAAAAGGGGAGACTAAAAGTGAAGGAGAGAAGCCCAAGAAAAAAGCACCGCACGCCATTGTGCTGACGGACGATGATCTGGGTAAGAAATATATACTGAGCAACTGCTGCCATCCTATTCCCGGAGATGAAGTGCTGGGTTACATGGATGAACGCGGACAGATGCATATCCATAAGATAGACTGCCCCGAGGCTAATCTGCTGAAGACCAGTTACGGCAAACGTATCTACTCCGCTACTTGGAACACTCGGCGAGTGCAGTCGTTCGTGGAAACAATAGAACTGAAAGGAATTGATAAATTCGGCGTGTTTATTCATGTGCTGCAAGCCATCACGCAGGATTTTCATATCAATATGCGTTCCATCAATGTGTCCAGCGACGACGGAATTTTCAAGGGCACGATGGAAGTATATGTGTACGACCGCAAAGAGCTGGAGGAACTGCTCAAAGCCATCCGCAAAATAGAGGATATCAAAGAGGTGAAGCGGGTCGTGGACTAACGGGATGATTGAACAATTTATTGATTTAATGATAAGTGAAATGAAAAAGATTTTAAGTACTCTCTGCATGACTCTCATAGCAGTAGTCATGATGGGACAACAGCCTGTCCTTACATTTGAAAAGCTCGAACATGATTTCGGTGAAGTACGCGAAGAAGACGGACGTGTATCGGCTGTATTTACTTTTAAGAACGAAGGCATGGCTCCGCTCATTTTAAACAACGTGACTGCGAGTTGCGGTTGTACGGTACCAAGTTGGCCACGCGAACCGATAGAGCCGGGTCAGACCAGCAGTATTACCGTGACCTATAACGCCAATGGCAGACCGGGTAAGATTGATAAGAAGATTACCGTTCGTTCCAATGCCAGCGAGCCGGTTCAATACCTTCATATCTTCGGTACCGTTAAAGCCAAACAAGTTAAACCCGCCAGCAAATATAACATCGCTGTAGGCGACTTGCGCATGAAGAGCAAGACACTGGATCTGGGTGCCATCAAAAAAGGTGAGATGATGTCTGGCGAATTGGAATACTCCAACGAAACGCAGGCAGCACACACCGTAGAATTGGCCATCAGCGCTGCTGACGCTGGTTTTATCCACCAGATAACGCTTCCTACTATCCAACCGAACGAAGTAGGTAAATGCATTTTTGCCATCGACACCAAGAAAACCAAACTGTACGGTCCGGTAGAGTTCAACGCATACCTGGTTATTGACGGCAAGCGTCTGATAGAGAACACCTACAAACTGACTGTCAAAGCCGACATTGTAGAGGATTTCTCCCAACTGACGCTCGGTGACAAACAGTCTGCTCCGATTATCGAAGTGCCCGCAGAGGTCAATGTAGGCAGCGTAGCTGCAGGCAAAGTGCTCAAGGCCGTTATTCCGGTAAAGAATATAGGCTTCAACCCGCTGGAGATCCGCCGTGTTTATTGCTCGGACCCGATGATTACCACCAAAGGTTGCCGTGCTATCCGTAGCGGTAAGAGAGGTGCTGTCGCTCTGGACATCCGGACAGAAGGCTTGCAGCCCGGTAAATACTCACGTCAAATAATTCTCGTCAATAACGATTACGAACACGCGCGTCAGAAAGTGACCGTCAAGTGGACCGTAGAATGATGGATCATCCGGAAAATAGTGCCG
Organism: Paludibacteraceae bacterium; assembly: GCA_017394705.1. GTDB lineage: Bacteria > Bacteroidota > Bacteroidia > Bacteroidales > Paludibacteraceae > Colicola. The sequence goes on along the minus strand of JAFPXH010000005.1, from coordinate 11,247 downwards.
AATACAAGGGTTTGACCGTCAACGCGGGTGTAGAAAACCTGCCGAGTGTCAATCCTTATGCTACTTTCCATAGGAAAAAGCAGGTGTTGCGCCCCGAAGAGTACTTCGAGGGCATTCGCCGTGGAGACATGACTATCCTCAGTCAGGCGGTAACGCTGGTGGAGAGTAACCTGCTGGCCGACCAAGCTATCGCGCAGAAAGTGATAGAGATGTGCCTACCCTATGCCGGAAACTCCGTGCGTGTAGGCATAACCGGTGTTCCGGGCGCAGGCAAATCAACGTTCATCGAATCGTTAGGCAGCGAGTTATGTGACAAAGGCAAGCGTTTGGCTGTCTTAGCCATCGACCCCTCAAGCGAACGGAGTCGCGGTTCCATACTCGGAGATAAGACACGTATGAACGAACTGTCCGTCAAGTCCAACGCTTTCATCCGCCCCAGCCCGTCCGCGGGCTCATTAGGCGGTGTGGCGCGCAAGACACGTGAGACCATTGTGCTTTGCGAAGCCGCAGGATTTGACACTATACTGGTGGAAACAGTAGGAGTGGGACAGTCGGAGACCGCTGCACACTCGATGGTCGATTATTTTCTGTTACTGCAAGTAACTGGTACCGGCGATGAACTGCAAGGTATCAAGCGCGGTATTATGGAAATGGCGGACGGAATAGCCATCAATAAATGCGATGGAAATAATATAGAACGCGCTCGCGCTGCGCGCGTGGGCTTCAAAAACGCTTTAGCGCTCTTCCCGCCTACGCTGTCCGGCTGGAAACCCGACGCTATCTGCTGCTCATCTATCGACCACAGCGGTGTGATGGAAGTATGGGAGAATATCGAGCAATACATCGCGTTTACCAAAAAGAACGGTTTCTTTGAGGCCCACCGCACAGAACAAGCTAAATACTGGATGTACGAGACTATTAACCAGGCGTTGCTGGACGGATTCTACAAGAACGAACAAATGGAACACCTGATAGAAATAGCGGAACGCCAGGTACTGAACAACGAGATAAGCAGTTTTATAGCTGCAAACAATTTATTAGCTGAATATGGCAGAATCAAGCAAAAATAGCAATCGTAAGCGCGCCTCTCAGACCACCATCATCAAAGTGGGTGCCAATGAGTTGGGCAAATTGCCCCCTCAAGCGCAGGAGTTGGAAGACTCTGTTCTCGGTGCGCTGATGATTGAGAAAGATGCCTATGGTACAGTTGCGGATTTATTGCGTCCGGAGGTTTTCTATAAAGACCAGAACCGCGTAGTCTATGAGGCGATAAGAGAATTGGCGAACAAGGACCTGCCTATCGATGCGCTCTCTGTAGGAGAAAAACTGAAGAGCATGGGTACGCTGGAGAAAGCCGGAGGGGTTATCTATCTGGCGGAACTAACCCGCCGCGTGGCATCCACGGCACACTTGCGTTACCATGCACAGATTATCGCACAAAAAGCAACGGCGCGCGATCTCATCGCAATGGCCGCTACCATCGAGGAAAAGGGATTCGACGAGACACAAGATGTAGAAGAATTGATGCAAGAAGCCGAAGCCGGTATCTTCGAGATCTCGCAACGCTCGCAGAAACGCGATGTGACACAGATTGACCCGGTGATAGAAGAAGCTTTCGCGCGCATGAACAAGGCAGCAAAGAATGACGGTTCTATATCCGGCATAGCATCGGGCTTCCACGACCTGGATAAACTCACATCCGGCTGGCAAGCACCGGACCTGATTATCATCGCGGCGCGGCCGGCTATGGGAAAAACAGCCTTCGTGCTCTCAATGGCAAAAAATATGGCGATTGACCATCAGATACCGGTAGCTATCTTCTCTCTGGAGATGAGTAACGTACAACTCGTTAACCGTCTGATAATGAATGTATGTGAGTTGGAAGGCGACCGTATCAAAACCGGCAAGATGACCAAAAGTGAAAATCAGCGGCTCAACGCGAAGATAAACATTATGAAGGGTGCTCCGCTCTATTTGGATGACACACCTTCACTCTCTATTTTCGAGTTGCGCTCCAAAGCACGCAAACTGGTTCGCGAGCATGGCATCAAGCTGATTATCATTGACTATCTGCAGTTGATGAACGCCCAGGGTTCCGGCTTTGGAAGCCGTGAGCAGGAGGTAAGTATTATCTCCCGTAACTTAAAAGCACTCGCCAAAGAGTTGGATATACCTATCATCGCTCTCTCGCAGTTGAACCGTGGTGTGGAAGCGCGTCAAGGCGTGGAAGGCAAGACCCCTCAATTGGCGGACTTGCGTGAGTCTGGTGCTATCGAACAGGATGCTGACCTTGTATGCTTCATCCATCGTCCGGAGTACTACCACCTATATACAGACGATAAAACAGGTAAGGACCTGCGTGGTTTGGCACAAATCATTATCGCCAAGCACCGTAACGGCGCTACCGATTCTATATGGCTCCGTTTCCGCGGCAAATATGCCAAGTTCCAGAACGAAGACGAAGCGTTAGATGCCGATGAGATGGCTCCGCGCGGCGGAGAAAGTACGGTATCCATTCAATCGAGTATGAATAACTCGATGGGTGCTGTGTCGTTCAGCCAACAGATGGGACCGGACGGCGCCTCGTACAACGGATTAGGCGAAAATATAGCACCGGCATTTTAAAAGTGAAAAGTGAAAAGTAAAAGTTATATATGCAAAGAACAGTTATCATAGACGCCCTTAAACGCACGGATTTTGGTGCAAGCATCAATGTGCGTGGATGGGTTCGCAGCCGTCGCGGCAACAAGAACATCTCGTTCATCGCCCTCAACGACGGTTCCACGATTAAGAATATTCAGATTGTAGTGGACCTCACGCAGTTTGATGAAGAACAACTCAAGCCGGTAACTACCGGTGCCTGTATCTCTGCCACGGGCATTTTAGTAGAGAGCCAGGGTTCCGGTCAGGCTGTAGAGATTCAGTTGACGGACTTGGAAGTGTACGGCACTGCCGACCCGGAGAAATACCCGCTGCAGAAAAAAGGGCTGTCGATGGAGTTTCTCCGTACCATTGCCCATCTCCGTCCTCGCACGAACACGTTTGGTGCGGTCTTCCGTATCAGACATAACATGGCGATGGCTATTCATACCTATTTCCATGAGCACGGCTATTTCTATTTCCATACGCCGCTCATTACCGCAAGTGACTGTGAAGGTGCCGGACAGATGTTCCAGGTGACCACTAAAAACCTCTATAACCTCAAGAAAACCGAGGACGGACAAATCGATTACAGCGATGATTTCTTCGGCAAGATGGCTGCCCTAACCGTCAGCGGACAGTTGGAAGGTGAGTTGGGCGCAATGGCCTTAGGTAAGATTTATACCTTCGGTCCCACTTTCCGCGCGGAGAATAGTAATACGCCGCGCCACTTGGCGGAGTTCTGGATGATTGAACCTGAGGTAGCGTTTATTCAAAAAGACGAACTGATGGACTTGGAGGAAGACTTCATCAAGTACTGCGTTCGCTGGGCGCTCGACCACTGTATGGATGATCTGGAGTTCCTCAACCAGTTTGTGGATAAAGGGCTGATTGAGCGTCTGAAATCCGTAGTGGATACCGAATTTGTCCGTTTGGAGTATACTGAGGGTATTCGCATCCTTCAGGAGGCAATAAAGAATGGTCGGAAGTTTGAGTTCCCATGTAACTGGGGAGATGATTTGAGTTCGGAGCACGAACGCTATCTGGTTGAAGAACATTTCGGGAAACCAGTTATCATGACTGACTATCCGAAAGATATCAAGGCCTTCTACATGAAAATCAATGAAGACGGAAAGACCGTTCAGGGCACCGATGTCCTGTTCCCGCAGATAGGCGAGATTATCGGAGGTTCAGTACGTGAGGAAAGCTTAGAAAAATTGAATAACGAGATAGAGCGTCGTCATATTCCGATGAAAGATATGTGGTGGTATTTGGACACCCGCCGTTTCGGAGCTGCACCGCACGCAGGCTTCGGATTGGGCTTTGAGCGACTGATGCTCTTCGTGACGGGAATGCAGAACATACGCGACGTGATTCCCTTCCCGCGTACACCAAAAAGTGCAGAATTTTAATAAACGATAGTATTAACCATAAAAACACTAACAAACAATCGTATGAAACACGAAATGAATCGTGCGTTTGGGGCCCAAAAACTCCTATCGCTGATGTTTATGTTTGCGCTGAGTATGGCGGCGTACGCACAGACATCTCTCAAGGGCCGCGTTATCGACGAGTCCACGCAGACACCTGTGGTGGGCGCCAAGATAACATTGGCGAACCAAAACATTTCCACTACGACTAACGCGTCTGGTGAGTTTTCATTGCTCTATTTGGAGGCGATGGACGAAGAGGTGGTTATCGAGGCTGACGGCTATGTGGCTGCGCTCGAACTCATCAACCTCAAGGACAATCAAGCCAACGAAATGGAGGCAATTGCTCTGCAACAAGACATTGTGACGCAAGCGCAGGATGAGATTCTTTTGAATCTGACTGAGGAAGAGATGACGGACGATGAAGGTCGTTCGCAAGCTCAGGCTTCCTCTTCATCCGCTTCGACCGATGTCTTCAATGCTACCACCTCATTCGGCTGGTCCACAGCGCGTTACCGCAATCGTGGGTACAACTCCAATGCAGAGAATTACTACATCGAGGGTCTGAATTTCAACTCCCAAGAACGTGGTAACTTCAACTACTCTGCCATGGGCGGTCTGAACGACGCCAGCCGATACAAGGAGGTGCTCAACCCAATTGAAGCAACGAACTTCACCTTTGGTGGCCTGGCGCAGTCGACAAACTACCTGATGGGCGCCAGCCGTTATGCGCAAGGCTGGAAAGTAGGTGCGGCAGGAACGAACCGTAACTACAAAGCGCGTGTTAATGCTACCTACGCCAGTGGTGTCATGGCAAACGGATGGGCTGTCATCGCCCAATTGGCTTACCGCTTCTCGCCGTACATCGACAACAAAGGTATCATTGGAGAAGGTATCAAATACTACTCGCTCGGTTATTTCCTTTCGGCAGAGAAGATTTGGGACAACGCTCGTCTGAAACTGATTACTTTCGGTGCGCCGACAGAGCGTGGCCAGAATGCCGCTGTAACGCAGGAAGTATATGATTTGACAGGTTCTAACAACTATAACCCCTATTGGGGTTACCAGAACGGCAAGGTGCGCAACTCGCGCATCGTGAAGTCTTATGACCCGACCGCCATCCTGTCCTATGAACTCAATATAGACGAGAAGCAGAAACTGAAACTGGCTGCTGGATACCACTATTCGATGTATTCCAATTCAGCGATTAACTTCAGTAATGCTCCGGACCCGCGTCCTGACTACTACCGCAATCTGCCATCGGCAATGTGGGATGGTCAAATCGCTAACCCGAACTATGAACCTTCTGCTTCGCAGCTCTACGATTTGGAGACCGGTGCACACTATCCTTGGGGGTTGTTTATCGGTCATGACATGAACGGCAAAACGTTCGGAGAAGGTTTTATTGCCGCAGATGGTAACTTGGTGGGACCGTCTGTAGATAAGGAGAAATATAACCAACTCGTTAATCTGTGGAAGTCACGTGATAACAAAACCACGCAGATAGATTGGGAAAATATCTATGCGGCCAACTTCCAGAACAACCACAATAATCCGGAAGCATCGGCACGTTATATCTTGGAGCGCCGTCATAATGACATCCAAGAAGCAGCGGCTTCTCTGAACTACGTAAACACCAAGTATGAGCATCTCCGGATGACACTTGGTTTGGAGGGTAAGTTCTCGCAAGGTATTCATTATAAGACGATTGACGATCTGCTTGGCGCGAATCAATGGATAGATATTGATGCTTTCGCCGACCGTGATATCAAGGAGTTAGCTACCAACAGCGGTTATACTCAGAAAGATATAGCAAACGTGCGTAAGAACGAGATCGCTGATGACTACAACTCTGTTATCAATTCCACGACACGCCGTTTCGGATACGACTACAACATATACATGGGTAACATGAAAGCATGGTTCCAGAATGAGTGGTCGTTCAACGAAGTGGATCTCTACTATGCACTCCAGTTGAATTATAGCATGATGCAACGTAGCACGAACATGCTGAACGGTCGTGCTTGGTATTTGGCTTACTCGGCTGAACGTAAACTGGCTCAAGACCCGACAGCAAACCTTCACCCAGAGCGTTATTTTGGTCAGGACGCGTACTCGCGTATCAAACCGCTCGGTTTGGAGGAACTCGAGACAAAAGTGCATGCAGGAACCACCTATCTGGGCGATGCACACCATTTCTTGGACCCGGCTTTCAAGCTCGGTGTAACCTATAAAATCAACGGACGTAATCGACTGAAACTGAATGCCATAGCTGAGACTCGTGCTCCATACGCGCGCGATGCCTATATTTCTCAACGCGTGCACGACCGCGTGATAGAACCGATTTATATCCACGACAATGCGAAAAACTTGGGCGAGTTCTTTGCTGCTAGTGAGAAAGTGGCTGGTGGTGACTTGACATACGAATTCAACTACCCCATTATCCGCGGTCGTATTACCGGATTCTTCACCCAGAGTTGGGATGGCGCCGAGTTGAACGGATTCTATGATGACGAAGCGCGTACGTTTGTCAACCAAGCTATGACTGGTATAGGAAAGCGCTTCATGGGTATAGAAGCTGCCGCGGCCGTCAAACTGGGTACATACTTCACCCTGACCGGTGTGGCATCGGTGGGCGATTATCGCTACACCAGCGACGCTATCGCGATTATGTCGGCTGAAAACGGAATGCCTATGACACAAAATCCGGTGACGAACGAACTGATCTTCGAGACCACGGATAAAGTGCTGCTCAAGGGATTGAAGCTTGCTTCTGGACCGCAAGTAAACGCCAGCCTTAAACTCTCTTTCTTCCACCCGAAAATGTGGTTCGCAGATGTCACAGTTAGTTACCATGACTGGAACTACCTTTCTGTGGCGCCAAGCCGCCGACTGCAAGGTCTGTTCACCGGCGTTCGCCTCGATGGTTCGAGAGTGAATGGGTGGTTCGGAGACAGCCAAGCTTTGGCAATCGCTACTACGGATAACAACACACTCCGCGTGGAAGTGGACGAGCAAGGAAACGCGCATTATGAAAATGCCGTTCTGGATGCTAACGGCGTGCCTGTATTGAATTACCCGTACAACCTGATGACGATGCAGGAAAGCCTCGTGGCTACCAACCCGCTGAACCGCTTTATCATTGATGCTTCTGTAGGTAAATTGCTGTACCTCCCGAAACGTCAATCGCTCTCTATCAACCTCAGTATTACCAACTTGACGAATAACACGCATTTCAAAACGGGTGGATACCAGCAAGCCCGTCTTCCGCGTGCGGTCCAGCAAGGTGTAGCTGATTATAAGAACTCTGTAATCACGGCTAATGCTTGGAAATATCCGTCAAAGTATTACTATGCTTGGGGGATCAACTTCTTCTTAACTGTAACTTATAAATTCTAACTACAATGAGAAAGTCTATTTATATATTTGCTATAGCGTTGGCTATGCCCGTTATGGCGTTGATGACTTCTTGCGAACCAAGTGCGATAGAAGAGAAAGATGTGCTGCCTAACTGGGATGAGAATCAGTTGATGCAGGAATTGGAGGCGGAGAACCCGCAAGGATTTAAGATCTTCGACCTCAATGACTTCCTCGATTCATGCATGACGGAGGAAGGTGATTTTGCCAGCCAAACAGAAGCTTCCTATCGTACGCGTGCCACGAACGGAAACGGTATTTACCTCTTCTCTGTTGATACGATTCCTTCTACGGGTAGAGGTATCTACATCCGCGGACGTGTCTCTACGGATGACTTCGCTGGTAACTTCTATAAAACGATGGTTATACAGCAAATCGTCAATGGAGAACAGCAGAACCTGCGTATCTCTGTTGATATGGGGTCCAGCGGTGGTATGTTCCAAATCGGACAAGAGATTTTAATACGCTGTAACGGCTTGGCTGTCGGACGTTATTCGAACCAACCGCAACTCTGTATCCCGTCCTATAACAATAATATCTTTGCCCTCGTTGCGGCACAGAAAGTAGGATGGGCACCCGGACGTATTCCTTCTGCGGTCTTTAGAAAAGCGGTTCGTTTCATCGGAACACCGGATCAATCGAAACTGAAATACGACACACTGTCGCTCGTGCAGTTGTTCAACCAAGTGCCGGAGAAACCGACCATCAACAAGGAAAATATGGATAAAATCCGTAAAGCCGACGGTCGACTTGTTGTACTCACCAAAGTGCATTTTACCGGACAGGCTAACGATGACGGCGAGGAAGTGTCCTGCGTGTACAAGCACCCGGATTCTGTAACTACGGCGAATGTGTTCGCTTCTACCACCAATAACATCGGCTTCCCGCAAAGCCGTATCCTCAAAAACGCCAGTGGTACGAAAGCTATCTGCTGCTCCAACTCGGAATATTGTAAGTTCGCTTATTTCTTCATTCCGGGTGCTGCTGAGGATACTACCAAAGCAGTTGCTTTCTGCGACAGATGGACAGGTACCGTTACCGGTATTCTTGGATGGTACTGCGATAATGCAACAGGCAACAAATCCGGTTCGCTTAACAATGTGTGGGCATACAACTGGTCGGTTACGCCGCGTGGTATCCAGGGTATCGGTATTCCGGATATTAAGATGGTGGACGAAGAAGGAAATCCGTGGGTTCCGAAAGAGTTTGACCCCGTGTATTACGAAGAATACATGAAGGATAAACCGGAAGAGAAACCAGATCCTGTATTACCGCCTATACTCTGGTAATGAATTGGCTGGACGTCTTATTACTTCTCCCGCTCCTCGTGGGCTTGGTGAGAGGACTTATGCGCGGGCTTATCTCCGAGATCATCGCCATCGTGGTGGTGATTCTCGGAGTGCTTGGCTCGCGATGGATGGCGCCCGACTTCTCTGAGTGGATACTCGCTCAGTTCGCTTGGCCCAAAGATGTATGTGACGTTGTTGCCTACGTGCTCATCTTCTTGGCTATTGCTATTATACTGTCTATACTCGCACGGCTAATGAACAAGTTCCTACGGGCCATTCACCTCGGATGGGCTAATAGAATGCTGGGAGCTTTCTTCGGAGTGGTCAAATATGGCATTATCGTTCTCATTGTAGTCTTTGCCATGGACCGCACGAATAAAGCCTTCCACTGGTTAGACGCATCTCCGGTCGTTCAATCGTCCGTCATCTATCCACAAGCCGTCATGCTCGAGAGATCTATTATCCAAAACACACTAACGACAGAATACAACACGCTAACTACACAGAACTGATCGCACTTTCAAGGCACTTTGATCGAAGTTATCTCGCATCCTGCCCTACCCTATATATACGTAGTATATATCCCGTGATTTTGAAGCAATAGCCGTTTATTTATGTTATACTATCTCTCTTTAGGCAGCAACCTCGGCGAACGCGAACAAACTATCCGCAATGCGTTACAACGAATCGAGCAGCAAATAGGCACTATCCTACGCTGCTCGTCCTTTTTCTACTCCGAGCCATGGGGATTTGAATCTGAGAATGCTTTCTGCAACCTCTGTTGTGCCGTAGAATCGACTAAAGAGCCGTTAGATGTACTATATGCCACACAAGCCATCGAACGCGCGCTCGGACGCAAAACAAAATCTCAAATCACAAATCACAAATCTCAAATCTCCAATCTCCAATCTCCAATCTATTCCGACAGAAATATCGACATAGATCTGATACGTGTTTTTGATGAGCAAGGACAGGAGATTTGCCTTGATACCCCGGAGTTAACGCTTCCTCATAAATTTTGGCAACAACGAGACTTCGTCAAGATACCATTAGCAGAAATAATGCAGCAATAAAGCATATTTTTTAAAAAAGTTACGCTAAAATTTGCACATATCAGAAAAAAGCAGTACCTTTGCACCCGCTTTTGAGAAATTAAAGGCGACATGGTGGTCATAGCTCAGTTGGCAGAGCATCGGATTGTGGTTCCGAGTGTCGTGGGGAGCTTAAGACGAAAACTCTAATCCGTTGTAACTGAATAAGTTACGGCGGATTTTAGGTTAAAGTGTCCCGAAAATGTCCCGAAAATTTGATTAAAAAATTCGGGCAAAAAAAAGCACAAAAGCACTAAAATATCTGGCATAGTAACTCTGTTTTTCGGCAAGAAAAATGGAGAAAAAAAAATGTCATCTCTTAGTCAATTTTCACCGCTATTTATGGGCTATGCCCCAGCGGTAGTGAAGCACATTGCGACCGGATGGTTTATCGAGTATTACGTAACCAATCCTTTCACCCAAACTTTAGAGCGTCGCAAGTTCCGGTTAAACAACCTGCGCAAGCGTTGTCGTACTGCATTGGAGTTCAAAGTGCAGGCGAACACTATCTGTAGCCAACTCAATGTGAAGCTGGCTAACGGATGGAATCCTTTCAACGAGGACGTCAAAACGGAGAACCCGGGCGCAGTACCTATTAAGGTTGTTTACGAGCAGTATTTCCGTGACGTGGAAAAAGATCTTCGTCCTGACACCTTACGCGGCTACAAGGCATTCAGCCGTAGGCTTCTTGAATGGTGTGATAAGAGAAGCCCGGATATGCTGTTAAAGGACTTCTCTGATGTGATGGCTGTCCGCTATCTGGACGAGCAGCGTCAAAAGAACAATTGGGTAAATGCCACCTTTAACAACAACCTTGTAAGCGCCCAAGCATTCTTTACTTGGTGCGTGAAGAAGAAGTTCATCGAGAAGAACCCATTCTACGGCATTTCCAAGAAGAAGAAAGAAGCCAAGAAGCGTACCGTAATTAACGCAGACGCACGTGCTATCATGCGTGAATGGTTTATGAATAATAATCCGGGTTATCTGCTCATCTGCGAACTGGTGTTCCAATCGCTGATCCGTCCGACCGAAATCAGCAAACTGCGCGTGAGCGATGTTGATTTGGAGCACAAAGTAATTCACTTGGATGGCAGTATAACCAAGACAAAGTACTCGCGTAAAGCCGTGTTGAGCGACGAACTGATTGAGATACTTGGACGCAATATCCAAGGAGCGAACCAAGATGATTACCTCATCAGTAACGGCTACTTGCCCGGCAAGGAGCCTATCAGTTCCCGCATGTACCGCAAGACGTGGGACAAAATGCGTAAGCAGTGCCACCTCCCGGACACCATGCAGCTCTACTCCCTCCGTGATACGGGTATTATCAGCCTGTTTGATAATGGAGCAGACGCAAATACTGTCAAGGGAGCAGCTGAC
>JAFPXH010000009.1 GCA_017394705.1 Paludibacteraceae bacterium | reverse complement strand
TCTATTGACAATGCTCCGGAAGAGAAGGAGCGTGGTATTACCATTAACACCGCTCACGTTGAGTATCAGACGGCTAACCGTCACTACGCTCACGTAGACTGTCCGGGACACGCCGACTATGTAAAGAACATGGTTACCGGTGCTGCTCAGATGGATGGTGCTATCATCGTAGTTGCTGCAACTGATGGTCCTATGCCTCAGACCCGCGAGCACATCCTGTTGGCTCGCCAAGTAAACGTACCGCGCCTGGTTGTATTCATGAACAAGTGCGATATGGTGGACGATCCTGAGATGCTTGACCTCGTTGAGATGGAGATGCGTGAGCTTCTCTCGTTCTACGAGTTCGATGGCGACAACACCCCGGTAATCCGCGGTTCTGCTCTTGGTGCACTGAACGGTGTTCCTGAGTGGGAGGAGAAAGTACTTGAGTTGATGGACGCTTGCGACAACTGGATCCAACTTCCGGTTCGCGCCGTTGATAAACCGTTCCTGATGCCGGTTGAGGACGTATTCTCGATCACCGGTCGTGGTACTGTTGCAACGGGTCGTATCGAGACTGGTGTCATCAAAGTAGGTGACGAGGTTCAGCTGATCGGTCTCGGTTCTGAGGGTAAGAAAAGCGTTGTAACCGGCGTTGAGATGTTCCGCAAATTGCTGGATCAAGGTGAGGCTGGTGATAACGTAGGTCTGCTGCTCCGCGGTATCGACAAAGACGAGGTTAAACGTGGTATGGTATTGACCCACCCGGGTTGCGTAAAACCATACAGCGAGTTCAAGGCTTCCGTTTATATCTTGAAGAAAGAGGAAGGTGGCCGTCACACTCCGTTCCACAACCACTATCGTCCTCAGTTCTACATCCGTACGATGGACGTTACCGGTGAGATCACTCTGCCGGAAGGAACTGAGATGGTAATGCCGGGCGACAACCTGGAGATCACCGTTAAGTTGATCTACCCGGTAGCTTGCTCTGAGGGTCTGCGTTTCGCTATCCGTGAGGGTGGACGTACCGTAGGTTCCGGTCAGATTACCAAACTGATTGACTAATAATCAATCACTTTACGGACCTCTTGCGCTAGGCGAGTGAATGCTTGCATTCGCAACTCGCCGAAGCCAAGAGTCCCGGAAAAATGCACGAGGCATCGAGCCTCTGCATTTTTACGGAAGTCCTCCAATGGTAGGAGAGCGGTCTCCAAAACCGTTAATGTGGGTTCGATTCCTGCCTTCCGTGCTAAAATAGTTGAAAGTTGAAAATAGAAAGTTGAAAGCATTCAACCCGATTACAACCCTCAACTATCTGTTACAAAACATAGCTTCCATTCTGGCTTTAGCGCATGCTAAGGTCGGATTGTTGGCGTGAGCATAAAGAAAAGAGAATAATAAAAAAATCTACTATATATGAAGATTGTAGAAAACATCAAAGAATCGTACAACGAACTGGTTCACAAAGTTAGTTGGCCAACCCGTAAGGAGCTGGCGCAAAGTGCAGTGATAGTATTGATAGCTTCCATAATACTGGCACTGGTAGTATGGCTTATGGACTGGTGCTTTGAGTCTATCATGACATTCGTTTATGGTCTGTTTTAATCTTTAAACGTTCAACATTCAACATTAAACATTAAAGCATGGCTGAGAACAAAAAACAATGGTATGTGATGCGTGCTATCTCCGGCAAGGAGGGTAAAGTGGAGGAATATATCAATTCCGCCCTTGTTACCAGTTCCTTGTTCCAGGAGTACGTGTCGCAAGTGTTGATTCCTAAAGAAAAAGTAGTAACTCTCAAGAACGGCAAACGTACGGAGAAGGAGCGCAATCTGCTTCCCGGTTACGTGCTGGTCGAGTGTTACTTGTGCGACGAGAGCTTCCCTCTGTTGCGCAACATCCCGAATGTGCTGGGTTTCTTAAGCGGCGGCAAGACTTCGTCCAAACCCGAACCCGTTTCGCAGGAAGAGGTTAACAAACTGGTTGGCATCGCAAGCGAATCGGAGACACGGGCTGCAAGTGAAATCACTTTCCTTGTGGGCGAGAGCGTCAAAGTGGTAGATGGTCCGTTCAGCGGATTCAAAGGTGCAGTTCAGGAGGTTAGTCAGGATAAGCACAAACTCAAAGTGGTGGTTACTATCTTCGATCGTCAGACTCCGCTGGAGTTGGGCTTCAATCAGGTAGAGAAAGAGTAGGAGACTCCGTTACAGGTCGTTAGTTACTACTCGGTAGTTTCAAAATTATTAACAACAGGCAGAGAGTGAAATACAGTAGCTCGTTTGAATGCCAAAAACTATTAACAACGTAAAACTATGGCTAAAGAAATTGCTGGTTTTATCAAGCTCCAAATCAAGGGTGGCGCAGCCAACCCTGCACCTCCGGTAGGCCCGGCTCTGGGTTCGAAGGGTGTGAACATCATGGAGTTTTGCAAACAGTTCAATGCCAGAACACAGGACAAGGCAGGTAAAGTGCTGCCTGTAATCATTACCGTTTATGCGGACAAGTCGTTTGACTTCATCGTTAAGACTCCTCCTGTAGCTATCCAGCTTCTCGAGGCAGCTAAGGTGAAGAGCGGAAGCGATCAGCCGAACCGTACCAAGGTGGCTACAATCACCGAGGAACAGGCTCGTAAGATTGCTGAGGACAAGATGGTGGATCTGAACTGCTTCACCGTTGAGTCTGCGCTCAAAATGGTCAAAGGTACGGCTCGTAGCATGGGTATCACCGTTAAGTAATAACTCTTCAATCAACATCAACAATTATGGCAAAACTGACAAAAAAACAGAAGCTTGCTGCTGAGAAGATTGAAGCAGGTAAGCTCTACACCATCGAAGAGGCAGCTGCTCTCGTTAAAGAGATCACTACCACTAAGTTCGATGCTTCTGTAGATATCGACGTACGCTTGGGCGTTGACCCTCGTAAAGCTAACCAGATGGTTCGCGGCGTAGTCGCTCTTCCTAACGGAACCGGTAAAGTAGTCCGCGTTCTTGCACTCTGTATGCCGGACCAGGAGGCTGCTGCCAAAGAGGCAGGTGCTGACTATGTAGGTCTGGATGAGTATATTGAAAAGATCAAAGGTGGTTGGACGGATATTGACGTCATCATCACCCAACCTCAGATCATGGGTAAAATTGGTGCCCTCGGTCGCGTACTCGGTCCTCGTGGATTGATGCCGAACCCCAAAAGCGGTACCGTTACCATGGATGTAGCGAAAGCTGTTAAAGAGGTCAAGGGCGGTAAGATTGACTTCAAGGTTGACAAATTCGGTATTGTACACACCTCTATCGGTAAAGTAAGTTTCAGCGCAGAGAAAATCGCAGAGAATGCTCTGGCATTCATCGAGACTATCAAGCACTTGAAACCGGCTGTATCGAAAGGCGAGTACATCAAGAGCGTTTATCTTTCCAGTACAATGAGTCAGGGTATTAAGATCGATACCAAATCGCTTTAATCTCTAAAAACAACAGACAAGTATGAAAAAGGAAGATAAAAATCTCGTCATTGAGGCCTTAGGCGCACAACTGGGTGAGTTCTCGCATTTCTACCTCGTTAATATCGAGGGCTTGGATGCAGCCAAGACCAGCGACCTGCGTCGTGCGTGCTTCAAACAAGACATCAAACTCCTGGTAGCTAAGAATACGCTGCTTCAGAAAGCGCTTGAGAAAAAAGGCGTAGAGGCAGAGATTTTCGGCGCTCTCAAGGGGAATACCGCACTTATGCTCAGCAATACCGGTAACGCACCGGCTAAACTTATCAAAGAGTTTACCAAAGGCGACAAGACCGGAGAGGCTAAGCCACAACTCAAAGCTGCTTACGTAGAAGAGACTGTTTACGTAGGCAAGCAGAATCTCGAGTTCCTGTGCGCTATCAAGTCCAAGAACGAACTTATTGCAGAATTGGTTGCATTGCTGCAATCGCCTGCGAAGAACGTCGTTTCTGCACTTCAGAGCGGACAAAACACCATCCA
This sequence comes from Paludibacteraceae bacterium, assembly GCA_017394705.1. Lineage (GTDB taxonomy): Bacteria > Bacteroidota > Bacteroidia > Bacteroidales > Paludibacteraceae > Colicola. The sequence goes on along the minus strand of JAFPXH010000009.1, from coordinate 222,531 downwards.
TGGTGTACTCCAGACACTGGAGAAACGTGCATAATGCACACCTTATTAAAGTAATTGAATCAATAAACATTTAAAATTTATACGATCATGGCAGATCTTAAAGTTATTGCTGAAACATTAGTTAACCTTACTGTTAAGGAAGTAAATGAACTCGCTACTATCCTCAAAGAGGAGTACGGAATCGAGCCCGCAGCTGCTGCTGTAGCTGTTGCTGCTCCTGCTGCCGGCGGCGCTGCTGCTGAGGCTGCTGAGGAGAAGACCTCGTTCGACGTAGTGCTCAAGAGCGCCGGCGCTAACAAGCTCCAGGTGGTTAAAGCCGTTAAAGAGCAAACCGGTCTCGGCCTGAAAGAGGCTAAGGATATCGTAGACGCTGCTCCTGCTAACGTTAAGGAGGGTGTTGACAAAGCTACCGCTGAGGCGCTGAAGAAAGCTCTCGAAGAGGTAGGTGCTGAGGTAGAACTCAAGTAATACCCCATTGACCACCCACTCTAATCGAGTGGAATAGGTTTAGATCCCCGTGCATAATGGGGGTCTAAACCTTTTTCGCTCAATAGGACAGAATGTTTAAAAAACTGAAAAATTTGGTAATTATTCAGGGGGTAAGATTAAAATAACATAAAATATCAACCCATCGATTTAGCTCTAAATTATTCATTACCAACAGTTTAATTCTGTTAAACCAATTTCAACCATCAAAAATAATGGCTACAACAAAAAAACAGCAGAGAGTCAATTTCAGTCGTATGCAAAAGCATATGCCCTATCCTGACTTTCTGGAGATTCAGTTGAAGTCCTTCCATGATTTCCTGCAGATGGATTCCACTCCGGAGCAGCGTCGTAAAGAGGGACTCTTTAAGGTATTCTCGGAGAACTTCCCCATTCAGGATACCCGCAACAGTTTCACGTTGGCATTTTTGGATTATTCGGTTGACCGTCCCCGTTACACCATTGAAGAGTGTATCAAGCGCGGCCTGACCTACAGCGTGCCTTTGAAAGCGAAACTGCGTTTGAGTTGCGAGGATCCCGATCATGAGGATTTCGACACCGTCGTTTCCGATGTTTACCTTGGCACTATTCCTTACATGACGCCGAAAGGTACATTCGTTATCAACGGTGCCGAGCGCGTTATAGTAAGCCAGCTGCATCGTTCGCCGGGTGTGTTCTTCGGCACTTCGATGCACAGTAACGGTACAAAATTGTATTCGGCGCGTATCATTCCCTTCCGCGGTTCGTGGATCGAGTTCGCTACGGATATCAACAAGGTGATGTACGCTTACATCGACCGCAAGAAGAAACTGCCTGTAACGACACTCCTTCGCGCCATCGGCTTCGAGTCCGACAAGGACATCTTGAACTGCTTCGATTTGGCAGAAGAGGTAAAAGTGAACCGTGAGGCGCTGGAGGCTTGCATCGGCCGCAAGTTGGCCGGATATGTGATGAAGCCGACAATCGAGGATTTCGTGGACGAGGATACCGGCGAGGTATCGTCCATCGAGCGTAACCAGATTGTAGTGGAGCGTGAGGCGGAACTGACCCCTGAGGTGATTGATATCATCCTGGAGTCGGGCTCCAAGTCTGTATTGCTGCACAAAGATCAGGAGCGTGAGAACGATTTCTCGATTATCTTCAACACCCTGCAGAAAGACCCGGCGAAGACGGAGAAAGAGGCGGTGCTGTATATCTACCGCCAGTTGCGTAACGCCGAGCCGGCTGATGATGCTACGGCACGCGAGATGATTCAGAACCTGTTCTTCTCCCAGAAGCGTTATGACCTCGGTGAGGTGGGACGTTACCGCATCAACCGCAAGCTGAACATGTCTATCCCCGAGGACACACGTGTCCTGACCAAGGAGGATATGATTGAGATTATCAAGTACCTCGTCATGCTCATCAACAGCAACGCCGAGGTGGATGATATCGACCACTTGAGCAACCGTCGTGTCCGCACGGTAGGTGAGCAGCTCTTCAACCAGTTCGGTATCGGTCTGGCTCGTATGGCTCGTACGGTGCGTGAGCGCATGAATGTACGTGACAACGAAGTTTTCACTCCGACCGACCTGATTAATGCGAAGTCGATCTCGTCTATCATCAACTCCTATTTCGGTACCAACGCGCTGAGCCAGTTCATGGACCAGCAGAACCCGTTGGCGGAGATCACCCACAAGCGCCGTATGTCGGCCCTTGGTCCTGGTGGTCTGAGCCGTGACCGTGCCGGATTCGAGGTGCGAGACGTTCACTACACACACTACGGTCGTCTCTGTCCTATCGAGACGCCGGAAGGACCGAACATCGGTCTTATCTCCTCAATGTGTATCTATGCGAAAATCAACGACCTCGGTTTCATCGAGACGCCGTATCGCCAGGTACATGACAGCATCGTGGACCTCGATAACGACCACGTCGTTTACTTGTCCGCAGAGGATGAGGAGAAGCAGGTCGTAGCGCAGGGTAACGCTCCGCTCCGTGAGGACGGTAGTTTCATCCGCTCGAAGGTCAAGACCCGTCTGGGCGCTGATTTCCCTGTGGTGGCTCCGTCGGAGGTGAACCTCATGGACGTCGCGCCGTGTCAGATAGCGTCAGTTGCTGCTGCGCTCATTCCGTTCCTTGAGCACGATGATGCCCACCGTGCCTTGATGGGATCGAACATGATGCGCCAGGCGGTACCTCTGATCACTTCCGAGGCGCCTATCGTAGGTACCGGTATCGAGCAGCAGCTCGTTACCGACAGCCGTACGCAGATCGTTGCAGAAGCTGACGGCGAGGTGACCTATGTGGACGCTGATATCATTCGCGTAAAATACATCCGCTCGGAAGAGGAAGAGTTCATCTCTTTCGAACCCGCGGAGAAAGAATACCGTCTGCCTAAGTTCGAGAAAACGAACCAGAACACCACCATCGACCTCCATCCGCTCGTTCGCAAGGGCGACCATGTGGAGAAAGGCCAGATACTCACCGAGGGTTATGCTACCCAGGCCGGTGAACTGGCGCTCGGTAAGAACCTCAAGGTGGCGTATATTCCTTGGAAAGGATATAACTACGAGGATGCTATCGTCCTCAGCGAGCGTATCGTTCGCGAAGATATGTACACTTCCGTTCACGTCGTTGAGCAGCTGCTCGAGGTGCGCGACACCAAGCGTGGTATGGAGGAGTTCACAGCCGATATACCGAACGTTTCCGAGGAGGCTACCAAAGACCTCGATGAGAACGGTATCATTCGTATCGGCGCATACGTCCAGCCGGGAGATATCCTCATCGGTAAGATCACGCCGAAAGGAGAGACCGACCCGAGTCCCGAGGAGAAACTGCTCAAGGCTATCTTCGGCGATAAAGCAGGCGATGTGAAGGATGCTTCGCTCAAGTGCAGCCCGTCTCTCGATGGTGTTATCATCGATAAGAAACTCTATGCCAAGGCCAATAAGGACCGCAAGCAGAAGATGGACGATAAAGAGACCCTGCAGAAGATGGACGTTGAGTTCAAAGCGAAAGCCGAGAGCCTGCGCGAGCTCCTGATTGACAAACTCTATAATATGCTCAACGGCAAACAGGCTCTGTCTGTGAAAGATATCCTCGGTACCGAATTGGTTTCCAAGGGACAGCATTTCACCAAAGAGCGTCTTAAAGAGATTGACTTCTTCACCGTCCTGCTGGAGAACTGGACTTCGGACGAGCATAAGAACGAACTGGTATCACGCTGCATCATGAATTATATCGCCAAATATAAGGAGATGGACGCAGCGCTCAAGCGCGAGAAATTCAACCTCACTATCGGCGATGAACTGCCCAACGGTATTATCCAGATGGCGAAAGTCTATGTGGCGAAGCGCCGTAAGATCCGCGTAGGTGATAAGATGGCCGGTCGTCACGGTAACAAAGGTATCGTGTCGAAGATTGTCCGTGTAGAGGACATGCCGTTCCTCGCGGATGGTACGCCGGTAGATATAGTGCTCAACCCGATGGGTGTGCCTTCACGTATGAATATCGGTCAGATTTTCGAGGCTGTACTCGGTTGGGCCGGTCAGGAACTGGGAGTTAAGTTCTCCACGCCTATCTTCGATGGTTGTACGATGGAGCAGCTTGACGAGTGGACCGACAAAGCCGGTCTCCCGCGTGCTGGTAAAACCCAGTTGTATGACGGAGAAACGGGTGAACCGTTTGACCAGATGGCTACCGTCGGAGTGACCTACTTCATGAAACTCGGGCACATGGTCGATGATAAGATGCACGCACGTTCGATTGGACCGTACAGCCTTATTACCCAGCAGCCGCTCGGAGGTAAGGCGCAGTTCGGTGGTCAGCGTTTCGGTGAGATGGAGGTTTGGGCACTCGAGGCACACGGCGCCGCACACGTGCTCCAGGAAATCCTTACCATCAAGTCCGATGATGTCACAGGACGTGCGCGTACCTATGAGGCTATCGTCAAAGGTGAGAACTTCCCGACACCGGGATTACCCGAGTCGCTTAACGTGCTCCTGCACGAACTGCAAGGTCTCGCACTCAGTATCAACATGGAATAAGATTGGAGGACAATTATGGCTTTTAAACAAGAAAATAAGAAAACCGGTTTCACCAAGATTTCTATTGGTCTGGCTTCTCCCGATGAGATTATGCAAATCTCGTCCGGCGAGGTGCTCAAACCGGAAACTATCAACTATCGTACTTATAAACCTGAGCGCGATGGTCTGTTCTGCGAGCGCATTTTCGGTCCTACCAAGGATTATGAGTGCCACTGCGGTAAGTACAAACGTATCCGTTACAAAGGAATCGTCTGCGAGCGCTGTGGGGTCGAGGTGACCGAGAAAAAAGTGCGTCGTGAGCGCATGGGACACATCAAACTGGTGGTGCCCGTTGCGCATATATGGTATCTGCGCTCCCTGCCTTCGAAAATGGCAGCCCTGCTCGGTATCCCCACCAAGAAACTCGACTCCGTGATCTACTATGAGAAATACCTCGTAGTACGTGCCGGAGCTCTCGAGGGGCAGGAGATTGGCGAGAAGCACGATACCGATAAGAACCGTATTCCTATCGAGGACCGCATGCTCCTCGACGAGGATCAGTACATACAGGTGATGAACCTCCTCCCGGAGGGCAATGACCTGCTCGAGGATACCGATCCTAATAAGGTGATTGTTAAGATGGGTGCGGAGGCTATCTATGACCTCCTGGCAGCTATCGATCTGGACCAACTCTCGTATGAACTGCGTGCTACGGCAGATAAATCTTCTTCCGTACAGCGCCGTCAGGAGGCGTTGAAGCGTCTGCAGATTGTAGAGGCTTTCCGCGCGTCCAAAGGAAAGAACCGTCCCGAGTGGATGATTCTCCAGGCTATACCTGTTACACCGCCTGAGTTGCGTCCTCTCGTGCCGCTCGATGGTGGACGTTTCGCTACGTCCGACCTCAACGACCTCTATCGTCGTGTCATCATCCGTAACAACCGTCTCAAACGACTCGTCGAGATCAAGGCGCCGGATGTCATCCTCCGCAACGAAAAGCGTATGCTTCAGGAGGCTGTGGACTCCCTCTTCGATAATAGCCGTAAGACCACGGCTATGAAATCCGAGGCTAACCGACCGCTCAAGTCCCTCTCTGACTCGCTCAAGGGTAAGCAGGGACGTTTCCGTCAGAACTTGCTCGGTAAACGTGTCGATTACTCCGCTCGTTCGGTTATCGTCGTTGGTCCGGAACTCAAAATGCACGAGTGCGGTCTGCCTAAAGAGATGGCAGCCGAGCTGTATAAGCCGTTCATCATCCGCAAGCTCATCGAGCGCGGTATCGTCAAAACGGTTAAGTCTGCGAAGAAAATCATCGATCGCCGCGAACCGGTTATCTATGAGATTCTCGAGCACGTGATGGAAGGACACCCTGTTCTCCTCAACCGTGCACCGACCCTTCACCGTCACGGTATCCTCGCCTTCCAGCCGAAGATGATCGAGGGTAAGGCTATACAGCTCCATCCGCTCTCCTGTGCCGGTTTCAACGCCGACTTCGATGGTGACCAGATGGCTGTGCACTTGCCGCTCAGCAACGAGGCTATACTCGAGGCGCAGCTGCTCATGCTCGGCTCGCATAATATCCTTGACCCCGCTAACGGTAACCCGATTACCGTACCGTCCCAGGATATGATTCTCGGTCTGTATTATATCACAAAGGAACGCGCAGGCGTAAAGGGCGAAGGACTCACTTTCTATTCCGAGGAAGAGGCCATCATCGCGCTTAACGAAGGAGCTGTGGATATCCACGCCCTGATCAAGGTGCGCGTCAACGATATCGTGGACGGCAAGCCCGTTAAGCATATCATCGAGACCACCCCGGGTCGCGTGATCGTCAATCAGTACGTGCCCGAGGAAATCGGCTTCCAGAACGTGCTCATGAAGAAAGGTGCGGTCAAGAGCATCATCTCCAAGGTCATCAAGACCTGTGGTGTAGCACGCGCTGCACAGTTCCTTGATGATATCAAGGACCTCGGTTACTACCGCGCTTTCCGTGGCGGTCTGAGCTTCAACCTCAATGATATCCTTATCCCGGAGGAGAAGAAATCTCTCATCGAGAAAGGTAACGGCATCGTGGACCAGATTACCGAGTTGTATAACGAAGGTGAGGTCTCTGACGATCAGCGTTACCGCCAGACTGTCGATACATGGAAGCAGATTGATGGCGAGATGACCACCATCCTGATGGATCATATGAAGAATGCCGACCAGGGATTCAACTCTGTTTATATGATGATGGACTCCGGTGCCCGTGGTAACCAGCAGCAGATCAAGCAGTTGGCGGGTATCCGTGGTATCATGGCCAAGCCGATGAAGGCGGGTGCTACCGATACACGTCCTGATATCGAGAACCCTGTCTTGGCGAACTTCAAAGAGGGTATGTCTGTGCTGGAGTACTTCATCTCCACCCACGGTGCTCGTAAGGGTCTGGCCGATACCGCGCTGAAGACTGCCGACGCTGGTTATCTGACCCGTCGTCTGGTCGATGTATCGCACGATGTCATCATCAATGAGGAGGACTGTGGTACGCTCCGTGGTCTGACGGCTCGCGCTATCAAGGACGCCAACGGTCATACTATCGCTTCCCTGACGCTCCGTATCCTCGGTCGTGTCTCCGTACATGATATCCTCGATAACGACGGCAAGCTCATCGTAGCGGCCGGAGAAGAGATACGTGAAGCGGCGTGCGAGGCTATCGAGGCTGCCGGCATCGAAGAGGTAGAGATCCGTTCCGTTCTCACATGCGAATCCAAGCATGGTGTCTGCGCGAAGTGCTACGGCCGTAACCTCGCATCGCGTAAGATGGTGCAGAAAGGCGAGGCGGTCGGCGTTATCGCCGCACAGGCTATCGGCGAACCGGGTACGCAGTTGACACTCCGTACTTTCCACTCCGGTGGTTTGGCGGGTGGCGCTGCTGCACAGGGTACCTATGAACTGACTCGTGACGGTATCGTTGAGATCGAAGATCTCCGTACTATCACTACCGCTTCCGGAGAGACCATTATCGTCAGCCGTCAGAACGCCATGACCCTCAAGGATGAGAAGACAGGCGTTATCCTCTCTAATTTCGATATCCCCTATGCTGCGAAACTCTTCGTTACGCCGGGACAGAAATACGAGAAGGGTACCGTAGTCTGCGAGTGGGACCCGTATAAGACTCCGCTTATCATCGAGCAGGACGGTTTTATCCGTTATGAGGATGTCATCGAGGGCGTTACCTCCAAGACCGAGGTCGATGAGCAAACAGGTAAGAAAGAGGTTTCTATCACCGATACCAAGGATAAGACCAAGATGCCGCAGGCGCATATCGTGGACAAGGATGGCAATATCCTCCGCACCTATAACCTGCCGGTTAAAGCAAGCCTTATCTTCACCGACGGCGCTGCTGTCAAGGTCGGAGACACCCTCTTCTCTATGGCCCGCGCTACCAACCGTGGTGGTGATATCACCTCCGGTCTGCCGCGTATCACAGAGCTCTTCGAGGCACGTAACCCGTCTAACCCTGCTGTTGTGGCGGAGATCGACGGCGAGGTTTCGTTCGGTAAGATCAAACGTGGTAACCGCGAACTCTTCATCACCAGCAAACTGGGTGAGCAGAAAGCGTATCTCATCCCGCTGTCCAAGCAGATCCTTGTGCAGGAGGGCGATTATGTACGCGCCGGTGTAGCGCTCTCTGATGGTGCTATCACTCCGGAGGATATCTTGGCTATCCAGGGTCCGACCGCTGTACAGGATTATATCGTCAACGAAGCACAGGCTGTGTACCGTATGCAGGGTGTGGAAATCAACGATAAGCACTTCGAGATTATCGTGCGCCAGATGATGCGTAAGGTTGAGATTCTCGAACCGGGTGATACCCGTTTCTTGGAGGGAGATGTAGTCGATAAGATGGACTTCCTCGAGGAGAACGACCGTATCTGGGGACGCAAAGTGGTTACCAATGCCGGTGACAGCGAAGTGCTCCACGAGGGACAGATCGTTACCGCACGTCGTCTGCATGACGAGAACTCCAGCCTGCGTCGCCGCGATAAGAAACTTGTCCAGGCGCGTGACGCGGAGTGCGCTACCGCTAAGCAGATTCTCCAGGGTATCACGCGTGCCGCGCTGGGTACCAAGTCCTTCATGTCCGCTGCCTCCTTCCAGGAGACAACCAAGGTGCTCAACGAAGCCGCTATACGCGGTAAAGTGGATTACCTCGAGGGTATGAAAGAGAACGTTATCTGCGGTAACCTCATCCCTGCCGGTACCGGTATGCGCGACTTCCAGAAGATAACGGTGCATAATGCCGAGGAGTATGCTGCTATCCAGGCCGCACGAGAGGCTGCCGAAGCTGCCCTCAACGGTGAAGATGAGTAATCATTAATAGCTAACAGCTAATCGCTAATAGCTAACATCTAACAGCTAATAGCTAAAAAAATCACCCCGCTCGCATGAGTCGGGGTGTTTTTTTTTTAGCATTGCGCATCGCGCAACATTAGCGACCTGTCGCATCATTAGCAGCTTGCTGCATCATTGAATTAGCCTTAATGGGCTTTTTTCTTTTTCTCTCCGGGCATAGGCGGATTAGCCCGTCGCGGCGCTCTTTCTACATTCGCGCCATGGAGTCTCGCGGACGTCTCGCTTAGGCATGGTGCATGTCTCCGTGTAAGCTCGCCCGCCCGTCCGCTGCGAAAATATTTTTTGAAGTGAAGCGTAGCGCAACGATTTTTTGTGAGTCGTGCAACGACGTATATAAATTATTTTTGTTATTTTCGTGAGTCGTGCAACGACGTATTTTTGTAAGGCTGGGCGAGGCTAAATAAATTTTATTTATGTTTATCGCCTTCGGCGGCATTTACATCCTTCGGATGTGCGGTACGATGCTCTGCCGAGCACGTAAAGTTTACTTTTAAAGGCACTGTAGAGCACGTAACGCGGAAAGCCTGTCTAGGTGCTTTGCCGTCGAAGGGGTTTATCTTGGTTTATTTACTTCTACGCCCGCCGCGTTTTTGGTTTACTATACAAAAAAGCCCCTCCTTTTGAGAGGGACTCCTTCACTCGCGCTCTGCGCGAAGCAATCGCCGCAGGCGAAGCATTGGCTACCTTTGGTAGCCTTTTAGCCATTATGAGCTTGGTCATAAACAGCTAATTCGAGGCTCCAGAGGTAGCTTCTCATGGTCTTCTTGCCGTTCTGCTGTTCGCGCTTCCTTTGTTAATTAGCCCCGCATTGAATGCGGATTCATTGCTATTAGACCCGCGACCATCTCGCGACCATTGCGGACATCTACGTCCGGTCTCTGTACCGCTGTTTGGCAGTGGTGGCCCGGCTCCTTAGTAGGTCTATCCCTATTACATAGGGAATAGACTACTCTACTAAGGGAGCCTGCGGGGCTACCCGCCAAAATCCAACTGAGGCTCTGTCATTCCTGCGCGCATCTCGCTATGCCCCGGCATCGCTGTGCGGAATATCTCCTTTACATCTGGCTGTTCCTTTTTTCCCTCTAATCCTCTAACCCTCTAACCCTTTTACATTCCCCTCGCGCACGTGTAAAAATTGACGAAAATATGGTATTAATTGCGCACACGCGCTCTCGCGCTTGCGTATATAAAATAAAAATCGTACCTTTGCCGCGATTTTGTAAACTCTACTTAGCAAAAATAGATAAATATAATATTAACAACAAAAATTTAATGCTTATGAAAGCAAGATTAACAAAATTATTTACTGTACTCACTATCCTCACCCTGGGGATAACTAACGTGTGGGGAGATGAAACTTACAAGTTGTTCTATGGAGCAACTAAAGATGTTAACGGAACAACACTTAACAGTGAAGATTTCTTTACGACATTAACTTCGACAGAGGCGTCCAATACGGTAGAGGGAACTACGTATACAGTTAGGTTAGGTTATTTTGGCGGAGGCGTAGAACCTAATGCCTATAATAAAAATACTAATAGGTTTGTTCGCTATGATGTGAAGACGACGTCTGTGGAAATTGAGGTTGTTGCGGTAGCAAAGAACAAGAATCGTACAGTAAAAATCGGCTATGTAAAAGAACCGGGTTCTTCTACTACGGCGTCCGATTTTTCCTCAAATGCTCTAGGCTCTCTTACTTTGTCCACTGCAAATGTTGGAGCAAAATCAGAAAAGATATCATTTACAACAGCAGTAAATGCATCTATTATAGTTAGTGCAAGTTCAAGTGCTACTGATATTAGTATTATTCAGGTTACGGTAACAGAAAAAGGAACTCCATTACCCAAACCAGGTGACGAGGGTTATGCATTCCGTTTTCAACAAGGAACTAGTACTTCTGCAGGTGCAGGAGGACGTCATGGCGGAGGAAAAGCAGTGGAGATCCCTTATGAAGGAGGGAAATTTGTGTGTTGCCTCAATAGTGAACATACTGCCGGAACCGGACTTCCTGCAAAAATTTCCACAAAAGGTACGCACTATATTAAGTTTACGACAGCTGCTTATTCTCAAGTAAATGTAAGTGTTGGTGGAACTAATGCATATTATATCTCTGATTCTAAGAATCCTTCTTCTGGAACTACATATACCACAGATGCGAGTGTTGAGATTGATGCAGGTACTTGGTATATTGTTCCTAATGGCTCTGATGTGACTATTAAAAAGATTAGTTTTGAGTCAGCTACTCCGGCGGCTACTTATGATGCGACATTTGCAAATGGTGGTCACGGAACGGCACCGGCTGATGCAACGGGTGTTTCTTCTGTTACTTTGACGGAGATAACCGGCGTGGATGGTTGGAAGAATACCGGATGGACGGCTGATGTAGCAACCAAGGTTGGAACGACTGATAAGGCTGCCGGCGCAACTTTGAATATTGGTGATGTGGTTACCCTTTTGGAGAACACGACCTTCACTGCTCAATGGGCAAATAAATACACGGTTACCTACGATAAGAATGGCGGAACCGGAACAATGGCAGACACTTACAATGAGATAGTTGCATGTACGTTTACTGCTCCTGATGGTAAAGCATTCAAAGAGTGGAACACACAGGCTGATGGTAACGGAACAACTTACGCTGTAGGCGCTACTGTTACAACCGACCTTAACCTCTTCGCGATCTGGAAAGCCGCTCCGACTGTTCTATATTCGCTTACTGTTACTAATAGTTCACAAGTGAACTTGGATAACGGAGGTGCTACGCACGATTTAGCAGCTGATGCTACAATCGTTGGCGGTGGAGCTTATATGCAAAACGACCATGCAAGCAGTGCGCAGACTATATTAAAATCCACAAGTTTGCGATTCAAGGCAGGAACAGTAACATTGGTAATGACTTTAAATACAGCGTTAAAAGAAGGTGATACAATTAAAGCAACAGGTTTGAACCAAAGTGGTATTTGTTTTGGTGTAACATTTAATAGAGAAGAGAACCTTGCAAATGCACTTGGATCTGATGCTTCGTATTTCATTGTTCCTGCTGAATTCGAAGGAGAGACAACATTATATGCATGGAGAATAGCCGGTAGTGAAACAACGTGTTCTTCTATTCAAATTATCCGTCCTGTAAAATACACGGTTAACTTCGCAGCAGGAACAGGAGCAAGTGGCACGATGGCGGCGAAAGAATATCCTGCCGGTGCAGAAGTAACGCTTCCTGAATGTACGTTCACAGCTCCGACAGATCAGGAATTTGATACATGGACGTCTTCGGACGTGACGATTACTGCTGGTAAATTCACGATGCCTGCTAATGATGTAACGATTACCGCAACTTGGAAAGCAGAGGCCACGAAGTATGATATCACTTACTATCCGGGCGCTAATGGCTCCGGTTCTATTGCTGCAGGCAAGAAAACGCACGATGTAGCGTATGTCCTTTCTTCTGAGCGTTTCACCCGCACAGGCTATCTGCAGACAGGTTGGGCTACGACGGATGGTGGCGCACAGGCATATGCACTTGGCGGAACTTATACCGAGAATGCAGACCTTAACTTGTATCCAGTATGGACAGAATTGGATACGTACGTAGCTCCGTTCGAATGTGCTACATCCGCTCCTGCCGGTTGGACATTTGCTAATGCTGGCTCGCATGGAGCAAGTGATGCAACTGTTGATTATGAGTGCCAGTTTGGTTCAACATGCCCTGCTACGGGTGATAGCAAAAACGATAATTACATTGCCTTTGCAAAAAGTCCAGATGTATATGCTACATACGATTTGGGAATTGCTACAACTGTTGCAGCAGTTACTGGAATATTCTATGTTGGCTCGAGTAGCGCGCGCACATTCACTATTGATTACATTGGTGCAGATGAGAGTACAGTGTTGCATACGATTACGGTTAATCACCCTGCAAGTAGTAACTGGGGAGTCAATAATGTAAATGAGACAGCTGTAATAGATAATGTACGCTATATTAAAGTGAAGGGTATGGCTTCCAATCAGTCATGGATCATTATGTCCGCTTTCTCTGTTTCATATATTGAGACACGCACTAAGTATGATGTTACCTTTGCTGCCGGTACAGGCGCAAGTGGTTCGATGGACGCACTCCATTATATCGAAGGTGCGGAAGTTGTTCTGCCTGCTTGTACATTCACAGCTCCGACAGATATGGAGTTTGACGCTTGGACGTCTTCGGATGTAACCATTACGGATGGTAAGTTTACTATGCCGGCTAAAAATGTCACGGTAACTGCTACTTGGAAAGATGCCGTAACACGCTTTACTGTTACCTTCGAGACAAATGGTGGTTCCTCCATTGATGATCAAGAGGTGGAGATAAACGGTCATCCGGCAGCAGTAGACGATCCGACAAAAGATAACTATGTGTTTGTTGGCTGGTATAATAACTCTGACCTTGCTGACGAACACGCAGTTGCTGATATTACAGCGTTGACTATTACCGAAGATATCACACTTTATGCTAAATGGGCATTGGATCTTCAGGTAACGAAGATTGTCTTCTCAAATGGTTTCGATGCATTCATCAATGACAACACAGTAACTGCGTATTACATGGATGGCGAAGCGGCTCCGACGATTGAGTCCTATGAGGCAAATGCAAATGTTAAAACCACGGACGGTGTATTGATTGAAGGTAGTAAACTCGTTTTGGTTGGTACAGATGATAGCCGTAAGGAGTATAACTTTACATTGGATGCAGTTGCTCCGATGACCTCGTTTGACAAGCAAACCTTTGATGGATCGGAAACATACATCAAGGGTGGTAGTGGATTTGCTGCTGAAAGAGGTTGGAAATTCCAGAAAAATGCAGATGATGGCCGTATTCCTAAAGGTTTGACTCGCTTGTATGTATTCCTTGGCGGTGGTGCCGATAAAGCTACTTTCAAGAGTTATGCTAAACGCGCAGTGCATGTATATGTCAATAATGTACTTGTATCATCTGTGACTGAATTGCCAAGCAATGCAGAGTTCGATATACCGTTAGATCCAAATGACGCAACGAACATGATTGCTTTTATCAGCAATCAGACAGGTGGTGATGCAGGTATCTTTGACGTAAAACTCAATGAGCACACAATATCTTCAGATGCTACATTGGGAGCACTGACGGTCAATGGTGATGCCGTGACTTTAGTAGATGGTGTTTTCGAATATGATGTCGAATTAGCATATGGTACAAGTTCTGCTCCGACGATTGTGGCTACGGCAAATGACGCCGGTGCGGTAGCAACGGTTGTTTCTTGCACGCTCAGTGGCGCAACCATCGAGGTGGTTCCGGAGAGTGGCGCAAGCGATAAGAAAACCTATACACTCACATTTACCGTTTCACGTTACCCCAAAATAATTATTTGGGATGGCGCAACAATGAGTGCAGTAGCTACCAGCCCCGACGCAAGCGGATTAGAATGGGCTGTAACAGGGTTTGGATCTATTGCCAATTATTCCGTATCCTTGGATGGCAAGGATTATGTTAAGTGCTTGCCTTCTGGAGGAAATGGTGGTGCTGCGAGAAATATCTCTTTAACAATTCCGGATGGTTATGTAGGAAGAGTAACTATTGTATTTGGTTCGCATAGTGACGATGAACGAGGAATGTTCATCGGTAAGACCGCAACGAAGACATTAGACGAGACGTCTATCTTAACACTCTATAGCCCCGGACGCACATCATTAGTAAAAGGAACGTCTCTATGGTCTGGAGGAACCTACTATATCAACCCGATGGCTTCGGTTGACTTCTATGAGATTACTGTAGAACTTACTCCGGGCTATGCTCGTACTGATATGCTAGGTGCAGGTGTGCTCGGTACTATCTGCGTAGACCATAACGTGGCTATCAACGAGGCCTTTGGCGCTTCGTTCTATGAGTTAGCAGGTAAAGAGGCAACCTATGGCAAGATAGTCTTTGAGGAGATTATTGCCGGTGAGTTAGAAGCAGGAAAACCATATGTATTCCAAGCAGAAGGTAACCTCATTGCTCTCCTTTATGGTTCAACATCTGTATCCGCGCCTGTCAACACTGGCGCATTGAAGGGCACCTTCACGGGTGAGCTCTTTACAGCAGAGCAGGCGGCAGAGAAAGATATTTACTTCTTCCGTGATCACGCGCTCTGGTCGGCTAAAGAAACCGGTCTGCAAGTGCTGGCTAACCGTGCATGGCTGGAGATGGGTGATGTAAATCCGATTACTAATCCGAACCCGGCTCCGGGACGTCGCCGCATCACTTTGGGTGTCAACGGCACGAACGTAGCAACCGGTCTTGAGGATCTCGAGGTAGGAGAAGCGCCGATGAAGGTGATGATGAATGGTCAGTTGTTCATCCTCCGCGGTGAGAAAATCTATGACGCAACAGGACGTCTGGTGAAATAAATGAACGTCTTCCCAAGCCCTTCCCTTCGGGGGAGGGCAGGGAAGGTGAAGTTTAAAGATAAGAGATTAGAGCATTATGAAAAAGAACTATATTAAACCCATCAGCAAAGTAGAAAGCCTTCATGGCGAGAACCTGTTGCAAGCCATTGTCGTTTCCGTAAATAACAGTCCTTACGGAGGCGGCGGCGGAGGTACGCCTATTGGAGGTTAACGATGAACACGAACCCGTGATATTCACGAGGGTTACAAAAAGTAAAGCGACCTGCATTTCTGCGGGTCGCTTTGCTTTGTTGATGTGACTGAAGTTTTTTTTACTCAGCCGGCTGCTCAACCGGGAATTCAGCTGCAGGCTGTTGAGCCGGAGCTTCGTCCACTACCACTGCCGATTCCTCTTCCGGAGCTGCCTGACGGCCGGCGTTGAAACCAATTGCCGCAATGCTCAGAGCTACGATGATGGCGATGAGCGTCCATGTAGCTTTCTCCAGGAAGTCCGCCGTGCGCGGAGCACCCATAACCTGGTTGCCGCTCGCGAAACCGGCTGCCAGGCCACCGCCCTTGCTATTCTGGACCAACACTAACAGCGTCAGCAATATAGCGGCGATAACGATTAAGATAGTAAGAAAAATGTACATAATTATTGAATTATTTGTTATTTGTCATTGGGATTTGGCCTTTGCTTTCGCCGAAATCGGCGACAAAGGTACTGCTTTTTTTTGATATGTGCAAATATTTAGGCGTTTTTTACCATTTTGCCACGGTGTCATTGTAGATGTTCTCTGCTATTTCGGTAATCATGGCGTTGCAGAGATCGTCCTGTACATCCGTGAGCAAACGGCTGGAATCGAACGTCTGGTAGGCCGTGTAGGTCTTCTCAAACGACTCCTCCGGATACACATTATTCGTGAAATGGACGCTGACGCGGATGGTCAGTTTGCTCTCCGCTGCATAACTGTCTGCCGAGATAGCACCTTGCGTGAGGTCGTAACCGACAATCTCTCCCTCCAACTCCAGATCCCCGCCTTTGGATAACACCTGCAGACGCGTCTGACGGCTGTACAAGTCACGTATGCCTTCTGAGAGCGCGGCACTCAACGTCGGATTGACCATCGCTGCGTTGTTCGGAAAATCAGCAATGGAGATGGAGTGCGTGGTCTGGTAGTTGATGTTCGCGCCGTTCATCTTAAAACTGACAGCACAACTGCTTGACACGCATGCCACCATCAAAAATAATATGAATCTATAAACTCTAATCACTAACCTCTAACCTCTAACTACTAACCACTAACCTCTAACCTCTAACCCTCTAACCCGCTAACCTCTAACCTTTTTCACAGCCCGTATTCTTTGATCTTGCGGTAGAGCGTGCGCTCGGAGATACCCAGCCGTGCAGCCGCCTCTTTGCGGTTACCCTCGCAGTTCTCCAATGCCCGTTTGATCTGCTCTTTATTGGCATCCTCAATGCGCAGACTGCCTACCACCTCTGCCTCCGCGTCGATGACCTCATTAGCGGGAATAGCTTCCACCTGCGGAACAGGCGTTTGCTTCATCTGCTCGCGCAGCTCCTGCAGTTCTTTGCGGTTCTGCATTACCATATTATAGAGAATACCTATCTCATGTGAATAGTCTTTGCCTCCGGTCTCCTGCGTCGGGTTGCGCAGCACAATCTCCTGCCTATTCTCTTCGGTAGGCAGATACTTACGCAGCGTGTCCGCGCTTATCTGATGGTCCATCTCGATGACCGCTATCTGCTCGGCTATGTTCTTCAACTGACGGATGTTGCCCCTCCAGTAGGACTCCTGCAGCAGTCGCGTAGCCTCTTCGCTCAGCGAGAGAGGAGGCATCTGGTAGCGGTTGCAGAAATCAACGGAGAACTTGCGGAATAGCAATGGTATATCTTCTTTTCTCTCGCGCAAGGCCGGTACACGTATCTCTACGGTATTCAGACGATAATAGAGGTCCTCGCGGAACCGGCCGTCGTCAATAGCCTGACGCATATTCAGGTTCGTCGCCGCCACCACGCGCACATTCGTCTTGCGCACCGTGCTTGAACCCATGCGCAGGAACTCGCCCGTCTCTAATACACGTAGCAGTCGCACCTGTGTCTGCAACGGCAGTTCACCCACTTCGTCCAGGAAAAGAGTGCCGCCGTCGGCTATCTCAAAATAGCCCTTATGCTCGTTCTTGGCGTCCGTGAACGCTCCTTTCTCATGTCCGAACAACTCGCTATCAATCGTTCCCTCCGGGATAGCGCCGCAGTTGACGGCAAAATATGGTCCGTGCTTGCGGGCCGAATAAGCATGTATAATCTTCGGAAAATGCTCCTTACCCACACCGGACTCCCCCGTGATGAGCACACTCAAATCGGTCCGCGCAACCTGAACCGCAACTTCTATTCCGCGGTTGAGAAGCGGGCTTTGACCGATGATGCCGAAGCGCTGTTTGATGGATAATAACTCTTGTGCTGTCATATAGCCTGACAAAATGTCATGCAAAAGTACTACAAATTTTTTAAATGTACAAGTATTTGGCTAAAAAAAAACGTTTATACTTGTATAATAACGGGTTTTGGAGGCTAATACTTGTCGTTTGCACGAAGGTGCGAACGTAATTTCGGAGGTGAGGTTGTCCCCGTTAATCGGGGAAAACCTTTGACGGAAAGGGGAATAGTTTACAGCAAGGCGGCGTGCCGAAAGTACTACAAATTTTTTAAACAACCAAATAAATCGACTTTTTTTCCTAAAAATTTGCATATATGCAATTTTTGTCGTACCTTTGCACGCTTATTTTGAATAACTATGCGTACAATTGCACGAATGACTATCCTGGCGGCGCTTGTCGGATTGGCAAGCAGCTGCGTGACTCAGAAACAAATGACGTATCTTCGTGATGCCGAGACTGCAATAGAAGATTCCGTTAATGCAACCTTCCAACCCCAGTCGGAAGCTATCATCCGTCCGGGCGACGCGCTGACGATTGTGGTCTCCGCGTTGGACCAGGAGGCGGTGGTGCCGTATAACCTGCCGCTGGTGGTGTATGGCGGAGGAGGCACACAAGTGAGCACCACACCTGCGCTACAATTCTACACGGTGGACGAGGCAGGTGATATTAATTTCCCTGTATTAGGCAAACTGCATGTAATCGACCTTAAACGCACGGAGGTGGAGAACCTCATCAAGACTCGTCTGGAGTCGCAGGTTGTGGAGCCGACGGTTATCGTGCGCCTGGTCAATGGTGCGGTATCGGTACTGGGAGAGGTCAATCGCCCCGGACGAGTATCTATCAACGGCCGTCTGACCATTCTGGATGCATTGGCTGCATCGGGAGACATGACGCCTTACGGACGACGCGATAATGTCCTGATTACCCGTGAAAAAGACGGCAAACTGGAGATTGCGCGTGTCAACCTGCGCAGCGCAGATATATATACTTCGCCTTATTATTTCCTGCAGCAGAACGATGTCGTCTATGTTTCGCCGAACAAGGTGCGTGCTATCAGTAGTGCCAACGCCGGCCTGTGGCTGAGTATGGTTTCCACGGTGGCAAGTGCGGCTACCGTCATCGTAACCGTCGTTAATACGGCGAAGAAGTAGCGGCTGGCGCAAAGCACCGCAGGTAGCCACAACGTAGTTGTAGCCGCATCGCAGATGCAGCAATTAGAAATTAAACTCTTAAGTTTAGAGAATGGAACAAAACAAAAATAACGAAATCGATTTGCGCAAAATAGTGCGCATCGTAGCGGAGCACTGGTGGTGGTTCGCGGTTAGTGTGGTAATCTTCCTGCTGTTGGGCATGGGCTATTTCCTGCGCAAGAGCCCCACTTGGACAACGGACGCAAGTGTGATGATGCGTCAGAAAGATGCGAGTCTGACAGACCAGATGGACGCTCTGTCGCTCATCGGCTTGTCCGGTAACTCCGCTGCCGAAGACGAAGTGGTGGTTTTTAACTCGCGCGGACTGATTGCCCAGTCCCTGGATGCCCTTAATCTGTGGGAGTTCAATTATGTGAAAGACGGTCTGCGTTGGAAAGGCGAGTACCGCAATCCGGCGCTGACAATCGATTATATCGCGCTGACGGAGAAAGCACAGATAAAGCCGTTTACTGTTTCTGTCAAACCGACCAAATCGGGGTATAAAGTCAAAACGAAGATGGGCTTCTTCCATCGTAATACGTATCGTGTGAAAACGCTGGATGAACCCCTCGAGACCAAGGTGGGTACCATCCGTATCCATGCCGGCCGTCCGCTGAGTGCTGATACCACCTACCGCGTGATTCATATGCGCCGCGAACTGGTTGTGTCCGCTTACCGTCAGATGCTGAGTGTCTCGCTCTATAAAAAAGAGTCGAATATCATCACGCTGACCATGGTTTCTGCGCTGCCGGACCGCGATAAAGCATTCCTGCACCAGCTCATCGAGCAGTACAACCTCAATGCTGTGGTGGATAAGAATATGATTGCTTCCAATACAGCGGCTTTCATCGAGGAACGCCTTAACCTCATCACCGCGGAGTTGTCCGAGGCAGAGGAGAAAGTATCGAGTTACAAGAAAAAGAACGATATAGCCGACCTGCATGAGCAGGCTAAACTGTTCCTGGAGGCCAGCAGCACGGAGCAACGCGCCATGGCGGAGATAGAGACGCAACTGAGTCTGGTGGATTATGTGGATGAGTTCCTTCGAGACGATACCAAGCGCAACAGCCTTATCCCTGCTAACATCGGTATCACGGATGCTTCGCTGGAGTCGGGCTTGTCGGAGTACAATACCATCCTGCTGCAGCGCATGCGTATCCAGCGTACCGCTACGGAAGATAACCCCGTTATCGAGCAGATGGATGCCCAGTTGGCTACCATGCGGCAGAATATCATCGCTACCATCGGTTCGGTACGCGAGAGTCTGCGTATCCGCTTGCGCAGCCTGCAGGAGCAGGATAGCAAATTCAACCGTCAGATTAAGAATGCACCCGAGCAGCAACGCGAGTACGTGCGCGTCGTTCGTGACCAGCAGATCAAGGAGCGTCTGTACCTCTATCTGTATCAGAAACGCGAGGAGAATGCGCTGATGCTGGCAGCTACCACTATGCCGGTGAAGATCTTGGATATGCCGCAACGGGATGTGATGAGCGGTAAACCGAAACTGAAGAACCTGTTGGTTATATGCCTGTTCATGGGACTGGTCATTCCGGCGGGCTTATTGTATCTGTTAGTCCTTTTTGATGATAAGATTGATGATGCGAAAGAGTACGAGCGACGCATCAAGGCGCCGCTGTTAGGCCAATTGGTGGAGAACTCGCGTCAGGCGCATATCGCTATCCACGAAGGCGAGACCAGCGTGTCCGCAGAGATGTTCCGACTGATACGAACCAACTTACGATTTGTCATCCCGTCAGAGGTGAAGTCGCCGGTTATTCTCGTTACCTCTTGCATCAACGGCGAAGGAAAATCGTATGTCTCGAGCAACACGGCGCTTTCCCTCGCTATCCTCGGAAAGAAAGTGGTGCTGGTCGGCTTGGATATCCGCAAACCGATGATATCCTCCTATTTCGGACTGCCGGATAAAGGGCATCTGACCGATTATCTGGCGGAACCGTCCGTCACTATAGATGATATCATTATCCCGAGCGGCGAGCACAAGAACCTGGATTTGATTCCGTGCGGTACTATTCCTCCTAACCCGGCAGAACTGCTGCAGACAAAGCGACTGGATGACCTGTTCGCCATTCTGCGTAAGCGTTATGACTACATCATCGTCGATACCGCGCCTGTGGCAATGGTGAGTGATACTTATCTGCTGGACCGTCTGGCTGATATGACGATTTTCGTAAGCCGCTATAAATATACGCCGACGGAGATGATTGATTACCTCAACCAGATAGTGGACCAGGAGCGTATGCATAATATCGCTTGCGTACTGAACGGCACGAAGAACCGCCGCAACGGTTACGGCTACGGCTATGGTTACGGGGATCAGAAGGTGTAAAGTTTAGTGTTTGGCGTTTAGAGTATAGAAGGAAAGGATGATCGTTTGCGTAGCAGAAAAACCGTCGGTGGGTGAGTATATCGCCAAAGTGCTGGGAGCTAATCAGCGCAAGAACGGCTATTTCGAGGGCAACGGATACCAAGTCACCTGGACCTTCGGACATCTCTGCGCGTTATACGATCCGCAGGAATATACGGAGCAGTGGAAGGCATGGAGCCTCAGTTCGCTGCCGATGATTCCTTCGCGTTTTTCTATCAAAGTGCACGGCGATGAGGGCGTGCACAAGCAATTCAATATCATCAAGAGCCTGATTGAGCAAGCCGACGAGGTGATTAACTGCGGTGATGCCGGCCAGGAAGGAGAACTGATACAACGCTGGGTGTATCAGAAAGCCGGATGCAAATGTCCGGTGAAGCGTCTGTGGGTTAGTTCGCTGACCGAAGAAGCTATCCGCGAAGGGTTTCAGGCTCTTAAATCTCAAGACAACTATCAACATCTGTATGAAGCCGGTCTGATGCGTGCCATCGGGGACTGGCTGTTGGGCATGAATGCTACGCGCGCATATACTATAAGGTACGCGCGAGGAACCGGCAAAGAGCGGCAGGTGCTGTCCGTCGGACGTGTTCAGACGCCGACATTGGCGCTGGTCGTCAAGCGACAGGCGGAGATAGAGAACTTCGTTCCGCGTACCTATTGGGAACTGAAAACCAACTACCGCGACACCCTTTTCAACGCGCAGATTCCTGTGGAGGAAGGCGAGTATGCTATCACTTCCGAGGAACAGGGACAGGCGCTCGTGGATAGCATCAAAGACCTGCCGCTGACCGTCACTTCGGTGGAGAAAAAGAAGGGACTGGAGTATGCACCGAAACTATATGACCTCACTTCGCTCCAGGTGGACTGCAATAAGAAATATTCGTTCTCGGCAGAGCAGACGCTGCAACTCATTCAATCGCTGTACGAGAAGCGCGTGACGACTTATCCCCGCGTGGATACGACGTATCTGAGCGATGATATCTACCCTAAAGTACCGGCCACTCTGGCGGGTATCAAAGATTATTACCCTTCTGTAGCTCCGCTCATAGGCGCCAAACTGCCGAAGTCGAAGAAAGTGTTCGACAATAAGAAAGTGACCGACCACCACGCTATCATCCCTACGGGCATGCGCCCTGAAGGACTGACGGCGGATGAGAAAAAAGTGTACGACCTCGTGGCGCTGCATTTCATTGCGGCGTTCTATCCCGAATGCGAAGTGAGCAACACCACAGTACTCGCCAAAGCAGGAGAAATAGATTTCAAGGTGACCGGTCGTGAGGTTTTGAAACCCGGATGGCGGGTGGTCTTCGAAAACGATTCTCAGAATACTCCAAATACTCAGAATACTCCGAATTCTCCGAATGACCCCGACGACGAATCATCGCCGGAGACTCGTACCCTGCCGGCTTTCACGGAAGGAGAATCGGGTAGTCATGAGCCGCTGCTGAAAGAGAAAACGACCACGCCCCCGAAATACTACACCGAGGCAACGCTGCTGCGCGCCATGGAAACGGCGGGTAAGACCGTGGAGGATGACGAGCTGCGCGATGCGATGAAAGAGAATGGTATCGGGCGCCCCTCCACGCGTGCAGCTATCATTGAGAAACTTTACCAGCGCAAATATATCGTCAAACAAGGCAAATCCATCCGCGCTACAGAGACGGGTATCAATCTGATTCATACGATTATCTCCCCGCTGCTCAAATCCGCTGAACTGACCGGTTTATGGGAGAAAAAACTGCGTGAGATAGAGCGCGGAGAATATACGGCGCAGCAGTTCCTGGACGAGTTGAAAGAGATGACCTCCGGTGTGGTGCGTGATGTCAAAACCAATAAAGCCGGTATGCTTTGTCCTGTCTGCCGTCAGGGACTCATTATCCGTGGCAATACCCGCTACGGTTGTTCCCGCTGGCGCGAAGGATGTACCTACGCCGAGCCGTTTTGACAACTCAACTTAGCAAAAAAGTATATATATGTATCATTTCCGTCAATTTTTCCACATAAGATTGACGGCTTTTGTGTAATTTTGCGCCGTAATTATCATTATTAACAAATAAATCTATTTATGAAACTACATTTCCGTGTGTTCCGTACCATGAGTTTGGCGGCTTTGCTTCTTTTAGGCATGGCTGCTCAGGCACGCGTGGTAACCGGAACAGTCAAGGACCCGACGGGCGAGACGATTATCTCCGCCTCGGTGGTTGTGAAAGGTACCACGATTGGTACAGTAACGGATTTCGATGGTAATTTCTCCATCGATGTGCCGGATGACGCTAAGGTGCTGATTTTCTCCTACATCGGTATGCAGACGCAGGAGGTGAATATCACCGGTAATGTGATGAACGTAGTGCTGTCTGAGAACAGCGAGGTGCTTGAAGAAGTGGTGGTTACCGGTTATGGTACAACCAAGAAACGCGACCTCGTGACATCAGTCGCTTCTGTAAGCGCAGAGCAAATCAAAGATGTACCGGTCACGACTGCGGCAGAGGCGCTGCAAGGTAAATTGGCCGGAGTGTCGGTGGTAACTACGGAAGGTAGTCCTGATGCTGATGTGAAAATTCGTGTCCGTGGTGGTACGTCGTTGACGCAATCAAGTGATCCTCTGTATATTGTGGACGGATTCCCTGTTAGCAGTATTGCTGATATTGCTCCCGGTGATATCGCTTCCATGGACGTTTTGAAAGATGCGGCAGCAACGGCTATTTATGGAGCCCAGGGTGCCAATGGTGTAATCATCATAACGACCAAAGAGATTGATGTGAAGGATGAGGACAAGATGGTGATTCATGCAGATTATACCGGTTATATGGGATGGAAAAAAGTGGCATCCAAATATGATATGATGGATTCTAAAGGCTTTATTTTGATGCAAAAAGAATGGGTGCATTTGAATAAAGACAGTCAATTTGAAAATTACTTTACTAAATATTTTGAGCCGGATTACGCTGAAACCGGTGGTGGAATGTATAGTATACAAGAGATTATCGATTATTGGAAGGATAAGGAAATTGATTGGCAAGGCCGCACATTCGGAAATACGGGTTTGAATAGCAACCATTCGTTTTCTGTTAGTGGCGGTAACAAAATGGCGCAGTTTAACCTGAGTTACAGCCGTGTAGATGACAAGGGAATCTTGTACGGCTCTGATTATGATCGTAATAATATTTCTTTCAAGAGCAAATTTACTCCTATTAAGAATTTGACCATCAGTGTCACAGCTCGCTATTCCAATACAAAAGTCCTTGGCTCGGGAATGAACACTGCAGAAGATGCGGGAAGTAAGTCCGAAAGTCGTGTCCGCAACGCAGTTTCTTATACCCCTATACCTTTGGATATGTCTGGTTCGGAAATGGCAGAAGACGAGGAAAGTATTGGTTCTCTATATGACCCGATAACAACGATTGACCATAATTACAAATTAAAGACAGATGATAAATGGTCTCTCAACGGATATATTCAATACAAATTCTTGAAACATTTCACATTGAAAGCTGATCTTAGTTATGAGAGTCGCGACGTGGCCAAAAACAATTACTATGGTCCAACGACTTATTATAGCCGTTCGGGAGTTTCTGCATACACATCTCCGGGACTTGGCAATGTGATTTGTACGGATGAAAAAACGTCTCGTTTGAAACATACAGGCTCTTTTGATTGGAAACAAAGTTTTGATAATCACTCATTTGAGATTTTTGCAGCAGAAGAAGTTATTATCCGTAAGGGAGAGATACGCACTATCAAAGGGTACGGCTATGATACAAAATATACGGGTGAGACTGTATTCGATCATTTGGGCGCGGCAGACAAATATGTTGCCAACACGTATATCAATCCGAATGACAACATGCTTTCCCTTATCGGCCGATTTGATTATAACTATGCCGGTCGTTATTATTTGACATTAACATTCCGTGCTGATGCTTCCACTAAATTTACTCGCGGTAATCAGTGGGGGTATTTCCCGTCGGCTGCTTTGGCTTGGCGAATTATTGATGAGCCATGGATGGCTCCGGCACAAAGTGTGATGTCCAATCTCAAACTTCGTGCTACATACGGTTTGGTCGGAAATAATAATATTGAACTAGGTTATATTCAGCCGGAGTATCTTGTGTCCGCGGCTTCGAATAGCGGTATCTATTCTTCTCAAGGTTATATCGGAGGCGATAAATTAATTGCTCCGAATGCAAACCTTAAATGGGAAACTACTACGAGCCGTAACCTCGGATTGGATTTTGGTTTTTGGAACGAGCGTTTGAGTGGTACATTTGATGCTTATTGCAATACGACCAATGACCTGCTTCTATTATACCGTCTGCCGAGCGGAGGTTACAACTATCAATACCGTAATATCGGTGCTACCCAGAATATCGGTGTTGAATTCTCGCTTACCGGCGTTATCTTAGATCACAAATCCAAAGATTTGAGTTATGGATTAACTGTAACAGCCAATATTGCCCACAACAACACTATTGTTAAGAGTCTCGGTGGAATGTCAGAGTATAATGTCTCGGCTGAGTGTTTTAGCGCAGGCTATGACAATATGGACTACGAGTTCAAACTTGTTGAAGGTGGTCGCGTAGGTGATATCTATGGTTATAAGACCGATGGATTCTATACCACAGACGATTTTGATGGTTATGACGCAAGCAAGAATTGCGGTTTGGTGAATGGAGAAGCGATTGTAACTCCTTTTGGAAATGCCCGTCCTGGTATGCCAAAGGTAGTAGGCGACCGTCAGATATTGGGTAATACACAGCCAATAGTGAACGGAGGTTTTAGTTTGGCATTCAACATCGGCGGACAGAAATGGGGTAAGGTAGACCTGAGTACTAACTTCACTTACACAGTAGGTAATAAAGTGCTTAACCTGTCGGCATTGGACTACTCGGAGATTATGGAAAAAACAAAATTACGTAACGTAAGTGCTTCTTTGTATAATCGTTATACCTATTTAGACGGTGCCTATAATTTCATTCGATATACAGGCGATTATGCGGCATTCAAGGCTCAATTGGACGAGGTGAATGTGAATGCGACAGAGGCTAACCCTATATCTGAGAAATTTGCCTTAACCGACAAATATGTGGAGGATGCAAGTTATCTCCGTCTGAGTAGTATAAACATCGGCTACACGCTTCCACAGACAGTTTTGGATAAGGCGCATATGACGACCCTTCGTATCTTCTTTACAGCAAGCAACCTGTTCTGCGTAACAAAATATTCTGGAGCAGATCCGGAAGTGGATACACGTAGTAAAGTCAATCCGCTGGCAATGGGAGTAGATTTCTCTGCCTTCCCAAAGAACCGCGCGTTTAACTTTGGTCTGTCAGTAGGCTTCTAATCAAAGAGGAATGAATTTTGAAAATCATTTGAGTTATGAAAAGAACAAATAAATTTCTAATTTTAGCGGCAATAGCCTCTATGTTAGTTGGGTGCAATTTCTTCGATAGCAACTCCCCTTCGGCTGTTACACCTCAGGATATGTTTACCAGTCCTGCTAATACGGAATTAGCTATTTCCGGAGTATACGAGTTGTTCGGTCAGGACCGAGGTTATCGTAATCGCCTTACCTGTGGATACGCAGGCCTAAATACGGATATTGAGTATAATCGCAAAAGCACAAAAGATTATGCAATATATCAAATCAAGGTTACCGATACAGACTTGTCTAATGCTAAAGGTAACGATGCATGGGGATATTTGACTTCGATGATTGAGCGGTGCAATAACATCGTTGATGGTATTGATGCTTATGGCTATCCTTCAGCGTCCCCTAAAGACAGTCTACTTTTTGACTATTTGAAAGGAGAGGCACTTTATTTACGTGCGTTCGCTTTACTTGAAATGGTAAAATATTGGGGAGATGTACCAGTAAAAGTGAAAGCATATACTGGCGTTTCATTAAAGGAAGCTACCTCCACGAAAGTGGATCGCAATGTTGCTTTTGAGCAGATTCGCTCTGATTTGAAAGCAGCTGCCGAGTTGCTGGAATGGTCAGGAGCAGCTCAGTTACCGGCGGCGCGCGCTACAGTATGTCGCCCCAGTAAAGCGGCTGCTTTAGGTCTTTTAGCCCGTGCTGATTTGATGTATGCAGGCAAATCAGTCAGACCCACATCTTTAGAGCCGGGAGTCAGCACGTATAAAATAGACTGGAATATTCAAGACCCTCAGAAACGTGATTCCCTTTATAAGGAAGTAATGTGGGCCTGTGATACGGTTATTCGTCAAGAGGAAAGTAAACTGCTTAGTAATTACGAGCAAATATTCAAATATCTCTGCGCAGATGAAACCGATTATTACAAGATGGAGCATATATGGGTAGTTCCTTTGGTTAACGGGGCTCGTGGCCAAGTGATTAACTATAACTGCGCAAAGTTCAATAGCAAAAATGCCAATAGCAAAGGTGATTTTACGATGGGTATTTTGCTACATAATATAGAGTATAGTTCTACCGTTAGTTCGAATTTCGCGATGTCAATGGTACCGACACTACTTTTTGATTATGAGAATGGAGACCAACGTCGAGATGTGACTGTCTTCCCTTATAAATGGCAAACAGCTACAGCCGGTTCCGGACCGAATCATAGTTCCCTTGACAGAAAGAGTAAAACACAAATATGCCTCTATCCTAAATTGCAATCGGATGTATCGCAGTGGGCTTGCGGAAAATATCGCATCGAATGGATGGGACACGATAATACAGGAACAGATGATGGCGTTGATTTCCCCGTTATTCGTATGTCGGATATCTTCCTGATGTTCGCAGAGGCTAGTATAGGTAGTTTGGATGAAACCAATGTTCAGCCATCGGCGCCCACTCTTTACACGGGACAGGAATGTTTCAATAAGGTCAGAGACCGTGCTGCAAAAGATGGTCAAAGTCTCAGTGCAAAAGAGCTTACTTTAGCGGCTATTCAGGAGGAACGCAAATTGGAGTTCGCGGGAGAGTATATCCGCAAATGGGACTTGATGAGATGGGGTATTTTGAAAGAGGCATTGGTCGCGGCTCACGAACGTTTGGAAGAGTTACGTGAAGATTATGAAAATACCTATCTATTATATGTTAAATACAAGGAAGATAAGTCTTACTTACAGTCAGGAGCGCATGATTTTGATGGCAAGGAAGTGGTGCGCGGCTATGTAGTGGACGAGGTCTTTAACTTTAACTTTGATGATAGAGGATCTAAATCCGGCGAGTTATGGGTTAATGAAAAATGCAAGTTCGCAGAAAAATTATCTCCCGCAACTTATATTCTTTACGACTACGACAATCCGGAGTCGATTAACTCGCACCAGTATTGGCCGATTTTCTCCACTATCTTAGGTGCAAGTAACGGAGAGTTGTTCAATAATTATGGATATTAAGAAATCACTTATATTGTTGCTCTTTGGAGCCTTCGTGTGGACAGGCTGTAATCCGGATACTCCAATCCCGGAACCGGTAGACCCGTCTGAGATAGATCAATTCCCGGAACTGGTGTCTGCTTGTAGTGACTGGAAAATGGGAGGTGGTGCTGCTTCTGTCGGAGGCTCGCAAGGAACGACGATATATCGTGTAACGACCCTTGAAGATTCTGATCCGTTCAATCCCCAAATGGGTTCGCTTCGCTACGCGGTTAATCAAAGCGGTCCGAGAGTAATTGTTTTTTCAGTAGGAGGAACGATCCATCTCAAAGCACCGCTTGAGATAACACGTGGTAATTTGACCATTTTGGGTCAGTCTGCTCCCGGACAAGGAATTTGCTTGGCGGATTATCCAATCATTGTCAAGAAAACCAATAATGTAATAATACGATTCATTCGCTGCAGATTAGGCAATATTTCTCTTGAGAAAGACCCCAAAACGGACTATGATGCGATGTCAATAAACGACTGTCGAAATGTAATGATTGACCATTGCTCGTTTTCATGGTCTGTGGATGAATGTGTGTCTTGTTATGGCAATGAGAATTTTACCCTTCAATATTGTTTTGTGACTGAATCGCTACGCGATGCCGGACATGAAAAAGGAGCACACGGTTATGGCGGCATTTGGGGAGGAAAGAATGCGTCTTTCCACCATAACCTCTTGGCGCATCATGACAGCCGCAATCCGCGTTTTGACCATGATTATGTGGATATAAAGTACGCAGGTCCGATAGATTTTGTTAATAACGTTATCTATAATTGGGGAAAGAACTCAGCCTATGGTGGTGAGGGTTCCTCTAAAGGAGCCGGTGGCCGTCACATTAATATGGTAAACAATTACTTCAAGCATGGCCCGTCAACAAGTTCCAATGTCAAAGTGCGGTTAGTTGATCCGTGGACGTCATGCAGTAATTGTACAAAAGCTACTGACGGAGCAGTTCAGCCTGGTGGCACGTTGATACCTCCGGTGCTTTATTTGTCAGGTAATTATATGTTTGCTGCTGACACTATTACAGAGGACAACTGGAAAGGGGCTACTCATAACGATGAAGAGGTGAAAACACAGACCCGATGGACAGGGGTAACAATTTTACCCAACGAACAAACGGCTACAGTTGCCTATCAGACGGTATTGGATAAGGCCGGTTGCTCTCTTAGTCGAGATGCGGTAGATGAGCGATTAGTCAGTGAAGTTAAAACAGGAAAGGGCAAACTGATTGACAAACCGGCAGATGTCGGCGGGTGGCCGGATTTAGATACCGACTCATCTGTTGAAGACACAGATAAAGATGGAATGCCGGATGAGTGGGAAACTAAATATGGATTAAATCCCAATAGTCCTTATGATGCCTCCAAGGTAACCTTAGTCACTAAGACAATGAATATTGAGGTTTATATGAACGACCTTGTAAGAAATTTATACTAATTGATTTTATCAATTATTACAATTAACATTTTATTAATTTAAACATTTATCACAATGAAGAAATTATTCTTTTTAGCGGCTGTTGTAATAGCCGCAGTGAATGTCAACGCAGAATCCGCAGTCTATGACTGGGCCGCAAATGTAGGCGGCACAGTAATGGGAGGAACAACTGCAACAGGTACAGTTAAGGTGCACGGAAGCAGTGTTAATTGTATAGCCTTTGCAAATGGCTATACAGTAGATGGCGCTGTCAAAAATTATGCAGAGATTACCCCTAATTCCGGTTCGTTCCTAAAGGACGATATCGTGGATGTGGAGTTCTGTATTAATAACTCGGACGCATCGAAAAATGCAGTGTTGGGTGTTTATGCCGGTGAAACAGAGTTAGCAGCTGTAGCAGCAGCTAATACGTACAACAAAGCAGATGATCCGTCATCGTATCAATTCCAACTCTCAGAGGATGCCGCAAAATTGGTGCTTGGACGTGCAAGCGGAAATACAAAACTATGCGTAACGAAACTGCAAGTGATTCGTGGTGGCGAGATTATCCCTGTTGCCGTTGCTCCGATTTTCTCGAAACCGGCCGGAGAATATTTTGAGCCATTCAAATTCGCTATCACTTCTTCCTCAGCTGACAAGATTTTCTATAGCCTTAATGGTGGAGCATTTGTAGAGTACACGGATAGTATTGAGGTGAATGAATATGATCAGGAGTATCATTTTGCTGCTTATGCAACTCTTGAAGGCGCTGAGAATTCAAATACAGTCGAAGCTACCTATAAATTAGTTCATTTTGTACCGCGTCCTGCTTTCCAGGCACGTAAGACAATTGATCTCTCGGGTATCACATCTGCCGATATACAGATTGAGTCCGGTGACAATGGTATTTTATCAACGCGTTCTATGGACGGAGAGAACTGCCCGACAATCGCATACAAACATATAGACAGCCCGGAAGGCGGGGATAGCCTTTTGCTGCTTACTTTCAAAAACCGTGAGGGTGTACTATTGCGTTACAAAAACGGTAGCGATAAGAATCCGGCTTTGACGATGCATTCAAACTATCTACAAGCCGATTCTAAAAATACTGAAATCTATGTAGATGGCGTTGAAGGTGGTGATACAGTCGTATTTGTTGTTACCGCTAAAGGTAGTGCTCCGAGATTTGATTATACCTATTCTTCGGCATGCTATATTGACCCGTATCAACCCGATGATGACAGTGATCCTTGCTTCACAGATGGAGAAGTATTCACAAAATCAGATGCAAGAGTAGATAATGATTACATTGGTTGGACCAATCTGGTATTCATCGTACAAGAGGGACATACCAAGATTCGTTTGAAGG
Source organism: Paludibacteraceae bacterium (assembly GCA_017394705.1). Classification (GTDB taxonomy): domain Bacteria; phylum Bacteroidota; class Bacteroidia; order Bacteroidales; family Paludibacteraceae; genus Colicola. The sequence goes on along the minus strand of JAFPXH010000009.1, from coordinate 191,054 downwards.
AAGTATCGAACGGCTTCCGTCTCGCTAAAATCCAGATAGGTGCTTTCCGTAGCGGAGCTCCCATGGGTATTGAAGATAATTTCATGAACCAGAAAGCTATTAAACGTTTCGTTGATGGTCAAATGGTTATTGAGAAGGGCGGTCGCCGCTTCAATGTACTGGGCACGGAAATTAAGTAATATCTCCAGTTAACGGATACAAAAAAGGCTCGCACACGCGAGCCTTTTTTGTGCTGTTAATACGACATTTAGAACAGAACCATCACGGGACCATGTCCCGAGAAAATGCCATTTAGAACATTTTCACTATTCCAGCGGTTTACCGTTCCATTTGAGGTTTTTGCTATGCTTGATGGTGTGCTCCTTCTGCGGAGTTATGGTGCAGTTCTGGAAGGTGATGTCCTCTGCGAAATCAATCGTCATCCCTTCGCGTGTACCGTACCAGCTGACGCCGTCGAAGAGAATGTCATGCACAGGTAAGCCTTTCAATCCTGTGATATCTACCGCTTTCTGCGCATTCACGCTGGTGATATTGCGGAAGGTGAAATTGCTCCACTCCGGATAGAATTTTGTTTTATCATCGCTATCCGTCGCACCACGTCCACCGGCAGCCCGGTCTGCATATCCGGACTCAAAGAAGAAAGCAGACTCTCGGATATTCTTCATCACAATATTGATGCAATAGATATCTTCGCACCAACCGCCACGCCCCGGTGCGGATTTGAAACGGCAACCGATATCCGTACCGTCGAACACACAGTCTTTGACTATAATACGTTGCATACCGCCTGAGTACTCAGAACCGATGACAAAACCGCCGTGCGCACGATAGACGGTATCGTTGCAGATGAGGAAATCGCGTTGGGGACCTGCATCTACACCTTTCTGGCCAGCTCCGCCTTTCATACACAAACCGTCATCACCGCAACTCACGCGGCATCCTGCGATGAGTGCCACCTGTACGTTACCCGGGTCGATGGCGTCGCCGTTCTGCGCCCACCACGGACAGTCAATGGTCACGTTCTCGATAATGAGGTTTTGGATACGCGTCGGAACGAGGTGCAGTTTCGGGCTGTTACGAATCGTGACACCTTCAATCACTACGTTTTTAGAATCAATAATATTGACCAGCGTAGGACGCATATTCGCTTGTGCCTCCGGCGTCGCGGCAATATTAGGGATACCTAATTCAGGATTGAGGTTGAAGGGGTACCATATACGATAGGTTTTATCATCCTGTCTGAGTGTTCCTCCGAGCGCCAGCGCCTCATTCCATACGTCCTGCAGACCGCCGTCACGCACCACTTTCTTTTCTTTGATAGGACGCCAGATAAATCCCTGACCGTCAATCACGCCCTTGCCGGTGATACCTACGTTCTCACATTTGGATGCACGGATGAAGGCATTGCATTTCACGCTGCCGTCACGAGGTTTGTCTTTTTGTACGTATAGCTCCCTATTCTCGCTGAAGAGGATGGTAGCGCCTTTCTTCAGATGCAAGTCGATGTTACTCTTGAGCACAATCGGACCGGTTTTCCATACACCGCGCGGTACGATGACGTGTCCGCCGCCTTTTTGGGATAACTCTTCAATAGCTGCTTCGAAGGCTTCCGTACAATCGGTTTTGCCGTCCGGCACAGCACCGAACTGAGCGATATTCACTGCTGTAGCAGGGAACTTCACTTCCTGTACATGCTCAATCTCAATAGGCAGATCAACATAATACTTGTCATACTTACTCTGTGCGCTTAGATTCAGCGCGGCCACCATCATCAGGGCGGAGAAGAAGATTTTTTTCATATCGTCAAATCATTAAATGTAAAATATCAAATGTAAAATATAAAATTTTAAATTTTATACACAATTATCGTGCCAGATGCGCAATCTTCAATGCCGCGTTTATACCATCGAGGGCGGAAGAAGTGATACCTCCGGCATAGCCGGCTCCTTCGCCGCAAGGGTACAGACCCGGTGTGTTCACCGATTGCAGCGTATCCGGATCACGTACAATGCGTACGGCACTGCTGCTCCGACTCTCCACACCCACGATAACAGCCTCATTGGTTAAGAAACCGGGATACTTATGGTCGAAATCACGAAAACCCTGTCGCAGCCTTTTGCCGATTTCTACCGGAAGCCATAGGTCTAAACGGCTCGGCACAATTCCTGGCAGATAGCTGCATTTCGGCAGGTCCTTAGAAGCTTTTCCTTCTACAAAATCCCGCAAGCGTTGGGCGGGGGCGGTGGAGGGGAAATGACCAATGTCCAATGACAAATGACCAATGGATTGGCTGTAAGCCAATCGTTCCAACACTTCCTGATATTCCAGCCCGCGCAAGGGGTTGTCTCCGGGTATATCTTCGGGGTTAATCTGCACTACGATACCGCTGTTGGCGAAAGGGGAGTTACGATGACTGGCACTCATACCATTTACCACGCATGTCCCTTCACTGCTGCCTGCCGGTACAATATGTCCGCCCGGACACATGCAGAACGAATATACTCCGCGGCCGTCCACTTGCGTGACCAAACTATAACTTGCGTTCCCGATGTAGTCAATTAAATTATTTCCCTTCCCTTCAGGGGAGGGATTAAGGGAGAGGCTTTTGTACATAAGGCTGTTGATGAGCGACTGCGGATGTTCAACGCGCACTCCCATCGCAAATCCTTTGGTCTCCATTGCCACGCCTTCTTCGGCTAACATCCGGTAGGTATCATGCGCCGAATGACCGATGGCAAGGATAATAGGAGTCTCTCTAAACTTTCCACTTTCATCTTTCAACTCACGGAGGCTGTCCATTCGGCAGCCGAAGTGAATCTCTCCGCCATGCTCGAGAATGCACTCCCTCATCCGCTTGATGATAGTCGGCAGTTTGTCGGAGCCGATATGTGCGTGGGCTTCGTACAGCACGGTATCCGGCGCACCGAAATAATGGAAAAGTTCCATCACCCGCTGCATGTTTCCGCGCTTCTTGGAGCGGGAGAATAGTTTGCCGTCTGAGAATGTGCCGGCTCCGCCTTCGCCGAAGCAATAGTTTGATTCGGGATTCAATCCTTCGTTCCTATTCAGCAATGCGATATCTTTCTTGCGTTCGCTAACTTCTTTTCCGCGTTCATAAATAATAGGCTTGATACCATGCTCTATCAGCGTCAAAGCCGCGAATAAACCAGCCGGACCGGCACCAATAATCAGCGCTGACCGTGAGGCCTTGTGCACATCTTGAAAAACAGGTGGTTCATAAAGCGGGATAGGTGCATCCTTCGCAATAGGCCGGCCCTGCTCATCAGTCAAAATAGTAAGATGCACGCGCAACTCTCGCTGCCGTGCATCTACTGAACGTTTTACGATCCGCCATTTCTGCTCCGCTTCGTGAGCCTCACGGGGATTGAATATGTATGGACGGGTATCCACTAACCAATCTTGGCTAATATAGCTTCCAAGCCTTTCTCTTTGACGGCCTCACCGATCTTAGCCTCAAGTTCGTCGCACAAATCGGGATTGTCGTGCAGCACCTCTTTCACTTTGTCGCGCCCCTGACCTAACTTGGTGTCACCGTACGAGAAGAACGAACCGCTCTTCTTGATAACATCTGCTGCTACGGCAAAATCCAGAAGCTCGCCTATACGCGATATACCTTCGTTGAACATAAGGTCGAACTCCGCTTTCTTGAATGGAGGAGCCACTTTGTTTTTTACCACTTTCACGCGCACTTGGTTACCCTTGATGGTGTCGCCGTCTTTGATCTGGCCCGTACGACGGATGTCCAAACGAACAGAAGCGTAGAACTTAAGCGCATTACCGCCGGTAGTGGTCTCAGGATTGCCGAACATCACGCCTATTTTCTCACGCAATTGGTTGATGAAGATGACGGTGGTGCCGGTTTTGTTTACCGAAGCAGTCATCTTACGTAGCGCCTGACTCATCAAACGCGCCTGCAGACCTACCTTGTTGTCCCCCATCTCTCCGGCGATTTCCGCTTTCGGCGTCAAGGCCGCTACTGAGTCAATAACAATCAGGTCCACTGCTGCCGAACGGATTAACTCATCCGCAATATCCAAAGCTTGTTCACCGCTATCCGGTTGCGCAATAAGCAAATCGTTGATATTCACACCCAGTTTCTCGGCATAGAAGCGGTCGAAAGCATGCTCGGCATCGATAATAGCAGCGATACCGCCGGCTTTCTGCACTTCCGCCATCGCGTGGATAGCCAGCGTCGTCTTACCGGACGACTCAGGACCGTAAATCTCAATGATACGTCCGCGCGGATAACCGCCTACGCCCAAGGCATAATTCAACCCCAGACTGCCGGTAGGAATAACCGCCACATTCTCAATGTTCTCGTCTCCGAGACGCATAATGGCACCCTTGCCGAAATCTTTGTCAATCTTTGCCATCGCGGCCTGCAGCGCTTTTAATTTGTCTGCAGATGGTTTGTTCTCTGTTGCCATAATATAGTTGTTTTAATCGTTTCAGTATATCGAGTGCAAAATTACGAAAAAAAAATGACATACACAAGAGTATGTCAATTATTTTTTAGAATAGCGGCAAAATTCTTTGAGTCCGCATTTCTCGCATTGCGGTTTGCGCGCTTGGCAAACGTAGCGGCCGTGAAGCAATAACCAGTGGTGCGCTTTCGGAATAAGTTCTGTCGGAATGTATTTGACTAACTGCCGTTCTGTCTGCAGCGGGTTCTTACTATTCGTCGTCAGCCCAAGTCGTTCGCTCACGCGGAAAATATGCGTGTCCACAGCCATCGTCGGTTGGTTCCAGATGACCGCGCATACCACGTTCGCGGTTTTACGCCCAACCCCTTGCAACGTCTGTAAATCATCGATGTTATCCGGCACTTGTCCCCCATACACCTCTGTCAACCGCTTCGCCATCGCTACCAGATGCTCGGCTTTCGACCGGGGATAACTGACACTCTTCACATAGTCAAAAATATCATCGGAACTCGCCTGAGCCATGGCTTCGGGCGTAGGGTACGCAGCAAAAAGGGCTGGCGTGACCATATTCACCCGTTTATCTGTACATTGAGCTGACAGCATGACGGCTACTAGCAACTGAAACGGATTCTCAAAAACCAACTCGCTCTCTGCTACCGGCATGTTGGTCTCAAACCATCCGAGGATATGTTCAAAGCGTTGCTTGGTGGTCATAACAATTTAACGTCACGAAGTGACCATTTTAACCCTTTAACTATTTAACGTCGCGATATGCGCGACTTAAGAACGTAAGCACTTGCGTGGCGCGTTGTTGTACATCTGTTGTCGCAGGAGTGATTTCGCGCTTCTGTATCCGTAGGAGCATAATCTGGTATAGGAGAGTCAGACTCGCTTCGATATCACTCATCGTCGGCCGGTCTGTTTTGGCTTTCAGCAGGTTGAGCGATGGTTGCAACCGGATGATAGCTGCGCGGTACATGGCATCTTCATTCAGCAGAGAGGTGTGCAGTTCTTCTAATTCCGATAAAGCATTCTTAGCCAACTGAAGATGACCGCTTTCGATGAGCCCCTCACGGTGCATCATCTCTTTGATTTCCTGCAGTTCTGGCGTCGCATCTGCCTGTTGTGGGAAGGCTCGCAGATAATCCTCCATCTGCCATAGATAGAGAATGTATTCGGCTATATTATCCTTTTTAGATTTCAGCATTCTGCTTTCAGTTTTCAGTTTCGTCGTCCCAATCGTCGATTTCATCGAGGTAGTTGTCAGACATAAAAACCTCGATATCCCGCCGGTCTTTCTTCGTAGGCCTGCCCGTACCCCGATCACGACCGCTTTGTCCGGCCATTTTTGCCAACTCCAGTAGTTCCAGTTGCTCGGGAGACGTGCAATCCCGCATATATTCCGGCACCAGCTTGGCACCGAGGCGGTTCTCCGTCAGTTGCAGCACGCGGAATGTATAAGTGATGGGCCCCTTGCGGACGTTGAACGTATCGCCCTCCTTAAATGTTCTGCTCGGTTTCAGTTGGACGCCGTTCATGCTGACGCGTCCGTTTTTGCAGGCGTCTGCAGCGATGCTTCGGGTCTTATAGATGCGCATCGCCCAAAGGTATTTATCTACGCGAACTTCAGACATTAATTACCAATTACTTGTGATTGTATTGGTTCATCGTCCGGTCAATGCCCTGAAGACAAAAACTCGGGATGATTTGCGTGATAATTGCCAGTCGTTCCGGCAATGCTTTCTCTTCCTCTTCGGTCCATTGACCAAGTACGAAATTGATTTGCGTTCCGCGGGTGAACTCATTGCCGATACCAAACCGCACGCGCGCGTATGCGTCAGTTCCTAATATAGATTGTATATTTCCGAGTCCGTTGTGCCCGCCATTGGAACCCTGTTTGCGGATGCGAATCGTACCGAACGGAAGATTCAGGTCATCCACCAGCACCAGCATGTTTTCTACCGGTATTTTCTCCTGCGCTAACCAATACCGCACTGCATTTCCGCTCAGATTCATATAAGTTGACGGCTTGAGCAACACCAGTTCAGCATTCTTTACGCGGCACTTGGCTATGAATCCATACCGCTTGTCTTGCCACTCCGCTTTGACGGACGCAGCAAAAGCGTCAATCATCCGAAAACCGATGTTATGACGCGTGCCGGCGTATTCATCGCCGATATTACCTAAGCCAACTATTAGAAACTTTGCCATCTTTCTTTTAAAACTTAGGGGCAAAGCAATTGCCCCGCCCCTAATCTCTAATCCGCTAATCCTCTAATCCGGATTAAGCCTGTTTGCTCTGGCGAGTAGCCTTCACCTCTGCTACGCATGCGTCTGCAGGGTTAACGAACTTCAAGCCTTCTACCTTCACGTCCTCAACAGCGATTTTCTTACCCAGACCCAACTCGGTAACATCAATGTTGATGCGATCGGGGAATGCGGTGTAGATACCACATGCTTTGAGTTTGCGCATAGCTTGAACCAACTTACCACCGGCTTTAACACCTTCAGCAAGACCGTTCAACTGAATAGGAATTTCAACTACAACCGGTTTCTTCTCGTCAACGGCGAGGAAATCAATATGCAGTGCTTTGCCGTCCATCGGGTGGAACTGCAACTCCTTAACAATCGCTTTCGTCTTCAAATCACCAACGGTGAGGTCAACGATTTGGGTGTCCGGAGTGTAAATCAGTTTACGAACGTCAGCAGCAGCTACCGTAAAAGTAGCATTGATGCCGCAACCATAGATGTTGCAAGGAATCAATTCCTCTGCGCGGAAAGCTTTAGCAGCTTTCTTTCCGTACTCGCTACGCGGAGTACCTACTAATGCAAATTCTTTCATTGTAATAATTTGTGTTACTCAATATGGGGCAGTTAAATTACTTCGTGACGCTGCCCGTATCCCATCACACGAACCTTTTTTCATAATGCACCCCTCCTTTTAGGGAGGGGCTGAGGGTAGGCTTCCCTTTGTTGTCCACCGAGGAGTCGAACCTCGCTTCTCGGAACCAAAATCCGGTGTAATACCGATATACGAGTGGACAGCACTTTCGAAAAAGCGTGCAAAGGTACTACAAATAATTCAAATACGCAAATATTTTTGAAAAAAAATGCAAAATACCCCTAATCCGCTAATCCTCTAAACCCTAAACAGGATGATTATTTCGCTACAACGAGGTAGTAATTTTTCTTGCCTTTTTGGAAGAGCAGATACTTGCCGTTGAGCAATGAAGCGTCGGTAATCGGTGTCTGCGGATCGGTCAGTTTCTCCTTATTGAGCGAAAAACCGTTCGCCTGAATCATCTTACGCGCTTCTCCCTTGCTCGGGAAAATATTCGTCTTCTCTGCCAGCAAGTCCAGCGGACCGATACCGGCTTTCAACTCATCCAGTGAAATCTCAAATTGCTCTACGCCTTCAAATACCTGAAGAAAAGTCTCCTCATCCAGAGCGCGCAATGCCTCTGCAGTTGCGTTTCCGAAAAGGATATTACTTGCTTCTACAGCTGCGTTATAGTCCGCTTCGCTATGTACCATGCAGGTTACCTCTTTAGCCAGACGTTTCTGCAATACACGCAGGTGCGGAGCCTCTTCGTGCTCTGCAATTAAACTTTCTATTTCTTCGCGGCTGAGGCTGGTGAATATCTTGATGTAACGCTTAGCATCATCATCGCTGACATTGAGCCAGAACTGGTAGAATTTGTATGGACTGGTGTATTTCTTGCTCAACCATATATTACCGCTTTCGGTCTTGCCGAACTTGCCACCGTCCGCTTTGGTAATAAGTGGGCAGGTGAGGGCGAAAGCGGTCTTGCCGTTCATCTTACGCATCAGCTCGATACCGGTGGTGATATTGCCCCATTGGTCGGAGCCGCCCATCTGCATCAGGCAGTTCTTGTGCTCGTTCAGATAGACAAAGTCGTAGCCCTGAAGGAGCTGGTAGGTAAATTCAGTGAATGACATACCTTGCGCGAACTCGCCGTTGAAACGCTTCTTTACGGAGTCCTTCGCCATCATGTAATTGACGGTGATGAGTTTGCCGATATTGCGCGCGAAATCAAGGAAGGTGTAATCCTTCATCCAGTCGTAGTTATTGACCAGTTCTGCGGCGTTCGGTTCGTTACTGTTAAAATCGAGGAAGTGCTCTAACTGCTCACGGATGCAGACTACGTTATGGCGCAGCGTCTCCTCGGTGAGCAGGTTACGCTCGGCGGACTTGCCGGATGGGTCTCCGATCATACCCGTCGCACCTCCTAACAGCGCAATAGGCTTGTGTCCGCACGCCTGCAGATGGCGCAGCATCATGATGCCGCACAAGTGACCTATATGCAGGCTGTCCGCCGTCGGGTCGATACCTACGTAGGCGGTGGTCATTTCTTTCATCAACTGTTCTTCCGTACCCGGCATGATATCCTGGAGCATGCCTCTCCATCGTAATTCTTCAACGAAATTCTTCATCTATGATAATCCTATTATTCAATCACTTTTCTATATTTGCCCTCGATGAGCAGCATACCGGGGAGGATTTCTCCTCCGCTAATCTTCGTGAACGTGGTGTAGGGCAGGGTGGCACCGTCCGCCTCTTCGAGCACCGCGTTATAGCGGTTGTCCCAGATACTGCCTTTCTTCGCCTTGACAGATGCTACGTACTTATAGGTGGTTTTGCCGGTCTCAGGGTTTTGAATCCGCTGTACGACTTGGAACTTAGAACCATCCTCTATACCCTCTTTCATACCTATCTTCGCCGCATACCCTTCTATCTTGCCCGTTTTCTCATTCGTCAGAATCTGATAAACCGGTGTCTTGACTTTGAAATCTTCATATTGTTTGGCTAGTGCCACGATGTTCTTGTCCATCGAGCGGGCGCAGATAGTGCGGACCAGCTCGGTGCGTGAGTACTTGCCTTTGAGTACGGATTTTTTATCAAACTCATACTCATGGGCTACATACTTAAGCCGGTACGTCGTTTTGTCGTCCAGAAACGCTTGTATCTTGGCGGGGTCTGGCTTGCTTGTGTAATGGAACTGATAGAAAATAGCTGCTACAGAATCGTTCCACACCAACTGGTACAGATAGGAATGTGTTTTTACTTTGAATCCCGTAAAGCTATCGGCGATGGCACCGGTCAGCTTTGCCACATCCTTACCTGCCGTACCTCCGGTGAAGGCATCAAAGAGACCTCCGATGACGTTCATCGCTTTCTTGGCGGCTTCCGCTTCCTGCTCGGCGGTGATATACGTGATATCATTGACGAGCACGAACGTCTGACCTAATAGTTCTTCACCGGCATCACTCAACGTAGCCACGCCACGAGTTGTCTGCAGTGCCAGTGCGACATCTACATCCGATGCGTTATATTGTCCGCGTTGCTGAATGAGCTCGGTGTTGAAAGTGGCATCTTCTGGCGATGTGCCTTGTAATCCAAACCATTTGCCGACCATCTCTTTCGCTACTTCCGCTTCGTTGAGCAGGTCCTCTGTCCGGCGAGCATTGGCTTTGAGTTCCGCTGCGGTTAACTGGTGGCCGTAAGTGGCTTTGTAGTAACCGCTTTTATTGCGCTGTACACCGGTAATCTGACTGTCGTCGATAACACGCCAGCCAATATTATGGTCGTCGTATTTATCGGGAATAGGCAACGAGTCGAATGCCTCGTAGATATTCTTGCCGAACTCATCTTCCGGGTGATAGACAAGCAACATCGCCAGCGAGTTGCGGCGATAAGATAATGGCCCTTGTGCTTGCGCAGCAATCACTGCGCAAGCACAAAGCAATGTTAAAATGGTTTGTTTCACGAACGTAGCAGTATTATAATGTTAGTACCCGCGAACGAAACCGATGTTCACTTCCTTACTCGGCTGATGTTGACCATAAGCAACACCTACTTGGCGCATTGCGTCAATGCGTTGTTTCTCCAGATCGACACCGTCCTGGTATTTCTTCATCTCGAATTTCCAGTCATCCAGCACTTTGCTCTTGATCTCTTTATGCAGAGCCAAAGCCTCTTCATAACAACCGGCATCAGGCAGAATGTTCGCCAGATACTCTCCGGCCGCATAAGCGCCGCCTTTGTTCTGCTCTGCCGCCCATGCCTGACGGGCTGCAGCGAGGTTGATGTTGCATTCGTTATCTACATGCATCTGGTATATCTCCAGACCTGCGGCAAGGGCTGCATCATAATGCTGGCACTGCTGAGGAATAAGAGATACAATGAACAACGCCTCTTCGTAACTCTTCTGCTTAGCCAGGTTCTGAGCTCTCTTGATCAGTGCAGGAGCTTCGTGGTCATAGTACTCAATGATTTTGGTCTTTCCTTCACTGATGAACTGTGCAATCTGCGGACTCTGCAGCGGCATGTGACTGATAGCATTCAGATAGCATTTGTTTTCATTTTCTCCGATACCTTTTACAGTAATGCTGGTGGTGGAGAATATGGTCTTGGCGTAAGCATCCGCGATGTAGAGGTTAAGCTCCATTCTCTCCGAAATCTTCATCGGAGGACCGGGGATAACATCTTTGTCCAGCGGAGTGGTGGTGGCTGTCAGGATGAACTGGCCAACGTAGTCCATTCCGGCGATGCCGTTACGGGTCAGCAGTTGGGTCAGTTTATTCTCCACCATGGCTTTGGCACCCTGCGGGAAGTTCTCTAACGAACCATCCACGATAACCGATATAGGCAGGTACTGTGTCTCCACTGCCAGCATTGTAGCGCTCATGAGCGCTGCAAGTATGATAGAATATATGCGTTTCATAATTACTTGTTTTTGACTTTCAACATAGTCCTTTGTACTTTTTCTTATTTCTCTCCAAGGATAATCACGGCACGCCCGAGACCTTTAACAAGCACTTTGGACGGAATGTTATATGGTTCTTTCTTCAGCATTTTTGCCAGGCCCTTAGCAAAACCGTTGGCGTCGATGGCGCGTCCGCGCTCGTCGTAAACAGGGATACGGACTTGTGTGAAATTGGCTACATTCTCACTGGCGTACGGCATCGTAAAGCGGCCTTGAACGGTGTTTTTCTGTAACCAGTCATTGATGATATCAATCAGTTCATCATCGCCGAACTCGGTCTCCAAATCCACACCTGCGGCATTATTGGCAAATACTTTGATATCCAGACTTACTTCACGACCGATGGTCTGCATCTCGGTGAAGTGGTCCAACAGACGGTTGTTGAAATTGTCCATGTTCGCTACGATGGCTTCCTCAAGCAGCACATCCACGTCGGCGGTGAAAGAGGGAGCACCGGTACCGCTGGCGGCACCAATAGTCTTGCTTGTGTACGCATCGCGACCCTCAAGAACATAACTGAGGGAGTGTTTCGGACCAAAGTCTTTCAGTTCCCAACTAAGTTCCAGAATGATGTCACATTTAGCAACACGGGCTACTTCGTCCAACGGAGACTCTGCCAACTCGTTGCCGGCCTTACTCATCGTCAGGTTGTCCTCCATACGTTGTTGCTCCAGGTTCTTGATGGTCTGTTCAAGGCTCTGCAGAGGGAATTGACGCTCGGCCATCAGGTCGTTCAACTTGGCGATAGCCAACTTAAGACCCATATTCTCCTGCAAGGCTTGTTTGTAATTCGGCACTTTCATGGTGGTACCCATGTTGTCTATCTCGGTATAATAACCATTGGAGATGCACCATACATCGGACGGAATAACCATCAGCGCCGGTTTTTTTATCTGTGCGCTCGCCACCAGCGCTACCAGCGCCAATGCGAGAGTAAAGAAATATCGTTTCATAAATATCAATTTACAATGAATAAATTACAAATGACAAATTACAAATGGCAATTTAATATCTGCCCTCTGCAGGAATAATACCGTCCTCAATCAGTTTTTTCTTTAGTCCTGCGCGATCGACGGTCACGGTTCCGGTCTCTACCATCTGGCGTCCGTCACGCTCGTAACCGGTGGTCACTGCGCGGCGGTCCTTGTAACTGGCGAATTGCGTCCACGGACCTTTATCGCTGAAGAAAGCATTCCAATAGTCCTCGTATTTCTCGCGGGCATTCATATCAAAGCATAGGGGCTTCAAATCCGAAATGCCGTTGGATGCAGATTTAACACCGTCAAAGATAACCTCTTGTACGGCTTTGCGCTGAGCATCCGTAAAAGCGGTTACTGCATCTTTGGAGCGAACCTGCACGCGAATAACGTAACTGCCATCAAAATTGGCACTCAGTACTTGGCTCGGCTTGTCATAATAAGCCTGAGAGCGCTTGGCGCCGCAACCCGACAACAATACCATCGCCGCTGCGGCTATAAATACAGTCAGTTTTTTCATGTCTATTTGGATTTGGTGATGAAACTTCATTAGAATCCGCTACTTAGACCGCGGATGATACCGGCTGCCTCCAGCGCTTTACGCAAATCATCTTTGCGGACGCTGACTACTACGCCGATCTTATACTCCTTACCTACCTTGACCGTCTCGGTGGTCCCTTCCATGATAGATGCGTATTTCTGGAACTCACCGCCATTAGCGAAGAAACTCTTGAAATACTCCTGGTTCTGTGCCTCTGCACCCGGGTTGTTGGCTAATGGACGCTGGGATACGCAACCCTGACCGCCTCCGTAACCTTTGAAAATCACACCGTGTACTGCGTTCTTGCGGCATTGGTTCTCCGCGATGGCAGCTTTCTTGCTGTAACTCCATACTTTTACGAGGTATGTGCCTTGAATCGCATTACCTGCGCACTCAATTTCATAACGGAACTCATTCGTGTCCTTGTCGGCTTTCTTCTGACGAAGACCAACCGCCATCATCGGCATGCATAACGCAGCCGCGAGGAGAGTAAAAAAGATCTTTTTCATATTAGTGGAATTTGGGGTTAGTACTTTCCGCTGCAAAGGTACTATAAATTTTGCATATATGCAAATATTTGAGCATTTTTTCCTTAAAGGGTAGTATTTGCGAAATATTTCTCCATATAATTCACTTTGGCACGGTGTTTGCATATAGATAAGTAGAAATCGCAAAAAAATTTTTCTACCGGAATCTACCGGTGAATAAATAGAGATTGTTTGTTATAATTGAAGAGAGGACGTCGGGATGACGTCCTCTCTTTCTTTGATGACTTTTCTATAAATTAAAATTTATAGCGTACGCCCAGTGCGATACCGGTCATTTCCCAATACAAACCAGATCTTGCTCCACCATTGCCGTTGTCAAAGAGGCCGGCACCCAGCGTAGGACGCCAATCCAACGACAGTTGAAGCGGGAACCAGAAATCATACTCGATGCCGATACGACCTGCTGCGCCGATGAATCCCCAATTCCAACCGATATTTCCTGAAGCCGTGGCATTACCGCCCCATGCGTTCCAACCGTAACCTCCGGCTGCACCGACACCCATATACCAGTGCCATTCGCCCTTCTCGTTCCAGGGAACAGTGGCGCTGAACGGATCAATCCAGTCATAAGTAACAGCGGCCTGAACGGTCTGACCCCATGCACGAGTGTGAACTTGTCCGGCTGGAGTGTTCTCAAAGAAATCCGTACGGCCGTCAACAGACCAACCGGCTTCTACTTCCAGCATACCCGCACCGATAGTGTGCTGATAACTGATTCCGTCAAAAGCACCCAGACGGGCACCGATTGCGCGAGGTTGCGCATAAACCATTACACTTGCCATAGCAAGAATGGCTACAAAAAGAATTTTCTTCATAATTGTAATTGTTTGTGGTTAATAATGTGAATTAAAAATATATAAAAATCTAAAATCTAAAATTTCCAATTTCCAATCTCCAATATCCCTACTGGAACATAAGGCAAACGCCTATCTGGTTGTAGTTCGCAATACTGCGGAACTGGCCGTATGGGCAGTTGCCGTGGTACGCACGGACACCCAACGCTATGCGGGAAAAATAACCGTCATACCCGGGCGTGTTATAGCGCGCGCCCATGAATATATTATAGGTGAATACACGGCGAGCCGGTTGCATATGTTTCGGATCATCGGTATTCAGAACACTCAAATCATAACCGTAGCATTCGCGGTTGCGAATCTCGGCGGAGGCAATACCCTGAAAACCATGCTTGCTCGTCGGCGACTGGTATTGGTACTGCAAATAAACTTCCCACGGATGGCGTTGAGCATAAGGTACATTTTCCGTCCCGACGGGATCAATGATAGATGCATCTCCGGCATCGGGATCCATGTTATGCCATCCTCCCATCCATAGAATCATCAATCCTGCACGTATGCAGTGGTTCTCAGCATAGCGGTCTTCGGCTTCGTTGAGTGTGAAGACAAACTCCGTGTAGTTATACGATACATTGACGCGTTTGATAGCATACCCTCGGTCTATGTTGCGAATCTGCAACTCGTCGCCTATATGCGTGCTCTCGTGCTTGAACGGACTCCACTGAATGGAGTAGTTCTTCGCAAAACCTTTGTTCAATCGGTGAAGAAAGGTGATGGTTGGAATACCTATTCGATAGTCGGTATCGACAATCGGAGAGGTGCTGAACTCGTAAAAATCCATCCATAGGTTCGCGCTCATGGCCATCGTCACATTGAGCGCATAGGTCGAATCTACTAAGTTGCCCGTCCAAATAGGCAGATTGATGCCGAAGAGGCCCATCGTCTGCCAGCGGAAAGCGGAACTATGACCGCCGTAATCATAAACGGCCTTATTGGTGGCGTACGGAATATCCATACGAACAAAATTCGGATGCATGTCTGCATACAGACTATGCCCGAATGGAGCATAGCGGAAGAATCCACGACCGCGAATGGCCGTGGACTCTGCGCTAAGCGATATCGCTGTAAGCACAAATAGCACTATGAGCGATACTCGTTTCACAAATTAGAATTTGTAGCGTACACCAAGGGTGATTCCTTGATAAATACCCGGGGTGTTGAAACCAACGGCGAAACCATTTGCGGAGTTAGCAAGACCCACGCCGATGGATGGACGCCAGTCAAGAGACAACTGGAACGGGAACCAGAAATCGTACTCAATTCCAAAGTGACCGGCTACACCTACCCAGCCAGAGTTTGCACCGAAAACATAGCCACCATCACCACCGACACCCATGTACCAGTGCCATTCGCCCTTCTCATTCCAAGGAACGGTTGCTCCGAACGGGTCAATCCAGTCATAAGTGATCGTTGCACCAAGACCCCACCATCTACCTACACCGGCTGCAATCGGAGTGTAAACAGCCAAGTCTAACATGTTAGACTCACCGAAGCCATGTTGGTAACTAAAACCGAGACCACCACCAAGGTTTGCACCGATGGCGCGCGGTTGAGCGTAAGCCATTACGCTTGCTGCTGCAAGCATTGCTACGAATAAAAACTTTTTCATACACTTAAATGTTAATTAGTGAATAAATAAAGATTGTTTGTTGATATGTATCTAGTTTGCTAGATTTTCTTTTATTTGTTCAGCGCCAATGCTACGTTTACTGCGCAAGCAACTGTGCATCCTACCATCGGGTTGTTACCGATACCGAGGAAGCCCATCATCTCTACGTGTGCCGGAACGGAGCTCGAACCTGCGAACTGCGCATCGCTGTGCATACGGCCCAAAGTATCGGTCATACCGTACGAAGCAGGACCTGCTGCCATGTTATCCGGGTGCAAAGTACGGCCTGTACCACCACCGGAAGCTACGCTGAAGTACGGCTTGCCGGCCAGGATACGCTCTTTCTTGTACGTACCTGCTACCGGGTGCTGGAAGCGCGTCGGGTTGGTCGAGTTACCGGTGATCGAAACATCCACGTTCTCATGCCAGAGGATAGCTACACCCTCGCGAACGTCATCTGCACCATAGCAGTTCACCTTTGCACGCGGACCGTCGCTGTACGCTTTCTTGCGCACGATCTTCAGTTCGCCCGTGAAATAGTCGAACTCGGTCTGTACATAGGTGAAACCGTTGATACGGCTGATGATCATTGCAGCGTCTTTGCCCAGACCGTTCAGGATGCAGCGGAGCGGGTTCTTACGAACTTTGTTCGCCATCTCAGCGATCTTGATAGCACCCTCAGCAGCTGCGAAAGACTCGTGGCCTGCCAGGAAAGCAAAGCACTGGGTCTCCTCGCGGAGCAGACGAGCTGCCAAGTTACCGTGACCGATACCAACCTTGCGGTCGTCAGCTACGGAACCCGGGATACAGAATGCCTGCAGACCGATACCGATTGCCTCTGCAGCGTCAGCGGCGTTCTTGCAGCCTTTCTTCAGCGCGATAGCGGTACCTACAACGTAAGCCCATTTCGCGTTCTCAAAACAAATACGTTGGGTCTCCTCGCAGGTCAGATAAGGATCGAGGCCGTATTGCTCGCAAATCTGGTTGGCCTCCTCGATGGAAGCGATACCGTTAGCGTTCAGAGCGGCGAGAATCTGTTTCTCGCGGCGGTCTTGCGACTCAAATTTTACTTCACGAATCATAGTCTCTCCTCCTTAATTTTTGCGTGGATCAATCGATTTAACTGCACCTTGCTCTTTGGTCGTGCGGCCGTAAGTACCGGTTACGCTCTTCAGAGCCTCGTCTGCCGGAACACCTTTCTTCACGGCGTCCATGAACTTGCCCATGTGAACGTACTCGTATCCGCAAACCTCATTGTCCTCGTCGAGGAACTCCTTGGTGATATAACCTTCGGTTAACTGCAGGTAACGAACGCCTTTCGCCTTGGTCGAGTAGAGTGTACCGCACTGGGAAACGAGTCCCTTACCGAGGTCCTCAAGACCTGCACCGATGGTCAGACCGCCCTCGGAGAAGGCAGACTGCGTACGACCGTAAACGATCTGCAGGAACAACTCGCGCATAGCGGTGTTGATAGCGTCGCAAACGAGGTCGGTGTTGAGCGCCTCAAGGATGGTCTTGCCCGGCAGGATCTCTGCTGCCATAGCAGCCGAGTGGGTCATACCCGAGCAACCGATAGTCTCTACGAGCGCCTCCTCGATAATACCGTCTTTTACATTCAAGCTGAGTTTGCAGCAACCTTGTTGCGGAGCACACCAGCCGATACCGTGCGTCATACCCGAGATGTCTTTGATCTCAGTAGCTTTCACCCATTTGCCCTCCTCGGGAATAGGTGCCGGTCCGTGCTTCGGACCCTTCGCTACAACGCACATTTCTTGTACTTCTTTCGAATAAATCATGTGTATTTCTATTGTTTGTTAATGGATTTCTTAAAAACCGGCCACAAAAGTACTATATTTTTTGCATTTATGCAAATAATGAACGTATTTTTTTCTGTTTTTTGTAAAAAATGTATGCTGAATCTTACAAAAACGCCTGTTATTTTACTTTTAGTTCTCCTTTTATTTGGTACTTTTCAGAAAAAAGTGTAATTTTGCAGCGTCAAATGAAAAATCTTATGAAACTTCTCAGTAGATTTGGATGCGTGGCTTTGCTGGCACTCACTCTTTGTGCTTGCTCTGTGCTACAGGCCGTCAAGCTCAAGGACTGCACTTATGAATATAGCCATCTTTCGGATGTCACTTTCTTGGAAATGACACGCAGCGAACTGCTGAGTATACAAGGAATAGCGCGCGTCACACGCTTTGTCATGAATCCTACCGATGATGTCAAAATGGGTTTCACGCTTCATATGAAAGTGACCAATCCCAACAAAGGCATCGCTTCCATGGAACGCCTCTATTACACCGTGTGCCTGGATGACTCGCTCCAAGTAGCCGCGGGTTCGGTGCCGGAGAATTTCACGGTGCTCGGTGGTACGTATGCCGATTTGGCGCTGCCGCTCAGTTTTAGCATGAACCAACTCTTCTCGGGACGCAGTAAAACCAGTGTCCGTAAACTGGCATGGAATATGATCGGACGTGGCGATTCGCCCAGCAAAATCACGGTCAATCTGCGCCCTGTTATACGTGTGGGAGGCGCTGCTATGAGTATTCCTAAAAGTATTCCGCTGACTTTCGAATATCCTACTCCTGAAGCGGAGAAGGCAGAGGATAACTGACTATACTGTCGCAAACACCTCGTGGATTTCGCAATAAAAGCGAGCCGAAACTCGCTTTTTATCATTTCATCATTGAGGCGTCGCCGCTCATTTAGCGTAGCGGCTCATTCTATTTCACCTCTTGCCCGGTGATGGTGTAGATCTTATCCCCGCGGAGAATGTAGATGACATTGTCAACCATGATCTTACGCAGAGCGTCGGAAGGATTGATGTAAATATCCTCTATGCCTTCTCCTGCATTGCGGCGGTCCACTACGTTGGAACGGCCTGCTACATTTGCTTTCGGCGCACGATTAGCACTTGGCGCATTTGCTGGTGCCGCGGAAGCGTTTGAAAGCACATATTCCAAAACGTAGTAGGGTTTTTCGTCCACAGGTGCGCGGTCTGTGTACGATACATTCGATGAAGCAACGGTCGCAATTTTCTCCAATGAGGTCGGCGTTGCGCCCCTGAGGATGTTGTAGGACACAACATCCGCACCGGCATATTCATTCCAGATGAGGTTAAACGTGCCATCTTCGACACCTCGGTTGATAGCGAGGTGAACGGTCTTATGCACGCCGCTTGCCGGTGATTCATTTCCGCTTGCCAACACACCGGTTATACGGTAACGCTCGGCTTTCTGTGAAGCGTCAGAATGGGTATCCGTGAACGATCCGACAGACGCCATCTCACTACCGATTAACTCGTACTCGTTGAGCACCTCGCCTTCCTTATAAATGTTCACCGAAGCAAACGCGTCTGCGTTCGTCCAGGCGATGACATTGTGCCCATCGGCATCGGTGGTGACGAGCGTGAGCGTCGGGATTGCGGTAGCCGCCATGACGGTGACCGGAGTCATAAAGAAGGCCTCGCAGCCATTGGCGTTGGTTACACGCAAATACAGCACTACATCCTTTCCTACCAGCGTCTTGTCCGTGCGATTAGTTACATAGTGTGCGGTCACATTGAGCCCATTAACGGTAAGACGAGTGTCGTAAGAAACAATAGTACTGGAATATGGGTTATTGTGCTCATCCAGATTTAGGATGATACCATATTCATCTACTGGGTGTATATCTCCTCCGTTAATGGAAGCTAGCCACTGATAGCTGACTCCATTGGGTACCGATGCAGTAGCCGGTGTCTCTTCGTAGAGCACGTCAGGAATAGTGACATCTAGCTCGCCAGGGTTGTCAATGGTGATGGTGGCTGTATAGGTCTGCCCATCCAGCGTGAGGCTGATTGTCTTCTCTCCGCCTGTTTCCCAATATACTTCGTAGGGACCGAAGCCCTCTCCGTTGGCTACACCGCCGTCAAAGTTCCAGACAGGCGTGCCGGTGGTTTCCTCGCCACGGTAGGAAACGGTGATATAATCATTGGCGCAACCGAAGGACTGCACCTCTATCGGGTTACGCATGACGGTTGCGGTGACGGTTTGTGAGAAGACAGACAACTTGTTCTGACGGTCGAGAGCCTGCAATTGGATGCCATAGCGACCGGTTCCAAGTTTAGAGGTCGGAATGAGATAACTTGTCCCTTCTATATAGTCATATCCGGGGATATACATTGCGTCTGCATTACCGCCGTTCTGCGGACTGACGAGGTAGGTATCCGCGCCTTGCTGCTTAACGCTGAGGTTATAGCGCATAGATGCGGCAGGCGTGTGGTCATCTATTGCTGCATCCCATGTAATCAGCAGACCGTCATCCGTCATAGTTGCCCGGATATTAGTCGGTGCAGCGGGGCGTGTGTCTGCCTGAGTAATAATTGGATAAAGCCCATTGAACTCGCGGGCATAATTAACTACCAAGCAATGCTCTTCCGGCGTGATGTAGCATTCCGTCACTATACTTCCGGCATTGCCGGCTGCAGGAATAAGGAAGCCTTCTGCAATAACATCTTTGCCCTCCTTATACCA
This sequence comes from Paludibacteraceae bacterium, assembly GCA_017394705.1. Lineage (GTDB taxonomy): Bacteria > Bacteroidota > Bacteroidia > Bacteroidales > Paludibacteraceae > Colicola. The sequence goes on along the minus strand of JAFPXH010000009.1, from coordinate 170,775 downwards.
TGCATAAAGACCATAAATATCACTACCATAGCTATCCGTTCCGGCAAGAGGATTAAGAACAAACGCCACAGAATCCAAATAGCCGTTGTTATCCACATCGGTCAGCAAATAATTGAAATAACGATAGTCTTGGATTTTTTCCGCAAAGAAAGCAGCCAAGTCTCCGTCATCTACGCGCGAAGAGAGCGTATATCCATCCTCCTCATGCGGCAAGTAAGCGTAGTTATATTGCCTTCCATAATTTTCTACAAATAATAAATCAACGTTACCATCTTTATTCCAGTCGTACCAAATGAAGCTTTGGTCACTAAAATCACCAACATACATGCCTTCTGTCAGAATATTGGTATTCCATAGTCCGGGAGCGTTGGAGAAGAGACCGTTCTCTTTACCTCTCTGCACTGTGAAGCTATAATATGCACCACTGCTACGATTGGTCGGCAGTACACCGTCCATACGTCCGTCATAGGTATAATCTGCCGTTGGGCAGAAGAAGGTCAGTATTTGTTCATCCGTCAGTTCCACTTTTTCTCCTATGCCGGCAGGCATAACAAAGATTGTTGCGCTGGCGGTCTTCGTACCACCATTCGGCGTCGTTACCTTGTGGGTGATGGTCTTGGTACCACCGGAAGTGAAGGAAAGAATCAACTTAGAGGCAGACTCGGTGCTCTGTACGTACGAACCATCTTGTATGGTCCATTGGTGGGTATATCCTTCGGGCAGCGCGGTAAAGGTCAGTACAGCCGTTTCGTTGATATTGATCGTTGTGCGGTCAAGTGCGAATTCTACCGGAACGAGATCGTGTACCACCGAAGCTTCCTCGCTCCATACAGAACCGGCGTGCTGCGCATCAATAGTTTGTACGGCTACATAAATAGTGGCAGGAGTATAGGAAGTCAAGTCAATGGTATAGGAGTGCTCCTTACCCATGTTACCGTCCAAGAAGTTACGACGTGTACCGTCGGCGAGGGCATGTGCGGCGAGGATATCATTGCCTCCAGCCGTTGTGCCGATACGGAGCGCATAGGTGAGGTCGCCGGTGGCTGTCTTATCGTCCGAGCCATTACCCCATGTGATAGTCAGCAGACCATCGTTATACGCCAAACTCGGTTTAGCCGGTGCACTCGGTGCCTGGTTGGCTACTGCGTTTTCTATCGAATAGAGTTTCGTCGAATCGTAGTATGTTCCGCTTACCCAAATCTCCAGTTTGCCATCTCCATTCAGGTCCTCTGCATTAACGGGGTAGGCGGTAAATGGTTGCTTGGAACTATCCCAATAGGTTTCACGCGTAATAGCATCCGTAACTAAAACTTGCGGCGTGGTGTTGAATTTCAAGCCGCCCTTGCCTTTTACCCACACCAGGTCATATTTTCTATTCGCTGTTGGATTATATGCCAGTAGATCATAGTAGCCGTCTCCGTCCAGATCTTGCATTCCCACGAATGCTAAGGCATAATCTTCATAGTCCTGCTCGGCTTGCTTCTTGAAGGTTCCTTGCCCGTTATTGGTAAAGAAACACGTATAAGCGTAGCCGGTAGGATTATTCTCGGCTGTGAACGTAGCTAATATATCTACGTCGCCGTCCTTATCGAAGTCATAGCAATGAACGATATTATCCGAGGTAGCATTCTGATAGAGTATCGTTTGGTTGAAGGTCTTCGTTGCTTTGTCGTAAATGACGGTGTATAACTTGGCTCCGGGGAAGACAAAATCTGTCACTCCGTCGTTATTCAGGTCGGCAGGAATGATAGCTCCGTTGGTAGTTGTCCACACCCATTTGCCGTTATCCATATTGGTATAGATAATACCATTCTTCTCGTCAATAAGGTCCACGAGACCATCCTTATTCATATCCAGCGCTTTGGTGGGTGCGCCAATCAAAGTGCCCACCCCCGGTGCTTTTTTGATGTCCGGTGCATTGCGTCTCGGTGCACGAGCCAGACAAGCACCTCCTAATTGCGCGGTATAGGTATAGCGGGACACTTCACCCAACGAGTAGTTCTGCGGATTTTGATATTGGTCACGCTCTTCCGGCGTCATCTGAGCCACGAACTCATCCCATGTGAACACTTGCATCTGTTGCTCTTGGAACGAACCGTCCGATAACTGATAGTTAATCGCTCCGTATTTGGCTTCAGAGCGGTTGGACAAAGTGCGAGATCGATCAAGGATCAAGTAATCTATGCGTCCGTCGCGGTTGATATCCATGTTCGTTACCGCCAAACCGTCAATGCGCTCGCAGCCGTCCGCTGTCTTGACGAAGATACCGGCGCTGAAGCTCGACAGATCCGCCTTACCGTCACCATTAATATCTTCTACCCAAGCAACATTGGCATCGCCGAGTTCCGCGCCTCCGCTTTTTTGCTCATGGGTGATCTTTCCGTACAATTCCTGCGGTCTGAAATTACCCGTGACATCTGCAGAAAGCTGCCATGTGATAGTGGTCGTAACATCCCCGTACCAAACGTCTGCCTTACGCTCTCCGATAGGCGCTTGTTTGAGACCGTTTCCGCTGAAATCATACAACGCCTCTGCGTTCGGCAGATTCAACGGAACTGAGTTTGTTTGTGCTTGCATTCCGACTGCCACCAGCAGCGTCAATGCGAAAAATAGTTTGCGTCTCATATATAGAATTTTTATGGTTTTTCATTGATATATATACAAAAAAAGCGTGCGTTTTCGTTCGCTTCATTTGATTGTTTGAGGTTCTCGACTACCTTAGATGTTCAAATAAATGCACGGAAAACTCACGCTGATACGTGAGCGTGCATAAACCATGCTTGAACATCTAATGATTAATTGAAAGTGTCGAGTTTTCAAACAATCAAGTTTGGCTTATTACGCTTTTCTTTGGCGCTCCCTTGCGCCATGTATTATGTCCTTCTGTTTTACGTCGGTAAGCGACGACCGCAAAACCCTCGCGGCGGAGGGTTATAAACTAATGTCCAATAAATGACCTATAAGCTTATTGTTGGCAAGGTAAACAATACTATACACATTTTCTAACTCCTCGTAAAATGCGTACCAAGTAGTTTGAGTATTCTTGCGATAACGGACGTAATGTAAATCTTTGCCATCTACACAATACCGAGTAAAACAATCAGGTGCTTCAACAGATACTGAATATTGTAAATTCAGTGCAAAATACCTGAATATATCTCGCATATACATAACGGCGTAGTCTTCATCGCCAAAGTAGCCTTGTTCTACTAACTCTTTCACACTTTCTTCAAATTGCAAAAGAGCCTGTTTAGTGTAAACAACCTCTTTCATTGGAACATGGCGCGGATGCGCGGCTCTAAGAAAGCGATTGCTTCATCGGCAGTGTAGTACTTCTTTTGCACATTACCATTACCTGCTACATCAGTAGTACTGGGTGCTTCATTCAATTGATGTTGTGCGTCTGTTTGCATAGTTGTTTTTCCTTTCAATTGATTTTGCGGCGCAAAATTACGCATATTTTCTGACATATGCAAGTATTCACGCGTTTTTTGTTAAAAATGTGTATTTTATCGCAACTTGACTTATATAAACTTACTCAGGCTTTGCGTAGAGTAAATCAGCCGCTGCGGGAGCCATGCGGCGATTGGAGTGAGCCGCGTTCGGTAAAGTCCGTAGCTGCCACTGCAAAGGTATGTTTTTCCGCGCGACATAGTTCTCGGCGGATTGGAAGAAATGATTTCCCCTCTCAAACCGGTTTGAACCTTGTCTGTCCGCCTCATTCGTCACATTCAGATAGGAGTCGCGTATCGTATCTCCTTCTGCCAGAAACACCACCAGTTTCTTCTGGAAAGCTTTATTGGAAACTGCCGACAGACCTCCAAGGTTCCGATACCCATAAGGAAAATCCTGCTTGTTCGAGATAAAAGTATATGTGCCGGCATTGGCGGCTACTGCTTTATCCAAATACGGGCTATCATAAAACAAGACGAACCGATGGACAAATTGAGCACCGGCAGAATGACCATAGATATTGTACGTGTGGTCTGCAATATCAAATTTCTGCACAAAGGCCTTAAAAATGGCATCAATAATGGAGAAGGTCATCTCGTCTTCATAATACTGTCGCAAACACCACGCGGATTTCGCAATAACGGTCGAGTCGAATAGAAACATTCGCCCGTTATCTCTGGTATCGTGCGGTTCAGGTCCATCTGTCGTTTGATCTCATTCCCTTGTCCCCAAGGCGTTTTCTTGCTTGCATTCTCCAATCGGTAGGGCGCCAGACCGATATATAGCTTACAATTTGTGCCCTTTACCTCATTCGCCCACCAGTGTGCAAGCTCTTCATAATCAGCCGCTTTCTTGCCGATTTCCCAATATAACTGTGGCAGCACATAATCAATCCAACCTTCCTTAATCCACAGACGTATATCTGCGTACAAATCGTCATAATTGGTAATTCCGGCTGTCGTCTTGCTGCCCGTTGAATCAACGCTCGCATTTCGCCAAACACCAAAAGGCGAGATGCCGAATTCCACTTCCTCGCGGCACTCCTTGATGGCCCGATGAATATCCTTTATCGCCCGGTTGACATTATCCCTCCGCCAGTCTCTGATATCTTCAAATCCACGCGGGTTTTGCGCAAAAGAAAGACTGTCCGGCAAGGCCTTCTTGCCACTCGGGTAAGGATAGAAATAATCATCCATATGAACAGCTTGAACATCATACCGCTCCACGATATCTTGTACTATAGTACAAATCCACTCGCGTGTCACATCCAAACTTGGGTCAAAATACCACTGTTTGTTGTACTCCCAGAACCATTCCGGATGACGACGGAAAACATGATCTTTAGCCAAAATAGAAGTGTCATTCTTCGCCAAATTCACACGGTACGGATTCAGCCATACATGCACCTCCATTCCCCGCCTATGTGCTTCCGTTATAGTGAATTCAAGAGGGTCATAACTCTCCCTTCCTTTTAGTGAAGAAGAAGGGGCAGACTCCCAACTCCCTTGTTTGCCCGTCAACCAATGACTGACGGGTTCTAACTCGCTGTAATACAGCGCGTCAGCAGTCGGCCTTGCCTGAAAAATAATAGCATTAATCCCGATGCTCTCCAGCGAATCTAACAACCAAATCATCTCCGCTTGTTGCGCTTCTGGATTACCCACGGCTTCCGCCGACGGCCAGTCGATATTAGCCACCGTTGCTATCCACGCCCCACGGAAACCGATCTCAGCATGCACCGAGATTGCCGCCAAAAGCAGTAATATGGCTAGTTTATTTCTCATTCAATCCTCCCGCCTTCTACGTGAAATATCTTCGCCCCTTCATTCGGCTGAACAATCTCTGTCAGGTGTTGACGGTCGGTATCGGTAATAAAAATCTGCCCGAAATCATCGCCTTGAATCATTTTTACTATCCGTTCCACACGCTCGCTGTCCAACCGGTCAAAGATATCATCCAGCAGCAGAATCGGTTTCCCTTCATCCTTTAACCTTTCACCTTTCGCCTTACCCAAGTACAAAGCTTGTGCCAATTTCATCGCCAGCACAAAAGTGCGTTGCTGTCCTTGACTCCCGACTTGCTTCAATGGAAACTCGCCAAGCTTCATCTCCAGATCATCTTTATGAATTCCCTGACTGGTCCAACCGAGTATCAGATCCCGCTGTCTCGTCCGTACGTACGCTTCGCGTAAATCACGGTCTTGCAATTGACTCTGATAAACCAAAACCGGCATTTCGGCTGATCCGCTGATGACCTTATATACTTCTTGGAAATACGGCTCGAACTCGCGGAAGAAATCCGTTCTTGCCTTGAAAATATACTCTGCCGGCTCTACCATCTGCCATTCCAAAACTTCCAATAAATCGTCCGGAGGAGTCGCGGCATCGGAATATTGTTTCAAAAGCGCATTCCGTTGTTTCAGTAATGCGTTATACTGCGTTAACGAATCCAGATATTTCCTGTTCTGCTGACCGATTACCACGTCCATAAAGCGCCGTCTCTCATCCGAACCTTCTTCAATCAACTGATGGTCAGCCGGGCAAACCATTACAAGCGGTATCAGACCTATATGGTCTATCAATCGAGGATAGTCTTTCTTATCCTTCCGGAACTGCTTCTTCACACCCTTTCTTAGACCACAAGAGATAACAAGAGGGGCATCTTCTTTCAACTTTAAACTTTCAACTTTCAACTGTTCAGGGCTTCGGTAGATGCCCTGAACCATCGCCATCTCTTCGCCATGAGTGATATTCAAACTGTCCTGACTGGTGAAGGCCGATTTGGTAAAACTCAGCAGATAAATAGCGTCCAGCACATTGGTCTTGCCTTGTCCGTTCAAACCCACGAAACAATTGAGTTTGTCGCTAAACTCCAAACTCGCCTCCCGTATATTCCGGTAATTTAATATGTTTAATGATTGTAAAATCATTTATTTCTTTTTCGCCCACGTATTAGCCAATATTACAGCAACGGTTGTTAGTACGATTACTATTCCTGTAAAGATGAGACCGGTGGTCTTGTCACTATGGTCTCCAAGCATAAATAGCAAAGGAGATATACTGAGCAACAGAATACCAAGGATTAAACGCAATCGCTTAACATTTACCGTTTCTTTCTCTTCTTTGGAAGCAGTATTGTATCCTGCAATCATCCAGTCGCCCTTTCCTGCGAGAATGACAATTGCCATCACTACAAAGATTATAGCTAAAATAATTTGTGTCATCATACTCATAATTGTTTTATGGGTCATTTCCTTTAGATGGCTGTTACCGCTCCGCGGTGAGGGATCGTCCTGACGGACTACGTTAAATTTATTTATAAGTAGGCTGTTGGGGCGAGGCCTCGGAGGCGTGCCAGCGCTACAGACGTCTAAAGGGGTTTTGTATGTATTTTTTCTATCACCTAAAACATATACATTACGCCATCCTTAGTATCCAAGTAGTAGTGTTCCGCTTGGTCCATGGGAGGGGCGAAGTTCCACAAAATACCGATTTGCTTGCCCGTAAGACGCATGTAGTTCCAGAGTTGTTGCCTGTGTTCTGCAACTAATTTATCTACCGCTTTGCACTCCACGATAATCTCATTACTAATCAGAAAATCCACAAAGTGCTTGTGCTGTATAGGCTTGCCGTGAAAGACTACCGAAAAGTAGTATTCACGCTGGTAAGGTATCTGTTGTTCATCCAATAATATCTGCAACGCCTCCTGATACATATACTCGTTGAGAAACGGACCAAGCTCGCGGTGAACCGCGGCACACAAGCCGTTAATGGCATAGCAGCGTTGTTTTAACTCTGCGGCCATCTCCGGCTTTGAGTCCATTAATCTTTTCAGCGAGTATTGCATAAATTGTTTTGTATGTTTATTGCCTTCGGCAGCAATTACATCCTTCGGATGTGAGGTACGTACGCTAACGCGACGTGCAAATTTATTTGTAAGCGGCGCGGTGGTGGGCGGAACTCATAAGCGCTAAAGGCGCGATTGCTGGCGAAGGGGTTTTTAATGTTTTTTTCTTAAATGGCTATTTACGCATACATCTCCACATCCTCCTTGGTAATCTTCGCCCCCGCAAGAATAATCAACCGCTCTACTACGTTCCTTAACTGCCGGATATTGCCCGTCCATTGTTTGCTCTGCAGAGCTTTGATGGCGGCCTCGTCGAAAGCCTTAACAGCAATGCCTTGCTCGTCGCATATGCGCTCTGCAAAATAATCCACCAATAGCGGAATATCTTCTGTTCGCTCATTCAATGCCGGAACGGCAATAGGTATCACGTTCAATCGATGGAATAAATCCTCGCGGAAATTGCCTTCCGCAATCTCTTTTTGCAAGTCTTTGTTCGTTGCTGCCAAAACACGCACGTTCACCTTAATCGCTTTGTCAGAACCTACACGCGTGATCTCGCTCTCTTGTAACGCACGAAGCACTTTCGTTTGTGCCGCCAGACTCATATCGCCTATCTCGTCCAAGAATAACGTTCCGCCGTCGGCCTGCTCAAACTTACCCGCTCTGTCTTTCACGGCACCCGTGAACGAACCTTTCATGTGTCCGAACAACTCGCTCTCAATCAGCTCACTCGGGATAGCCGCGCAGTTAACCTCTACCATCGGACCGTTCGCACGCGCAGAGTGTTCATGAATCAAATGAGCCACCACTTCTTTTCCCGTGCCGTTAGGACCGGTAATCAGAACGCGTGCCTCTGTCGGCGCTACCTTATCTATTATTTCGCGTACGCGCATGATTGCCGCACTCTCACCTATCATCTGCATCCCCTTTGCTGCTACTTTCTTGCGCAACTGTTTCGTCTCTTGTTTCAGATTCTTGGACTCTAAGGCATTCTTCGTCGTAATCAGAATACGATTCAAATCCAGTGGTTTGAGCAAGAAGTCATACGCACCCATTTTGAGCGCCTGAACAGCCGTCTCCACATCTCCATGCCCGCTAATCATGACGATAGGCGTCTCCGCACTTTGAAAATCTTCCCCTAATCCACTAACCCCCTCATCCGCTAATCCTTTGAGGTGCGTCAGCAACTCAATCCCGTCCATCTCCGGCATTTTGATGTCAGAGAAAATGAGGTCGTACGCTTTCGCTTGCGCCATCTCTAAACCCTGTTTGCCGTTTTCTGCCACATCAACCTCGTGACCTTCATCCGCCAAAATCTCACGCAGCGTGTTACGTATGCCCCGCTCGTCGTCTATAATCAGTAATTTTGCCATACTATTCAGCCTTGTTTTCTTGTCCTTTGTTTGTTATACCGGATACCATCCGGTTTCTCGAAACTTTTGCGAGCGCAAAAGTACTACTTTTTTTTCAAATGTGCAAGATTTTTAGCAAAAAAAGTAGCTAAATTCGCTTAAGTAAAGTTTGTGTGCTAAATAGACTGCCTTTTCCCGCCGCTCGCCCGTCGTTTTCGTTCTTTTGATGAGCAATACCCGTTTTTTGTGAGTTGCGCGTGTTTTCTCTCACCACCCCTGTTTTTATAAACATAGCGCGATTCGCCGGTTTGCCCCGCCAATTACCTACCAAAAAGCCACCAAAAGGGGGTGATTACGGGGTGATTACAAGGTGATTACTGGGTGATTACGGGGAGATTGGGCTAACGTGAGGTTAAGAAAACGCCTCTGAAAAGATTAAAATGGAACTCCTATTAGCCCTTTTGGAATTTCGATGCAAAGATACAACAAAAAAATCAAATATGCAAATTTTCTAACAGAAAAAATTCATATGTTTATATAAATGGATTTTGAAGGTAGGAAATTTGCTATTTGCACGTTAGTGCGAATGGATCTTCGAGGTGGGACGGCATTGCCGTGTCGGTGCCCTCGAAGATACATGTTTGTTTTTTAAATATGCAAATTTTCTGGCAGAAAAAATTCATGTGTTTATATAATTTTTTCTCTCTCTCTTGATAAAAAATGAAAAAAAATCACAGAAATATTTTTTTATTCAAAAAAAAAGCAGTACCTTTGCCCCCAGAAATGTGTGCATATGGCGTAAATATGTTTTATAACATAAATAACTCAACCAATTAACATTTAATCATTAAAAATTCAAAATCATGAAAAAAATTTTCGCTTTTGCGGCAGCCGCAATCTTCGCGCTGTCGATGAATGCAAAACAAGTCGTGTTTGATTTTACGAAGCCGGCGAGCCTTGGTTCTAATCCGGCAATCACACCAAGTGCAGATAAAAGTACGGGTGTGGACATCTCTGGTTCGACCTTTACTGTCGATGGTGTTGTAATGTCAAGTGCGAAAGTGCAGAAAAATGACAACAAGATTTTTACAAAATCTGACGGTGTATCGTATGAGTTGCGTACATACAACACCAACACGATTACCTTTACGGCCGAAGACAACATCACTGCTATTGAATTTGCAGGTGACGCAGTTGCGTTCGATGGATTAACGGGTAAAACATGGGTAGGAGAAGCTAAGTCGGTTACTTTGACAGGTAATGGCACTTCTAAGATCACTTCTGCTACGCTGACTGTTGGTGAGGCTGCAGTGGTTTGGACTCCGGACACTATTGAAGTGGCTGAGGCTATTGCGTTGGCAAAGGCTGCTGACAAGCATGACCACTTTGTAAAGGGTGTTGTTCACGGTGAGCCGTTCTGCACCTATGCTTTCAAAGACAAAGTGTCGTTCTGGATGCATGACGCAGCTAACGCTGCTGATACCCTCGAGTTCTACGATGGTATGGGTAAAGACAACCAGAAATGGGAGTCTCTCGACGCTGCTAAAGAAGAATTGCGTATTGGTGATACCATCCTCGTTTATGCTGGTTCTCTCCAACCTTATCATCCGAAAGAGGCTGCAGAAGGTGTTTATATCTATGAAATTGCAGGTGGTTACTATGTAGAGAAATTGGGCGCTAACCCGAATCCTCCTGTAATCATTGGCCCGGATACTCTCTCTGTTTCTGAGGCTGTAGTAGAAGCTTTGAAGTTAGGCAATAACGAAGTAAGTACTAAAGACTACGTCGTTAGAGGATATGTGGCAAAAATCAAAACACCGTTTAACGCTGACTATAATAACATCTCCCTGTTTATGACGGGCGATCCGAACTCTACTTATGGCGAGTTGCAAGCCTATCGTATCGGTATGGCGCGTGAAGACTCTGCTAAAGTGGTTGACCATGCATATATTCAGATTAAGGGCAAACTGAAAAATAATTTCTATAACGACAAGAATTCTGCATATATCCAAGATGGTAACCTGACCGTTGCTGAGGCTCCTGCAATTCAAGAAATCGACGTTGCTACTGCTATGGAATTGGGTAACGCACTTGAAGACAATGCAAAGACCCCCGACGTATACAAAGTAGTAGGTTATGTGGCTAAAGTTCAAACACCATTCGAAGAAGGTGTAGAAACCTTCTTCATGAGCGATGATCCTGAGGCTACTTTCGGCGACTTCCAAGCTCGTCTGGTAACTATCGCAGATCCAGGTGCAAAAGTGGGAGACTATGTGGCTGTTGTAGGACAGATTATGAAATATGTAGGTGCGAGCGGCAACCCGACTATCCAGATTGACCACGGAACTGCAGAGGTCGTTTTTGGCCAAGGTATCGAGAACATCACTCTCACCGAGAAAGCTCAGAAAGTCGTTGTTGACGGCGTTATCTATATCGTTCGTGACAACAAGATGTTCAACCTCCAAGGTGCACAAGTTCGCTAATTAATTAACAGTTGTGGAAAATAGGGGAGCACACCACGTGCTCCCCATTTTTGACACCTTTAATCTATATATCATGCCAAAGCATTTTCTCTCTTTCCTTGCGTTCTTCTTTTCCTTCTTCTTCGCCCAACTAACGTGGGCTAATGTTGTTACCGGTGAGGCGCATGTTCCTGACGGCTATTATGCCGGCGTAGACGGCAAATCATCCCCCAACGCCATATTAGATGCTCTCTTCAGTCGCATACAAGGTCACACAGTAATTAGTTATAAAAATCTGGAGCCCTATTATGAGGAAACGGATTTTAGAGGCGATACCGTCTGGGATATGTATTCTACGTGCAAGTTTACGATGGACGATGCCAATAAATCGCAGTCTGCCGTGTGCGATGCATGGAATAAAGAGCACTCGATTCCGCAGTCATGGTTTAGTGAAGGTTCGCCCATGAAGTCCGACCTCTTCCATGTGTATCCTACGGACGCGCGCGTTAATAACTTCAGAGGTAATGACCCGTATGGAGAAGTGAATGGACCTCGCGGGACTGGTATCACCAATAAAGGCGAGTCTGGCATTGCACCGCATGCTTTGGGCAAAAAAGGATCAAACACTTTCCCTGGCTACTCGGGAACCGTGTATGAACCGGATGATGAGTACAAAGGTGATTTCGCGCGTACCTATTTTTACATGTGTGCGCGCTACCGCGATAAAAACTTTACTTCTTCCGGAGGAGATGCGGTCTTCACAACCAACAAAACAAATTTAACCGACTACGCCAAGAATCTTTTCCTCAAGTGGCATCGTAACGATCCCGTTTCGCAGAAGGAGATTGATCGTAATCAAGCTGTCTATGGTATCCAGAAGAACCGTAATCCCTTTATCGACTATCCGGATTTTGCAGAGTATATCTGGGGAGAACGGGTAGGGCAGACCATTGATTTGGCCTCCATGACTCCCACTTGTGATGGTGGAGGTTCTACTCCGGTAGTGGTCATCAAACATGGTGTCACCTGGTCCGCTAATGGCGAAGAGTTGCAAACAGACTCCGTCAAGGAGAACACCAAGCCTACGTTGCCCGAAGCACCTACTTCTTGCTCTACCGAGTCCTCATTCTTTATGGGCTGGACAGATGCACCTATAGCCGGTACGCAGGATGATGTACCTACGCCTCTCTATACGACTTCCGCGGACTTCCCCGTTGTAACAGCAGATGTGACTTATTATGCTGTCTTCGCAAAACAGGAGATCACCGGCGGAGCGCCTGCTACTTATGTCTTCGATGCCGAGCATTCAACGGGATGGACGAATATGGCCTTTAAGAGCGGTAGTTATTGGATCATTCGTACCGGGCAATATCTCGAATCTCCGTCTATTGACCTCTCGGGCCTCAAATCCGTTACGATGACTATGCGTTCATACGGAGGTGCAAACTACAACCAGGTGAACATCATTGCTGATAGCAGGACCATCGGTACACTTACTGCCGCAAGTAACTCTTTGGCTGACCAGACCTGGACCAATACCGCTACACTCAGCGGAATGAGTCCGCTCCGATTTGAGTCGCAGAATTCAACGGATAAGTACGGACCGGCATTCTCTGTCGTCTCTATCGATGCGACTGGTGCAGGAGTCTCCTATAGTCGGTATATCACGTCTTGTCAATCTACTCAAGAGATAGATATCCTCCCGGCAAACGAACAAACACCGCGAAAGATGTTGATTGACGGGCAGTTGTATATCCTCTGGGATAACAAGATCTTCAACGTGCAAGGCATACAGATTCGCTAAACCAAATAACCTCTCTTTGAGCGACTCGCAGTAACGCGGGTCGCTTTTTTTGTGTTCTATTTTTCTTGATAATGCATTTTTTTGCAAAAATTACATTCAATTATTTGCGCGTTCCAAAAAAATACTGTAACTTTGCACGCCTTTTAAAAAGCATAACATCGTAAATATAATACACATAATACCATGAGAAAACGTCTTTTCTTTTTCTGCGCACTATTCCTTTTTGCGCAATCCTCTTGGGCGATAGACCAATCTTATTACTCAACTATTAATAATAAGAGCGGTTCAACCTTGCGCGATAATCTGTATACGATTACATGTGCAGGTCCTACGGGTATGTCATACGATGGTTTGTGGGATGCTTACAAAACATCTGATGTCTATCCCGCAGACTCGGTCGGTAAAGCTGGCAAGATATGGGATATGTATTCCAATGTACTCTGGACTCCCGGGCAAAAACAATGCGGAAATTATAGCAATGTAGGCTCTTGCTACAACCGTGAGCACTCGGTCCCGAAATCATGGTTCAATGAGAAAAAACCAGCCTATTATGACTTGGGACATATTATCCCTACAGATGGCTATGTCAATAATCAGCGAGGTAATAATCCTATTGGCGAATGCGAGGGCGGTACGCGATTGAAAAACGGCTCCTATGTTGCCACCGGTCGCTCGGGTAGTTCAACCTTCTCGGGTTATACTTCTATCGGTACAGTCTTTGAACCGGATGATCAATACAAAGGCGATTTTGCGCGTATGTACATGTATATGGCCGTGCGCTATAAAAAGGGGAATAAGGACGATGTTTCGATCTCCAGTGAGATGTATAATACTACCGATGCCAATTATGGATTTACAGCCTATTCGGTTGCACTTCTTATGAAATGGCATCGTATGGATCCTGTTTCGCGCAAAGAGATAGACCGTAATAACGGAATGCAGTCCGAACAGGGCAACCGAAATCCATTTGTCGATTATCCTATTTTGGCAGAATATCTCTGGGGTACCAAAACCAATGAGACTTTCTCCTTTGATGTAGCTACCGGATCCTTTGAGGATGATTTCATACCAGGCGTTAGTGATGGTTCTAACACCAATGCTGCACGTCTCACCTCGCCTTCCGGTACGATCGACTGCGGTGCGACGAATACCACAGATGCGGTTTACAAGCAGATTACTATTCAAGGTGAGAACCTCGAGAACGGCAACTTGACACTGGCTATCAGCGGCACCAACGCTTCCTTCTTCAAGCTGGCTACTGCCACAGTAACCAAAGCACAGGCTGAGGCCGGTTACTCGGTAACGCTCACGTATGCTCCGACATCAGATGGAAATCATACTGCTACGCTGACGATTACCGGTTGCGGAATTACGGCTCGCACCGTTCAACTGACAGGAAAGTGCACAACCGTTCATACCATTACATGGATAGATGCAGAGAATACGCAGACGACCAAGGTGGAGAATAACGGAGCACTTGTATTGCCGACCAATACTCCTGCGGATTGTTCGACCTCTCGTGTCTTTGTCGGATGGACGGCTACTCCTAACTACAGCGGAGATGAAGCTCCATCGGATATCTTCACAACGTCCACAAAGACCATTACTGCACCTGCTACATTCTATGCCGTATACGCAGATGGCGAAACCGTCGCTGGAGGTGGCTCGAGTGAAAAATCAATAACCTTCAGCGAACAAGGTTACGCCAACGGGGCCGATGTAACTACGGTAACTATGGATAATTGTACGCTGACATTTGATCAAGGAGCAGGTTCTAATCATCCTAAATATTACACGTCAGGAACGGCGGTGCGTTGTTATCCAAAGAACACACTTACGATAACATCAGAGAACACAATAAGCAGTATAGTCGTATCTACGGCAAGCGGCAGTTATGGCGGAACAATTTCTGCAAATACAGGAACCTATTCCAATGGCGAATGGACTGGTAGCAGTAATTCCGTCACGCTTACTCATTCACCATCTGACAATGCTCAGTGGCGAATAACAGCTATAACGGTAACAACGGGAGGTGCCTCTTCTACCACCTATTCCAATTACTCGCTTGAGTGTACATCTGTACCGAAAGTGACTGTCACTTTCCATGCCAATAACGGTACGGATGCCACTGCGGTACAGCAAATACCTCAGAATACCACGCGCGCGCTTAATCCTAATACGTTCACGTACGCGAACCATAATTTCCTTGGATGGGATACGAATAGTTCTGCTGCAACGGTTGTCTATGAGGATGGAGCGAGCATTACCGCCGGTACTGCGAATATCGATCTCTATGCCGTTTGGGAAGAGGTTATTGTTATCACGCATACCGTTACATGGAAGGCTAACGGAAGTGTATTTACAACCAACCCTGGTGTTGTAGATGGTGCAACAGTAGCTCTCCCGACAACTAATCCTGATGACTGCTCCGAGACTCGCGTCTTCAAGGGATGGACGGCAGAGAGTGAGTTTACCACCGAGCCGGCTTATCTCTCTGGCGCACAGACCATTACCGATGATGTGACGTTCTATGCCGTCTATGCCGACAAAGAGACTTCCGGCGGTGGTGGTAGCAGCGAAGTTGTCACGCTGAAGATGGAAGACTTTGCTGCAACCAGTGGCATTTCGGGCGATTTCTCGTTCGCGACGGCTAAGAATAGCGGTTCTACTGACCCCGCATATAATGCAACCGGCAAGGACCTGCGTATTTATGCCAAAGGTTCGCTGACTGTTACAAGCACAACTGCCATGACGAAAATTGTCTTAAATATAAGTACGCAGGGACTCAAACGTCTGGCTCCGATCACAGCCTCTACTGGCACAATCGCTACTCAGGTTTCCGGTGATGAAATAGTCACTTGGACCGGCTCTGCAACCGAAGTAGTATTCACCGTGGGGGATAAGGCGACTTATGGCTCTGAAAGCGAAAAAGCGGGCCAATTATGCTTCACCAGTATGGAAATCACAGCTGGTGAAGGAGGCGGTTCCACAACCACCTATTCCAACTTCTCGCCGCGCTGTTCTTCCGAACCGATTGTATTACCTGAATACACAGTGACCTTCTACAATAATGGTGCAGAATACGCTATCCGCACGGGTCATAAGGGCGAGACCATGGAGGCTGTCGCGGCTCCTGATGCACCCTGTCCCAAATATACCTTCAAGGGATGGAGTTCGCATCAATATGCAGCGGATAATACGGACGTTCCCGTTCTTGACTTTACGGGTATAATCCCGGAAGGGGACGCAACTTATTATGCAGTTTTCTGCCATTCGGAAGAAGGCGGTTCTATTATCATGACCGATGATTACAAGAAAATTACTTCTACGGATGAGTTGACGGACGGTAACTATCTGGTAGTGGGTGAGAAGGATGGTTTGTTTGCCATGAGTGCCACTTTCACTGGTTACTATCTGCATAAAGCCAATGTGGTTGCGAACGGAGATGTAATATCTTCTCCGGCGGATTCGATTATATGGAGCATTATCGTGGATAAAGATAATGAATTGTTGACCTTCAATAATACAGCTGTTGGCTATTTGTACATAGAGAAGTCGGAGAGCGGTACTAAAACGTACTATAACATTAAGTTAGGTGCCAATACAACTGATAATAAATTCTCGTACGCTATAGACTCCGAAACTGGCGGATGGATATTCACGTCTGTCACTTATACGGATCGCCAATTAGAGTATTATGCTGATAAATCCAACTGGTCGTTCTTCACGAAGCAAGATGCGCCTGTCTCACTTTATCAGCAACAAGAGGGGACTACCGCTACCGTCTATTATACTACGGCACCGGTATGCACACCTACAGCAATCGATCTTACCGAATCAGATGAGTGCGCCGCACGCAAAGTGTTCATCAACGGACATCTCTATATACTCAAAGGCGATCAAATGTTTAATTTACAAGGAGCAAGAGTTCGTTAATTCGTTCTCTCCTTCCTTCCAAAAGGGACGCTTCGGCGCCCCTTTTTTTGCTATTTATACTTTACAAGGAAACTATTAGAGTGAAAAAAGTTTCCAAAATATTTGCACAATTCAAAAAAAAGCAGTACCTTTGCGGCCGTTTTTGAAAAATTACAAACCACAAATCGCAAATTGCCAGTTGAACGATCAGCAATCCCATATTATCAAAACGGCCGGCGAGATGTTCTTTCGCTTAGGTATTCGTAGCGTTTCCATCGATGATATATGCCGCGAATTGGGCATGTCGAAGAAGACTTTCTACGTCTATTTTGAATCCAAAGATGCCTTGATAGAGCAAATGCTAAATTCTAATATTGCGTATATCGCCGGTAAGATGGAAGACTTGCTGGCTTTGGGTGATTTCAGACAATTGGTAAAGAAATTTATCTCGCACCAAGAGGCGGAGAAAAATGATGTGCGTCGCGTGCCGCAATTGGTCTATGATCTCAAGAAATACTACCCGCGTCAATTCGCGGATTTCCAGACGAAATGCTTTGAGACGCAAAAGGGTTATATCATGCGATACCTCGAGTTAGGTGTAGCACAAGGTCTCGTGCGCGCGAACCTTAATGTTGAGTTAACAGCCGTGTTCTTTGCGAAAATTCATAGCGATGCCATTCGCGATTTTGAGGTGATTGAGTCCCACGGCCATAGTATGCACCAGTTGAGCCATACTGCGATGGATATCTTTGTCCGCGGAGTACTCTCTGAAGAAGGATTGAAATTATTTAAATGATATATATGAGAAAAATTATTTTAATGATGACCGCGATGCTCGTGATGAGTACAGCGGTAATGGCGGAAGATCATGTCATGGCGGCAACGCGTAGCGCACAGCGCACGCAAGACAGCGTGCCGTCCGTGTTGAGTCTCTCGCTCAAAGAGGCGCAAAACTACGCGGTGAAGCAGAACCGCAGCTTAAAGAATGCTTCCTTGGCTGTGCAGGAAGCCTACGCACAGCGTTGGCAGACGATAGCTTCGTTACTGCCTTCACTCGACGGATCAATCGGAAAAAACGTCATGTACGACGAAGATTTTAAGGAGAAGATGATTCTGTTCCCGGGCATGCAGCAGCCTATGTCTATGTCCCCGTGGATATACGGAGTAACAGCCGCTGTGGGTATCAACGGACAGGGTGTAGTAGGAGCGTTGCTCAACAATGTGGCGATAAAGATGAAGAAGATTGCTCTTGAGAAATCCGAGAATGAACTGCGTAGCAGCGTCATGAGCGCCTACGTCTCCGTCTTGGCGCTACAGAGCATCACCGGACTCTTAGACTCGAGCCTCGTCAATATTCAGGACCTCGAGCAAATGACCCAGAACGCCGTGAACGTCGGTGCTGCCGAGCAGACCTCTGCCGACCAGATACGCGTGCGTGTCAATACTCTTAAGAATAACATCAATGCGCAGAAACGGAATGTCGAACTGGCTACCAACAGTCTCAAAGTGCTGCTGGATGTGCCCGTTGAGACTGAACTGATACTCACCGAGAATATGGACGAGGTTCTCTCTCCGGAAAGAGTGCTCAATCTATTGAGTGCTGACTTTGCGATAGAGAATAACCTCAACTACCAGCTCCTTCAACAACAGGTCGAACTCGCCAAACGCAACGTCCACATGGCCGGCTGGGCATACGGGCCTACGGTCAGTCTGGCGTACCAATACAACTATCGTGACTATGGTAGCGAGGCGGGATTTGAGATGATGAACTCCCCGCATACAATCGCTTTTACAGTCAAGATGCCCCTATGGTCTTCCGGTAAACGTGCAGCGGGAGTAGTGGAGAAGAAAATAGCGTTGGAGGAAGCGAAGAACACCCTTTCTGAGACCACCGACAATCTCGAGATCCAGTATCGCCAGCTCTGTTTTGACCTGACTAACGCGTACGAGACCTATCTCAATGAGAAAGATAACATAGATGTAACGCGCCGCGTCTTCAACTCCGCAACGGAGAAATTCAAGTGGGGTGCCGCGTCGAACCTGGAGCTGACAAATGCCTCCAATGACCTTATCAACGCGCAGTCAACCTATGTACAGGCGATGCTTTCTCTCATCAATGCACAATCGGAACTTGAAGAGTTCCTCAATAAATGACAAATATCAAACGACAAATAACAAATGAAAAAAATTATTATTTACTCCCTCGCAGCCTTGGCGCTCGTAGGCTGCGGCAACAAAAAAACATCCGCTACGCAGGAAGAGGAACGCGTTGAGCAGGTCCGCACTACTATCCTCCAGCCCCGTGAGATAGAGCGAGAGATTTCTGTTTCAACAAACCTCCAAGGGTATCTTACCCAGAACGTTGCACCGTCTTTGACGGGCAAAATCGAGCATATCTACCGTGAGGTGGGCGACCGCGTTGCGAAAGGTACGGATCTCGTCCGCATGGATCAGACCCAGTACAAGACTACCAAGATTTCGATGGCTAATCTCGAAATCGAAAAGAACCGTATAGAGCAATTGCTAAAAACAGGTTCGGCTACTCAGCAGCAGTACGACCAGATCACCACTCAGTATAACTCGACCAAGGAGCAGTTGGATTTCTTGCAGACCAACACGTATGTTAAGGCACCGTTTGCAGGTGTGATATCCGCAAAAAACTATGAGGATGGCGAACTTTATGGCGGACAGCCGATTCTGGTACTCACCCAGATAGACAAACTCAAAGCGCTCGTAGCTATCCCGGAGACCTATTTCCCGCTCTTCAAAACGGGTATGAAACTGACGTTAACCACGGATATATATCCCGACAAGACTTTCCCCGCTACGGTGGAGGTTGTCTATCCGACGATTGATCCCTCGTCTCATACATTCCAGTGCAAGATTGTTATCCCGAATGGAAAGAACCTGCTTCGTCCGGGTATGTATGTGACGACAACCATCGGTTTGGGCAAAGCAAACGCTATCGTAGTGCCTTACCAGAGCGTGGAGAAACTCGTTGGAGCGAACGACCGCTATGTCTTCATCGTGGAGGACGGCCGCGCCAAACGCGTAGCAGTGGAACTTGGACAGCGTTTCGACCAGGATATAGAGATCATCGCGCCGGAAATCAAAGAGGGTGTCGAGTTTGTCACCACGGGCCAGCACAAACTCGTGGACGGCGTCAAGGTTAATGTAGTTGAATAATTTACTAGTCTGCTAGAAAACTAGTCGACTAGACAACTAGGAAATCCTATGAGCATTTATAAATCAGCAATCCAAAAACCGGTAACCACCGCCCTTATCTTTGTGGCGGTCATCGTCATCGGTATATATAGTTTCCTGAAGCTGCCGATTGACCAGTTCCCGGAGATGGACCCGCCGTATATCACGGTCATGACCACCTACCCGGGTGCATCGGCTTCCGAGATGGAGACCAACGTGACGAAGATCATGGAGAACGCCCTGACCTCCGTCGATCACCTCAAACACATCACTTCGCAGTCCAAGGATAACATCTCCGTGGTAACGCTGGAGTTGGAGTGGGGTAGTAACATGGACGAGGCGGTGAACGACGTGCGTTCGTTCGTCGATATGGCGGCAAACAACCTGCCGGACAACTGCGCCAAGCCGGTTATCTTCAAGCTCTCCACGTCCTCCATGCCTATCTGCCAGTACTCCATCACGGCGGACGAGACTTATGCGGGTCTGGATAAGATTCTGAACGACGAAGTGGTACCGCAGTTGAACCATATTGACGGTATCGGTAATATCTCTCTCTCGGGTGCGCCGGACCGCTATGTTTATGTCAATATCGACCAGCAGAAACTGGACGCGTACGGTATCACGCTGGAGCAGGTGGGGCAAGTCGTTTCTGCGAATAACCTCAACCTCTCTTCGGGTACGATTAAGATGCCGCAGGAGCAGTACCAGATGCAGGTGCGTTCGGAATACATCGAGTCCTCCGAGATAGCCAACCTCATGGTAGCCATGACGCCGCAGGGCCAGCAGGTCTTCATCCGCGACATAGCTACCGTCAAGGATACCATCAAAGACCTCTCGCTGGACGAGAAGACCAACGGCCGTGAAGCTGTGCGTCTGGTCATTGCCAAGCAGACCGGTGCCAACACCGTGCAGGTTTGTAAGGACGTGCGTGCCGAACTGGCGAAGATACAGAAACAGCTCCCGACGGACGTCAAGATTGAGAAGATCTACGACTCCTCGGAGAACATCCAGAACTCCATCAACTCCCTCGAAGAATCCGTGCTTTACGCCCTTCTCTTCGTGGTGCTCGTGGTGCTCTTCTTCCTCGGCAAATGGCGTGCGACGATTATCATCGGTATTACTATTCCTATCGCCCTCATCGTGGCGTTTATCTACCTCGGCTTGGCGGATTCGTCGTTGAATATCATCTCCCTCTGTTCGCTCACCATCGCTATCGGTATGGTGGTGGACGATGCGATCGTGGTCTTGGAGAATATCACCCGTCACGTGGAGCGCGGCGAGGACCCGCATGAGGCGTCTATCTACGCCACCAACGAGGTATGGGTATCCGTTATCGCTACTACGCTCGTGCTCGTAGTGGTATTCGTGCCGCTGACGATGCTCTCCGGCATGGCGGGAATCATGTTCCATGAACTCGGATGGATAGTGACCGTTGTCTGCTGTACTTCCACTCTCGTGGCTATCTCGCTGACACCTATGCTCTGCTCCAAACTGCTGAAAGCCAAGAAAGTGCATGTCGATGAGAACGGCAACCTCGTGGATGACGAGGCGGGCAAGAAAGGCTGGTACGAGCGCACGGTGGTACGGGGACTGGATATTATTGACGAGTATTACGCCAAGTCGCTGGGCTGGTGCCTGCGTCACAAAGCGCTCACCTTCCTTATCCTCATTGCGTTCTTTGCCGCCTCTCTGATTCCTGTCTTTGCAGGCAAGATCGGTACGGACTTCATGCAGGAGCAGGATAATGGACGTCTCTCCGTGACCGTCAAACTGCAACGCGGTACGCGTATCGAGGAGACTCTCAAGACCGCCCGCAAACTGGAAGCACGCTTCGTGGAACTGGTGCCGGAGATTCAGTTGATCAACACCTCCGCCGGTTCGAACGACGATGCCTCTATCGCGGCTCTCTTCTCTTCGACGATGAACAACAAGATCCAGATGACTGTCCGTCTGCCTAAGAAGTGGGAGCGTGACCGCGACATCTGGACGATCGCCGAGATCCTCCGTCAGGAGATGGCGAAATACCCGGAGATTAACGAATACCAGTGTGCTGTTTCGTCCGGAGGACCCGGAGGCGGTAACACGGTGGACTTGGAGATTTACGGTTATGACTTTGACAAGACCTCCCAGATGGCGGAGCAGTGCCGTCAGCTCATCTCGCAACTGCCCGGCGCCCGCGACGTGAATATCTCACGCGAGGATGACCGTCCGGATATTAAGATTACTGTCGATAAAGAGAAAGCGTCGCGTCTCGGCCTCTCTTCTGCAACCATTTCAACCTATCTGCGTAACCGCGTGGCGGGTATGAACTGCGGCTATCTCAAGGACGACGGCTCGGAGTACGACATTGTGGTACGCCTCATGGAGGAGGACCGCAACTCGATTTCCGACATCCTCAACCTCTCTATCCCTACGGTGACGGGTAAGACCGTCAAACTCTCCGAGGTCGCTACGGTCGGCGAATACTGGGCACCGCCTACCATCGAGCGTAAGGCGCGCCAGCGTATAGTCACCGTCAAGGCTACGCCGTACAACACCACCCTTGGTGAACTGGCGAAAGCGATAGAGGCGGAGGTCATTCCGCAACTCGACATCCCTGTCGGTTACTCTACCCATATTGGCGGTAACTACGAGACGCAGCAGGATACTTTCTCCGACATGATTCTGCTCGGCCTGATGATTATCCTGCTGGTATATATCGTCATGGCTTCGCAGTTCGAGTCGCTCCGGATGCCGGCAATCATCATGTTTTCTATCCCGTTTGCCCTCTCGGGTGTCATTGTAGCCCTCTGGCTCACTGGCCGTTCGCTGGATATGATTGGTGCCCTCGGTCTGGTGCTTCTGGTGGGTATTGTGGTGAAGAACGGTATCGTGCTTGTGGACTATATCAACCTTATGCGCGAGCGTGGCTACGAGTTGAATCAGGCTATCCAGATGTCCGGACGCAGCCGTATCCGTCCTGTGCTTATGACGGCGTTCACTACCATCCTCGGTATGATTCCTATGGCGGTTTCTTCCGGTGAAGGTGCCGAGATGTGGCAACCGTTGGGTATCGTCGTCATCGGCGGTCTGACCGTCTCGACTTTCCTGACGCTCTACGTAGTGCCTGTGCTCTACGGTGTCATGTCCCGCCACGGCGACCGCGACAAACAGGAAGCCCTCCGCAAGAAATTCATCTTCATGAACCTCAAAGTTAAGTCGAAAGAGGAAAGTAAAAAGTAGAAAGCACAAAATGTTTAACGTATTATATTGTCGCATGTCAGAGTCGAAACAAACTATGCTTTTGGCTTTCGACTTTTGACTTTCGACTGATTTTTACTTATGAAAAGTGTAATGATAGTTTTCAACCAGGCTAATACTGGTAGAGTGGAATATATGTTGGATGTCTTGGGCATCAAGGGCTTCACGTTCTTTGAGCAAGTGCAAGGTCGTGGTACCAACGGTGGCGAACCCCGCCGTGGTACTCACGCATGGCCCGAAATGAACTCGTGCGTCATCACCGTCGTGGAGGACGAACAAGTGCCCGCGCTCTTGGAGTCCATTAAAAAACTCGACCTCCGTAATGAGGAGGTAGGTGTTCGTGCTTTCGTCTGGGATATTGTAGCTACGGTGTAAGACCTATTTATGCAAAAAAGTGGCATGCGTACTTGCGTATGTCATTTTTTTGTTGTACCTTTGCAGCCGCAAAGGTTTATGACTAAATGGCTGTTGTAATAGAGCATATCTGTAAGTCTTTTGGTGCGCAGCAAGTCTTGCGCGATGTGACGATGGAGATTCCCGAAGGGCAGGTCCTGGGGCTGCTTGGACCTAACGGTGCTGGCAAATCGACACTGATGAAGATCCTTATCGGACTATGGAAAGCGGATAGTGGCTCGATTCAAGCACCGGTGCGTATAGGCTATCTGCCAGAGAATAATCCTCTCTACGAGGAGATGTATGTCGCCGAATACCTCGCCTTTATGGCGCAAATGACCAATAGCCAATCACAAAAGAAAAATGTCAATAAACTTATCGACCTTGTCGGATTAACACCTGAACGTCATAAGCATATCCGAGAACTGAGCAAAGGCTATCGTCAGCGTGTGGGATTAGCGCAGGCGCTTCTTGGTGACCCGCAACTGCTGATACTCGATGAACCTACCACTGGTCTCGACCCTAACCAACTCGTCGAAATTCGTGCCCTGATTCGAGATTTGGGCAAAGAGCGTACCGTTATTCTTTCCACGCATATTATGCAAGAAGTGCATGAAATGTGCGACCGAGTCATCATCCTTGACCATGGCCAGATAAAAGCCGATAAAATGATTGACGAGATTAGTAATCTCGAGGAGTTATTCCATTCATCCACTAACCCACTAACACCTAATCCGAATGAGTGAATTCGATATACGACAACAGATGTCTGAGAAAGAGCAGGACAATGCCTTGCGACCTTTGTGCTTTGCCGACTTTGCAGGTCAGAGTAAAGTGACCTCTAACCTTAAGATTTTCGTCGAAGCCGCAAAAATGCGCGAAGAGAGTCTTGACCATGTGCTACTCTTTGGCCCTCCGGGACTTGGTAAGACAACTCTGGCGAACATTATCGCCAACGAGCTCGGAGTAGGTTTCAAAGTGACGAGCGGTCCGGTGCTTGATAAACCCGGAGACTTGGCTGGTTTGCTCACATCGCTCGAACCCAACGACGTCCTTTTTATCGATGAGATACATCGTCTCTCGCCTATCGTGGAAGAGTACCTCTACTCCGCGATGGAAGACTATCGCATTGATATTATGATTGACAAAGGCCCTTCAGCTCGAACGATACAGATTGACCTCAACCATTTCACCCTCATCGGGGCTACCACTCGTCAAGGACTGTTGACCAGCCCGCTCCGTGCACGTTTTGGCATCAACTGTCATCTCGAGTATTACGATGCAGATATCCTTGCTGGTATCGTCAAGCGTTCGGCGCGACTACTCAATGTAGAAATCAACGAAAAAGCGGCCGGTGAGATAGCACGTCGCAGCCGTGGTACGCCCCGTATAGCCAATGCCCTCCTGCGCCGTGTGCGCGATTTTGCGCAGGTGAAGGGAGATGGTGCCATCGATCTGGAGATAGCCAAGTACGCTCTTGAGGCACTTAATATCGATACATTTGGGCTCGATCAGATAGATAACAAACTGCTACTGACAATCATCGATAAGTTCCGTGGCGGACCCGTCGGACTTAATACCATCGCTACTGCTATGGGCGAAGATGCAGGTACCATCGAAGATGTGTACGAACCTTTCCTTATCAAGGAAGGTTTTATCAAACGTACACCGCGTGGCCGCGAAGCCACCGAATTGGCATACAAGCACCTTGGCAAGACCCCTCTCGCTCCCGATGGACAGCAGTCTATGTTCTAGCGACTAATGGCGTAGCCCTCGGCGTAATATTTTTACTGCGTCCTTCATTCGCCCAACCTCCCCAGTCTTCTGCCAAAATGGCAGTGTACATATGTATGGCACATAATTTGACCTCGTCAAAGTGTAAAATTTTGTATTATGAGTAAGAAAGATAAAAAACAAGTAAAACAACCTGTTGAGGAACAAATCCAAGAGCAAACGCAAGAGCAACAGGGTCCGACAATGGACGAACTGCAAGCACGTATTGCTGAACTTGAGGACAAGAACCTGCGAATGATGGCGGAGTTCGATAACTTCCGTCGTCGTACGAATAAGGAGAAATTAGAACTCATGGAGACGGCTGGCGAACGCATTTTTACGGAGATGCTTCCCCTTGTGGATGATTTCGAGCGCGCCATAAAAGCTACCGAAGATGAAGGCGTGAAACTTATTTATCAGAAGTTTCTATCCTTCCTCGATAAGAACGATGTGCACCCCATTGAGACCGAAGGTGTGGACTTCAATACCGATGAGCACGAGGCCGTGACGACCTTCGCTGCAGGGGAGGATAAGAAAGGAAAAGTGATTGACTGTACGCAGAAAGGATATAAGCTCGGCGATAAGGTAATTCGGTTTGCAAAGGTCGTCGTTGGCGAATAACCGTTAAACACTAAACCCTAAACACTAAACAAATTATGGCAGAAAAGAGAGATTATTATGAAGTGCTGGAAGTGCCGAAAACAGCCAGCGCGGAGGAGATAAAAAAAGCTTACCGTAAAAAAGCTATTCAGTATCACCCGGATAAAAACCCGGGCGATAAAGAAGCTGAAGAGAAATTCAAAGAGGCAGCTGAGGCTTATGAGGTGCTTTCAGACCCGCAAAAAAGGCAACGTTACGACCAATTCGGTTTTGCCGGAATGGGTGGAGCCGGTGGCTTTAGCGGTGGCGGTATGTCGATGGAAGATATATTCAGCCATTTCGGAGATATCTTTGAGGGCGCGGGCTTTGACTTGGGAGACATCGGCGAGATGTTTATGGGCGGTCGCAGTAGCAGCCGCGGATCGCGTGTGCGCCGGGGGAGTGACATGCGCGTCAAAGTGCGCTTGACATTAGAGGAAATAGCATCCGGTTGTGAGAAAAAAATCAAGGTGCGCAAGTTGGTACAATGCAAGGATTGTCACGGCACAGGTTCTGCCGACGGCCGTACAGAGACTTGTCCAACATGTAAGGGAACCGGACGTGTTATTCGTCAGCAACGAGGCATCTTCGGCATGATGCAGGTGCAAAGCGACTGCGATACCTGCAGCGGGGAAGGAACAATAATCAAGAATAAATGTCCTAAATGCGGCGGACAGGGAGTCGTTAGAGATGAAGAAATTATCTCCATTACTATCCCTGCTGGCGTAATGGGTGGCATGCAACTGACAGTTCCTGGTAAAGGGAATGCGGCTCCGCATGGAGGTGTCAGCGGAGACCTGCTGGTACTCATCGAAGAGGAAGAACACAAGGATTTTATCCGTCAGGAGAGTGACTTGATTTATAACCTTCTGTTAGATATGCCGACGGCTGTGCTCGGAGGGCAAGTGCAGATACCGACTCTCACGGGCGATGTGAAGATAACTATCACACCTGGAACTCAACCCGGTAAGGTGCTGCGTATGAGAGGGAAAGGATTGCCGAGAATAGATCAGTATGGACGCAGTTACGGCACAGGCGACTTGTTGATAAACGTAGGTGTCTATATTCCGGAGAAGTTGAATAAGGATGAACGCAAACTGATTGAGCAGTTGCAGAATAGTCCGAATATTGCACCGGGCTCGGCAGATAAGAAGAATTTTTTCAGAAACCTCTTTGGTTGAATGAGTTAGTGAATGACTGAAAGGCAACGCATATGGCCATGGCTCCTCGTTTGGGGACTATTGGATTTGTTGTGTGCGCTTTTTTGTGAAATACATGCCGACGAAGCCTATTATCGCCTATATGGTCAGTTCCTCAACTGGGGTTATTTTGATCACCCGCCGATGGTAGGATTGATGACAGCACTCAGTGCTGCAATCGTACCGAATACAAGCCTGATACTCAAAAATCTGAGTGTCAGGCTTGCTACGGTTTTGATGCACATGGCGACCGTCTATATCATTTGGGAAACCATACCCCAATTATCCATCAGCAATCACCAATCACCAGTGGCAAAATTTATTTTGCTCTCCGCTTCTATTCCGATGTTCTGTGCGTACGGATTCATTACCACACCGGATGCGCCATTACTCTTCTTCGCCGCCATGTTTTATTTCTCCTACCGCCGCCATTTGAGTACCCCTGACCCCCTAACCACTAACCCTCTAACCCCTAATACACTCCTTTTGGGCATTAGTATGGCAGGGATGATGTATAGTAAGTATATGGCGGTGTTGGTTATTGCTTTTGCAGTAATAGGTAATTGGCGCTTGCTTCGGGATAAACGTGCATGGGTCGCGGTAGGTATAGCGGCTGTGCTGATGCTCCCGCATCTGTGGTGGCAATACGCCAACGATTTCCCGTCTTTTACATATCATTTGGTAGCCAGAGCCACCCCGTATTCACCTCTATATACATTAGAATTCATCCCCAACCAATGGGCGGTATTCAATCCCTTAGTATGGATGCTGATGCTTTTGCTTGGCATGCGGACTATCCTGCGCGGCGATGCGTATCACCGCTCTTTAGGTGTGACAATAATCGGTTTTCAGGTTTTCTTTCTGCTGATGTCGTTCCGCGGACATGTCGAACCGCATTGGACAATGGTAACCAGTATTCCTGCAATTATCCTGTTAATGGAAGAAGAGACAACATGGAAACCTGGATTAACAATTACCTTTGGTGTGCTTGCAGGATTACTGCTCGTAGCTCGTATCGTCTTAATGCTTAATATACTCCCGTCGCAAACAGGGTTGGCGGGCAAGCAACAACAGATGGAGCAAATCCATGCTGAGGCAAAGGGCCTGCCGGTTGTCTTTGATGGCTCTTTTCAAACGCCTTCGTTATATCGCTTCTATTATAATGACGAAGCGGTCTTGGTTCGAAATATGTATGACCGCTACACCCAATACGATTTATTACACTTAGAACGCGACATGCTCGGCAAACCGGCTTGTGTACGCAGATTAGGCAAAGTATATATCACCGATCATTTAACAGAGGAGGATCTGCATGAATAACAGTCATAAATATACACTGTTGGGCTTGCTGCTTATTTATAGTTCCATACTTTATGCTTTTGAACCTACCGGTGTAGCCTCTGCTTTTTTCGGCCCTAATGCTCTGCCGGTAATCGATCAGTCTGACGGTCTGACTTCTTCAAAATTGCGTATGGAACTCGCCGCCGACGGCTATTTCGGTTTTAAGGGAGACCAAACTGCGGATCTCTTCGCGCGCGTGCACGCTCCTCTATTTACACGTTGGGCGAATCTGAGTATCTGGATGCCGGTTTATGAGTGGTATAGTCAAGAAGACGGAACGGGTAGTGGCGCAGGAGATGTATATCTGGCGACCGAAGTGCAAGTGCTACATAACGAATGGATCAAAAGCGAGAGCGCAAAATATATTCCACAGATGACTATCCGATTAGGCATGAAAACCGCCAGCGGTGGACAGTTTGAACGCAAACGTCATTTCGATAGTCCGGGATATTTCTTTGACTTGACGATGGGGCAGTCAGTGTCCCTGAAGCATATAGAACTGCGCTTCTCCGGCTCGGTTGGCTTTCTTTGCTGGCAGACAGTTGAAGCACGGCAGAACGATGCCGTTATGTATGGTTTGCAGGCACAATTGCGACATGAGTATTTCTCTGCGCACCTGGCGTTTGGCGGGTACGTAGGATGGGAGCGGTATGGCGATGCGCCCATGACGCTCAAAGTGCGAGCCGCCGGACATATCAAAGGCTTCGAGCCCTTCGTCCAATACCAGTGGGGAATAAAAGATTACCCCTTCCACCATGTGCGGGTGGGACTGGCATATAGCATAGATATACTTCGTCTAAAAACACCACACCATGACTAAAAGTACGTTTTATATCTTATTTGTTAGTATCCTTCTGTCGTTGTCTGCAAATGCATCAGATAGCGTAGTGGCATCCGGATTTTGGACGCGCTATGCTCGTTCGCCACGGTATATATCGGTAGATAGCACTTTTGCAGCCCGCCAAATAGAAAAAGAGCAACGTCCGGTACAGTTTCTTTATGATGTAGATTTTGCTACTCATTTTGATAACCGTGAATATCATGCTCCCTACCAGATACCCCAAACTATCCTTAATTTTCGTCTTTCGCCGCAGATTGGTGTGCGGATTATGGATCGTGCAGGCGGGAAGCACGAACTGGTAGCAGGTGTCAGTTATACTCAGCGACTTGGAGGTAATTGGCGTGATGTTCAATTCAATCCGATAGCCTATTATCATTTTAATTATCGTGGCTTCGATGCGGGAATGGGTGCTATTCCCTATACGCGGCGCATTGCCCCTATGCCGGAATGGTTGATGTATGATTCATTAACCTATTACCACCCGAATATCCAAGGTGCATTGCTACAATACCGTGATAATCGTGGTTTTGTTGAGTTTATGTGTGACTGGAGGGGGGCTCAAACGGAAGAACGACGTGAGATGTTCCGCTTGTTGGTGAACGGTCAATACCAGTACAAATGGTTGCAGGTGGGCGGTCTGGCGCACATGAATCATAAGGCTGGTTTTGCTACTACCTATGAACCGGTGATGGATGATGTGCATCTAAACGCTTTTGCCGGTGCAGATATCACTAAATACGTCCCGCTTGATTCGCTCTCACTGAGGGCGGGTTATATCTTCGGTTGGCAACGGGACAGAGGAACTAACGAGACATTCATCAATCATGGTGTGATGATTGAACTATACGCCAACTGGTGGTTCATCGGTGTGAAAAACACCTTCTACTACGGCGATAATTTACAGCCGTTACGAGGACGCAATATGAATTCCTCTTTAGGAGATCCTTTCTTTCAATCGCGATTGTATAACCGTACTGACTTATTTGTTTACCTCTATAGAAGCAGTTTCGTTAATTTTTATTTCTCATGGAATATGCACTACGATGGCATCAGTCTGCAACATCAACAGCAGATGATTGTTCGCTTCCAATTGAACCCGCTTCTGCGTGAATTGTCAGGACAAAAACAATCGTATCTGCGCGGATTATTCGATAAATAATGCGCGCATTATATATAAGGAGAAATAATTTTTTTTTGACCGATTATGCGAGGAGGATTTGCATGAATTTACTACGGGAAATATGTGCATGGTTACCCGTCATAGGGTTGCTTGCCATAGTGATAGCTTTGCCATTCCAATTTGGTTGGTGGGTGCAGGGTATGTATTATTTCCTTGCTTTCGGATATATTTTGGACTATGTACTGAACCGGCGTTGGAGAAATTGGCATTGGGAACCGAACAAAATAGTATTTATTGCTTTTATCCTATTTTCCTTTTTGGTCCCGATAAGTCAACTTTTTGATACTGTTTGTACTTCCGTATATACCTCCGCATTGGAAAATGTGAGTCCTTTCTTATTCGTCGGTCTGTGTGGCCTGGTTGGTACTACAGATAAATTTCATGTGGATTATTTTGGGTGGGCAATGCTTATTGTCAGCGTAATTATTGTAGGTGTGCTGATTGCTTGGACGGAAATATATACATCCACTCAATA
This sequence comes from Paludibacteraceae bacterium, assembly GCA_017394705.1. Taxonomy (GTDB): domain Bacteria; phylum Bacteroidota; class Bacteroidia; order Bacteroidales; family Paludibacteraceae; genus Colicola. The sequence continues at coordinate 139,658 of JAFPXH010000009.1, read as the reverse complement.
TGCGTGGATAGAGTTATTTAACCTGCATAGGACAGAACTGATTAATACGCACATGGTGTTGAATATGTATTGGAATATATCCTTGGTTTTGGGCATGTATATGCTGGTAAGGGGTGGTTATTCCCTGGGGTGGAGAATCGTCATAGGAGGACTGATGTGCGCACCTCTCTTTGCCATCCTTATTTCCGAAGGGCGTACCGGCGTGATAACAACGGTACTGATAATTATGATATCTCTCTTGTATGTCATTCTCCGGAGCCGAAGATGGCAGCTATGGAGCCTTTGGATAATCTTATGTATTGGAGCGGCATGCTTCCTTTGGACTAAGCCGAATGTACAGGAACTGCTCCGTACACCCAACCCACGAATATACCAATGGGAAATAAGTATGCAGATGATTAGGGAGAGGCCATGGTTGGGGTATGGTGTGAGTTCGGCACGCGAAGAATATATTCAGCGTGTCATGAATAATCAACCATTGAAGGATCTGTATATAGAACCGATTGTGGAGAAGGATCCGCGTTATAGGCAGAACGGAGAAGTAAACTATAGGGTATTACACCCTCACAGCGTATTCTTGGAAACATGGATGAGATATGGAATAATAGGTTTGCTTGTACTATCGTTCTGCCTGCTGTCTCCATTTGCAATGCGGTTAGGAAAGGGGCAGTTCTATATGGATTTATGCGTAGTAATCTATATAGTGCAAGCTTTTATGGAATCCCTTAGCGCCCAATGCAATGCGATGTACCTGTGTGTGCCTGTATTGCTCTTTTATATCACACGGAGCAAAGCTGATGATACGTCTCCATCATGTTGTGAGCAATAGTCTTAGACTGGAATTTCTCTGTATTCTGTAGTGCCACAGTCACACGCTGGCTGGTTAAGGCACTATCCTGCAGCGTTCTACGAATAGCATCGCTGATTTCTTCTATGTCCGTCGGAGATGCGTACAATGCACCATTTCCGACAATCTCTTCAAAACAGATACCACTACTAGCTATAATAGGCGTCTGGCAGCGCGCTGCTTCTAAAACGGGTATACCGAATCCTTCAAAAAGGGACGGATAAACAAAAAGAGAGGCTAAGTGGTAGAGAATAGGCAAGTCTTCTAATGTCGCATTCTCAATAATATGCAGTTGTACATTGTGTTGCATAGCCATTTTTGTCAGCTCTTTCTTGTATGTGGTGTTCCCGCGCCCGATTAATATAAGTGGAAGCCCGGTCTCTGCAATGGCAATGGCTTTTATGAGACGGAGTTGGTTCTTGCGCGGTTCCAATGCCCCGACGGATAGGATGTACTCGGAAGGGAGATGGTAATGTTGTTTGATGCGTAAAATCTGCTCCTCTGAACATGGCTGCCAATAGATATCGTTACAACCTTGATATATTACTTTTATCCGTTGCTCTTCCACACCAAAGAACGCCATATAATCGCACTTGGTCTGCTCGGAAATAGCTATAATCAAATCCGCCCTCCGACACGCCGACTCATTACGACGGATGAATGAACGGCGGTACGCGGCGCTGTACAACTCAGGGTGCCTCATAAAAATCGCATCGTGCATCGTCACTATTGTCTTGCAGCCTAATCGTTCGATTCCATTTGGCAATTCTTGGCTTAGTCCATGATAAATATTAATCCCTTTGCCTTCCAAAGCACCGGGAATACCATACATTCTCCATACAGACGGAGACAAAGACCATAAACCGCTCGGCATAACACGCTCAAAGGGATTTTCGTTCAACCATGGGAACAAACCCTCGTCCTTCGGTGTGCATAACCAATATTCATTCTCACTATAGTAACGCGCCATCTGTGCAAATAGATTACGGCAGTAATTACCCAAACCGCGGTAGTTCAGGTACGCTCGCTTAGCGTCATATGCGATACGCAATATATGTCTTTTGTTTTCATTCATCGTTTTAGATTGCGATCAAAGATTTTCTCGATATCCTGGTCACATTTAATATGCCAATACTTTTTCCATTCATGGACGATTTTTCGCGTCACGTCTTGTTCCTCCCAACCTTGCGCAGCGGCATATGCCTTGCCCAGTGTCTCGATAAAATCTATTCGTCCCCATAACCGGCAGAAGTTATGGCAGCCGTCCTCTATACCGACGGGTTTTCCGAAACGCATTCGGTTAACATCAATGATAGCAAACCGAATCTGTCCGTTTTGTTTGTCAAAGAGAATATTACCGGGTGACAAATCGAGATGGTAGATGCCTTTTCTGTGCATAGTCGCTACTAATTGAGCAAAGGACTCAATGATATCTTCATATCCAGCAGCGTCATGATATCGGAACTCATAGAAATCGCGGGATAAATTAGCCGGGCGAGTAATAAGATAACTCTCTTTGATTAGGCCCTTTTTCTCAATCGCATAACCCACCGCCTCTGGCGTCGGAATACCTGCCTCCTTCAATCGCAACGCGTTTCGGTAAGCCCGTTCGGATTTGGGCATTCTAAAAAACGAATAGACAAGCCTTTGCAAACCCTTTGGTTGTTTAAAACGCTTCACAACCCACAGCCTTCCTTCTGCAGTCTTCATCTGCCGAATTTGATTTCGTGCATTATACAGCACGACACCTTCAGTCTCAAAGCGGCTCAGTAAATCCAGCATAACTGGACGATGGTTCTCATATGTCTTGTTCAGGGTTAATTGCATGATGGCGGAAATTGATGCATGCCTTCCCGCAGACCGCGGATATAGTGGCATAATTTATCATGTTTATCCTCGTTCCAGTCGTACAATAGTAGTCGTTTCAACTCTTTCAAGGCGTGATTGCGGTAATATTTTGCTTTTTCCGGATATAGTTTTGCTATGCGTATTAAGTTTCGTCCAATGTAGTAGTAGCGCCATGCAGGATGGGGGGTATAGCGATGACGCGTTGGACCTAAAAATTGTACTCCGTTGCCTAACTTATGGGTCAACATGATGCTATTCAAACGTACAACAATCCATCCTAAGCGATATAAGTGGCAACACATCTCGTCATCTACCAAGTCAATAAAAAAATCCTCTCTAAATCCTCCTGTCTGTTGCCATGCTGATAAGCGGAGAAGATTTCCAGAACACATAACTACCTCTCGCAACTCATATCGTCCTTTCCTATGGTGTCGCTCCGGCGTACCATCACAGTCATGGAAAGGCGAGAAAATACCCACTTCATCCAACCCCTCATACTGTTCTGCCTCCTCAATATATTGGCGCACACTATGTTGGTCCCATCGCGAGTCTTGATCCATCGTTAGCACCCATTCAGCGCCTAAATGTTTCGCCTCTTCGCATCCCCTATTCAGCGCTGCTGCAATGCCTTTGTTTTCCATCAGCGGGATATATGTCACATTCGCAATCTCTGCACAAAGCGCACAGTTATCTGTATCGGAGTTATCCACTATAATAACCTGCTCTACATCCTTGTTGTATAACTTGACCGCCTCCACTTCCTTAGCCCTCGGTTTATACCAGATAACAAGGCTAACTATCTTATTGAATTTTCTGAATGCCATTCTTACAAATGAATTGATTCTTCTCTTGCATAGTCCGGAGATAAGCCATGTTCTCTATGTCATCCTTCCAATTCTCGGGATGATATAAATGGTACTGCACCGCTAAGTTCCGTACCGATATAATTTTGCAGCCATTAGCCGGTAATCGCCATTCGATATCATAATCTTCGCCGATTGCAGGAAGAATGTAGTTCTCGTCAAAACCGTTGATGGCTAATAAATCTTGCTTGCTCATGGACATATTACTGCCCGTCAGATGTCTTACTGGACGCCGGAACAAACGTGCTAAAGGAATATAGAACCCTTCTTCCACTAAGCTGCAACCTCTGTTCCATATAAGGTGTGCCCATAAGCGGATTTTTTTGCCCTGTATGACCTTTTCGGAAAGCTCTGCGTTTAACTTCACTCGTTTACCGGCTAACACTATCCCCCGGGCACTATACCTTAGATGGTTCTCTACAAAACGCGGATGGAGTACACAGTCGCCGTCTATAAAAATCAACCATTCGGCATTCGAAGCCTTGATGGCTGCATTCAGTGCTCTGTTTTTACGCCATCCTTGGTCCGGTTGCGTCAGGTGTTGAGCCGGCCAAGGGAAAGCGTATGATTGAATGAACGCTTTCATACAGGGATCCTCGCCGTCCTCGGAGATTATGACCTCAAAGTCCTGCTCCGTCTGTTTCTGCAAACTGCGCAGAATAGCCCGCAAAGCGCGTACATTCTTATAGACCGATATGATAATGCTCGCTTTCATCTCTCATCTCTCCACTCTCAACTTTACCTTCTCCGGCGCTATGTCCATGCACCGGTAGTCGCCGAAGTGACATTTCTTGTTTCCGTAGATAGAGCAAGGTCGGCATTTCAAATCCCGCTGAACGCAATCCCCCTCGCTTTGTCCGAATCCCAGAAAACCGGCTTTCGGATGTGTCGCTCCCCAAATAGACACAACGCGTGTACCCACTAATGAAGCTAAATGCATGTTCGCGCTGTCCATGCTCACCATAACCCGCAATCCGCGCATGATTTCCATCTCCTCTGCCAGCCGATACTTGCCGGCGACGGACTCTACTCCCTTATACTTCTTCGCCCAAGTCACTAATATCTCCTGCTCTTTTTCTCCTCCACCGAAAAGGACAACTCGCTCGCCGCTCTTGCTCAACAGGCGCACGACCTTTTCCATTCGCTCCAAGGGGTAAATCTTTCCTTTATGCGCCGCAAAAGGCGCAATGCCAACTCCTTCTCCTGTCTCTTTATGAACTGCCTTTTTTATGTCAGAAATGGTTAATCCTAAACGTTGTAGCACCTCGGCATATCGAACGGTCATGTGTTTCAAAGCCTGCGTTCTGATATGGTGAATAAGCCCGAAACGCGCCAAGCGCCCCTTCCGAATCGTTCTGACGCGAGCTCCTTTCAGTTTCATCGCTATCCGTATATAGCGGCTTCGCCATACATCGTGCAGGTCGGCGACTAAATCAAATCGCCCCAAACCCGCAACAATCTTCCTAAGTGGCTCTTTTTTTAAGTCCACTCCGTGAAAGATTACATTCTTAGGCATCCCACCAAACAAATCCTCCATACGTTGCTGTGACAGAACAGTGAACTCCATTTCCGGATTTTGTTCTGCAGCCATCCGCACTACGGGATTTATCATTGCTACATCCCCCAATGCCGAAAACCGTATGATCAATACTCTTTTCACCTTTCGCCTCAAACCTCTAACCTTTCCCTTTGTATAGCACCGGATTAAGCGTTGGGTCATTGTACATCTTCATCTGGCGATATACTTTCATAATGCGCACGCCGGACTGATAATCCTCCAATAGTTGTGCGATGGAAGTCGTCATATCACCTAACTGCTCTTTCAGTACCGCCATCTTCGCTACGCATTTCTCATGCTGCTCGGCACTCACATCCGTGCGGTCAACTTGTTCCTGCATATGCCATAACTTTACATGCAGAATACTCAGCCTGTCAATTGCCCAAGCCGGACTCTCCGTGTTGATACGTGCATTCGGCTGCGGTTGAACGTCATGGAACAACTTCCAGAAATAACTGTCTATCCGTTCTACTAAATCCGTGCGGTCTTGGTTACTTTTATCAATCCTGCGTTTCAATGTCAGGGCCTCTCTCGGATCAATATGTGGATCACGAATAATATCTTCCAAATGCCACTGAACGGTGTCTATCCAGTTCTTTTGATATAAATCATGCTCGATAGTTCCTGCTTGATAAGGATTCAGGATGGATGCGTCAACACTATCTATACGATGATAATCCCGTACAGCTTGTGTGAAGATAGCATTACATGTTTCAATAAATTTCATATTTACCATTGTGTGATTAGTCCTTTTTTTTGGATAGTGATCATGGCCCCGAATGTGTTACCGTATTGTGTGCCGAAATCGCCTCCTAAGCAGATTCCAAATTCCAGTCCCCATGCTTGCGGAACTTGTTTTTTGATTTCTAATAGTACAGCCGTGTTATTGCTTCGTTTCGGTTCTATATAACGTCCATAGTTATCGGCGTAGGTCACTATCGCACGGTATTGGTAGCCATAAATATCTCCCCGTATTCCAACATGATGAGCCATTACACGGTTATTGTCGGTTGTCAATAGAGGAGAACCGATAATCCGATCGAAATAGGTCCATCCTTGTTGATAGATAGCATTGCGGTAATATTCATCATTTCCCCCATATACGCATCCGTCTTTATCATGATAAGGGCCGGATTGGTCGGTAGTATTAAGAAACTCATAGGTGATTCCTTGGATAAACGGCCATTTGTCCTGTATCGCGCTGATGCCCCATAAGCCATCTGTATTATTCATTCCGCAGCCGATAAACCGGATAGGTCCGTCTTCATTGATTACTTGCCAATAGGCGCTGACTTTCCACCCGGCGCCTTTTACATCCAATGCCAATTGTTGGAACGCGATATGATTGCCTTGCGCATTGATTTGCTCAACATATGTATTGCCTCCGGAACGAACCATAAAGGTTTTGACAAATGCATCGAAATTATTACCCAAATCTCCTAAATCGGTCGAATAACCTCCCCATTGGGCCGTATGGTGAAACTCGTAACTGATATTCACTGGGAGCTTGCCACCGATTCTTCCACCGATAAATTTATGGTGTAAGAGCGTGCCGGACACAACCTCGGACTTGTCGCTTAACCAACCATGTGTCAGACCGCCTTTAATCTCCAGATACCCAAATAATCCGGGAAAAGGCGTCCAACGTTCAAAACCAATGCTGATTCGAGGGATAGGATGGGCATTGTTGGAGAATAGCAAACTCCCGCTGCTTAACTTCGGGTCGCTGGCTCCGAAATAGATTGGATGTATTCCTGCGGTAATATCTACGATATATAGTCGTACATGGGCGTATAATTCTCGAAAATATCCAGTGCCGTTGATTTGTGGCTGCGCAATATTCTGCTGAGTGCCGTCAATGCGACCGGCCAGCACAACTCCGAAATCATAATCAAACCAACGATTGGGGCGAGTGGCTGGTTTTATGATGCCGAGACTGATATTTCCGCTGTGAGGCATGGCGGAGATATTGCCATCGCTATTATGCCAAAAAAGAGAAGGTGCTTGTGTCCCGGAAGAAGATAAAGAACTTAATTCTCCGACGTAAAAGAGCGAGTCTCGACAAATGTCAGGCTGCGCCATTGGGAGTGGCCACCAGTCCCATGCTTGCATATTCAACGAACAGACAAGAAAAAATACTATGTAGAGAACTTTATTCTTCAATGCAGTAGAGTTTGTCAATGGTATGCTGCTTGTCGTCTTCGCCCAAACCGAAATAGACTTTGCCGTTAATGGAGAATGCGATTTGATTGACTGCACGCCCGCAAGGCATTTGACCGCACCACTCCCATTGATTTTTTGCTGGCAGGTATCGCATGTATGAGTCGAAGATTTCCCATCCTCCTGTTATGTCACCTCCAAAATATTGTCCTCCGAAGAGATAGACATAGGTGTCATTGGCTGCGCAGGCGCTGAACTCACGACCTTTGCCGGGAATGGAGGCGCAAATAGTCCATTGGTCATTTTTGATATCAGACGAATACCAAGAGGTTAGATTATGTGTGTCATAGCCGGTGCCATAATAATAGAGTCCTCCGGACCATGCTCCCCTTCCTCCGCAATTAGGTTTTGGACGAGATGGGTTATTATCCGTTTTAACCCATGTGTCCGTATCAATATTGTATTGCCATATTTCTTTTGAGAAACCGGGGATACCGGTTCCGTACATGACATATATATGGTTATCTATGGCAAAAGAGAGAGAGGCAACAGTGTATGGACTTGGAAAATCTGCCAATTGTTTCCATTGTCGGCTTGCCGGTGTATATTCCCACCAGTCATGCATGTAGGCGGTGTCCTGATATGCCCTTTGTGCCGCGTAGCCTAAACCGAGGTAGAGTTTGTCGTTATTGGCGGCTATAACCGCATTCACGCGTGCTTTCATCGGCGCTTCCCCATGTTGAGTCCATGTGTCTGTCTGCGGGTTGTATTCCCATAAATCTTTTAACTGATCCCATGCGTACATACGTCCTGCGAAGATATATGCTTTCTCGTTAAGAGCGCACGCGCTGGCGCTCGCTCTGCCACCGCAAGGCATAGAAGCACATTCACGTACAACGATTGTCGCTTCTGGAATAGGCACATGACTACATGCGCATAGTACAATCGCCAGCAGAAATACTATGTACCTTTCCCCTTTCACTTTTCACCTTTCACTTTTCTCCTTTCACTTTTCACTTTTCCCCTTCCTCCACTCTCGTTTTCCTCTTCAACTCGAAATCGCGGCCGAGATAGTTTTTTCGCACTGTGGGGTTGGACGCTAACTCTTCCGGCGTACCGTGGAAAAGGATACGTCCTTCGAACAGCAAGTACGCGCGATCGGTAATCATCAGCGTTTCGTCCACGTTATGGTCGGTAATCAAGATACCGATATTCTTGTCCTTCAGTCGCCAAACGACGTCCTGTATCTCCTGTACGGCTATCGGGTCAACGCCCGCAAAAGGTTCGTCCAGCATGACGAACTTAGGCTCGATAGCTAAACAACGGGCAATCTCTGTACGACGTCTCTCACCACCGCTGAGGCGGTCGCCAAGGTTATTCCGTACATGCGCGAGGTTGAACTCTTTGATGAGTTGCTCCAGTTTCTCCTCTTGATACTCTTTGCTGAAATCAGTTAGTTCCAATACCGCACGCAGGTTGTCTTCTACGCTCATCTTGCGGAAGACGCTGGCCTCTTGGGGCAAGTACCCGATTCCCATTTTCGCACGTTTGTACATCGGGAAGCCGGTGATGTCCTGGTCGTTAAGGAATATCTTTCCGTTATTAGCCGCGACAAGCCCTGTCGTCATATAGAACGTAGTTGTTTTGCCGGCACCGTTGGGACCTAACAATCCCACAATCTCACCTTGCTCCAATTCGATGGAGACATCATCTACTACGGTGCGTTTGCCGTATTTCTTAACCAGGTGTTCTGTTCTTAATTTGTCCATTTCTCTAAACACTAAACTCTAAACACTAAACGTTCAGTCGTCTATAACGACTAACACGGGGCAATGGTCCGAATGTACCGCGTCAGTTAAAATCTTTGCATCTCTCAGTCTGGGGCGCAGCGGTTCGCTCACCCAGTGATAATCAATACGCCAGCCTACATTACGCGCTCTGGCACCGGCACGCCAACTCCACCAACTGTACCGCTCGGCGCTTTGGTCGAAGACACGGAATGAATCCACCATCCCGCTCGCTTCCCAGCGGTCCATCCATTCGCGCTCTTCAGGCAGAAAACCGGATACTCCTATCTGCCGCTCCGGATGGTTGATATCGATGGGCTTGTGGCAGATATTGTAATCGCCGCATACAATCACATTCGGCCGTTCTGCGCGAAGCGCTTTGGTCCAGACAAGCAACTCTTCCAAAAAGGCCATCTTCACTTCCTGGCGAACATCTCCGGTAGTGCCGCTGGGAATATACGCGTCCACAATAGTGATGTCTCCGAAATCCGCCCGCAGCACACGCCCCTCACGGTCAAACTCAGGTTTGCCAATGCCTACTACCACTTTGTCCGGCTCGCGTTTGGAAAAGATGCAAACGCCCGAATAGCCTTTCTTCTCAGCCGAATGGATATAACTGTGATAGCCCAGTTCCTGCATCGCCAGCACATCAATCTGTTCCGGCTGAGCCTTGCTCTCCTGAATGCAGAATACATCGGGATTTTCCGCAGCCAGCCATTCCAGCAAACCTTTGTTGATAGCTGAGCGGATGCCGTTGAGGTTATAACTTATGATCTTCATAATTCTAAAATCTCCAATCTCCAATCTAAAATCTAAAATCTCCTCCCTTGTACATCGTACATCTGTCCCTTGTATAGCAAATAGAGTTGTCCGTTACGCAGCACCTTGGTACATCGCGCACCGTCCATGGGCACTTCGTCTATGGCTTCCGGAATGGGTTTCTCTGCCCCGCGGTAGCTGAATGAGACAGAGCCGTCGCTGTTACGGATAATATCGGTCACTTCATGCCCGCTGAAACCCGTCCATTCGGTTGCTCCGGCGGGATAGGCATCGGTAGCCTTGGCTCCGTTACTGGTGTTCGTTTTCGCTTCCAAGATATCCACGCCCATGTTGGATGCAGAATTATTCACTATGTTATACATCCATCGGTAGGAGTTGTATTGAATCTTGGTGATGAGCATTCCCGGTCCGGTGAGCGGTTTGTCCCAACCGCTTTTAGTTCGCGTCTCTAACAGATAGAACGTCGTCGGATTGGGATTATAACCAATCATATTGTGTCTGTCTCCGTTCACAAGCATGAGTGACTCTCCGTCGCCTTCGTTAATCGGAGCTAACGTCACATACTCCGGGTCGGTCAATATGCGCGGTGTGAGCCAACCCATGAAAAACCGTTCATACGCAGAGTAGGATGGGGGAGTGTTGCCGTCGTTGTTATAGGGCCCATAATCCATGATATCCCAGTTACCAAGCGTATGCAGACCTTGCGAGGTGGAGTTGGTTTCATATAAATCCGGCAAACCCAATACGTGACCAAACTCATGGCAGAAAGTGCCAATACCGTCATACACATTGCTGTTATGGTTGAATTCACATCCGCAGGCATACATATCCACGCGCTTGCCGTCCAGAATACAAGAGATGCCGGAATAAGTCAGTTGGTATTTATGCGGCCAGATAGTACTGTCTCCGCCTCCGTCCGCTTCTCCGTAACCGGCGTAGATAACATAGACAAAGTCCACTTTTTTGTCATTGTCATTATCGTATTGCGCAAAATCGATACCCAGCGCATCCGCTTGCTGACAAGCCTCTTTAATCATCTCCCCCGGATGTTTATCATTACCGCTTGCGTCATTCTCTCCGTAGTAGGACATCTCTTGGCTGACAGTTACCGGACCTACAACATCAAAAACAGGGTTGTATTGTCCGTAACTCTGGTCTTGGAAATACTGGCGCGCACTTCCGCTGGAAGAAATGGTCTTTCGTACAAATCTACCGGTTGAAGTATCTATGTATTTGTAATAGCGCGTATAGTTGACTGCATTCAGCATGCTGTCAATCGTGTCTCTCGGTGTTTTGAATTCCAGGTCTTGGAAATTAACGAGGATGACTAATCCGCGCGGTGCGATATTCGGTGCAGCGGCCGTCTGTTCTTGCGCGCGACGTGCTTTCGCTACATTGTGACGATTCTGCAGCAAGGCTTTCGCGCCGTCCGTCATAGGCTCCAGCGTCCTCTCATCCAGCCATCGGCCTTCGTCATCCGTGATGAAATGCGCACACTCATCACCATGCATATACACGATTTTCTCACTCCCGTCAGGCATAGTACGTACCAGCGGTCCGTGGTAAGCAGGCTTCGCGGTCGCGAACATGGCGAGAACACACAAGAATAAGATGTGTGGAATCTTTTTCACTCGGGTAATCTGATTAGTTCTTTAACGCCATGTCTCTCCAGCCAGCGTTTCTCACAGCGCTTGCGGTCTGCAGCGTTATGTGCTTTGCGGCAACTGAGGACATATTCTCCCTTGCGGGTCTTTTTGACGTATTTGAGCCAGCCTTTTTTATTCTCATTGATGCGCCAGCCGTCTTCCGTCATCATCCAATGCTTGTGCTCGTCACCTCGTAAATAAGTGCGGAGTGTATCTCCGTTAGGCTGAATACGTTCGATGAGACCCGGATAAGCAGGAACTCGGTTCACTCTGGGAGCATTCTTCGCTTCCTGAGCATGGAGACTTAAAACCATTGTAACCATCATGGCTACCAAACATACAATCTTTTTCATCTATTTGCTGTCTTAATTTTTTTGAACAATTCTGATGCGAAGACAAAGTCATTGAGTGCTTCGCTGTCGCTGGTCATGATTTCGTGACGGGAACCTTGCCATTCTTTCTTGCCGCCTTTGAGGAACACGATATTATCGCCGATTTCCATGATAGAGTTCATGTCATGGCTGTTGACGATAGTACAGATGTTATACTCCCGCGTGATATCCTGAATAAGCGCGTCAATGACCAAACTGGTCTTCGGGTCAAGACCCGAATTAGGCTCATCGCAGAATAGATATCTCGGCTCTAATACGATGGCACGGGCGATAGCTACACGTTTCTGTTGACCACCGGAAATCTCACTCGGCATAAGGTGCCACACCCGCTCGGGCATCTCCACACGACGCAGACAGAACTCTGCACGCGCTTGCATCTCTTCGCGACTCTGATGGCTGAACATCTCCATCGGAAAAAGGACGTTCTCCATGACGCTCAGCGAGTCAAACAGAGCAGAACCCTGGAAGAGCATTCCTACTTCGCGGTGTAACTCACGGATCTCACGCTCTTTCATCTTCGCCAAGTCACGGCCGTCGTAGAGAATCTGCCCGCTATCCACAGAGTGCAAACCGATAATGCTTTTCATCAGAACGGTCTTACCCGAACCGGATTGACCGATAATCATGTTCACTTCCCCGTCTCGCAGCGTGGTGGAAACATGGTCCAGCACCACATTCCCGTCAAAACTCTTTACTATATCTTTAACTTCAATCATATAATACAACTAGTTGTGACCGCTTCGCTGTATGACCACTATCGTTGTTGGAACGTTCTCTTCGTTCACTGTAAGATCATTCGCTGCGCTCATTGTAAGATTTTTATTTCTTGCTTTCGCTCGTCGGGGATGTCTCCCCTTGCCGCGGGGCGCTCCCTTCTATCCGCTGCTTGTAGGTAGTTATTTGTTGTTGCAGTGTGTATATCTGCTGTTCCAATTGTTTTGTTGTTTCTTCATTTATGTATCCTATTTGCTCACAAATGGCAATTTGTGTATGCAATTCAAAAATCGAGCCAATAGCTATACTTAAAAAGTTAGCAAAATCTTTATTGCTGTTTCTTCCAGCCCCTTCTGCTATGTTAGAAGGTATAGAAACCGCTGCTCTGGTCATTTGAGAAACGATTCCGTATTTCTCATTAGCAGGAAAGTTAGCCGTAACCTCATAAATCTTTCGCGCGAGATTTATACCCTCTTGCCAGATATGTAGATTTTTATAATTATGCATCTTTTTATCTTACAGCGGCTTGCCGCGGTCTTACAGTGTAAACGGTCCTACAGCGAAGCGGTCTTACAGGCGCTTGCGCCGGTCAGATTTTGTGCTCAAAGCAGCAGCTTTGAAAGCACTAAATCTAAAAACAAAATCATTATGTTGGAGTTAACTACGGCATTGGTGCTTGCGCGACCCACTTCGAGCGCGCCCCCGCGCGCAAAATAACCGTAGTAACTACTCATGCTCGTTATCACAAACGCAAAGACAAGGCTCTTGATAATACCGTACCATACATAGTATGGATTGAACGCATATTGCACACCTACCAGATAATCATGCACAGTGATGATGTCCGTGAACGCGCCTACTGCCCAACCGCCTACCAAACCGACCGCTGTGGAGATAATAACTAACAGAGGCATCATCGTCACGAACGCTAATATCTTCGGCAAAATCAGATAATTGGCGCTGTTGACGCCCATGATCTCCATCGCATCTATCTGCTCCGTGATACGCATCGTGCCTATTTCTGACGCGATATTCGATCCTACTTTGCCTGCCAAAATCAAACAGAGGATAGTGCTGGAGAACTCCAGCAACAACGTCTCGCGAGTCAGCAAACCTACCGTATAAGTCGGCAGCAAGGGATTCTCGGTATTCGTCTTCGCTTGAATGGTTAGGATGGCTCCGATAAAAACGGAGATAATCAGCACAATAGGTAAACTCTGCAAACCTTGTTTCTCCAACTCACGACTGTACTGCCGCCAGAACATGCGTTGGCGGTCCGGCAAACGAAGCACTTTGCCCATCAGAAGCGTGTATTCGCCTATATGTTGTAGTATTCGCATAATACGGCATATTAAATTCGGCTGCAAAGTTACAACTTTTCTTTGGATTATACAAATTATTGCATAAAAAAAACAGCCCCGCGTATGCAGAGCTGTCTTTCTTGGGGTCCCCGGAGTAAACCAAGCCAAAGGCTGGTTGCTATGGGGAAAGCGTAGTTTAATACGTAGCACTATACAAGGGCGGAGCCCGCAGTCGTGCGAGTATTAGAACAAGCGTGCACCTTGTGCATTGTAGAATACATCGCCTTTCTTAATAAGCAGTTGGCCGTCCTGGATAACCTTGGTACATTGTACCTTGTCCCTTTGTACGTCTTCTATTCCTTGTGTGCCGGGTTCGAAGGCCTGTCCCTCAATCTTTAGATTGCGGATGCAGACATATTTGCCGCTTCCCTCTTTAGTGCTTTCATGCCAAGGCAGAATGCGCAAATGTAATGTCTTGCCGGCAGGGATGGTAAGCATCGGCTTGAGGTCCAGTTCTCTCATCGCAGCGCCGTATGCCGTGATCTCTTTGGTATTCTTATCGATGGTAGGAGCGATATTCGGAAGGGCTACTGCGGATGCTTCGTAGATAATCTGCTCTTCCTCAAAATCATCGCCCATTCCGGTGCTGATATGACATTTCATCGTGCCCGTGGAATAGGCGCCTATCTCCATGCTGATGCCTGTCAGACGAACCTCCATGGTGGAAGGAGCGCTAACCGCAAAATCAATGTAACGAGTAGCCACTTCGTCGATTTCGTTAGCAGGCCAGTTGACTTTCTCGTTGTTGGCGTTGGAGTTATGGAAACGCACAACTGTCAAGTTTCCTGTAGGCCCGGCATCGCTTTTTGTGTCTACAGCCAGCATGTTACTAAGGGCAAAAGCAGTACTGATAGGTCCTTCTACTACGGCTTCTCCCGGTTTGGTTTTGTCTGCGACAGTCCAAACGGCGCTCACGGCACTTCCGCCATCCAACGAGACAACTTCTGCGCTGACGGGAATAGCGATGGCGTGTGCGCCCGAAACAGCATAGACGGTGTCTAACTGTTCTCCGGCATTGGTGTAGTTAGCCCGCACATAGACTTTCTGTAGCAAGGAACCGCCGCTGTATGTTGCATTGGCCGTTGAGGCATAGGTGCTCTGATCAAGCGATATTTGCAGGTTAGCGGTTGCGGACAAAGCCACAGAACCTTCTTCGGGTTCCAGACCGTAGCCTGTCAGCAGAAATTCTCTGTTTTGAGTAACACCGCTGTATGTCTCGCCTATCTCAATACTGGTCGGGTTAGCGCTAATATCGGTGGGGATAGATATATATTCGGCCAAAATGCCTGACTCTTTCAGCAGCATAGCTGCTTCGCGGGCTATCAGATTGGCTCCCAGCGCATTGGTGTGAGTCGCATCTTTGGTGGTGGCATCTTTGTTGACAAACATCATATTCAGACATTGGGTCTCGCCGTAACTGAGGTACAGTTCCATCGTAGCTTTCGTCAAATCGACAAAGGGCACGTTCTTCTCCGTAGCCACCACTTTCATGGCCTTCACATAACTCATCGTCGAGTCTCCGGCGGGCAGACTCTGGTTCTCATAGAGCACGCCGTCTTCTATTTTACTGAATTTGTCACCCAAATCGTGTTGTCCGGAACGCTTAATCTTGTTTCCCTGGAAATAAGCGCGGCAAATAGGTCCCACTAAAATAGGGTTGACGCCCAGCGCGCGTGCTTCATCGATAAACAGCCGCAGGTATTCGCGATAAGTGGTCTGAGGGTTGGTGCCGCGATTGTCGCTGGGAACGGTTTTCCCGTGCGCTTGGCAGTAAGCGGCATATTCCAGGTTGTCCATGCCGTATGTAACTGTTCCTTCGTCATTATGGGCAAACTGGATAATCAGATAATCCCCTGCGCTCATCTGGCTCTTGACGGATGCCCAGTAGGCATTGTCGTCGTAGTAGGTACGGGTGTCTTTGCCGGACTTGCCACGGTTATTGACAGTTACTTGGGAGGCATCAAAAAAGGCTCCTAAAAAAGTAGCCCAACCGCGCTTGTCGGTAGCGGAAGGATTGTAATCTTCCATCGTTGAATCGCCGATGGTGTGTACTTTGATGGTACTGTGGGCTATAGAAAAACCAAACAATACAGCCAGTAAGAGAGAGAAAAACTTTTTCATGGTATGATAAATAATAAATGTCTAAAATCGGGTGCAAAGATACAACTTTTCTTTGGATTATACAAATTATTGCACAAAAAAACAGCCCCGCGTGCGCGGAGCTGTCTTTCTTGGGGTCCCCGGAGTAAACCAAGCCAAAGGCTGTTTGCTATGGGGAAAGCGTAGTTTAATACGTAGCACTATACAAGGGCTGAGCCCGCAGTCGTGCGGGTATTAGAACAAGCGCGCACCCTGTGCATTGTAGAATACGTCGCCTTTCTTGATCAGCAGCTGACCATCATGCATGATCTTCACTGCCTTAACAGAAGCGTCGATATTCTCAATTCCTTCCGGAATAACCTTCTCTTCTGTTGAGAACTCTACTTTGTAGATGCGGATGTATTGTTTGCTCTCATCAGACTTTAATACGCTCGACAAAGCAACGTCGCCTGCTTCAACAGGAATATTGAACTCTTTAACAGTAGCATCGCTGCGCAGTGCACCTTCACCTACCTTAACACCGTTAACAGTCAAAATACGCTCCAGGTCTTCACCCTCAGCGCGATTACCGGTGTTGCTGTATTCAACGCTTACATAGCCCGCAACGGTGGTGTTGAATTGCAGTAACTGACCTTGGCAGTATTTGCCATCACGGATAGCATACTCACCTTCGAAGAGCAGGGCCTGCGAATTGAAGTTCTCGTCATTGTTCATGCCTGCTACATTAGCCAAGAGGCAGCGCTCATTTTTCAGAGGAGAGGTGGCGTCAGTAAACTTAATCTCATTTACAGAAGCGGCTTTCGTCCAATCCCATTCGGTGTTGGCGCTAACACTTACTTGCTCCAAAGCTTCCGAAACAACCAGTGCTATTTCATTGGAGTTGATCCATCCGTCCTCTGTGTTGTATTGGTTGCGTGCACCTGCTTTGATTGCATATGTACCCACAGCATCCGGAGTGAAGGCAAACGTAGCGGCTTTTGCACCATCAACTGCTACATCGTTTACAAACCAAATCCAATCATCAGCATCTGCGTCTGCAGTAGCCGTGAAGGAATAGGTCTGTCCAACAAATCCCTCAGCAGGTCCGGCAACGGTAACAGAAGTTACAGGATCAGTATCAGGAACGATCTCCTCGCCGCAGTCAGAAACGATGATGGCTTGAAGAATAGCAGAGTTGCTACGCTGGAGACCGAATTTATTCTGACCAGCCATGCCATCGCTGGCTGTTACCTCATATTCAAATACTTTAGAAACAATAGAATCGGTAGCTTCAGCAGTCTCTTTCGGCTTCCATACTGCGCCCATCACTTTCTTTTGTCCCGGAGCAAGAAGATTGAATCCGCGCTCTTTGGTGTCACACATGGTACCTACCGTGATATGGAGCTCGATTTTAGAACCTACGGCAAGGTTGAAGCCTAACTCAACGCGAACAGAGTCAGCTCCACCTTTGCACATCTGCAAACCTAAATCATTATACTGGAAAGATTCTGCATATTTGCCATCTTTAGCACCGGCGAAGATAATGTTACCACCATAACTTGCGTCAGTCAAAGCAGCTTTTGCGTCCTTAGCAGGAGTGTCACCTGCAGCAGCAGGATAGAGCTCTGCGCAAGGAACAGCAGCCGGCTTAACGGTAGCAACGAAGTCAAGACCTTCGGACTGAACAAAGTCACTATTGTAGTCGTTCTTGGCAGCAGCTAAAATACGGTAAGTGCGCTCTGCTTCCGGAGTGAAATTGAACTTAGCAGCAGTAGCACCCTCTTGCTCTGCACCATCAACATACCATTTGTAAGCATTTGCTTTCACGTCAGTGGTAACAGAGAAAGAAACTTCTTTGCCAACAAATCCCTCAGTCGGACCGTCAAGAGTAACAGTAGCTACAGGATCGGTAGAAGGAGCACCGGCTGAATAGACAATCTTTATGTTGTCCAGTGCAGCGTATTTTCCCGAAGAAGAGGCAACGGTCACAATTTTCAACTTGCCGGATACGGGGCTTGCCAAAGTCACGGTTTTGTTTCCCCATTTATTAGTACCACCGGTACCGAAACCGTCTTTTGTACCAATTGGCGCAAATACTTCTACGTCACCGGCTTCTGTTTCGATGTATGCCGCGATGGTCGGTTTGCTATTGTCATTGGCAACTGCATCAATGGAAATAGATTCAATGTTACTGAATTCCTCATTAGAAGTAATGGTAATTGTAATACCGCTTTTGTTCAAGTAGGCGAGTCCAAGATAGTTGTTGTCTTTCGGACTCCAAGAACCGCCAATACTTTGGGTAATTTCGCATTTCGCGGTACCTCCTGACGGAACATCTGTGACAACGGTCCAGTCTGTTGCTAATTCTGCACCATCATCAAATGTGTAAATCTTTTCATCGCTTGCCCACAAGCTGAAGCTTGCCAATACGGCAGCGGCTAATGTGAAAATTTTTCTCATTGTGTTTAAATGTTTTGGTTAAACGAAAAATTGAGTTGTTTATATAGCGTTTTGCTAAATGTACTTTGCAAAATCGACCGCAAAGATAAATCTTTTCGCGCATATATGCAAATAAATAAGGAATAAAAACGGTTTTTACACAAATAATGTCAGTTTGTACACCTATACAATAGCTAACAGCGCGAGTTGCATTAAGGCTGTAAAATGTTCAATAGAGATAAAAAATATAGAATTTTAGTACTTTTCTTCAAAAAAATTTGTGTAGTTGAAAAAAAAGCCGTAACTTTGCGCACTTTTTGTTATACAAATAGTAAGAAGAAAAATAAAATCAAATATTAATAATCATGAAGAAAATCACAACTCTCTGCTTGTCGCTGCTGATAGCGATGGCAGGAATGGCTGACAATTGGACGCTCGTTACCGATGCGTCGGATTTGCAGGCCGGGGATCAAATTGTAATCGGCTATGTGGGGTATAATCACACGGCGAGCACATCCATTACCAGCGGTAACACTAAGGCGATGACCGCGGTTACATCTACTTTTGATGATGCCAAAATCACTTCTCTGGGCGATGGATCGGCTGTGTTTACACTCGGAGGCAAAGCCGGAGAATGGACGCTGATGGAAGAAACCAAAGGATTACTGGTGGCTACAGCCGCTAAGAAACTGCAGTGGGGCGGAACAGGCACCAGTACTTGGGCTATTATTATCACGGACGATGGTCAGGCGGCGATCAATTCCACTACCAGTGAGTATGGACGCCTCCAGTACAACTATAACCAAGGTAACGCACGTTTTGGCGTGTATACAAGTCTGCAGAAACCGGTGGAGATTTATCGTCTGGGCGATGCGAAACAAAAAGTGAACATCTCTTATCAGGGCTTCCCGTACCGCAAGACCGCTTGTGAGGAACCGACGTATAAAGAGGGAACAACTTATACACTTCCTACTTACGTACCGAAAAACGAGCAGGGCAAAGAACTCAAAGCTTGGTCTTTCGGCGGCGAGACCTACGCTCCCGGTGCATCGTTCACAGTGCCGGCAACCGACGTAGAGTTTGTGCCTGTGTGGGATGGTGATGCAACGGATATTGACCATGTGGCAGAAGCCGTTAAGGCTGTTAAGATCCTGCGTGACGGACAGTTGATTATTGTTCGCGACGGAGCAGAGTATAATATTATTGGTACACGCGTTAAATAAGGAGGAACGAATATGAAAAAGATATTATCTATAGCTGTTTTATGCTTTGTGGCTTTGGCTATTAATGCCGTTCCTGCCAAGCGCGGATGGCACACCGTTGCACAACCTGACGGCACCACTGTCGAGGTACAGCAGATGGGGGACGAGTTCTATCACTACTGGATTGATAAAGAAGGCCGGGAAGTACGCAAAAATGCCGAAGGTGTATTCGAGGTGGTGGGACAAGCTCCCACGGCCGCGGAATTCAAGGCACGCCGCGCTAACACGAAGATTCAACGAGCACGCAGAGTGCAAAAAGCAGACGGATTTGGTTATACTCCCTATCTGCCGCCAAAGGGTGTCGTTATTATGGCTAATTTCAAGGATAGAACGTTTAAATCCACAACAACGAAAGCTGTAATTGACGAAATGTGTAATTCTACTAATTGCACCGTTAATAAATACAACGGGAAGAATTATGGTTCTCTCGCTCAGTATTTCCGTGATCAGTCCGATAATAAATATAGCATCCAGTTGGATGTTTATGGACCGGTTACTTTGAGCCAAAACAGTTCTTATTATGGCGGGAATGACAGTCAGGGAAATGACTCGCATCCGGCAAATGCGGTTATTGAAGCGTGTACCTTGGCTAATGAAGAGATTGATTTCTCTCAATATGATTGGAATAATGATGGTGAAGTTGACTTTGTGTATGTAGTGTATGCAGGCATAGGCGAAGCCGATGCAGGTACTTCTACCGCAGCCCAAAATTCCATTTGGCCGCATAGTTATGAGATTGAAAGTGCTCGTTATTACGGAGACTGCACATATACCAAGGCGCAGTGCAAATTTGACGGCAAGTATGTTAATTGCTATGCAATGTCGAATGAGCTGTCCGGTACCTCGCTTGCCGGTATCGGTATCATCGCCCATGAGTTTGGTCATGTTATTGGTCTGCCGGATCATTATGACACCGACTATTCGACCAACTACAACAATAGCCTTACGCCGAACGAGTGGGACATAATGGATGGTGGTAGTTACAATGGTGGTATCCACTGCCCGCCCAACTACAATACATGGGAGAAATATTTCTTTGGATGGTATACCCCGGAGAACTTGGGAAGCAATGGCGCAAAATTAACCTTGAAAGCAATAGGAACAGAGGGTTACAATTCTTATCAGGTTAATGCCTCAGGCAAATTGCAGACGGCTACTACTACGGGATTGAACTATTATTTCGAAAACCGCCAGAAACAAGGTTGGGATACTTATTTGCCCGCTGCAGGCTTGGTTATCTGGAAGGTTAATTATAACAAAACTATGTGGGAGAATAACGGTCCTAACTTGACAAGTAATGGAGACCCGCATTTCACGTTAGTGCCGTCTTCCGGAACAGCAATCGGTGAAGATTATGGTACGAAGAACGTGTTCCCGTACGGTTCTGTAAACTCTTGGAGCGGTGTCTCGGGCAAGCCGCTGAAAGATATCACAAGGAGTGGAACTAATATCACCCTTACTTACATTGAGGAACCTGTTGACCCGAAATATACGGTTACGTGGATTGTCAACGGCACGCAAATCGAGCAGCAGGAATATGCTATCGATGGCTCGGAGAACCTTGTATTGCCTACGGCAACGGTAACTCCGTGCGAAGGCACTGAGTTCATCGGATGGACCGCAGAAAGCGAGTGGTTTGACCCGTTCGAGAACCCGGCTGACCTCTTCACAACTGCAAGCGGCAAGGTAACTAACGATGCTACCTATCGCGCAGTATTCAAGTAAACAATCATAACCCCTTTGCGCGCTTATGAAACGCGTTGCAATACTACTCACAACAATCGCCCTCAGCGTAGGAATCGCCTATGCTGAGGGTGTCGTTACATCTCAGAATTTCCATGAGATGTACAACAACGGATCATTGGTGGTAACCAACAGTAATAAAACCGGTACGACAGACTTCGTTACGTACACTTGTTCGGGCGGAACTGCTAAGTTTTATAGTGATCTTTCACTGACTCTTGGAGAAATCTGTATATTTATGACCGGAAGCGGTGCAAAAGTAACCACAACTACTATCAATGATTTGGATAGTATCTGTATTCAGTATCAGCCCAATGCGGAATATGTAGACATAAAGGTGTCTACGTCTGATGATGAAGGTAGCACATGGGTCGTGCGAACTGTTGTGCAAAAAGATGCAGGTATTTCAACGGTAAAGATGCCGAGCGTAGGGAACTATATGATAAAAATAGAAAAGCCGAGTAGCACGCCATATTATATCCAACAAATCAATTACGTTACTGCGCCGCCTTGCAACTGTCTGAGGGTTATTGTCACCGAATAATGGTTATTGCCAACGATATATTGATTCCGGAACTGGCGCGGCTCTTGCGCGAAGAGAAGGAAGTGCGCTTTACGCCATCAGGCGTGAGTATGCGGCCGTTTATCGAAGGTGATAAAGATAGTGTTGTTCTTGCTCCGCTGACGCGGACGCCTCGCAGAGGCGATATACTCCTCGCGAAAGCGGTTACGCAAGACGAAAGAACGGCTTATGTCCTGCATCGTGTGTTACGTGTAGAAGCAGAGAAAATAGTGCTGCAGGGCGATGGAAACTTAACTGGAGAGGAATACTGTTCCACGGATAATATCATCGGTAGAGTAACTCGTATTGAACGCCCTAATGGCAAGCGAAAAACGCTTTCGCGGGGCATAATTTGGCATCTACTCCTGCCTTGCCGACCTTTCCTTCTTAAAATCTACCGCCACACATACCTTAAATGGTACTATAAATAAAAATTGTTTTTTATGTTTTTGTTTTAATTATAATAAGCTAACGACAAAAAAATGAGAACGATTGATGGCTTTCGCCTGCGTAAGTTAGGCAACGAATATATATTGGTCGGCGAGTCGATGGAGTTGATCAATTTTAATAAGATGATTACACTCAATGAGACCGCGGCTTTCTTATGGCAGAAAGCGGAAGAACAAACGGCGGCACACGGCGTTTTTACAACCGCAGAACTATGCAAAGCGCTTTGCGCGGAGTATGAAGTGTCCCCGGAGCAGGCGATGAGTGACATAGACGCCACGCTCGATGAGTGGAAAAAGGCAGGTGTGATTGCTGTCTGAAGAATGAATGTAGGTGCGAAATAGAACATGACCATCACGGGACCATGTCCCGACGAACATACATTTAGAACATTTGGAGGAGACGCAAGTCTTCTCTTTTTTTATGCTTGTCGTGTTGTATTTTTCTATTAAAAATGTTTTAATTGGAAAAATGGAACAAAATCCATGTTTTGCAACATAAGAAGGTGTCGGATTTTAAGATTCGACTATATATCCTTATTATTCGTGCGCGTAAAGGTCTAAATATTTGGTGGTTTCGTAGAAAAATATTAATTTTGCACACTTTTTCGCTGGTAGTGGAACGCAAAACGCACATAAATCCTTAAAAAACGTACATTTTGCAAACCGCACTTGGCAAAAACACTAAAACAAGTCGAATTTTAAGATACAAAACAATGAATAGTCTGAAAGGTATAAATATGAGAAACTTCACTTTTATCCTAAAATCTATAGTTTTACTGTGTGTTCTCACGTCCTCTACTAATGCGTGGGGAAAGATAACGGGAAAGGTAGCGGTTGGACAAGGAAAGGGAACCGTGTCTGTAGAGGCTCACTCCAATTATTTCGATGCGTTGGTGGATGGTCCCAATTCTACCTCTAACGGGACTCAAGCTACAGCATCAGCTTCTACAAATGTTGCTAGTTGGGCTTATTGTAAATATAGTGCAGAGGCAAGCACTGGATATACCTTTTCGGGGTGGTATAAAAATGCAGCTTGTACTGGAACGGCCGCCTCTACGAGCAATCCATATAGCACATCCAGCCAAAAATCAGGTAGTAGAACAGAAGAGTTTTGGGCGAAGTTTGTTCCGGTAACCGTTAAATCAGTAGAATCTGCGGGGACTTTAAATTTCACCGCTCCGGGTAATGCGACAACAACTGCTGTATTTAATGTATCTAATGCCGATGCAACGGCTGATTTTACTTATAATGTAGATGGTGCCGGCTGGGAGTTTGTTTCATGGTCGTACAGTAACAATAAAGTAACGATAACCGTTCGTTATACTTGTACGGCGACGACGTCACAAGGAGCGCACACAGCATCTGTCACGTTGACTTCTAAGGCAGAAGGCGGAACTTCTAAAACCGCTACGGTAACTGCTAATGTTGATTTGACACCGACTCTTTCTGCAAACAAGACTTCTATTGATTTCGGCACATACACTTTGGCGAAAGATACTCGTAAGAGCAATGCCGTTACGTTGACATTTAATGCGAATGCAGTCAATTTCGAGAAAACCGCAGACGCGTCTATTGCGCCGTTCACGACTTCTTGGAGCAGTGACCACAAGACTTTGACAATTTATTTCGAGCCGACAGAGGTTGGCGACTGGACAAAAGAACTGGTTGTGACGGTCAAAAATAGTCAGAGCCCGCAACTGTCTGCCACGCAGACGATTACCATCAAAGGTAAAGCGCAGCGTAATACAGCTACCATTAATTGTACGATAGCCGATTCATATTATGTAGAGGACGCGACTTTGGATCTGCAGGCGTTGTGGACGAGCAATAGTGATGGCGATAAAACATATTCGTTTGAGTTTACTCCGTCAAGCACTATCAATGCAGGCGCAACTGCCCCTACGCTGACGAGTAACCGCTATTTGAGTTTAGGACAGGCTGGAACGGTCGTGCTGCATCTGACCCAGCCTCAGACGACGAACTTCAACGCGGTAGATGTAACAAAGACAATCATTATAAATAAACGCGCGAATACGATTACGTGTGATTGGGGAGCATGGAGCAAGAATATGGCTACCGATGACGGCGCGTTTGTGAATTTCTCTTCGGATAACAATGCTGAAGGCGCTCCGGCAATCACCGTTGCGCAGGCAACCGGCGGAGATATTGCTACTTATTATCCGGAGTCGCATGCTATCTATACCTCTTATAATCTTGGAAGCGCTACTTGGACGGTCGCTCAAGCAGAGAACTATAAATACCTTGGCGACTCAAAGACTCTGACAGTCAATGTTGTAACAGTGACTGAAGGCTGCTATGTATATGGTCCGGAGTATCCGGATAACACAGCCTCCTCAGTTGGGGAAATTGTCCTGCCGAAAGCAGGCTCGGGCGATGTGCTGAGCTTCCAGATGAAAAAGAACCAATTGGCTGGCAATCAGGCTACCGTAACGGCGTATGATGCTAATAACGTTCAACTTGCTCAATGGAAACCGGAGGCGGCGTCTGTGTTTTTCTATGACGATGCGGCAGACCATACTTATACTCTGCCAGATGGAACGAAAAAGGTCGTATTTGATCGCGGCGGTACCATCAATGCTTCCGATAACCCGTACATCAATGATATTCGTATCACCCGCAAGGAATGGATGACAATCCAAGACGTAGACGGAAATACCCTTCCCTCGCTGAATCTGCCGATCAACACCGTAAATGGTGAAAAAACGGCTGTGTTCTATGTGGATTATAGCGATTGTGCTGACGAGATAAAGGTTGCAAGCGACAATGCGCATGTTACTGTAGGCGAGACTGCTTTTGATGCTTCGGCGGAGCGCAAAGAGATTATAGTAACCTATACAAGCGATATTCCGGAACAGATAGCAGCAACTATCACGGTTTATACACCGAGTCAGAATGCAACGATTACCATCAACGCAGAGACGGAGAAGCAGACCCCGACCTTAACGTGGGGAAGTCTCTATGAGACAGAGCCTGTTTCATTGCCGCTGACATTCACGGATAATGCAGCAGCAACGGCGTCCAACGAGGCCATCGTTACCTATTCCGTGCAAGCCGGTGAAGAATCGATTATCAGTATCGCTGCCGACGGGCGTTCGTTCACCGTTGTAGGTGAAGGTACAGCGCATCTGACGGCTACTTCGGCCGAGATGCCGTTGTGGAAGTCCGTAAGCGAGACGAAAGTTATCAATGCTACCAACAAAAAAATCCAGCATATTGTTTGGAATCAGAACTTCACGCGCGCTATTTCCGTAGCTGACGAGAAAGAACTGACGGCGCAAGTGTATGTGCTGAACCTTGCAACCGGTGAGGATGAACCCAACTCTGCCCGCACGGCGCTGATTCAATATACTTGTCCGGCGGACAATGGTGTGATAGAGATGATTGATGGCACGCATTTCCGTGTTATCGGTTTGGGCGAGACGACTATTACCGCCTCGGTAGCAGGGAATGAAGAATATGAGGCCGCAACCTCTATTACCAAAATAGTACGTGTACGTGAGAATCAAACAGGCGACTGCGACCCCGCTCTCATGAAAGAGATTACGGACGAGATAGAGTTCTACGCATTCAGTCTGAGTTTTCCGGAGGTTTCTCACGTTGTATCGTTGGATCACAGCCAAGGTACACCGGACAAACTGAATTTCTATGTGCGTGGTGTATCGTATAACGTGGTCATCGAGTATTATAACGAGGGTATTAAGGTATATCAATCTACCGATGGCGGAGCTACGTATGAAACTGAAGCTCTCGCTTATGTTTATCCTGAGAAGAACACAACGGCTTATTCGGAAACAATTCAGTTAAGTCCGGAGGCGACGCATCTGAAGTTTGTTCGTCCGCAGGGTGGTCGTGGTTACCACTATGTAGGTGGTATTACCGTAACGATGGTGCCGATGATTGAAGTGGAGAATGCGACGATTAACTTGGGTAATATCGCTGCCGGTTCGCTATATGAAGGCTCAATTCCGGTTACCTATTCGGATGTGAAGGGCGACATGACCGTTACTGCAAGTAATACAACCAACGGCTTGACTATTACAGATGTGATTGAAGCCGATTGCGGTACGCGTGCTACAGTGGATTTGGCTTTCTCTGTTCAACCAATTAAAGTGGGAGACTGGAGCAATACAATAACTATCACAGATACTCTGCGCAATATATCTGTTGAGGTCACTCTTCTTGCTACCATTACGCAAGAAAGCCAAGATATTATCTGGGATCCGCAAACAGTAATTACTCCTGACGAGACTCCTGTTTTGAACGCATATGCGACAAGTGGCCTTACTCCTGTGACATATGCAGTGACAAGCGGAAGTGATATAGCGTCTATTATAAATGGCGAAGTAGTGATTTCCGGTTTAGGCACGTTCACGATCACAGTTTCGCAGGCCGGAAATATCAGTTACGCACCTGTTTCCAAGCCTTGGATATTCACCGTTAATGGCCGCTATCTGTTCAATGGCGCGATAGACGATGACTGGACAAAAGCAGGCAACTGGGAGATTGGAGAAGTGCCGACCGCAAGCGATGATGTTATTATCGCTTCTGAGGTGATGGTTGATAGCGAAGAAGAGGTCCAGAGCATGACCATTACTCCTGCCGGTTCTGTTATTGTAATGCCGACAGGTGGTTTGACAATCGGCGCAGGCGGTATTAGCGGCGCAACGAAGGACAACTTGATTCTGAAGGCCGACTCGGCTTATGAGAGCGCAACCAGAGGTCAGACAGGCTATCTGCGTATTTCTCCTGATTACACCGGCGCAATGCCCGAAGCGACGATAGAGTTGTTTACGAAGGTGTATACGGAAATGGATGAGAACTCGGATAGAAACTTAATCTCTCAGTGGCAATATGTAGGTTCTCCTATTGCGGAAAATCCGCTTGCACGCACAGTCTTTGTATCGAATATGATTTATTACTGGAATGAGGGTTCCGGCAAATGGGTGAATGACCGCAGAAACCTCAAATTAGAGCCGTTTGCAGGATATTTGACCAATCAGTACAAAGACCCGAAAGGGAAATTAGTGACCTTTACAGGACATTTGGTACCGAACGATAATGTCGAATTGGACTTAGTTTATACGGAAGACTCTCCGATAGCAGGAACGAATGTCTTGGCAAATAGTTACGCTGCCCCGATAGATATTACTAAAATTGACACTACAGATTTCTCCGAAGGAGCATCTGCAACAATTTATATGTTCAATACCGGTTCACGCCAGAATATTGAGGAATTGGATCTCTTAACTAAAGGAGTGAATGAAAATAATGCCCCTGGTCAGTATATTGGAATCCCTGTGGGAGTATCCGATGAGTTGCGCGGTAAATTTAGTTTACCAACAATCATTCCTTCTATGCAAGGATTCTATGTGCACACCACAAAAGATGCTACAGTGACCCTGGATTATAATAAGATAGTATGGAACGCTAAGCATCCGAATGTTCCTCTTCGTGTCAAAGCTCATGACGAGGGACAAGCTCTCGGAGCATTAAAGATATCAGTATATGCAGACGGTCTCTTGGATCATTTATATATGCTGGAGTCGGAGCAGTATGATGCTGCATACGAGAATGGTTATGACGCGCGGAAAATGGAGGATGGCGAATTTAATATCTTTGCGATAGAAGGAGAAGATAAGCTATCTGTAGATGCAACCAATTCGTTCATCGGAACGCGCGTAGGTGTGCGCACGGGAGAAGAGACCATGTACACGATGTTCTTCAGCCATCTGAACAGCGAGAAAGAGTTGGCACTGCTCGACTGGGAAACGGAACAAATAACTGAAATAACAGAAAATGCAGAATATACATTCTTTGCGGAGCCGAATAGTATGATTACTGACCGCTTCGAGATAATCGAGTGGGATGGCTCTAACAAACCGGGCATTGCTACCGGCGTGGAGAATGTGGAGAATGGAACCAAAGTACACAAGTTCATTAAGGACAATCAACTCTTTATCCTTAAGAACGGAGTGCTGTACAATGCAACCGGCGTACTTGTACGCTGATGCATTCCCCTTGTGACAAGGGCATATTAGAAAGGTATTAGTTTGAAAAAGATTACATTATTTATATTGTGTTTGCTGTGCACTATCACGGCATCCGCGTTGAGTTATGCCTCTCCTTATAAGGGAGCAGGGCGTGGCGGATATATCTACACAACGAGCGCCGTACATCAGCGTGCTGCTTCTGCAGGAATGGCACAAGCACCGGTGGCTTCCATGACTTCTACCGGTAGTTCAATGGGCCGAGGAATAGCTTCTGCTGCAACACCTGTAACATCAACGCCGTCCGTGCGAGGTATTCAGACTTCCGCATCGCGGGTATCCGGAGGAATAACAACAGTAGATTCTTATCATCCGAAAACCGGTCCAAGACGTAGCCCGACAGATCCTCCGGTACCAGATGATGCATGTGGAGAGTGTCACTGGCATTGGGATCCTAACGCAGGCGATGACGGACAAGGTGATTGGGTATGTGAGGTATGTGGTAGTTGGTACTCCTACGGTTGTGATCACGTGTACGAAGAGGGCTATTGCTGGTGCCCGATAGGCGATGGATGGGAAGTATGGCTCTTTGTTGCAGTGCTTGCGGGCGCGTACGCGCTATATAAAGTACGCGCGGGAAAGAAATCCAACGGTGACGTCCGCGATGCGAACGACATGCGAATGAGAATGACCGCTATTTGAGCCGACGCGCCCAGCGAAGCAAGTAATCTCGCCACTCTGTTGCATTGGTTGCAACGGGGTGGTTTTCTTTGGTGGCACCGCAAACGGTGAGGTAGAAGTGTGCTGTCGCACACATTTGTGATTTGTTATTGCTGATTTGTGATTTTAAAAGGCAGAGATTATTCCTCTTGTCATGAACAATCTCTCCGGCATATTCTTTTGGAATAAAGACACCCAAACCGACAGTCTCTTTGGCATATTTGATGGAATCATTTACCGGCCAGTCGGTACCCCATGAAACCAAGAGAGTTCCGTTCTCTAATTGGTAATTGGTAATTTGTGATTGGTTATGTGGCCCTTTAGCCGGAATGGTCTGCACGCCGGTACATAGACCTTCGACCGGCTCGGACACTTTAATGTCGCACCGCATATCCCTATGCCCTGCGCGCATCGTGTATTCCACATTCATGTCCACTACTTTTCTCTTCTCCGGGTCTTCTTGATTCCCGTCAGGAATAGTCCAATCTACGTCGCAGACGGCTATGGTGGCTTTATTGCGGCTCTTTCTGACAATCCATTGCTGTCGTTCTCCTACATCCTCTATGTGATAGAGTTTGCCGTTCCAATACTTGACAGAGCCGACGCCTACTGTTCCGCTCACGCGGAGTATATCATCTCCGTAGCCCTCCGCCAGCAGACTATCATTCGGATACCAATAACCGGTGGACAATTCGAGCTGAGGCTTGCGTTTACAATAGGGGTCAATCGTTTGCTTTTTGTCAAAATAAATACGATAAGCCATCAGTTCCGACTCCACGGCTACACCATGATGGTGTAACTCGTGATACGTATCTACGAGCGGACCGTCGCTCCATGCTTCAATAGGATAGCAATGGCGCGTTTTTCCCTCCGCATGGATAACAGTATAGCCGGCAACGGCAGAATCGGCAGGAGTGCCGATTTTCCAGAAAGAGGTTGCTACCCGCGGGGCACAGCCCGCGAGAAAGACCGCCGCGAAAGCGGCTGATAGAACACAGACCGCTTTCGCTGACAGAATACAGACAGATTTATCAATTAATCTTGACATTTTCTACAGATGGAGCAAAAGTGAAGGCTTCTCCTTTGACGGGAATAATATTCACTTTCTCAATCACCAGTCCGTCCGTTTGGCGGAAGAGTGCTCCTTCGGTCGCGCTCATCTTGATATCACGCAAGGTCACATTCTGAATCTTCATCTCCGGAAGACCGTTGAAATAGATGGCGCGCTTGATATTGGAGCCTTTTACGTTTTCAATCACAATATTGCGGAATGCCGGTGTCTCTTCACTTACCGCCGGAGCCTCTGCGTTCATGCGCGCTGCGATTTCTTCTTCCGTCTCTTCGCCGGCACCCTTTCCTCCATAGAAGAGATCAAAGAGCAAGCCCTCATTCGGGATATTAATCATATTAACGCCGTTGATGAAGATATTTTCTACAACACCTCCTCGTCCGCGGGTGGATTTAAAGCGCAGACCCACATCCGTACCGATATAGAGATTATTGCGCACTTCTACGTTTTTGATTCCTCCGGACATCTCCGAACCGCAAACGAAACCGCCATGACCATGATAGACTACACAATCATCTACGACTACATTTTCCGTCGGGATACCTCTGTCGCGACCGGGTTTGTCTTTGCCGGACTTCATGCAGATAGCATCATCTCCTACATCGAACGAGCAATGGCTGATTACCACATTCTTACAGCTCTCTACATCCACACCATCTCCGTTTTGGCTGTACCATGGATTGCGTACGTTCAAATCACGCAGGATAACATTCTCGCAGCACATGGGGTGCAGATTCCATGCCGGACTGTTTTCGAAAGTGACACCTTCCAGCAGAATGTTCTTGCATCCTACAAAATGCAGCATTACCGGACGAAGGAATGATTTGACAACTTGCCAGAGGCTATCATCTGTAATCACCGGCACATTCTGATCTACACAATAGGTTTGCGCAAGGATAGAAGCGCTGTCCGGATACCAGATATCGTTGTCTGTAACCACTCCGCCTTTCTCCTTCAGGTGCTTTTTCCATTGCCCCGGAGCCATTTTGTTCTTCTTGAGCGGTCTCCACCAGTCACCGTTACCGTTGAATGTCCCATGACCGGTTATGGCAATATTCTCTGCATTGAGAGCGTAAAGCGGACTGGTACAGCGTTTGGTAGGAATACCTTCAAACCACTCATCGTAAATCTCATACAAATCGAGATCGTGGGAGAAGACGATAAGGCTGTTTCGCTCGGTGTACAACCGCACATTGGATTTGAAGAAAATCGGGCCTGTCAGATAAATGCCGGCAGGGATAATAACCGTTCCTCCTCCAGCCGCAGCGCATTCATCAATAGCCCGTTGGATAGCATCCGTGGCGAGGAGTTCTCCCGTGGGATCGGCACCATAATCCAATACGTCGAAGGTGCGATTCGGGAACGAGGGTACTGTCACTTTCGGCATGTCAAAAGAGGCCGATTTGGTCAGTTGGTCGATGTCGCTTTGCTTGGTCGTCTGATACTTGGAGGCAGTGTTGCAAGCGCTTAAGAATGCTGCAGCAAGCAGCAAGAGAGAGAGTTTTTTCATAGATATATATTTGGGGGATATTTAATTTCAATTAAAGTCAGTCCTTCCGCGGGCGCGGAGTGTCCGGCCTTACACCTGTCGTGCGCAGCGATGACTTGCGCAAACTCAGCCTCGGTCATTTTGCCCCGCCCAACTTCAAAGAGTGTGCCGACAACAGCGCGTACCATATTCCGCAGAAAGCGATCAGCCGTAATCACGAAATAAGCTTCAGTGTCGTTCTCTTGTACCCATTTTGCTTCACGCACGTCGCAGATGGTTGTTTTGACATCCGTATGCGTCCGACAGAAAGACGCGAAGTCCTGCTTTCCTAACAACAGTGCAGCAGCCTTATTCATAGCAGTAAAGTTGAGGATTGGTGCGACGCGCGTCCGTATTTGACAGCTAAATGGGTTCTTGCGTGTGGTGACGCGATAGCGATAGGTGCGTTCCGTTGCATCAAAGCGCGCGTGCGCCTCATCTGTGACACGCCGAATGTCAGAGACCGCAATCGAGTCCGGCAATAAATTATTAAGCCTCGCCATCAGATTGGCAGGCACGGGTTTGTCTATATCGAAATGCGCTACCATTTGCTCTGCATGTACCCCTGCATCCGTTCGCCCGGCAAAAGTGAGGGCAACCGGTTGGCGTAATATCGTGGCAAACGCCGCTTCCATCTCCGCCTGAACGGTATTGCCGTTCGGCTGAGTTTGCGAACCGTGAAAATCGGTGCCTCGATATGCAAAGGTGATAAAGTAGCGCATCGTTTAATGTTTAGTGTTTAATGTTTAATGTTTAGTGTATTTTTAATTTCCGGAGACAGATTAGCTTTATAGGCAATCCAAGCACCGCTGCCCAGAATTATGAAGGAGCGGAGCAAACTGTCTAACCAGATATTGAGGGCCGGCAGATAGGTCTGCCACAAATAATTGAGTGCGAAAAGCACGGCTATCAGCAGAAGGGTATATCCCCATCGTTTGTCCACGATGTGTATGCGGCACAATGGCACAAAAGTGGCAATGATGAGTACGTAATACAAACCGTACGAAATGAGATTGCTGAAAGCAGCTCCTTCCATCCCCAACTGTGGTACCAAATAGTTATTAAGCACGATGGCACCGGCTGTAAGGATAAGTGACAGCAATAAACTAAATGCATAGAAGCGCGAATAGTTAAGAGCGGTCAAGCAAATAGAGAACGTAGCCAAAACCAATTGACTGACGCCCAAGATAAGTACCACATTCTTTGCGGTCGCATAGATAGCTCCGTTAGGCAGAATATGGAAGATGAGATCGATATTAAACCAAATAGCCAGTAATATAAATCCTCCTATGAGGAGCAAATTGCGTGTTACCTGCTGAATGAGTTTGGTGCACTCTTCGCGGTTGTTCTCTTTGATGGCGCGTGCCAATTGCGGCGAAGCAATCGCCGTCACAGAGCGATAAGGAACACTTACCAGCACCGCCATATAGGTAGCGATGGCAAAGATACCGGTGTTATCCAGTCCCATCTTAGCCGTCACGAAGAAAGAGGAAAGGGTAGGTGCTAAGGTTGTTGTAGCCGCAGAGACAATCAGGAATCCCGTGTACATCAAATAGCGCCGTACCAATTGTTTGTTTTCTTTCAGGAATGTCCAATCGGGTTTTAGACGGATGGGCTGCAAAGAGAAGAAATAGCACAGGTTGATGATAGCCGCAATGGCATACACGGCACATAGGCCGATAACAAAACCATCCAGCGAGACGATGCGGAAAGCGTATAAGAGATATAGCGCCAGCAACCCGATACGCACTACCAATTCACGCACGGCACGCGGTAACACAATATGCATCAGCACATTGCATGTGCTCTCGCATATCGTTTGATAGAGCATGAAGAAAGCCAACGGGAGTACTAAATAATAGTACTCTACAAATAGCGGAGACTTTTCTCCAAACCACATGGCTATCGGCGCCCGGCAAAGCCAGTAGATGAGGGCGAACAGTACAAAGCCGATAAAAGGTACCACCATTGCCCAGAAGAAGAAACCATGGTCCTTCTGCTCCTCATCGTGAAAATACGGGTAAAAACGGATGATACTGCTGCTTGTCCCCAGTTGCGCCAAACCGATAAAAAGGACGGCGGTATCAATAAGCACTCGTGCCAACCCGATTTCCTCAGCCGTGAGGAAACGGGTTAGTACGAAGAACGTGGTAACAACGCCAACGGCGATACCCAGATAGGTAACTATCGTACCACGAATCGATTGCTTGGCAATAACGCCCATGTTATGGTTAGGGGTTAGAGGTTATTTGATGTCTAACAACTCCACCGTAAAAATGAGAGTAGCGTACGGCGGGATGGATTGTCCTGCACCGCGCTCACCATAGCCGAGCTCATACGGGATATAGAGTTTGTATTTCGATCCTACCGGCATGAGTTGGAGACCTTCCGTCCAACCTTTGATTACTCCATTGAGCGGGAACTCAATCGGTTCGCCACGCTGATAACTGCTATCGAAAATAGTACCGTCAATGAGAGTACCTTCGTAATGTACTTTTACTGTAGATTCAGCTGTCGGTTTTTTACCCTTACCCTGCACGAGTACTTCGTATTGCAGACCGCTCTCGGTTACTTTAACGCCGTCGCGCAGCGCATTCTCCTGCAAGAATTTCTCGCCGGCCTCTTTGGTCTCTCCGTATTTGAGACGGGAAACGACGCTTTCTACATAGCTACCGGCAGCTTGCATATCCAGTTGCTCGGTATAGTTATACAGTCCGTTGATGAAACCTTGTTTGATCAAATCATAGTTGGTTTCCAAACCGGAAATACCAAGCAGTCCGACGGGTTCTTGCTCACGAATAGCCTGACCTACACTTTTGCCCATCGCAACAACCTGCGGATTGCGTACTTTCTCTTTCAAACCTTTATTGAGGTTGTCCACAAACACTTTCAAATCTTCGCCGTTTTCATCATCTGCAAGGACGTATGATTTGATTTGTGCACCGTTGAGAACGCCGAACGCATAGTTAAGCGAATCAATACGCGACTTGAGTTCAACTGTTTTGGCTGCTTTGGGACATTTGGCAAGAATAGGTTTTTCTGCCGTACCCTCTGCGGGAGCCTGGTATGCCTGCATGAAGAATGTTTCTGCATCTTTTTCATTCATAACAGTAGTGTCCCCCAGCACAGCATTGATCAAACCTTGGAAGAGGAGTTTCTCGTTGAGTGTCCATGCTGCATTTTCTGCCAGACCTTTTTGCTCAAATGCCTTCACGGAGATACCGAATTGACGACCGGCTTTCTCCACTTCGTTGAGTTGCTCAGCCTGTCCGGTATAACCCTCCTCGAGCGCGTCAACAAATTCTGCGATAGCCTCGTCGCTGCTGTCATTTTGAAGATAATACATCCGGATCTGCAAACCATTCAGCAGACCGATGGCATAATTGATAGAATCACTCTCATTGCTGAGTGCAGCCTCTCGTGCTTGATAACTGTTGCCGCAGGAAATCATAGCCATTACGGCAAGCAAAAAAATACTAATCTTTTTCATTTCAAATTGATGATTTGTTATTTATGATGTTGTTATTCAATACCCAATAATTCTACGGTGAAGATAAGTGCTGCATAGGGCGGAATGGACTGTCCTGCGCCGCGCTCTCCGTATGCCAATTGATACGGGATGAAGAATTTATACTTCGATCCGATGGACATGAGTTGGAGTCCTTCCGTCCATCCTTTGATCACGCCGTTGAGCGGGAAAGTGATGGATTCACCGCGGCGGTAGCTGCTGTCGAAAACCGTACCGTCAATGAGCGTACCTTCATAATGTACACGTACCGTATCTGTCGCCTTGGGTTTTTGCCCCAGAGATGGCTCCAGAATCTCGTATTGCAATCCGCTTGCCGTCACTTTTACTCCTTCGCGTTTGGCATTTTCGGCAAGGAATTTCTCTCCGTCAGCTTTTGCTGCGCCGGCTACTTTGGCTTCCAATTCCTGGAAGAAGCTATTCAATACTTGTTGTGCCTCTTGATAGGTGATTTTAGGTTGCTGTTTGGTCAGTACATCCTCGATGCCTTGTGCCAAATCTTGATAATTGAGGCTCTCTACGCCGCTACCCATAAGGTTCTGGCCCATCGAGAGTCCTAATGCATAACTGATTTTGTCCATAAAAGCCATTTGTTTATATGTTCATTTTCTCATTTTCTCATTTGTTCATTTGGCTCATTTGCGATAAGTATCGCGCCATATATTTGCCGAGGATGTCGAACTCGATATTCACCACAGTACCCTCTTTGATATACTTGAAGTTCGTATTCTCCTCGGTATAAGGGATGATACAAACGGAGACATAACCCTTATTACCTTGTATATCCGGTTCGCAGACTGTGAGACTGACACCATTGATGGTAACAGAGCCCTTGTCCACGCAGAAATATCCGCGTTCAATCATCTCTCGCGTTGTGTCGTATTCGAAGCGGTAGTACCAACTGCCGTCGGTTTCCTTGGCTTCAATACAAACGGCTTTCTGGTCCACATGTCCCTGAACGATATGTCCGTCCAACCTGCCGCCCATGAGCATAGAGCGCTCCACATTGACAAAGTCGCCTACCTTCAGTAAGTCCAAGTTGGTCAAGCGCAAGGTCTCTTGCATTGCCGTTACGGTATATAGGTCTCCCTCCATTTTAACGACAGTCAAGCAAACACCATTGTGCGCAATCGACTGATCGATAGTCAACGGCTCTCCAAATGGATTGCGGAGAGTGAAATGTTTATTGGTTTGTTCGGTCTCAATCTTAACGACTTGAGCCATTGTTTCTACGATTCCTGAGAACATTTTGAATAGGAAAATCTTTTCGTGTTAATACTAATAAATAGATTGCAATGAGCAGAGTACCAATGCCCATCAGTGCCCACATGTTCATTGCAGTATTGAGTCGGATGGCATAGTAGATGCCGAGCAGCCCGAGTGTCAGCAAGGTGTAGAGACCTATGCTGCGCAAGTCATACGGAATAGGCGCTTTCTTCTGACCGATGAAATAGGAGAGGAGCATAATCACCAAGTAACAAACGAGACTGCTGCCGCAGGAAGCCCAGTAACCGATGAGCGGTACACCGACAATCTGCAGTACCAGTGTGATAAGCAATCCAATGAGTGAGAAATAGGCACCCCATTGGGTCTCATCTGTCAGTTTATACCAGAAACTGAGATTGAAATAGATGCCCTGGAAGACATATGTCCACAATACTACCGGCACTATTTTCAATCCCTCCCAATAGGCACTGGAGACGATGTACCGGAATATATCCAGATAGAAAATGACGCCCAACAAGATGAGGTATGAGAAGATAATATAATATTTCATCGCGTCGGCGTATGCCTCTACGGACTGACGGTCTTTGTGTTTAGCAAAAACGAACGGCTCGTAAGCATATCTAAACGCCTGAGTAAACATCATCATCACCATCGCCACTTTGAAGCATGCCCCATAGATACCGAGTTGCGCCTGTGCGTCCGCTCCTGTATAAAGGTAAGGGAAGAGAATGCGGTCCAGTGTTTGGTTCATGATTCCCGCTACGCCGAGAATTAACAACGGCAGCGAGTAACGCAGCATCTCTTTGAGCACCTGCGCATCGAAATGTCCGCCTTTAGGCATTGTCATCGGCAGCAGGCAAAGCGTCTGAATCGTTGTGGCGAGAATATTACTGAGGAAGACATAGAACACATCGTTCTTCCCAAGCACCACGAGGAAAAGCAGATTGAAGCCTATATTAAGCAGAACAAACAGCAGTTTGAGAATGGCAAACCGGATGGGGCGTTTCTGATAGCGCAGGTATGCGAAAGGAATGCTGGCGAACGCATCTATAGCTACCGTTGCGAACATCATTGCGATGAACTCCGAATGGTCTGCATAGCCCAGCACATTCGCTATCGGTTGCTGGAAGACGATGACCAGTACGGCGAAGAAAGTGCTGCTACTTAGTAAGGTAAAGAAAGCGGTTTTGTACACACTCTTCGCATCATAATCTTCGCGGTTGACGAAACGGAAGAATCCCGTCTCCATACCATAGGTAAGGAGTACCAGCAGTAAAGCGGTCCATGCATAGATGTTGGTAACAACTCCATAGTCACTCGTGCGCGCGAGCGCATAAGTGTAAAGAGGTACCAGCAGGTAGTTCAGAAATTTACCGATAATACTGCTCAATCCATAGATGGCGGTGTCCTTCGCCAAGGATTTCATCTCAGACATTTTCGCCTTTCCTCATTTTTATATTTTCACATTTATTCCTTTCCTGCTATGCAGATGACTATTTCGCCTTTCGGCGGCGTTTGTTTGAAATGAGCAATCAGCTCCGCTAACGTTCCCCGCATGGTCTCTTCGTGGATTTTACTGATCTCACGGGAGACAGACGCTTTGCGTTCTTCTCCGCAGACCGCAGCCAGTTGTTCCAAGGACTTTACTAAACGGAACGGCGACTCATAAATGATGAACGTTTGGTCTAATTGTGCCAAATATTGTAATCGTGTCTGCCGTCCTTTTTTCTGCGGCAAGAAGCCTTCGAAATAGAAGTGGTTGTTTGGCAGTCCGCTATCCACGAGTGCCGGAACAAAAGCAGTGGCTCCGGGCAAGCACTGAATCTCAATATCCGCTTCAGCAGCAGCGCGTACCAGAAAAAATCCAGGATCGCTGATAGCCGGCGTGCCTGCATCGGATATAAGCGCAATATTCGCTCCTGCTTTCAAGCGCTCCACTATATCTGCAGAGGTCTCGTGCTCATTGAACTTATGATGGCTCTTGAGCGGCGTATGGATGTCGAAATGCTGCAGCAAGACACCGCTTGTACGTGTGTCCTCGGCAAGAATCAAATCCACAGACTTCAGCACTTCAATGGCGTGGAAAGTCATATCCTGCAGATTGCCAACCGGTGTGGGAACGAGATATAACATTTGCTATTTTGTCATTTGTTATTTGACATTTTAACCAAACCGGCGGTGGAGCGTGACGATGAACTGCTGGTATGTACTGCTCTCTGCGTCCCAATGGAATCGACTGATATACTCCATTGCTTCGTCAAAAGAACTCAGCGCGTTCAGTTCTGTCAGCGTCCGTTGCATCAATTCTGCATTCTGATTAAATAACTCCCGCTGATACAGGAAACGATCCCCCAACGAGATGGCCTGACGGATGTCATCTACGGCTTTTCCATAAATGGAGGCATTCGGCGAAACCACTTCTTTAGGTTGCTCGGGTTCGGGTTTGGACTCGGGTTTTTGTTCTGGCTTTTGTTCTGGCTGAGGCTCTGCAGGCAACTTCGGTTCTACTACCGGTGCAGCTACCACGACAGGCTTTTCTACCACCACTTCTTTGATAACCTCTACGGGTTTCTCAACGATTTTTTCTACCTCTACCACTTTTTCTACCACTTTAGGTTCTGGCTCAGGGCGATTTTTCAGTTCTTCCACCTGCGCTTCCAAAGCAGCGATGCGTGCTTCGAGTGATTCGAAATATTTGATTACTTCTTCCATAATAAATGTTCAAATGGTAAATGAACAAATGGTAAATTACTTTGTTGCATCTTCCAATTTTCCCATCATAGCGAACATAAAGATAGCCGCGATGAGACAAACACCGATGAATACGCTCCAGACAAGCCACAGAGGCAGACTGCCCCAGAGGAAACCGCCTACAGACACGAGGAAATTACCCAGCGCCGTGGCTACAAACCATCCACCCATCATCATTCCTTTGTATTGCGGAGGAGCCACTTTGCTGACGAAGGAGATACCCATCGGGCTGAGCAATAACTCTCCGAAAGTGAGTACCAGATATGTCAAAATGAGCACATTGGCATTTACAAACGTTCCACCTCCTGTTACGCGTGCCAACTCCTGCTCTGTCGGCGTCAACAGACCAATGGAGCAGAAAGCCATCAGCGCATATGCGGCAGCGGCTACTAGCATTCCATAAGCGATCTTACGAGGCGCAGACGGCTCTTTTCCTTTAGCAGCCAGCGCTCCGAAGATAGCCATGCTAACAGGGGTCAGTGCTACTACGTAGAACGGGTTGAACTGCTGGAAAATAGGCGCAGAGATACCAATCTCAGCAGGATGATTCAGATATTTGTATGCCAATACACCTAATACGGCTACTCCCACACAGCTCCAAATTGTTTTGGCTTTGCGTGTACCTTCCCCAAAGATGCCAAACAAGGCATAAACAAGGATAGCTACCAAGACCAGATTGATAATATCAAAGGCCATGGTCTGTACGCCCGTAACAACAGGTGTTACGAACTCATTGGCGAAATAAGTGAGCGTCAGACCGTTCTGGTGGAATGCCATCCAGAAGAATAATACAACGGCAAAGACGAGGCACAGCGCAACGATACGTTTCTTGGTCTGCTCGGGAGACAGTTCCTCTACTTTCTGTCCACTTGCAGCCGCCTGTTTAGCGGTGTTCTCCACATGCTTGAACCAAGGCCGGCAAGCATAATAGATGGCTATACTGAGTACGAGTGAAGCGCAGGCAACGGCGAAAGCGAAGTGATAACTGTCGTTCACGCTTACGCCCAGCGATTGCTGAGACCAGTCCATGATTTTTACAGCCGCAGTAGGCGCGAACATAGCACCTACGTTAATCGCCATGTAGAAAAGCGAGAAAGCCGCGTCACGGCGGTCTGCATACTGCGGGTCATCATAGAGATTGCCGACCATTACTTGCAAGTTTCCTTTGAAGAGGCCCGTACCGAAACTGATGAGAACCAGTGCTGCAATCATGCCGGCCATTGCCAATGCCGGACTGCCGTATTCGACACCTCCCATCGGTACGGCCAGTAGCACATAGCCTAAGAACATGATGATAATACCTATTGTCACGCACTTACCGTAACCGATTTTATCGGCAACAATACCTCCGATGAGTGGGAGGAAATATACGAACGCCAGGAAAGTGGAGTAAATAGCGCCTGCCGCTGAAGGCGACAGACCAAAATTAGCGCGCAAGAAAAGCGCGAAGACGGCTAACATCGTGTAGTAGCCGAAACGCTCGCCAGTGTTGGCCAATGCCAGAGCGAACAGTCCTTTGGGTTGATTTTTAAACATAATACAATTTATTTAATTTTTCATTTTCTTATTTTCATATTCAATCACCTCGCACCATCCGTGTCTGTCCTCTGTCCGGCCATACTGGATATCTTTCAGCGCGTGATAGAGTTCCGTGAGTATGGGACCGGGGTTATCCGTGAGCGGATAAATCCTGTTGTTCTCCGGGTCAAACACTTTGTCAATCGGTGAAATCACACAGGCCGTGCCGCAGGCTGCAGCTTCGCTCATTTGCTCCAGTTCCTCCAAGCGGATACGTCTTCTCGTCACTTTGAATCCTTTCTCTTTGGCCAGCGTCATGAGACT
Source organism: Paludibacteraceae bacterium (assembly GCA_017394705.1). Taxonomy (GTDB): domain Bacteria; phylum Bacteroidota; class Bacteroidia; order Bacteroidales; family Paludibacteraceae; genus Colicola. The sequence continues at coordinate 98,497 of JAFPXH010000009.1, read as the reverse complement.
ATTATTCGTAATGGACGGCAGGATGGCTGTAGAGCGCGGCGTCAAGTATTCGATTTGTCCGTTGTTTTCTTTGATACCAATAAAATTGGCAGCCGAACATTCGTCAATATATCTATGGTGGCGTGCATCGAGGAAAAGGCAGTCCATTCCTTGCGCATGCGCCGGTTCCGTGGCCCGGAACGAGGAGGCGTAGTTGCCACCGACCTTGAATTGCCCGGTGCCCAATGGAGCTGCTCTATCCACATGCCGATTGACGATGAAAGTTGTGCAATGGAACTTGCCCGGATAATACGGTCCGATAGGCGAAGGAATGACGATGAACTCAAAATCCTTGCCGGGTCCTACTCCCAAACGCGGCGTTGTGCCGATGAGTAATGGACGGAAATAGAGCGTGGCTCCTGTGCCATATGGCGGTAACAACTTGATGTTTTTCTTCAAAGCGAGCCGAATGGCCTTACCGAATAGTTCTTCCGGGACAGATGCCATATACAGTCCTTTTGCGCTTTGCGCCATTCGTTTGGCGTTCTCTCTCCATCGGAAGATACGTATCTTCCCATCTACTCCCCGGAACGCTTTGAGTCCTTCGAAAGCTTCCTGTCCATATTGAAGACATGTGGCCGACACATGCAAATGAAGGAACTTATCCTTTGTGGCGTATGGTTCTTCCCATGCACCGTTATGATATCCCGCCCGGACAATATATTCCGGTTCGGTATAATGAAATCCCAGTTTACTCCAATCAATCTCTTTCATCAAACAAGGTATCTAATATGCTTATCTCCGTTTGCCACGGATGTTTATCTGTCCAAATCTGTCCGCTCCAATCGGCGGTGCGGCTTCTTTCAGCGTTCAACTTTAAACTTTCAATCTGAATAGGTCTCTCTCTCTTTATCAGCGATGCGAGCGTAGCGTTCATTTCGTCATTAAAGTCCACCAACCATTTGTATTCCTTTTCATAGAACGGTCTGAGGTAGTCGGCGAAATACAGGAAGTACGGCGTATGTTGGTATGCGCTGACGAGTGTTATCCAGTGTTGGTGCTGCCACCTGGTCTGATAACTGATTTGAATGTCGCGCGTCAGTTGTTTATGCTCCACTTTTCCGACGGGCACCGTTAATCGCACTATTTCTCCTTTAGCATCGCGAATCAGGCATCGATTGCGGAACGTCTGTTTCTCAAAGGTCTCCATCTGCTCAATGATTGCGGGTTCGCTCATCAGCGCCTGCATATACGAGAGCGGCGGCAAATATGCGGTGGGTAAAATCATCTCTTAGCTCCGTTCCCCAAGCGATTCCATCGAATGCGATGATTATCTTTATCCAGCGAGAGCCATATAAATACCGGTCGTCCAACGATGTGGTCTTCCGGGACGAAACCCCAGTAACGACTGTCCGCAGAGTTGTGTCTGTTGTCTCCCATCGCCCAATAATAATCCATGGCAAATTCATACACTTCGCCAATCGCTATCGGCTTGAACTCATAGGCATCGGCAATGCGTTTGTAAAGCCAATAGTTGTCCTCTGTGATAAGAATGCGGTCACCCTTTCGCGGGATATAAATAGGTCCGTAGTTGTCACGCGTCCACTCAGTATGTCCGAGCGGATAAACGGCACCTCCTTGCGCCTCCGGCTCAATGCTGATAGTGAGCACGTGAGGGTTCTTCTCCAATTCGGCTTTCATCGCTTTGGTCAGCGGGAAATGCCACGTGTGCGCATCAATCTGTATTCTGTCTGCGAGGCTGATACCCAGTTTATCCAAGTATTTGGCTCCGAATACATGTCCGTCGGTCCGAACGAGGTAATTGAGTTGCATTCCTTCCCTTTCGGGTTCGCGCTCACCATTGATATAAATGACGTTATCGATGATTTGCAGTGAATCGCCCGGTTCGCCTACACAACGCTTGACGTAGTTCTCGCGGCGGTCCACCGGACGTGTGGTGATGTCTCCGAACACATCCTTGCGCTGATGAACCAAGTTTTTGCCGTAGTAATGGCAGAGGGTGTAATAATCGGGATTTTGCATTTTCAGACAAACGGTGTCTCCGGCAGGGAAATTGAAGACGAAGATATCTCCTTTGTGGGGACTTGTCCAACCTTTGAGGCGTTTGTAGTCCCAATGGGGTTTGTCAAAATAACTCTTCCCACCGCCTAACCATTCAGGGAAAGTGTGCTGGACGAGCGGCATAGAGAGCGGCGTCTGCGGCACGCGGGCACCATAAGCCATTTTGCTTACATAGAGGAAATCCCCCACGCGCAGCGTTTTCTCCAACGAGGAAGAAGGTATTTGGTAATTCTGGAAGATATACAGATTGATGAAATAGACCGCCACCAGCGCAAAGAGAATGGCATCAATCCAACTAAACAGGGTGTAGAGTGTAGGTTTGGTGTCTTTGTACTTACGCCACCAGGAGTAATTGATGTACTTCGTGGTGAACGCATCGATAATAACCGGCAGTAACGCCAGCCAGCCCAGACTTTTCCAGTCACCCCAAGCGACCCAAATGACGAAGGCGATGTACAACGCACTCCATATAGCCGCGCGGATCCATTCGCCGCGTGTGACTTCAGTTAATCTATCTTGCAAACTTTTCATATTCTATTTTGTTATTTCTTCGGCCGCCAAAACCGCTCCGAGGGCAAAGCCCCGACGTCCTTTGGCGATGTGCGTAATGATGATGGTGTCCTCTTCGCTATCCCATTTCACTTCATGCGTCCCCGGCACTTCTCCTTCGCGGATAGAATCGATTGGTACGTTCGGGGCAATCTGCTCCGCGAGCGTTTTCGCTGTGCCGGAGGGTTTGTCGAGTTTGTGAATATGGTGAATCTCGGTGATGGAGGGCGTATATTGCGGCTGGGAAGCCATCTCCTGCGCCAGCATTTTGTTGATGTCAAAAAAGATATTCACGCCGACGGAGAAATTGCTTTTCCAAACGAGCATCGGTTTGTTGTGAAGGCGATGGTCTTCTTCGATCAGTTCCGCAACATCCCATCCTGTCGTGCCGCATACCACGGGCACGTTTTGCGCCCACGCGCGTAAAATATTATCCTTAGCAGTCAGCGGGGTGGAGAACTCAATCGCTACCTCTGCATCGTTGAGATTGAAGTCATCGCCGGCATCAATCCTCGCGACGATGGAGTGTCCGCGCTGGAGGGCAATCTCTTCAATCATATGGCCCATTTTGCCGTATCCTATAATCGCTATTTTCATACTTCGCAAAAAATCGGGCGCAAAGATACAAAAAATAATTGATATATGCAAATGCATATATAAAAAAGAGCACCGAAGTGCTCCTTTTATACAAAATTTGTCAATTTTTCTACGTTATTAACTTAGAGTATAGCCCTTCTTAACCCATTTTTATCGTATTTCTATACCTGCAGCAGTATATTTCTTCTCTCCCCGCTCAATAATCAACTGCCCGTCTTGCAGTTTCTTATTTGCCAGTTCGGGCATGCAGGCACAATCAGTGCCTTGTCCTGTTTCGGCTTTCAGTTTGGTCTTCAGTTGGGTTATTTGGTCTGCGGTCAGCCATCCTCCTTGGACAAAATGTGCAACGACAGCATCATTGAAATGTGTGTCCACAGCAGGGTCCACTCCACTCATGTGGCGCAAACAATAACGGATACAATTCCGGTGACGGTACTCGTTTACTTGGAGGTTGGATGTTGCCTCATAGTCTGCAGCTATTTCTTCCCATGAAGCTCCGCAGAGCGCAGCGATGGTAGCACAGAAAGCCCCAGTGCGGTCCGACCCCAGCGCGCAGTGAATCTGGAAAGGAGCGGGGTGCTTGTCTGACAAGATAAACTCCACCGTTTCTTGTATCCACTGCGCGAAACGCTCGCCATCGCTATGGAAGATGGCATCACTATAACCCGGTGTGTGTCCATTGGCAGTGCCGACATACAATACACGTTCCTTATCTATAATCGCTTTGTAATACTCGGGAATGGTAATGGTGTAGGTGTGTCCGCCACAGGAGTACGTTTTGCCTGCATGTCCAGTCATATCACCTGAGAGCGCTATATCGCATTGAATACCTGCTGCGTCGGCATTCTGTGCCACCCAGAAGAGTCTGCGTTCTTCCGTATCATACTCCGGCCGGGATGGGTCGAAAGGATGATAACTGCGGTACAGTTGTGTTGTGCCGGGCACACAACGGAAATTACTGATTTTCTTTTGCTCCTCTTCTTTCGTCAGATCCCACTGCGCCAATTTACGTACATCCTGCGCTTTGAGATTGCGGGCGTATATCTCATCTAAATCATCTCCCGGCAATGCTACAACCATGTTCTCGCCTCCGCCGTTCTTGAAAAGCAGACGATAGTCGATACCGCCTGTCCAAGAAGGCGAACTCTTAACGGTATAATCACTTCCGTCGGTTTTGAATACATGGAAAAGGAACTCCGGTTGCCCGCTGTTACCCACCGCTTCGATGGCCGACAAAGGGAATGTGCGGAAGAAACAACCATCGTCGCTGTAACCGTTCAGCCGATAGGCTTCGTCGGCATTGTCCCATGCCGTGATAGACCCATAGACGTATATCTTTCGGATGTCCGAACGGTTGATATTAAAGCGTTTCTCGGAGGTAGAGAAGATGAATGTTATTAGTTGTTTTTCTGCATCAATCAGATAGCAGTTATTCTTCTCCGTCGTGCCAAAAGACTTGCCGGAAAAGTCTTCTCCCCGGTATGTCAGTTTTAGTCTGCAACCATTCTCTGTAGTCTCCGGCGTAAAGAGAAATCCTTGCCCTGCTGATGATTTCAAGCCTGCTGTGTAGACTGCCGAATAATGCGTGGCATTCTTCAGGTTCTCGCTTCCCCATGCACCTTTGGCCCAGACGGTCGAACCACCGATAACAGCCATATATTCTGCATCACTCCATCCGGATGAAGGTAAGGCGCAGTACCATAAACCTGGCTCGTCGGCAGGCATCATTTCGTACACTCCTGACCAATCGGACTTACCTATGATGAGCATCAGACTATTGTCCGACCATTGGGTTTGTGAGTTGTCGAAATACATGTATCCGCCGGAGAAAGACCATGAGGCGGCAAAAGTCTGCAAACCTAATGAGCAGACCAAGATGATGAAGAGGAAACGTTTTTTCATATCTATAGATTTATTGTCATTTCACATCGTTGGCAGTCGAAATGCAGCGTCAGTTTTTGCCCTGTACGCAGGCGCAGGAAGCGTGGTTCCTTGCCTTGCGGGTAAGGATTAATCTTGCGACAGTGGCCAAGCTCGAAAAGCAGGCAGTATTTGCAAGTCATCAAAGGGTATGTAGAACTTCTCTGCGCCACTGGTTGAGGATGCTAATAGGAATAAAATAGGGTTTGGTCTCCATGCGTATAGCGCGCGCTATAAAAGGAGTGTCTCCAAGTTTGGTTAGCTGTGTGCGAATGTTGTCGAGTGCTCTGTCTGCTTTCTCGGCGGGCTCATGGGGATAGGCAAAAGTACCGCTCCAAATCCGGTCTGAAGATAAGGCTTTATACTGCAATTCAAAGCCGTCTTCCGTTTCGCGAACGAGGATATCAACGGGTATGCGCCGCTCGGAATGTAGGTTTTTAACGAATTCTGTATCGAGATTTCGAAAGAGGCCTAACTCCGGCCCTTTCTTTAAAGGAAGGGAGATTTCTTTATTGACCTTGATTATGTTTCCTTCTACACCGTTGACGGAGAAGCCTTCGCTACCGATCGTCAATCCGTCGCCGTTATGGAGCGTGATTCCGTGATTGAGTTGCACGCGGAGTGTGTTACCTCGTGCCTCGAGGACGGAGCCGATGTATTCTCCTGTGGATTTGGGCGTGTTCCAATTAGCCATGTGTGGTGTACGGCCGTGCAGGAAATAATCCGTGGCTCCGCGGTGGAAGGTTTTCTCCGGATTCGGGGTGAAAGAGCGTTTGTACACGTCCCCTTTATTTGTGACTTGTGATTTGTGGCTTGTGAATTGATCTAATTTCTCCCGATAATAAGCCGTTATATTCGTCACGTAATCAGCATCTTTGAGTCTTCCCTCTATCTTAAAGGTCGTAACGCCTGCATCAATGAGTTCTCCTAAATAGGCACTGCGGTCCAAGTCTTGCAGAGAGAGCACATACCGCTGGTGAATAGGCAGACCTTTGTCGTCCAGTACTTCGTTTCCTTCGGCATCAAGCAGGTCGTATGCCATTCGGCAATACTGTGCGCAAGCACCTCTGTTTGCGCTGCGTCCTGCTAATACTTCGCTCATAAAACAGCGGCCTGAATAACAAACACACAAAGCGCCGTGTACGAACGCTTCGAGTTCGATATCCGGGACGGCTTTATGAATGGCTCGAATCTCCTCAATGGATAGTTCACGCGCCAAGACGACGCGTTTGAACCCTAAGTCTCGTAAGCGTGCCACTTGTTCGGGAGTGCGGTTGTCGCATTGCGTGGAGGCATGCAGGCGGATAGGTGGAAGATCAAAGTCCAACAGATGCAGATCCTGTATGATAATTGCATCTACACCGACACGGTGCAGTTCGTGCATCATCTCTACGGCCCGTGCATATTCATCTTCGTGGAGCAGCGTATTGACCGTTACCAGTACTTGCACGCCGTAAAGATGTGCTTCTTGCACCACTTCCGCAATGTCTGCTATACTATTACCCGCCGCCTGGCGCGCCCCAAAATCAGGCGCACCTATATATACGGCGTCTGCGCCCGCCTGTATGGCCGCGCGCGCAACCTGTTTGTTTTTGGCGGGAGAGAGTAATGTCAGAGTGGTGCTTTGCACGTTAAACGGTTAAAAAGTTAAACTATTAGCGTCTAAGGGCATTGGTCAGACGGTACATGACGATGCCTGCCGTAACCGAGACGTTCATCGAGTGCTTGGTTCCGAACTGCGGGATTTCAATACATTGGTGGCATAGGTCAATGACTTGCTGTTGTACGCCGAAGACCTCATGGCCTAAAACGACTGCTGTTTTAGGGCTATTTGTAATTTGTTCCGCTACTTGTTCAAGCGTGAGAGAGTCGTGTGCCTGTTCAACTGCATAAACGGTATATCCCTGTTGTTGCAGTTCTCGCACAGCATCCAAAGTGTCCTTGAAATAGCGCCATTCGACGGTCTCTTCTGCTCCCAAAGCTGTTTTATGCAGTTCCGCATTAGGTGGGCAGCAACAGATGCCGCACAGCCAGACACTCTCTATCCGCATGGCGTCGGCGGTGCGAAAGACGGCTCCGACGTTATGTTGGCTGCGCACATTATCCAGCACCACGACCAACGGCAGTTTGTCTGCCTGTCGGTATTCGCTGACGCTCATGCGTCCCATTTCGGCTGTAGTCAGTTTGCGGTTCATAACTCAAAAGGAAGCTGCAGATGTAGGATATGTGCTTCTTCGTCTATATCGATAATAAAATCTTCGTGTAGCGGTATCATCCGTCCGTCTTCCAGCGTGGCGAGCGTGTTGATGGTACTCTCATCGATGTGTGCAATGACACCGATAGTTTGGTCTTCGTCCTCCACCGTATATCCCACTAAGTCCTGCCAGGTCAGTGTACCGTCTCCTTCTTCCTGCATGTCTGTGCGCAAGAGAAACCCTTCTTCTCCGATGAGTTCGGAGATATTCTCCGAGCGGAAGGGGACAAAAAGTCCGTCACGACGTACGAAGACAAAGTCCGGGAGGTCTTTGTAATGCGTCCGTCGTATGACGCCGATGGATATAAGATCTTGTGCGGTGATCATTGTTGGGTAACGATTATTTTATCGCCGGTGAAAGTTGTTTTATATCGTCTGAGTGCTTCTCTGCTCAGTCCGGTGGTGGGTAGCGCATATCCACACCCTAAGTCGTAGGCTTCTCCGCATAACGGACATTCCGCATAGATGCCATGCATCTCGCAGGGCGATTTGTGTCCTCTTCCTGCGCAATAGGGACACCCTAAATCATAGGCGTCATAACCGAACATACTGATGTACACCACTACTCCTCCATAGCCCCACGCGTCGGTTACGGGGGTGGGGAGTACATTCTTTCCGTTCTCTTTGTACCAGTCTTTATCTACCGTTATATACGCGTTGAGGTTCTCGCGCGTGAAGTCCACAAACACCGCTTTTGTGTCAATCGTCACGCGTACGGGGTATGTGGGCACACTACTACCATGATAAGACGTATCTTCGCAACCGCAAAGGGTAAGGAGAAAAACGAATATAATCAGTTGCCGGAGATACCGCATAGATGAATGGTGTATATCAAGGTAGAGAACGGCGGAATATAACCCTGTGTGCCTTCGGTGCCGTATCCTTCGGCCTCGACGTAGGTGCCGGTTCTGTATTTCTCATAATCATAACCGAGATAGGCCGGGATATAGAGTTCTATATCTCCATGATTATGGATGTGATGGCATCCCTCAGCAAATCCGGGGATAGTGGTGGACAGTTGCAGCGTGGCGTTGTGCACATCTTTCTGAATGTAATATCCGTTAATCAGACGCACGGAGTAGTCACAGACGATAGTACTCCCGACGGGGTTAGGCACAGCTTCGCCGTTCTTAGCTCCCGGGTCTGTGATGACTTTGTATTGCAGCCCGCTGGATAATGAAACGACACTATCGCGAAGGGCGTTCTGTTTGAGCCATAACTCGTTCTGCACTTTCCAGTCCATCCAGTTATTCTCTTTGCAGGAAGAGAGGCAAAATAACACCATCGCGCATAGCGCAAGCCCTTTAAACTTTAAACTTTTAACTTTCAACTTTATCTCGCTATCCATAATTCAGGGTTTAAAATGTCTCGGTCTTTGTATATCTGGAAATATAATTCCGTTTTCTGGTCTTGTTCGGGGTCGGTGAAGATTGTGCCGATGGCTTGTTTGGTCTCCACTTTATCGCCCTGTTTGACGTTCAGTTTGCTGAGGTTCGAGTACACGGTTCGGTAGTTACCGTGTTGAACGATGACGGCATATGTATTGGCAATCATGAAGCAACTGGTCACTTCTCCTTTGTATACCGCTCGTGCTTTGCTTCCTGCTACGGTCTGAAGGTAAATACCCTTGTTGTCCATTGTAACGTGTTGATAGACAGGGTGCTGCTGTTTGCCGAAGTGCCCGCTTATCAATCCTTTTTCCACCGGCCAAGGCAGTCGTCCTTTGTTGGCTTCAAATCCTCCAGCCACGAGTTGTTGCTCTTTGGTTAGACTCGTTTTGGACGCAGCTTGTTTGCGTATGATGTCATCTATTTTCTTATTCAGTTCCGCTACTTTTTTCTGTTTCTGCTGCAGTTGTTTGCTCAGGTCTTTCTCTTTGGACTTGAGTTGCGTAAGCATGTTCTGCTGCTTGCGTTCGTCGCGTTTGAGGTTCTCCTGTTCCCGTTTGCGGGTAGAGAGCGCATTCTGTTTGTCATTTTTGTTCTCTTGCAGCAACTCGTTCTGTGTATCTATCTCAGCTTGCGCATATTCGATGCGCGCCACTTGTTGTTGACGAAAACGGGCGAACTCCTGCAAATAGCGTGCGCGTCGTGCTAACTGCTGAAAACTATCGCTACTCATCAGGAATAGCAACGGTGACTGTTGCATTCGGGCATAATGGCTCTGACGAACCATCTGTGCGTAATCGGCCTTATGCCCATCCAGCACCACTTGCAGCGAGTCGCGCGTGTTACTCAGTGTTTTCATCTCGCGGTTGAGCGCCGTGATTTCATTATCGAGCGTGTTGATGAGTTTCTTCTGCGTTTTGATGTTCTCACCGATGAGTTGCAGTTTGTTCAGCGTGGCTTTCTCATCTTTTTTGGTCTGTTTGAGCATCTTATTGGTCGTCTCAATCTCCTGTTGTAGTTTTTTCTGCTGTTTCTGGAGGTCTTTGACGGAGTCGGCTGCATAAACAGAAAAATGTAAACTGAGAACGGAAAGGACCACAAGCCCTAACCATCTTCCTAATATGTACTTTCCACTTTTCACTTTTAACTTTTCACTTTCCACCTTGTCAAAGAAATTTTGACACATCCACTTGTGCGTATTTGTTGAGCGGTAGGTTATACACTTTGACGGGCACATCCGTTTTTCGCTCGGGGTATTCAATTGTGAGTTCAATCGTTTTCTCTCCAAAGGAGTAGAGTAAGCGCGCGGTTTTATTTCCTGTAGGCAGTTCCGCGGCGCATATCTGTTGCAGCACATCCCAGTTGAGCGAAGGCGTCAGTTTGCGGTTCAGGTCCGCAAAAGAGGCTTTGGCATACTGACCATGCATTTTATCGATGGCGATGAGCTCGAGCGGCGTGGCCTCAAGGCGCATCATCTCGATGCCGAATAGTGGCATGACGCTGATGACGAGCATGGAGTCATATACCGTCTGCATTGTTACCGTGGCGGATATTTTCGTTCCGTCCATTGCTACTTTGGCCCGTGCACTCTGTATCAGACAAGTGTGCCAGGGGGGAGTCACCGGTTCATGACTGACAACCGCCCGCTTTGCGCCACAACCGGCTAACAACAAGCAGCTACTTAATACTATTAATATGTTTCTCAATTTCATTTCTTGATGTGTCAGTAAGATTAGCACTCTGCAACGCCCGTTTGAGGTAGAACAGTGCCAATTCGTTCTGCCCTTGTAAGTGCATAATCCATCCGTATGTATCTAAATAAACAGCGTTGTCAGGATCCTCCCGGATGGTGAGCGCACTCATCTGTTCCGCTTTCTTGAGGTCTCCGCCATGTGTAGCCAGATGGTAGGCGTAGTTGTTGAGTACCATGAGGTTATGCGGGTCCATGGTTAGCACGCGTTCGTACATCGCTCGTAAATCGGAGGACTTGGCATGCGTCTGCTCCATCAATTCCAAGCGGAATAACAGAAAACGCACATCCGAAGGGTCTTGCTCCAAGTACTGGTCTATTGCCGCGATTGCTTGTTTAGGCTTTCCCCACATAGCATAAATGCGGTAACGGTTGAGCGCACTCATGGCATCAAACCCTCGTATTTTATCCAATTTGTCTTGCGTCTTAACGGCTTTCTTCCATTGCTGGTCGCTGATATAGAGTCGCAGTAATTGCTCTGCTATCTGTTCATCCTTTGGCGCTGCTTTCTGTGCTTTTTCCATTGCTTGCACGGCCGTTTTCTGCGCCTCTTCTGTCCGTTGCTCCAACAGGGCATACACATATCTGTACCATTGATCGCGCGGGTCGGCTTCGAAAGCTTGTCTGAACGTCTCCAGCGCCAACTCTTTCTCGCCTATGCCGTCATAGAGAACGCCGAGGAAAGTGAGAGTCTGCCCGTCGTTAGGTTTGATAGCCCGGCAGAACTCCAACAACGCCAAAGCATCAGCGTACCGTTCCTGGTCAATAGCTTGCTTTGCGGCATACCAGTAATAGGAGAATTGCTGTTGCTGCTCCGTAGTCTGAGCGGAAAGTGAAAATTGAAAAATGAAAATTGAAAGGACAATAAGCCCTAACACTCTTCCTAATATGTACTTTCCACTTTTCACTTTTAACTTTTCACTTTTCACCTTTCACTTTCACTTTCTCCCTGAGTGTCCAAACCCTCCGGCTCCGCGTTCAGTGTCACTCAACTCCTGCACTTCTATTACCTCTGGTGTCTCATGTCTGGCGATGACCATCTGGCATATACGTTCGCCCGGTTCGATGGTCTGCGGTTCCCCACTAAGGTTGATGAGGATGACTCCCACTTCTCCGCGGTAGTCTGCGTCAATAGTGCCCGGTGTGTTGAGAACGGTCAACCCTCGTTTGAGTGCCAGACCGCTTCGCGGACGGATTTGCGCTTCATAACCAGCCGGCAGTTCGATGAACAAACCTGTAGGTATCAGTCTTCTCTCCATCGGCGCGAGAGTGATGGGCGCGTCAATATTACATCGTATATCCATTCCTGCCGCCTGTGCGCTTTCGTAGCGAGGCAGCGGATTATTACTCTTGTTGATAATTTTTAGTTCCATAATTCTCAAATCACAAATGACCAATCACAAATGGGCAATTACAAATTTCTTCCCTTTTAGGGTGTTGGGGGCTTTAAAACCTCTTCTCTACCAGCACTCTTAGTCCGTCCGGAACGATTTTGATATGTATATCTTTCTCCATCTCCACGGGGTCGCCGTCTATATGGAAAGGAGCCTGGTTCTCCCGTTCGAGTGTTATCTCTTTGGCACGCAGTGTATCCATAAAATGGCTGTCGTCAATACTGCCGGCGAAGAGCCTCAAGGCCAGGCTCGCGCTGCCTAAGATGGCATGACTCGACATGAGCATGATATCCATCTTGCCGTCCTGCACACTCGCTTTGGGTGCTATCAGCGCCTCGTATCCCCATTGGTTGGCATTGGCGAAAGTGATGAGGAACGCTTTGTGCGTCAGGTCAATGCCGTCACCTACGAGGTGATAGGTCTGCGGTTGGTAACTGAAGACTTCTTTGAGCACGTTCTGGAAATAAGTGGCAAAGCCCCGTTTGTTACTCCCCGCAAAATGGTCTGCCACTACAGCATCAAAACCCGTGCCACAAGTGCTGACGAACAACCGTCCGTTGGCCAATCCGTAGTCCACGGAGATAGGCTCAGAGTGGTTGATCATCTCAATCGCTTTCTGCGGTTTGATGGGAATATTGAGATGGCGCGCAAAGCCGTTTCCACTGCCCATGGGGATGATGCCGAGGGCTGTCTGGCTGTTTTTCAGACCCCGCGCTACTTCGTTCACCGTACCGTCCCCACCGACGGCAACTACTGCATCGAACCCCATGCGGGCGTACTGATAGGCCAATTCCGACGCATGGCCGGCGTACTCTGTGAACGCAATATTGGGCAACCATTGTTCGGCGTCCAGTGTCTGCATGATCAGTTTCGGCAGTTTGCGTTTCTCTTTCTGCGTCTCCTGTCCTCCCGAAACGGGATTGATGATAAAAGCTATATTTTTCATGTTTTCGGCTATTAGTATTCGAATAAATTACTTCTCTACGATGTCGATACCTTTCAGATCCTTCCAATGCTCTGCATTCAGGTAGGCGTCAAGATAGCCTTTAGGTACTTTGATGGTCTTGACTGAACTATAATTAAAAGTCTCGGACATGATAGTAGGCGGGGTGGTAGGGATAAACTCCATCGTTTCTAACGAAGAGCAGTAGCTGACGAACTCGCTTTTAATGACCTTAACGTGCTTTGGAATAACTAACAAAGTTAAGTTATAGCAGGAAGAAAAGGCGCTATGCCCAATAGTATCCAAATAATCGTTCAACTGCAAATTTTCTAACTTTGTGCATGCTTCAAAAGCGTAATCGCTGATGCAGGAGACGGAACTGGGAATCGTCACACTCTTCATCGAACAGGCATTGAAAGCACGTTTCCCGATGGTCTTTATACCAAGCGGTAGGCTGACTTCCTCTACTTTATAGCAATTAAAGAAAGCTTTCTCTCCGATAGCCGTAATACCTTTTTTTACCGAAATGTGACGGATAGCGTCATGGAAATTGTCTTCGGCGTGCCACGGATAGTTGCGGTAATCGTTCCCCTCGGGCGTCATTTCTCCGGTTCCGCTGATGGTCAGCGTGTGGTCTTCCGCTGTGTACGACCATTCCCATTCTCCTGTTTCGGTGACAACCGTCCCGCTCTTAGACGGATAATTGTCCGGTGTGAGTCCATTACATCCTGCGAAGAGCAGGCTTACCATCGCTGCTAAAGCGGCAAAAAACATACTCGTCTTACTTATCTTTTTCATACGCACACAATTATGCAATTTAAAATCGGGTACAAAGGTACAACAAATTTTTCATATATGCAAGAAACGAACGATTTTTTTCAATGGCGGAGTTTTACTCCGCGATGAGCGAGAGCCTTATAACCATGCGGATAGCGTATATAACATACCTATACGTCGGATGAGGTTGTCCCCGTTAATCGGGGAAAACCTTTGAAGGAAAGGGGTAAAAAAATCGTTCTGCTTGCGTATACTCTGTAAAACGCGAACGTACTTTCGGGGATGAGGTTGTCCCCGTTAATCGGGGAAAACCTTTGACGGAAAGGGGAATAGTTTACTGCAAGGCGGCGTCCGAAGTACAACAAAAATTGCACATATGCAAGTAAATAATGCGGAATTTTAGAAAAAAAATAGAATAAACATTAGAATCAAGAATCAGGAGTCAAGAGTCAAGACAAGTTACTATAGGCGACACATTTTAGTCTTTATTCCTGACTCCTGACTCCTTAATCAAAGCCGTTGTGCACCATTACATTTGGCAGTTGTATGTGCTCGAAACAAAATGTTGATTATCAGCATTTTGCGGAATAGATATCAGAGACAGTTCGAGGGCGTATCGGAGGCATATCGGAGGCAACTCGAACTCAATATCCGATATTGTCCTTTTTTTACTCTAAAATCCGTCCCCTTTTTGCGAAAAAAAATTTTTTCTGCGTTTTTATTTGCATATATCCCCGAAAAGCAGTATCTTTGCGACCGAAAATCTACGTTGGAGGGATATGTTTCTTCTATGTGGGTGGATTTTCGGACATATTGATAGCGTTTATTGACGCTTTGTGTTTGACAAGTCGAAACTTCGCAACTTTCGGAATAAGTAGTCAAAATCAAAGTAGCAGTAGATGCCTATGGGTGTGACAATTATACCCTGCTTTACCGTCTGTAGCAGAGCGGTTTGTCATATCAGCGTAGGTTTCCTGTTGTTTATTTGACTATTTGGGCAATGCGAAGGCCTCGACTTGTAGATAAGCAACTCGAGGTCTGCGCTTTCTTTGTGCGTACGCGTACATTATTTGTATATTATTAACTTTAAATAATTATATATATGGAATGCCCAAAATGTCACAAATTCGTTGAGGATAGTTGGAAAATGTGTCCACACTGTCGTACACAATTGTCCCCAGCACAAAAGACAGAAGAAGAGCGAAATAATCCTCTTCAAGTGTACAAAAATAAAGCTATCTGGAAGATTGTTCCCGGCGAAGTAGCATATCATGTTAGAGAGTCAGAGCTGGAAAACTTTGACAAGATAACAGGTTTGATTATTGAGGAAGGCATCAGCGCATATATATATGTGGATGGTACGCGCATTGCTGAATTAAGCAGTGGCGCATATGAGTTTACTTCAAAAGAGGAAATTGACAAAATTCTCAATGAGCGCGTAGGAGGATTGGTTCATTCAAAGCCATGGGAATGGATAGTTGCATTATTCAAGGGGAAACGCGTAGGTGATAAGGTTAATCTGCAAGAAGATATTAAGGATGCAAAATCGCTGGAGGATATCCTGCACTATATGCGCAAGGATAGTGTTGTCAGCATCTATCTCAAGTTGAATAAATCTTTCCCTCTCGTATTTGGTGTAGAAGAAAACGGAAATGGGTACCAACCGATATCAATACAAACCCGTCTGAATACCATCAATGTGGGATTGACTATGCAATTGCAAGTGGCAGATTTCAATGATTTTATCCCGCATTACCTGGTCGGTAAATCGAAAGTCACACGTCAGGATATTCAATCTGAATTAGCAAAAGACGTAGAGGCTGTATTGCGTCATCAATTAGCATCTGAAATAATTGACGAACGCGGATTTACGCCGGAACTGCGGGCTAAAATTGAAGCAGAACTGGTACAACTGAGTGATTTATTGCACGGAGTCTCCATCACTCGGGTGGTGGATATGTCCTGCGATAATGCCGACTTTGAGCGTTTCAGAGCTCTGGCAAAAGAGATTTACATCGCCGAACGTGAAATGGACTACATGCGTCGCACGCAGGAGATGAAGAATCGTGTTGTATCTTTTGAGAACGAGCAAAAAATACATGAGGCACGCAGTACCTATGAATTAGACAAGGTCCTTCGAGAAATTAACAAGGACGACCTGTTGGATAGGGAAGAATTCCGCAAGTTTGAGCGAATGCTGGAGGCGCAGCGTAAAATAGCTGATGCCAAGAGCGAATGGGAAATCAAGAGTGCGCTGAACGATCTTAAACGGAGCGAGATGGTTTCAGACGACGAGGTGGACAAAATTGCCAGCCAGATTGAGGGTGGCAAAATCCAAAGGGCTAGTATCAATGAGATTCTGATGATAGAGTCTGCCGCCCGTGCAGCGCAAACAAAACTGGATATGGAAATCTTATTGACTGCTAAAGCAAAAGATTTCGATCGCGAGCAACTGGTTAATGACGCCAAAACTGAAGATACCATTGAGCGTATCCGTGCGGAGCGAGAGCGTGAGGCTGCTAACGATGCCATGGAGCGCCTGCGCAAAATGCGTGAAATGCAAATAGAGGCGGATAGAGCAGAACTGGAAGCTAAAAGAGTTGATGAAATGGAGCGGAAGGCGCAGGATTATACCCATGAACTGGATATGACTACTATCACACATAAGCATGACGAGAGGATGCACGAAATGGATACAACTGTCGAGATCCATAAGGCTGATAGTAGTGAGCGAGAAGCCCTTGTGCGCGCAGAAAAGGAGCGCGAGGCGCGCGAGCGCGAGGCTGCAATATACCAGGGAATGGACGACCGGTACGACAAAATGATGGATCGTATGGAGCGTGTTACCTTAGCAGGTTTCGCATCCGCACAGGGCGGAAAGAACACGAGCGGGAAAGAAAATGCAGATGGTAAGCAAGAGGAAGCCAAAAAAGAAAATAAAAAGGAATACTACGTACCATCTATGGGTAATGTTCCGTTTACATTGGACCAGATTCGTGCCTTTGTGCAAGCCGGTCTTGTTAAACAGGATACAATAATACGCATCAATGGCCAGGATTGGCAAGCTGGTACGTTAACTGAATTAGCAGACTTATTCGCAAAATAACATTATGGACGAGAGAAGCCAACAAATGGGTAACAATAATAGTGTACTGAATGATAGTCGTGCGACGAACTCAAACAATACTGCTAATTCGCATAACATTGACAATCACTCCGTAGATAATCACTCGGTAGATTCGCATGATACGCATGTGATTAATCAACATGGTATGTCGGTGGAAGAAGCGCTCAGATTAGCTCAAACCATAGAGCAAGAAAAACAGCGTGCTCGTGAAGAGGCAAAACGAGAATTGGAAGAGGAACGACGCAGGCAAACAGCAGTATCAACTCCGGCGTCTTATTCTCGTGATGTCAATTGGTCTAAAGTAGATCCTATCCCTGGTAGCGAGCAATATCGTCCGCATCCTGTTTCTGGTAATGCCCCTGCTGCTCAGCAAACGATTATCTATACTTCTTCTCCTCGCTGGCCAATTGGTCTTGCTGTTGTAGCGGTAATTATTGCAGTAGCAATTATCATTGTATTTGTCGGTAAGGATACTAATAAGGAAGACAAGAAGGTGGTTGCCCAAACAGAACAAATGGCTCAACAACCGCAACAGCCGACAGTCACTCAAAAAGTGACATCATCTTCATCAAATGCTACAAATAAAAGAAAAACATCTCCTTCTGTAACACAGCAGACAACTAAATCAGCACAGCAATCAACTTCTTATTCTTCAACAGCCTCTACGTCAACAGAGAAGGTGACTCCAAAACCGGTGACACCGAAAGTAGACCCGTTTGAGGAGGCAAGGACGAAAGCAGATGCTGGAGATGCTGCTTCTTGTTACAAAGTTGCCATTGCCTATAAAGAAGGAAATGGAGTCGGTAAAAATCTTTCTTCTGCTTTCTCATACATGAAAAAGGCGGCAGATGCAGGCTATACTCCTGCATATATTGAAGTCGCTAAAATGTATCACGGAGGTCGGGGAGTAACGAAAGATCGTGATGTGGCTGAACAATGGTACCAAAGAGCAGCTGATGCAGGCAATTCCGAAGCAAAGCGTATATTGTTAAACATGTAAAACTTTAAATATACAATGAAAAAGTTATTATTATCAGCAGCTTTGCTGCTTTGTATGTGCATCGGAATGAACGCACAACCTAAAATTTTATGGGATGGTCCAACGGGCCTTGATGTTAAATTCAAAAGATGCTATGTGCAAGGAAGTAGATGTATTATTGATTATACAATCACTAACAACACCGGCAAAGATATTAGCCAAATTAGCACCGATGGGTGGGTAGGTTATGAACCTACAGCTTATGACGATGAAGGGAATAGATACAAGTGGGAACTAAACGGTGGCGATTTTGATAATCAGCAATCTTCTATTGGTGATGTATGTATGAAAGGATGCGCTACTCCTCTACCCAAAGATATAACAATTAAGGCGCATATAGTAATCACAAACTTAGATGAATATGCATCAAATCTCACGTTATACAAACATTATTATCACGTAGAATTTTCTAATGGACAAATTTTAAATCAAGTTAAACTTGAAATCAGAAATATCCCTATTCCGCGTGAATAAAAAGTTGTATTAACAAAATAAAAAACACAATTATGAAAAAGTTATTATTATCAGCAGCTTTGCTGCTTTGTATGTGCATTGGAATGAATGCACAGAAAGTTGTTGTAAACAACGGTGCTATAGGTATTGACTGGAAATTCAAACGTTCCTTCCTAAACGGGAACACACTTGTAGTGGACTTTGTTGTTGAAAATAACACATCAAAAGATGTATGGTGTATTGTAAAACCAGGCTTAAGTGCAAATCCGGTAGGTTCAATTTCGCTTAAGGCATATGATGACGAGGGCAATGTATATGAAAGTAATCCGCTTATGGGGGGTGCTCCGTTTAGTGGAAAGATTGGGGGTAAAAATTTATTCGATGGAGAAACTATTCCTGTCGGAAATCTGATTAAAGTCAGATTGCAAATAAACGGTATTGATGAATATGCAACTATAATCAAGACACTTGTAGTACCGATTATTACGGATCCTTCCAGTGGTGGCTTGAACCAAACATTCTCAGAACTTCGCGTAACCAATATTCCTATTCCCCGCGAGTAAATGCACTAATCATAATTATTATATAACAATTAAAATCTAAGTTTATGAAAAAAATCATTCTTTCTTTCGCACTGCTTCTTTGCATGTGTGTTGGAGTATCAGCTCAAGCCAAAATCATTTTTGATGGTTATCCGGATATTAATATTACTGTAAAACGATGCTACGTACGAGGAAATGATTGTATCCTTGACGCTGTTATTACGAATCATACTCGTTATGATTTAAGGGCTATGGTAGGTGTAGGGGATGGGCTTTTTGGAACTGACCTTACCGCATATGATGACGAAGGAAATGTATATAACAAATATGGCATACGTGGTACTTTTGGAGATTCTTCTTTTGGAGGAGGAACATATTCCTCATCCAGCGCAGTAACTATTCCCCGCGATGTATCCGTAAAAATTCAGTTTAAGATAAAAGAGATTAATGAATTTGCATCTATGATAACCTCCCTGATATGTAATTTCCGCGGAATGAGTGACGAAGCATATGGGAAGGCTACCTTACAAATGAAGAACATCCCTATTACACGTGAATAGTTAGAATCCAATACATCAAGAAAACTTCTAAATATAATGAAAAAATTTATTATTTTATTTTCTTTTCTCCTCGGAATTGTAGTAACAGCCTATGGGCAAAAAATCTCCTATGATGGCTCGGATGGAATGGAGTGGCAATTTAAACGTTGCTACATGAAAGGAGAAACGTGTATCGTAGATCTTGTAGTAACTAATATGGGAAGGAAGGATATGTCATATACACTATATTGGTTCCCGGACGCTGGTACTACCGGTATTGTTGCTTATGACGATGAGGGAAATACATATAATTATCAAAATATTAGAGGTACATTTGGCAAAGCAGAATTTGGAAATAGCAATGTATATGATCTTGTCATTCCCCGTGAAGTATCTCTTAAACTACATTGCGAGATAAGAGATTTTGATGAGTTTGCTGCAATGATAAAAGTTCTAAAGTTCCCATTAGTGGATAATACTACTCACACCCGTTGTTCTTTACAAATCAAAGACATTCCCGTTCCCCGTGAATAATCCTATTTTGCCATTTGTTCTATGTATAATAGCCTATTAAATCCTCGCTCTATCCAATCTTGTGCGCCCTCTTTAATAAAAATGAGGGGGGCGTATGGTTCATTTCGTGGTGATGCAGAAGAAACTTGCACTTTGCAAGAAGTAATTTCGTACTTAAAACGAGCTGCATCGTTTTTTGATGGCTTGGCACAAGCTACATCCAATCAAAATGAAGCAGAGGTATGTCAAATGATAAAAGCAAATCTACTTTATATTGCCAATGACCATTTGACAGATCATCCCAATGAGCCTTTGTACCTTGCAGAAAAGAAATGTATAGTGCAAGTGTACATCATTATAGATGACTTTTGTGAGAACGAGGAGCTTAATGATGAAGTGCGCCAACAGTTATGCTCTTTACGTGTGCAGATGACTGCTGTCATGGATTACTTTGATTTGTGGAGATGGGTAGAGGAGGAGATAAATGGCACATCCGACGAGGAGCAATCTCCAGCTAAAATCAAACCATCCAATACATCAACGAACAATGCATATAATCCGGATCCTGAAATACAACAACTAATTAGCGAATTGGAAAATAGCAAGGAGACAAGTCTTAAAACGATTATTAAACCATTTGAAGAAAAGCGAGATTATTATGCTAAATTAAATAATCTCATTGGCTTAAATGGCGTAAAAGATGCACTGGATAAACAGATCGCAGCTTTTCGTTTTCAGAAAGAACGCCAGAAACTACACCCTGATTTACAGACTACATTGTCTTTCAACTGCCTTTTCTTGGGTAATCCGGGTACTGGTAAAACAACGGTGGCTCGAGAATTGGCAGGTATTCTTCGGCGTGAAGGATTACTCAAGAGCGGACATTACGTAGAGGTTAAGGCTGCGGATATTATTAGTCCATATATTGGCATGAGCGGAAAAAATGCACAATTGGCTGTATATAAGGCTATAGATGGTTTACTCTTTATTGATGAGGCTTATTCGCTTGCGGGACACGAAGGAAGCAAAGGCAGTGCTACAAACGAAGTTATTGATGCGCTTACTCCTTTAATGGAGAATTATCGCGACAGGTTATGTGTCGTTTTGGCTGGTTATGGCAAGGAGATGACACAATTGATAGAAAAGACCAACACCGGGTTTAGTTCACGTTTCCAAAATACAATCCAGTTTGAAAACTACAATGCGGTGGAGATGATGAAAATCTTCCGTCTGATGATTAACGAAAGACATTTGAAACTGACATCAGAGGCAGATAGACGAATGAATCTTATTTGTGAGTGTTTTGAAGAAACGAGTACGCGCATAGCGACATTTGCCAATGCACGCACATTGCGTAATTTTCGCGAGAAAATAGAAGCCCGAATGGGCAAACGCTTTCAAATGCAAAATCAGGCTAAAAATGCTGATAAAGATACGATCATAGTTTCAGATACAGAATTGTCCGATGCGGAAATATGGAGCATTTTAGGCGTTGTTAAACAAACCGCAGATGCCACGCCTTATAAAGGAAATGATTATATCGGTCATCTACGGGAGTTATTAGGCTTGCAACGACAAAGCACTCCCCCAACACCTTCTCAACAGACTCCTATAAATCAGCCGGATAGGCTGCATGGCGTACTGATGACTGATTCGAAGCAATTAGCTGTTAAGTTTTACGATAGGCTTCTTTCTAAAGAGGAAATAGAAGGAAAAATGTGCGAGATTTATTGGCCTGATTACTTAAGAGAAACTATACTTCTGCCATACATAAAAGTAATGCGTTCGCAAGGTATTGATTATACTTTGTTGGATATAGCTGATGAAGAATACGAAGATATTCTTTCGCAAGGGCATACTTGGCAAAATTGTGCGCGTATATTAGACCGTTTCTGCGAGAAAAATCCCGAGTATATTGGTGGCGGTTTGTTTATCGTCGGAGGGCAAGATATAATTCCTTCACCGATTGTTGCTAATCCGTATTGGATGACTGAAGACGACAAGACAAAAGAGATTCATTATCGAGAGCAAGAACTTGAAGCAGATTTGCTATTTGCTTATCGAAGCGATGAAATTCGATTCCTTGAAGGGAATGTGTTGGATTGTGAGCATTTTTTATGCTCTAATCTCCAACCCCGATTTGCCATTGGACGACTACCTATGGAAAATGGAGTGGTAAACCAAGAAAGGCAAGCGGAAATTCTTGGCTATTTTAAACGAGCTGTCAATTCGTTTTTGGCTTCTACTGCAAAACCGCTTGGAATAGAAATTAAGAACCATCTCGTAACTGCGGCTGAGTCATTTAAGTTAATAGCACATGTAGCGACACAAGGTTTACCGCTACTACCGGTACAGAATGTGACAGGCTTAGTAGAGGAGAATATTTTTATTTCCCCTCGACTTAATCTTGTAGAAAGGGACGATAAGGAAAAATATGGTGAAGAATATTTTCGACAGGCATTGCAAAGAGCGGATATGCTGACTTTTATTTCTCATGGAGCATCCTATGCTGATGGCGATGGATGTTATGGAGAAGGGAAAGACGGTGAACATGGCTATACCGCTTTTCTACCCGAACTATTGCAGATATGTCCGGCAAAGGCAATAGGAAGTGGATGCTGCTGGGGGGCACGATATATTGACTATCGCGTAGAAAAATCTATGCTCTTATCTGCAATGGCAAAAGACGCATTAATTTACATAGGTGCTTGCAGAAGTGCTATAGGTTGCGGGGATGATGCTATTAAAGCGGGGTATGACTTAATAGGCTGTGACGCGCTTTTGTCCAAGTGTGAACATTATTTGGCGCAAGGATTTCCTGCAGGAATCGCATTACATAATGCCAAGATGCAGATGAATATGCAACTGGAGGGGAATATAGCGCTTTTGACAATTTTGGAATTTAATCTCTTCGGAGATCCTTTATTGTCCTTTGTCCCAATGATTCCGCAAACAGACAGAAAAATTCTGGAGAACTATCATGCAACAGAGCATGACAGGCAAGTACTTGCAGATATGAAAACGAGGACTTATGAATCGGAAAATATGCAGGATGAAAGCGAAATGTCGCTTTTAGATCGGATTCGTCAAAGAACAAGTGCTAATCTAACCTATATCCGTGATAAAGTGAATAAAGAAGTATATGCCCAATATGGATTGAAACCGCAAGAATTATCATCAATTGTAACCATAAAAAAACGAGGATATCATGATGGTTATATATTCCGGTATACCAGAGATCTTGTTCATTTTGAAAAGCGAACCATTGTACATACTGATATAAACGGAAAGATTATTTTTGTAGTAGGAACAAGATAAATAATACATAATATGGCAGAATTCAAACGTGCAGGCATAGGTTGCCCATATTGCGGAAATGATTTATATGTAGATTTCGATATTTGTCCACATTGTGGGAAAGAGGTTCCTACTTCACTCTTGCAACTTATTCATAGCATGCACGGGACAGCGCAGAAACCTCAATCAGAGCCATCTCAAGGACATCCTGTCATTGAAAGTTCAGAGAAGAAATCTCTAACCCATTTTGAGGATTTGGAAGAAGACTCCAAGACTAAAATAGGCACATTCGAACGATTATATGACGACTATATGCATAGGGGTGGAAGACGCGGCTTCGATGATACGGATTATGCTCCGCTAGTAAGTCTGCTATCTTCCGTATTGGAATTGGAACTCTCTTTCGCTATCTACGACAAATTCTACCTCTATTGGCAGGAACTGCAGAAATCACACGAGATAAACCTTCCCAAAAACAGAGAAGATTGTACATTGGGAACGATTAAATTTCTATTAGAAAAAGCGGAGAGAGATAAAGGCTATAATCTACCAAAACAAGCCCAAGATGATTGGCATTATGCCGAGAACACGTTCTTAGGACCATTGAGACGAAATTTGAAGACATTTGTAGATGAACGCAATAACGCTGCGCACAAATATTCAATCTCCAAAGATAAGTTTGTATCTTTCTATAATTTATATATGGAATTCTATAACAACAATATGGAAAGTATTTTGGCATTGAAAAAACGCGGAGATTCATTAGGTTACCGTCTATTTGTAGAACTAAGAAAAGATTTCCCCGTATTTTAAATTTTCTTCCGTGGCAGAGATGGAGCAAGTTCGACATCCGTCCCATTCCTCCTGTAAATGAAATAAAATAGACTCACTTACACTAACTTGGCATCAAGCCACAATACTGCTTTTCCCGCTCATGGTGGGGAAGGTGGTATTTTTCTATATTGTCAATTGATGTACGAAGGAGCGATGTACAATGTACGAAGGAAGATGAAAGGTGAAAGTGGCCGGCAGGCTGACAAAATGGCATGGTGGTGAATGCGTGGGCGCTTTTTTTGCTCGTAGGGCAGTGTTATAACTTCGGCCAAAGAGCGTTTCTTTTCTGCCCATCGGGCAGTGTCGTAACTTCGGCCCCTCCCCTAAAGGGACCCACCGTAGCTACTTCCGCGTCTTGCAGACCATACGCAAGACGTGTCCCATAAAAATGAAGCAGGGACAAAAATGTTCCTTTGTCATAGCCGATATCCGAGGGCCTTTGTATGCAAGCATCCACGACCCTCAAATATCCCTATAACATAGAATAATTATTCTATTCGCTTCATTTTTATACGACAAAAATTTGCGTATGTGCAATTTTTGTTGTACCTTTGCACGCTTTTTGTGGGCTCATGTTATCAGACGAACGGCAGCATGTGCCCGAAAACACGTAAAAAACAGTAGAAACAAGATATGAATTTTATTGAGATTATTACCAAACTATTCGGCAACAAGGCGCAGAAAGATATGCGCGCCATTCAGCCGGTAGTCGAGCAGATTAAGGCGAAGTACGAGGAGATTGATGCGCTTAGCAACGACGATTTGCGTGCGCGCAGTTGGGCCCTTATGGACAAACTGCAGGCCGCGGTAAAGGACCGCAAAGACCGCATTGCCGAGTTGAAAGCATCCATTGAGGCTACTCCGATTGAGAAACGCGAGAAGATTTACAACGAGGTAGATAAGTTAGAGAAAGAGATTAAGGAAGAGTACGAGCGCGTGCTCAATGAGATTTTGCCGGAGGCTTATGCCATCGTCAAGTCCACCGCCCGACGTTTCGCCCAGAACGAGACGGTAGAAGTGACGGCAACGGAGATGGATAGAAGTTTGGCTGCTGACCCTCGTTTCGATTTCGTGGAGATAGTAGGCGGAGACAATCTCGCCAAGGCGGTTTATAAGAACCACTGGATGGCGGGAGGTAATGAGATAACATGGGACATGATCCATTACGATGTGCAGCTCTTCGGTGGTGTTGTACTGCATCAAGGTAAGATAGCCGAGATGGCGACGGGTGAAGGAAAGACGCTCGTTGCAACGTTACCGGTGTACCTGAACGCCTTGACGCACGAGGGAGTACACGTGGTTACGGTGAACGATTACCTTGCCAAACGTGACTCGGAGTGGAACGGACCAATCTATATGTTCCTCGGTTTGACGGTCGATTGTATTGACAAGCACAAGCCTAACAGCGACGAGCGCCGTAAGGCCTACGCATGTGATATCACGTTCGGCACGAACAATGAGTTCGGTTTCGATTATCTGCGTGATAATATGGCCACTTCGCCGCTTGACTTGGTGCAACGCGGACATAACTATGCTATCGTCGATGAGGTGGACTCCGTTTTGATTGACGATGCCCGTACACCGTTGATTATCAGCGGTCCTGTGCCCCGCGGAGAGGACCAGATGTTCGATGAATACAAAGACCGCGTGGCTTCGTTGGTCCGCCAACAGACGACGCTTACCACCAAGCTGTTAGCGGAGGCGAAAGCGAAGATGGGTTCCACAGACGAGAAAGAGCGCGAGGCCGGTGAACTGGCTCTGTTCCGTTCCTTCAAGGGTATGCCTAAATCGAAAGCGTTGATAAAGTTCCTCAGCGAGCCGGGTATCAAAGTGCGTATGCAGAAGACCGAGGAGTTCTACCTGCAAGAGAACGAGAAGAACATGCATATCGCGACGGACGAGCTCTATTTCGTGATTGACGAGAAGAACAAGTCCATCGAGTTGACCGACAAAGGTATTGATGCCTTGACCGGTACAACGGACGACCCGAATTTCTTCGTGCTTCCTGACGTGGGTTCGGAGATGGCTGACGTGGAGAACGATACCAAACTATCCGCTGAAGAGAAGCAACAGAAGAAAGACGATATACTGACCAACTATAGTATCAAGTCCGAGCGCGTTCACACGGTGCATCAGCTCCTCAAGGCTTACACTCTTTTCGAGAAAGATGTCGATTATATCATCGATAACGGAGAGGTGAAGATTGTTG
This sequence comes from Paludibacteraceae bacterium, assembly GCA_017394705.1. Taxonomy (GTDB): domain Bacteria; phylum Bacteroidota; class Bacteroidia; order Bacteroidales; family Paludibacteraceae; genus Colicola. Next base: position 72,311 of record JAFPXH010000009.1, on the reverse strand, counting down.
ATGAGCAGACAGGTCGTGTGATGGAAGGTCGTCGTTGGAGCGACGGCTTGCACCAGGCGGTAGAGGCCAAAGAGAACGTGAAAGTGGAGGGTGCGACGCAGACTTTTGCGACCATTACCCTGCAGAACTATTTCCGTATGTACAACAAACTCGCCGGTATGACCGGTACTGCAGAGACGGAGGCGGGCGAGTTCTGGAATATATACAAACTCGATGTAGTTGTTATCCCGACCAACAAACCTATTGCGCGTATCGATATGAACGACCGTATCTATCGCACTAAACGCGAGAAATACAACGCCGTTATTGACGAAATCGTGAATATGGTGGAGCAGGGCAGACCGGTGCTGGTAGGTACAACGAGTGTGGAGATATCCGAGTTGTTAAGCAAAATGCTTAATATCCGTAAGATCAAGCACAATGTGCTGAATGCCAAGTTGCACCAACAAGAAGCGCAAGTAGTAGCAGAAGCCGGTCGTGCGGGCGTCGTAACCATCGCAACGAACATGGCGGGTCGTGGAACGGATATCAAGTTGACTCCGGAAGTGAAAGAGGCCGGAGGTCTGGCTATCATCGGTACCGAGCGTCATGAGAGCCGTCGTGTGGACCGTCAGTTACGCGGTCGTTCCGGTCGTCAAGGAGACCCGGGTAGTTCCGTCTTCTACGTCAGTCTGGAGGATGACCTGATGCGTATGTTCGGTAGCGAACGTATCGCGAGTGTGATGGACCGTATGGGCTTCCAGGAAGGAGAGATGATTGAGCACTCCATGATCTCCAACTCTATCGAGCGCGCGCAGAAGAAAGTGGAGGAGAATAACTTCGGTATCCGTAAGCGTTTGATTGAGTACGACGACGTGATGAACCAGCAGCGTAACCTGATTTACGCAAAGCGTAAACACGCGTTGATGGGTGAGCGTATCGGCGTGGATATCACTAACATGATTTACGAAACGGCGGAGAATATTCTTGCTGACGCTCGTGCGGTGAATGACTACGAGGGCTTCAAATACGATGTGATGCAGACCTTCGCTATCGAACCTCCGTTTGACGAGGAAGAGTTCAACCGCGGTCGTAAGAACGAGTTGAGTGAGCAATTGGCTGAGGCTGCTTTGGAGAGTTTCAAACGCCGTATGGACAAGCTGATGCAGGTGGCTGACCCTGTGATTCAACAAGTATATGAGACCAAAGGGCAGATGTATGAGAATATCCTTATTCCTATCACGGACGGCAAACGCGTGTATAACATCGCCGTAAACCTCAAAGCCGCTGCAGAGACGCATTGCAAAGAGGTGGTGAAGGAGTTCGAGAAACGAATGTTGTTGTATGTCATCGACGATGAGTGGAAAGAGCATTTGCGTCAGTTGGATGATCTCAAACAGAGCGTTCAGAACGCCAGCTACGAGCAGAAAGACCCGCTGTTGATTTATAAGTTAGAGTCGTTCCATATCTTCAAGGGAATGCTCGATAATTTCAACCGTCGTGCGATTGCCATATTGCTGCGCGGCCAGATTCATCAGCAGGAACCGGACCGCGTGCAACAAGCGCAGCAACAACGCCGTCAGGACTACTCCAAATACCGCACGCAGAAAGATGCCGTACAGCAAGCAGCACAAGCGTCTGGCATGGCGCAGGCTGCCGGTCGCGACACGCGCGAGCAACAACGCCCCGAACCGCTGCGTGTGGATAAGAAACCGAGACCCAACGACCCGTGTCCATGCGGCAGTGGAAAGAAATACAAGCAGTGCCACGGGAAGTTGAATGCAGGCATTTAACATTTGTCATTTATAATCGGTCATTTGAGATTTAAACTGCTTATAATAACTTTAGTCTGTGCCGCCATGAATGTGACGGCACAGACATTATCTACAGACACCTTATCTGTTGATAGTACTGCTGTACATCTGTATCCGGATACATTCCGTCTGGCGGAACAGCCAACGACAGCGTCTATAGACGGTGTGCTACTGGATATAGTGGCTAAGCAGAGCGCGGAGTTGTATGCGGATGACACCACTTATATACTGACGCCCGAGGAACAGTACCGTCTGGATTCGATACAGCGGGAGATGGCTGAGACTGATTCTTTGCGGGCGTTGAATGCGAATCTGGTCGTCAAACGCGTAGAGACCATCCCGACAATAGAGATAGAGAAATCATGGATCAAAGATGAGGAAGAAGACCGTGACGCCGTGTTGCGCGCGATACGTAATATCCACACGCGTTGGCGCAAAGAGGCAACGGTGATGGTTCAGGTGACGCAGAACTACGTCACGCCAAACTGGTATCAAGGCGGTTCTTCTTCGTTCGCCTGCCTGGGTATTGTTAAAGGACAGATAGGCTATTTCACAGAGCGCTTCACATGGGAAAACACGGGTGAATGGCGAGCCGGTTGTTCTACCATCTCTGCGGACAGTTTGCATAAGATAAACACGACGGATGACCTATTTCGTATTTACAGCAAAGCGAACCTGCGTATAGTGCCGAAGTTATACACCTCCGCCGCAGTGGAATTGGAGACGCGACTGCTGCCTACCTATAAATCCAATTCGCATAACTTAAAGTCAGGCACGTTTGCGCCTCTGCGTTTCAATTTTGCGATAGGTCTTGATTATAAGCCGGTTAAGGGATTGTCCATCTCTTTCTCTCCACTCTCGTACAAGATGGTTCATATCATGGATACGGCACGTGTGAACGTGACTGAATATGGTCTCAAGCATGGCGAGCAGACACAACATAACATCGGATCACTGCTTAGGTTGGAGTACACGTGGAATCCCGTGCGTGAGTTCTCGATGGAGACGAAGTTCTACTGCTACACCAATTATCATGACGTGGAATTGGACTTGGAGGTGAATTGCGATTTTATTATCAACCGCTGGCTTTCCGCGCGCTTGACGTTGCATCCGAGATATGACACCTCTGTGATTATGGATGGCGATGAGCATGCTAAGATCCAGTTCCGCGAACTGTTATCCATCGGCTTTGCCCATAAGTTCAGGTGATTACTTACACAACGCCTCCAGCGCCTGCCAGCGTTGGTAGCCTTCGTGGCCGTATTTCCAGATGTTATATTTGATTTTCTCCAGAGGCACTTCTTCGTTGAGGTGGCTCTTGGAATAGAATTTGTCCGCGTAGCAGATGATTTTCTCTTCAAGGCTCTGCGGACAATAATCGCGTTCAGGTATAGGCAATTCTTCGCGCAACACTTGTTCGAGTGTTATCCCTGCACCGGTGTGTCGCTCTGCTACCAACGCATGTTTGGGAAGTCCCTCTGCACGCAGTAATTCCGCTCCCAAATAACCATGCTCGATATATTTGTGTTGCCCGTGACAATGGATATTCGGTGCATTGCAGAAAATGATACCTATGTCATGGAGCATCGCCGCCTCTTCAACAAACTGCCGATCCACGAGTCCTTGTTGTTCCCACTGCGGATGTGCATCGATAATAGCCAACGCGCGGTCCGCTACTTGGCGGCTGTGCGTGAACAGAATGTCCCGCAACGCGGGATGCGCTGCGTAGTATTTATCGATGAGTTTAGTGTAATCCATTGAGAAAACTTCGTGTGTCCATGCGTTTTTTGCCCGGTATTTGCAGTTCAAGAATGCGCACCGCCCCTTCTCGGCAAGGTATAAAAAGTCTCCCCTCGGTCTTTCCTGGAAGGGAAGGAAGCGCTTCTACGGCAAATATCTTAACGTTTTCAAAAGTCTGTCCGTTAATAGTGATGTTCGCCCACGCGGCGGGGTAGGGGCTGAGTCCGCGTACGAAATTATGTACCTCTGCGGCGGTCTTCTCGCTAAACTTAATCTCGCAGTCCTCTTTGAAAATCTTCGGCGCCGGTCTCAGTTCGGCAATCTCGGGTTGCGGAGTGGTGGGAAGGGGTTTCCCTTTGTTCTCGCAGTCGATGATGAGATCCACCGTTCGGGTTACAAGACCTGTGCCCATCTCCATCAACCGGTCATGCACAGAACCTACGTTTTCATCCTCACCGATGGGTATGCGTTCCTGCAAAATCATATTACCCGTGTCTATCTCATGCTTAAGCATGAAAGTAGTGGCGCCGGTCTCTGTATCTCCGTTGATGACCGCCCAGTTAATAGGCGCCGCACCCCGGTATTGCGGAAGAAGGGAGGCGTGCAGATTGAACGTACCCAAGCGCGGCATCGCCCAAACAACCTCCGGCAGCATACGGAAAGCAACCACTATCTGCAAATCAGCATGGTACGAACGAAGTTTTTCAATAAAAGCTTCATCTTTGAGTTTCTCGGGTTGCAGAACAGGAAGGCCTACCTCCAATGCATATTTCTTTACATCTGAAAATTGCATCTGGTGTCCGCGCCCTGCAGGTTTGTCCGGCATAGTGACAACCGCCACTACATTGTAGCCGCCTTCCACTAATGCCCGCAGACTCGCTACCGCAAACTCCGGTGTGCCTAAATATATGATTCTGAGATCTTTCTTGGTCATTTTCGCATTTACCTATTTTTTCATTTTCGCATTTTGTCTGTATTTCGGGTCGAGACTCTCCGGCTGTTTGTCCACTACCGGGGAAAGCGGGCGTATGTACGCGCGTATAATAAGGTATATGCCGAGTGCGATGAAAGGCAGACTGAGCAGTTGTCCCATGTTGAGTATATGTCCGGCTTCAAAAGCCTCCTGGTCGTTCTTGATGAACTCCAGCAGGAAACGGGTGACGAATACAATCTCAAAGAATACGCCTAACAGCAGTCCTTCGCGTCGCCGGGCATCGGTGTACCAATACATAGGCCATGTGACTATCAGTGCCACAAGACAGTAGAGAATTTCGTATATCTGCGTCGGATGGCAGGGGACGGTCTGTCCGTCACGGACGAAGATGAACCCCCACGGAAGGTCAGTCGGACCGCCGTATATCTCGCTGTTCATCAGATTTCCGAAACGTATGAGCATCGCCGTGAAGCAAACGCCTACACAGAGCCGGTCGAGTATCCAAAGCCAACTGGTTCCGAACTGCGGGTAACGGCTGAACTTATATTTATTGAGCAGAATGGCAGCAATGATAAGTCCTATCCCTCCGCCGTGACTGCTTAGCCCGCCTTCCCATATCTTGAGCAACCTCAAAGGGTTTTCGATATACGGGTTGCGGTAAGTGAACTCCCATCCGAAAAGGTGCCAAGGTTGACCATATTGGTGCCACTCGTAGAACCAGCAGTGCCCCAACCGCGCGCCGATGATAACTCCAGCCGCCATGAAAAAGAACATCTGGTCCGGCCACTCGGCAGGACAGTTCTCATGCTTGTACATGCGTTCATTAACCAGCCAACAAATATACAAACCAATGGCCCAGCATATGCCGTACCAACGAATTCCGCCGTCCCCGAAATGAATGAGTATCGGGTCTACATTCCACACAATTGCATCTAAAATTCCCATAACGTCTAATCCTCTAATTCTCTAATCCTCCTACATTCCCCAATTGAGTTTATTACGCAGAGACTTCAAAAAACTGTTATCGCCTATCTGCACTACCTTGACGGTGTACGGAGCGCGTTCTATATGCAGACTCATGTCGGTGCTGAGACTTTGACTGCGGCCGTCCACGGACACCATGTATGCATCGTAACGGCTACTGATTTTGAAGTCCAACTTCCATTCGTCCAGAATAACAATCGGTCGCACGGTAAGGCTGTGCGGAGCAATAGGTGTGAGAATCATGCCTCGGCTCTGGGGTACGAGTAATGGTCCGCCGATGGAGAGATTATATGCCGTACTGCCGGTCGGGGTAGCAATGACCAAACCGTCGGAATGGTAGGTGTGTAGTAACTCTCCGTTGACGCGTGTCTCGATGGTCAGCATGTTCGTCAGACCTTGCTTCAGAATGGCTATCTCGTTCAGCGCATTGGGAGACATAATAAGTCCGTCACGCGCAATACCGTCTTTATCCAACACAGTGAGCGACAACAAACTGCGCTGCTCAATCGTGTACTGCCCTTCAACCAGTTGTTTGAGAATATCATCGAGGTCCTGGGTCTGCACTTCTGCCAGAAAACCCAGATGACCGCAGTTGACACCTAAAATGGGGATATTCTTATCTCCGATGGCAGCTGCGCTGGTGAGGAAAGTACCGTCGCCGCCTACCGACAATGCAAAATCAATCGGTTCACCATACACGTTCTCCGGCTGCCTCTCACCGTCCCAGTTCTCAGGGAAACCCGGGTACTCACGCAAGTCAAGTTCCTGACGTAACTCCTGGGAGAGGAGTACGTGGATTCCTTTCTTGTCCATAAAGTCCAAGATGTGCCTTACTTCGCGCAAGGTATCGGACTTCATCGCATTTCCGAATATAGCAATTGTCATACGCGCATAATTTAGGCCGCAAAGGTACAACAATTTTCCCACATACGCAAGATTTTAATAAGAAATTATTAAAAATAATCACTTGCGCTTGCACAATTAAAAAAAATATCGTACCTTTGCACACGGATTAAAAGTGTCGGTTATGACCAAGTTAAGTGTTAATATCAATAAGGTAGCCACGTTGCGTAATGCGCGCGGAGGTAATCTGCCTGATGTTCAGCGTTTTGCAGTCGATTGCGAGTTGTTCGGGACCCAGGGAATAACGGTTCATCCGCGTCCTGACGAGCGGCATATACGCAAGGAGGATGTGTACCAATTGAAGTCGATGGTGACGACGGAGTTGAATGTGGAGGGAAATCCGACGGAGGAGTTTCTGGCGTTGGTGACGGATATCCGTCCGACCCAGGTAACTTTGGTGCCCGATGACCCGAATCAGCTGACGTCTAATCATGGTTGGGATACTCGCCGTCATCTGGATTTTCTCAAGGGTATAGTGAACCAATTGCACGCCTATCGGATGCGCGTGAGTATTTTCGTGGACCCAGATCCGGTGATGGTGGAGTATGCGCTGCGCACCGGTGCAGACCGAGTAGAACTCTATACAGGCCCGTACGCAGAGATGTTCGAGCGTGACCCGAAGAAAGCGATTGAGAAATATCGCCCGGCAGCTGAGAAAGCGCATGAGCTGGGACTTGGCATGAATGCCGGTCATGACTTGAATCTCAAGAACCTCAAGCCTTTTATCAAAGCTTTCCCGTGGACAGCAGAGGTAAGCATCGGCCACGCCATCGTATGCGATGCCTTGTACCTCGGTATTCAGGAAACAATCCAGGAATACCTGGATTTACTAAAGTAAATCGTTTATAAGTGCTACGCCTATGGCGCAGTTGCGCTTACGCGGCAAAGCACTGCAGGTAGTCACGACGAAGTCGTAACAATTAGAACTAAGAACTTTTATATTTATGTTATTTCAAGTTGACAGTATTGCTCTGGCAGAAGAGCTGATGACACAGGCGGAGGAGCCTGTTCAGGAGTCTATTAACCTTTGGCAGATGGCTCAGTATGGCGGTTGGATTATGATTATCTTGGCGCTGTTGCTGGCTGTGGCATGTTATATCTTCATTGCCCGTTTGGTTGTTATCAAGCAGGCTACGCGAGAGGACAAATCGTTCATGGACCGTATTCGCGACTATATTCATGACGGTAAGATTGACTCAGCTCTGAACTTATGCAAGCAGACGGATACGCCGTCTGCGCATATGATTGAGAAAGGTATCACACGTATCGGCCGTCCGATGCAAGATGTGCAGGTGGCGGTGGAGAATGTCGGTAATATCGAGGTGGGCCGTCTGGAGAAGGGACTCGTCATCATGGCAACGGTAGCCGGTGGTGCGCCGATGCTCGGTTTCTTGGGAACGGTGTTAGGTATGGTACAGACGTTCTATAACATGGCGCAGACATCGGGTGGCGTGATTGAGATGAGCGCTCTTTCGACGGGTATGTATCAGGCGATGGTCACTACTATCGGTGGTCTAATTGTCGGTATATTGGCAATGTTCGCATATAACTATCTTGTCTCGCGCATCGACCGCGTAGTACGGCTGCTGGAGTGCCGCACAATGGAATTTATGGATCTGCTCAACGAGCCTGCTTAACCCCCTAACCCCCAAATCCTATGGCTTTAAAAAAGCGAAACCGAGTTGAAGCAACATTCGCGATGAGTTCCATGACGGACCTCGTGTTCCTCTTGTTGCTCTTCTTCGTGATGGCATCCACGTTGTCTTCGCCTAATGATATTAAGATCAATTTGCCAACCTCTCGTGCGCAGACGACAACGCGTCCGCAGGTTGCCAAGGTGTCGATTGACAACCTCGGTAATTATTATGTGGCGATTGGCAAAGAGAAACCTGTGTCGGTTGACCCTGAGAGTCTGGAGGGCTACCTGAGTCGTATCCAAGCAACGGACTCCACCACGTATATTGCGCTCCACGCGGATGAAGACGTGGCGTACAAAGAGGTGGTGCGAGTGCTCGACATCGCTAACCAGCACCACATGAAACTGGTAGTAGCTACCAAGAGATGACAAAAAAACAACAACGACATATTATAGCGTCTATTGGAACAATCCTGTTCCTATTACTGCTATTCTTGATTCTTTGGTATGTGAAGCTGACGGCTGTAAAACCGGTTGAGGAAGAAGGAATTGAGATTGCCTTTGGAGAAGTGGAAGACGCCGGTGGTTATATGCCGGAAGAGTCGGAAGCGGTTCCTTTACCCATGCCAGAGACAACGGCTCCGGAGCAACCATCTGCGCCTTCGGATAACGACCTCATGACGCAGGAGGACGAAGAAGCGCTCGCTTTGCGCAGAGAGCAGGAGAAGAAAGAACGCGAACGCAAGCAAGCAGAGGCCTTGGAGAAGCAACGCCAGCGCGAAGAGCAGGCTCGCTTGGAGGCAGAACGCAAAGCACGCGAAGCCGCAGAGGCTGCGGAGAAAGCCAAGCAGGCGGAGGCAATCGCGAAAGCAAATCAGTTTGGCTCGCTCTTTGGCAACTCAGGTGGTAACACAGGCTCTGGAGACGGCCAAGGCGCCGGACAAAAAGGAAACCCCGTCGGGCACGGTTCCAGTGGTGGTAATTCATGGAATCTGGCCGGAAGAGAGCTTAAGGGTACGTTGCCCAAACCGTCGAATGACTTCAAGCAAGAAGGCAAAGTGGTGGTACAGATTCGGGTAAATGCAGCTGGACAAGTCATTAGTGCAACCATCACCGGCGGAAACGTATCCGACAAACAGACACAACAACTCGCTCTTGATGCGGCGCGTAAAGCAAAGTTTACAGAGGGCGATCATGACCAGATCGGAACAATTACCTATATATTTAAGTTAAATTAAGGATTTAACATTTGTAATTTGTAATTTATGAATTATCTTTTTCTTGACAACGGTTTCGAAGAAATCGAGGCAGTCACAACAATTGACTTGCTTCGCCGCGCGAACATTGCGCTGACAACAGTTTCTATCACAGGCAACCCGATGGTACTCGGCGCACATAACATCGCCGTGGAGGCCGAAGGACTGATGGATAAACTGGATTTCTCGGATGCCGAGATGCTTATTCTGCCGGGCGGGCAAACTAAACTGGGTGATTGTTCTGCGCTCTGCGAGTTGCTGCTCGAGCATAACAAAGCCGACAAACTGATTGCAGCTATTTGTGCTGCACCGGCTGTACTCGGCAAGTTGGGAATTCTCAAAGGAAAGCAGGCGACCTGCTATCCAGGCTTCCAGGATGCGCTCGGCGAGAGTTACGTCGGTGGTTTAGTGGTGGAGTCAAAGAATATTATCACCGCCAAGGGACCGGGACTTAGTTCCGATTTCGCCTTCTGTATCATTGAGCGCCTCAAAGGCAGTGATGCTGCGGATGCTGTTTACGATGCTGCGCAGTATTAATAAGACAATGTGTCTATAATGAAACAGAAACTATTCTATTTCCTTGCATGCGCAATGGTAGTGCTATAATTCTAAAAATTTCCTTATGACGGGGGAAGGGCTGATGTGAGCAAAGTGCCGTCTATTGGTTATTACGCCATCCGCCTTGTTCAGAAAATTAAATAGCGAAGTGAGAGAGAATGTCCTCAGCTAACGCGGCAATAGACATTCTGCCATCGTTAAGAATAGTATAGATTTTCCCCTGCGTGGCATTCCTGCCCGCGGGGTTTTTTTGTGCCCGCATGCGTGCGCGTACCTTATTTATATTCTCCGGTGTATCCAGTCCCCTATAATCCCGCGCGATAGTACGGGCGATGCGCACCTCTTCCGGTGCATCAACCACGATAATCTTATCGCACAACGCATCCAGACCTGCTTCAAAGAGAATCGCTGATTCAATGAATAAGACCGAGCCTACCCCTTTCCCCTCCCTCAAGGGAAGGGAAAGTATATCTTCTTTTATAGCAGGATGCACAATCTTATTCAATGCTTCCAATAGTTTCGGGTCGGCAAAAACGCACTTGGAGACGTATGCGGTGTTATATGAGCCTACTCCTTGCCCATCCCTAAAAGGAGGGGTAAAAGCATTCTCTCCCAGGAGTTCAATGATGGCTTTTTGCACTGTGGGGTTCTCTGCAATGATGCGTTTGGCTTCGCGGTCGCAGTCATAGACGGCAAACCCGCGCTCTGCGAGTTCCTGTGCGATAGTACTCTTACCGCTTCCTATGCCTCCTGTGATACCAATAATCATAACTAGAACTGGAAATAGATAAACGGTTGCATCTCTGCGGAGACGAACTGATAAATGACAATAATCGCCACGGCAACGGCTCCGACCATCAGCCACAACGGCATTGCGCTGAACCATAGTCGGTAACGCCTCTTCCATGATGTGGGCAACCAGTGAATGACCATGCCGGCAATGAACATCGCCACCACCCATCTGTAGTTCCAGAGAAAGTCAGGGATAATGGCATTGTTCCAAGCTCCTCCAATCTGGTTCACCATGTTCTTCGCTGTCTCCCATGCTACCTTGTTAGCCGTCGCAGGGTCGAGGTTACTGCTGCTCCGGAAGAACAGACGCGTGAAGGTGATAAACGTAAAGGTTTGTGCTATAGCCCAAGCCGAACCCATGGCTTGAGTGAACTTATTCTCAGCCCCTTCGCAAAGGAAATAAATATACCGCACAGCTGTAACGACCCATATGATAGCCGCCCAGACAGCAAACAAACGCCAGACGGGCATATTCGTCAGATAGTCTGCGACACAGAGCCCCGCCGTCAGGAGCGTCATGCATGCAAAACGCCAATGCCAGTTCATCTCCCGCCAAATCTTTTCAACGATCATACCGATACCATTGATACCTCCCCAGATAATGAAGTTCCAACTCGCGCCATGCCATAAACCACCTAACACCTGAGTGATGAAAGAGTTGAGATTGGAGTAGAGCAGTTTAAGAGAGCCTACTCCCAACCTCTCCCTTAGAGGAGAGGAGTTAACCACCGCCACAATACATATGAAAACACCAAACGGAATAAGGATCCACCACCAACCGGTCAGAGCTGCGGACACAAAAGCAATCAGACTCCACCAGAAATAGGTGCCGAACCCGATACGCCTGTTTCCTCCCAACGGGATATAGAGATAAGTCTTCAGCCATCGGCCGAGCGACATGTGCCATCGCCGCCAGAACTCCTGCGGGCTCTGCGATTTATACGGCGAATTGAAGTTCATCGGCAGATAGAAACCCATTAGCATCGCAATGCCGATGGCTATATCCGTGTATCCCGAGAAGTCCGCATAGACCTGCAACGAGTACGCAAACAGCGCAAACAGGTTCTCGAAACCCGAGAACAACAGCGGGTTGTCGAATACGCGGTCAATCAGATTCACCGCTAAATAATCGGACATGATAATTTTCTTCGCCAGGCCATTGAGTATCCAGAATACCGCCACACCGAACCATCGGCGGCTCAGGCGGTATGGCTTGTATAACTGCGGAATAAACTCCTCCGCACGCACGATAGGACCTGCCACCAACTGAGGAAAGAAAGAAACGTAGAAACCGAAGTCCAATATATTCTTCACCGGCCGTATCCGCCCGCGGAAGACATCCGCCGTGTACGAGATGACTTGGAATATATAAAACGATATACCCACCGGTAGCACAATCGTATCTACGCTGAACCGCCCCGCATTGGCGAAACCGTTGCCCACATACGCGAAGATATCGAATACGCGGAAACCTGTGCCGAACAGGTCATTGATCATGTTCGTGAAGAAATATGCGTACTTGAAATAAGCCAAAAGCCCCAAATCAATGGTCACGGAAAGGCAAAGCAAGAACCTTTTGACTCTTGAATCTGAACTCTTGACTATTCTGCCGGCAATCAGCCAGTCGCTGATGGTCACGAACGCCAGTATAAGCAGAAACAAACCACTGGTCTTGTAGTAGAAAAACCAACTGACAAACAGCAGGTACACGTTCCGGAGATGCAATCTGCGATTGCTGATTGCTGATTGGTGATTGGTCATTGGCCATTCCAAGATCAGTGCAAAAACCGCAAAGACCAGCGCGAAGAACGCCCAGAAATAGAACTGCGTGAAAAGCAGCGGGCTATCCTCATTAAAGGCAAATATGTGGTGTAAGAAGTTCAAAATGCTAATTGTTACAACTGTGTTGTGGCTGCGCTTTGCGCCTGATCTATACCTTCTAAAATCCAGTTCGCTACGGCATTACCGGCCTTGCGTGCGCCGGCGCGGGTGAAATGAACGCCGTCGCTGCCCGCCAAACCTACCTCCTGCCAGCGCACCATACTACCGGCGCCGCCCATCCATCGGTACAGACTAAAATAAGCAATGCCTTCCTCCAATGCCATCTTTCGCAGCAGTTTGTCCATATACGGCACCATCGGATAAGTCTGCCACTCACCATCTGTTTGTGTAAGCATGTCACTCGGCCCGATGAATAATATACTTGCCTCCGGCGCACAATGCTGCAAATAGCGAACTTGGTCACGTAAGCCGCTGACAATAGCCCCTATAGTGCCCGGATTGCGGTTCGAAGGAATAGCATTACCTCCGAACTGCATGATAATCAGCCGTACCCGCTGCTCGCGGTAGAAACGCTGTAACTGATTATTGTCCATCTTGGTGAACACCGTGCCCAGACATCCGCGCAGAGGGATGTTATCTACAATAATGCCGGTCGAACTCTCTTGCGAGAGACCGTAAACGGCTCCTTTGCCGCGCAGATACACAGTGTCGCCGGCAAACGTATAATCAATTGAGTCGTCCGCAAAGACCTGCCAGCGCGTGTAATGCGCACGTCCGTCCAACGGAGTACAAACGGCCATTATCTCTTCACTTCCCTTTACCAGACTGTCCGCCATATACACCATCTGTCCCATCGGCCCGTATAAACCGTCTGCACGTTGGTCACGCTTGAAACTATGTACCATATACCGTCTCGGACCTTGCGCCGGGTTCACACGGCGACCGCTCATCCATAACTCTTGACGGACGGTCAAACTGGGAATCGTCTGTGCCAAAGGCATCAGACCTGCACCGCGACCGCCGTAACGGTCTTGCAGTATCTGGCGTATTTGTTGCGTCATTCGGTCCTCTTCTATCTGACTGTCGCCGTAATGCATCACACGTACCGTGCGTGCGCCCGCCTCTGCCAGCGAAGCATAGAACGCACTCAGATAGATACGGCTGTCGCTGGTGGAGTCCACCTTTACTTTGGGGATAACAAGTCTCTCCTCGGGCTTTTCTGGAAGGGACGGAATGGTGTCAGGAGAAGGTAAGGTGTCAGGAATGGTTATATTCTCCTCCTCCACTTCAGTGAGGGGGCGGGTGTAGGCTTCTTCCGTTCCAAACACCTCAGCCAGGGTAGGCCAGCGCAGAGTGCGCTCACCTATCACTATCTCATGCGGTAACACTACGCATAGCACTGCCAGCACTCCTAAACAAGCCAAAACAAAAAGAAAAACTCTATACGGCCGCATACCACTAACCTCTAATCTCTAATCCACTAATCCGCTAATCCCTATTTTTTCCACAACGCCCGGCTGAAGAGCAGCAGTATTGTGAATATCTCCAAACGCCCGATGAGCATGACTGCTGTGGCGGTCCATTTGGCTACTGTCGGGTAGTCAGCGTACGTTCCGGAAGGACCGAACTGACCTATCGAAACACCCACGTTGCCTATCGCGGATACCGCAGTGCCGATTGCTTCGTCAAATGCTACACCCGAGGCGCAGAAAACCAATACAGCAAACACAATAATGGAGATGTAGAAGAACATGAACGCCATGATATTACTTGTTGTCTGTTCGCGCAAGGTGTGTCCGTTGAAGCGCACGGGTATAACGGCGTTCGGATAAATACGACGCTTGAGTTCAGCTACAGCAGACTTTGCAAAAATAGCGATGCGCACCCATTTGATTCCTCCAGCGGTAGAACCAGACGAAGCGCCGGTAAACATCAGGAAGAACACAAATACCCAAAGCAGTTGGGGCCAGGTCATGTAGTCGCTCGCGGCAAAACCGGTACTGGTCATTGCTGAGCATACCATGAAGAAGCCCTTGCGCAGCGCCCGCTCAACGGTAGCGAAGAAATTCTCCAACTCCACAATCTTGCTTACGTCGTGCTCTATACCATAATGGATGAATAAGCCCAAGGACAGGAACAAGGTAGCCACGAGGATAGCAATGGCGTACCAGCGTGTTTCTTCGTCACGGAAAAGGCGCTGAGGCTTGCCGCGGAATAGATAAATCAACTGAGTGAAATTCAATCCAGACAGGAACATAAAAACAGCTGTAATCCATTGGATAATGGCATTATCGCCAATCATACTGTCGTTGCGCGTAGAGAAACCGCCGGTAGAGATAGTACTCATGGAATGGCAGATGGCATCGAATTTTCCCATGCCGAAGAGCCAAAGGAGAAATCCTTGGGCAATCGTCAGGCCGATGTACGTCAACCACATATGTTTGGCTGTGTCCGCAATTCGCGGGCTCAGTTTCTCGTAACTCACGCCCGTCACTTCGGCGCTGTAGAGCTGCATGCCTCCCAAGCCAAACATTGGTAGGATGGCTACACTCAGCACAATAATACCCATACCGCCGATCCACTGCATCAGGGCGCGCCATAGAAGGATAGAATGGCTCATGGCGGTCACATCGCGGATGACCGTGGCACCCGTTGTAGTGAAACCGGCCATCGTCTCAAACCACGCATTCGTCAGATCTGGCAGGGCACCGCTTAACCAGAAAGGTAACATGCCGAATAAGGAATAGACTACCCATACCGCGGCAACGATGACATACCCCTCACGTTCGCCTACACGTTTCTCCGCACGTCTGCCGGCACCTAACATCCACCAGCTACTGAACCATGTTATCGCACTTGATACAATCCATGCCCCCATGTCCGCCTCGTCGTACCACCACGCCGTCAGCGTAGGCACTAACATGAATAGTGCTTCGAGAGTGGTGAGCACTCCCATCGTCTTGAATACTAACCGCCAGTTAAATGTTCGTGTCATTTGAAGAATCGCTCTAAATGTCTAATCACATGGCTCTTGCAGAACACTATCACCAAATCGCCGGCGATAATCTGCGTGTCGCCGTTGACCAAAATACCTTCACCCGCACGCACGATACCGCCGATGTTCGCCTCTTCCGGCAAATCCAGATGGCGTACCTTATGGCGCGTGATAACGCTGTCCTCTTTCGCGTAGAACTCCACAATCTCTGCATCGGCACTCGTCAGGTTATGCACACCGCGAACGCTTGCATCCAGCAGCATCTGGTAGATATAACTGGCGGCGATGGTCTTTTTATTCAATACAGTGCCTATATCCAAACCCTCGGCCATTGGAATATAATCCAGGTTTTCCACCTCCGCGATAGTCTTGCGTACGCCAAACCGTTTGGCGGCAAGACATGCGAAGATATTCGCTTCGCTGCTCTCCGTTACGGCTACAAAAGCATCCGCATCCTGAATGCCCGCCTCCTTGAGCACATCCATGTCACTGCCATCCTCATTGATGATGAGTGCGTCCGGCACTTTCTCGCTCAGTATATTGCATAAATCGCGGTTTTTCTCAATGATTTTGAGGTTCATCTCACCGCTCAGTTCCGTGGCTGCCTTGCGTGCTATGCGGTCGCCGCCGAAGAATATAACGTTTTTGATTTCGCGTTTGGACTTGCCTAATTCCTCACGCATATATTCCATATTCTCTTTCGGACAGATGCAGTACACCAAATCGCCTATTTCCACTGTGTCTTGCCCGCGAGGGATGAGCGTTTCTTGTTCACGTTTGATGGCTACGATACGGTATTTGCCGTGGTTATAGACGCCGGAAGAGAAAGTCTGACCGAGTACTTTTGCGTTCTCACGCACTTTGACTACGCACAACTCCAGCGCGCCTTGAGCCAAATGCAGATGGTAGCGCATCCAGTTGGTGCGAAGACTCTCTTCTATCTCATTCGCCGCCAGCACCTCCGGATAAATGAGGTGGTTCAGACCCATTGTCTCAAAGAATTTCTTGTTCTCCGGCAACAGATACTCATAGTTATCAATACGAGCCAAGGTGCGCTTTGCTCCTAATGAATTGGCAATCAGACAAGCCGTCATGTTCTCTGTCTCATGAGGAGTGACAGAGATAAACAAGTCGCAATCTTTGACGCCAATCTCACGTAAGTCGTGGATAGACGTCGGATTACCTACTTTGGTCAGCAGGTCATAGTTGGCGCTCAGGTCGCCCAAACGCTCCTGATGCTCGTCCAGCAGACTTATTTCCATGTCTTCGCGACTCAGCAATTTAGCCAAGTGCGTGCCTACTTCACCGGCACCTGCAATAACGATTCGCATAATCCTTCTTTATCTAATTTTAATAGATGATACAATTCTTTAGTGGACCCGTGTTCCACAAACTGGTCATTGACGCCGAGTCGGATGACGCGCGGAGTATAACCGTGTTCGGCCATCCATTCCAGCACCGCGCTGCCGAAGCCACCGGCTATCAGGCCGTCTTCGGCTGTCACGATGGTTTTGTATTTCTTGCCCACTTCGTGCAAAATCTCCTCGTCCAGGGGTTTGACCCACCGCATGTCGTAGTGAGCGATGCTGCGACCGCTTGTTTCGATGGCTTCACTCATCGGAGTGCCAATTGCACCTATGGTCAATACTGCAAAGTCTTTTCCATCGCGCAATTTCACGCCTTTGCCGTATTGGACCAGGACAGAGCCTTCCGGTTCTTGGTTCTTGGCTCTGGGTTCTTCCAAAGGACAGCGTCCTCTCGGATACCTGATCGCCACCGGTCCATCTAATCTCTCGGCTAACATAAGCATTTCACGCAGGTCCTCCGCTGTGCGAGGTGCGCATATCTGCATGTTAGGAATAGGCCGCAGGTACGTCAAGTCCAATAGACCGTGGTGTGTTGCACCATCGTTGCCTACGATGCCCGCGCGGTCGATACAGAAAACAACATGCTGGTTCTGCAATGCCACATCGTGAACAATATTGTCGTACGCCCGCTGAAGGAAAGTGGAGTAGATATTGCAGTAAGGCAGCATACCCGCCTTGGCCAAACCAGCACTGAATGTCACGGCGTGACCTTCGGCGATGCCTACATCGAACACCCGCTCGGGAAGCTCTTTCTGCATGATACTCATCGAGCAACCCGACGGCATAGCAGGAGTGATACCGACTATTTTTTCGTTCTTCTTCGCCAACTCCAGCAGCGTCTCGCCGAACACCTCCTGCCATAGCGGAGGAGTTTGTAATTGGTCATTTGTAATTTGTAATTTGTCACTCTGGCGTTCGCCGGTGGTGACATTGAATTCTCCCGGCGCATGCCAAACCGTCTGGTCGTTCTCTGCCGGCGCGTATCCCTTGCCTTTTTTTGTGATGATATGCAGCACACGCGGCCCGCGGTGGTTCTTTATCTCGCTCAGGATACGTACCAAGCCTTCTACGTCATGCCCGTCCGTCGGACCGAAATAGCGGATGTTCAAACTGGTGAAGATATTATTCGGCTGCTTACTCAGCATCGCTTTCAGGTTGTTGTTCCTCCGTAAAAGAGCCTGCCGTTTGCGCTCGTTGACCAAATGCAGTTTGGCGGCCACTTGATACAAACGCCAACGCCATTTATTGTACATTGCGCTCGTCGTCAGGTCCACCAGGTACTGCGTTATACCGCCCTTCAGCGGGTCAATGGCCATGTTGTTGTCGTTCAGGATAATCAGCAGGTTGTTCTTGTCCATCGATGTGTTGTTCAAGCCCTCGAAGGCCAAACCGCCCGTCATCGCCCCGTCACCAATGATGGCTACTACGTTGGTCTTTTGACTATCGACCATCGACTTTTGACTTTCAGCAAAGTGATCAGCTACATCGATTCCCAGCGCGGCAGAGATAGAGTTAGAGGCGTGTCCCGCGATGAAGGCGTCATACTCACTCTCTGCCGGGTTAGTGAACGGACTCAAACCCTTGAACTGACGGTTGGTGTGGAAACGGTCACGGCGACCGGTGAGAATCTTATGCGCATATGCCTGATGCCCTACGTCCCAGACCAGTTTGTCCTTCGGCGTATCAAATACATAATGCAACGCCACGGTCAACTCAATCGTACCTAATGACGAACCCAGATGACCGGGATTCTTGCTCAGCGTCTCGATGATAAAATCCCGCAATTCCGCACATACCGCAGGCAGTTCCTCTACCTTCAACTTCTTCAAGTCTGCCGGCGAATCAATCTTATTGATGTATTGATATTCCATGTTTTACGCGTACGCGCATACTTACGCAAATTAAAATCGGCGACAAAAGTACTACAAATAATTGATATTTGCAAATAAATTTGCACATATCAGCAAAAAATCGTAAATTTGCACGCTCAATTGAAAAAAATATACCATGAACACTATTTTTGACGCTTATGTGCAAGCCGACTGGCTGCAGGTTATAACAAAACTGGTTCTCGCAACGGCTTTAGGCTACCTCATCGGTCTGGAACGCGAACTGCATGGTAAGATGGTCGGTACGCGTACTATCTCACTCATTGCTATCGGTAGTGCCTTGTACGTACTTATGTCGCCGAGCATCACGGGCGGAGATAACAGTCGTATCATCGCTCAAGTCGTTTCCGGTATCGGTTTTCTCGGCGCAGGTATCATTTTTAAAGACGGAGATACCATCAAAGGGCTTACTACTGCTGCCACAGTATGGTGCGCGGCAGCCATAGGCTGTTTGTGCGGATTTGGTATGTTAGCGGAAGCCGTTCTCGGCACTATCGCCATTATGACCGTCAACCTCTTCTTCAAACACCTGCGCGGCGAAAAAGGCGAAGCGCTCGATCATTCTAATCATCATTCTGATCACTCCGCCCATCCCGACCATCCACAAGAAAATACAAAATCATAAATTCTATTTATTATGAAACACAATTTTAATGGATGGGCTACTGACGGGTAATGGATACCCTCGTTAATCATCAACGAATAGTTAAGGAATATATAACGAACAACTAACGTTTTATTCAAAAACGGACCTTTTCTTGCATATATGCAATTTTTGTAGTATCTTTGCAGTCGCAAAGGTCATGAACACATGCAACTATCGGAAACAAACTAAATAAACCCATTCTCCTTATGACACTTATGATTCTTGCGGCGCTGGTTCCCGCCCTCTTGTTGGGATTGTATATCTGGTACAAAGATCCGGTTCCTGAACCGGCCGGTTGGCTTATCCGCGCTTTCCTAGCCGGGGTGGGGATATGTGTTCCTGTGGCGTTCCTGGAGTATTTTATCGCGCATATGATTTTCGTGGATGGTACCCCCACCACATTGTTTGGAACCACTATTCAGGCCTTTTGCGTGGCGGCGCTTCCTGAAGAGAGTGCCAAACTTTTCGTCCTATGGCTCTTACTATGTAAGAATCCGCATTTTGACGAACATTTTGATGGCATCGTCTATGCGGTTTTTGTCAGCCTTGGTTTTGCTGCGATAGAGAATGTGGCTTATGTGCTGCAGAGCGGAGACGGATGGGTGACGGTCGCGGCGATGCGCGCACTCTTGGCCGTTCCCGGACACTATGCGTTCGCCATCATAATGGGATATTATTACACGAAATATCATTTTGCGGAACATACATCTTCCAATGCCATGAAAGTGCTTCTGCTGCCCGTTTTGGCGCATGGCGTCTATGATGCAATAGCTATGTCGGGTTCGGTTGATCCTATTGCCGGAAGCCTCAGTTTCGTTGTACTTATCTATTTCTGTATCAAGCTTCAGCGGTCGGCGCAAAAAAAAGTAAAAGAGTTGGCGAAGTAATGCACCAAAGGTACAAGTTCTAAGTTCTAATTGTTACGCCTGCGGCGTGGATACATGGCAAAGCCATGTGGCTGCGCGCAATAAAAAAGCAATATCTTCGGGATGCTTTTTTTTGTAAAAACTTGTATATGTCAAAAAAAAATTGTAATTTTGCACCGCAAAAGTCATGAACACATGAAACTATCGGAAATCAAACAAGTCATAGGCTCTGTCGCGCAAGTATCCGGAGAGGATGATCTGGACATTCGTCATCTCTTGACGGACAGCCGTCAACTGAAGGAGCAAGCCGAACAAACGCTTTTCTTTGCTATCAAAACGGAGAAGAACGATGGTGCCAGGTATATCCCGGAGTTGCAGGCGAAAGGAGTGCGTGCGTTCGTTACAGGCGATGCGCTCGCAGCGCTGCAAACACTTGCGGCGTATGTCCGCTCGCAGTTCAACGGAACGGTCATCGGCATAACCGGTTCCAACGGTAAGACCGTCGTCAAGGAGTGGCTGTACCAACTCCTCAAAGATGATTATACCATCGTTCGTTCGCCCAAGTCCTACAACTCCCAGATAGGTGTGCCTCTGAGCGTTTGGCAGCTGGCGGGAGTCAAGAGTCAGGAGTCAGGAGTCAAGACGATTGCTATCTTCGAGGCCGGTATCTCGCAGCCCGGAGAGATGGAGAAATTGGAACGCATCATTCGCCCGACTATAGGTGTAATCACCTATATCGGTCATGAGCATGACGAGAATTTTATTTCCCTTGAACAGAAACGCGAAGAGAAGATGAAACTCTTTGTGCACTCGAAGGCCGTTATCGAAGACCCTACGCATCAAAACGTGCGTACCTGTGCCGCGGTCATGCGCACTCTCGGATACGACGAAGAGACCATCGCTTCGCGTATCCTCCAGCAGACGCATGAGACCGTTCTCAAAGTGAACCTCTCGGCACTCGTGGAGAACGTCCGTTATTTCCGCTCCAAACTGAAACCGGAAACCAAACTGACCTGCATGGTCAAAGCCTTCGCCTATGGCGCAGGAAGTGTTGAGGTGAGCAAAGCTCTGCAGGCTTCGGGACTCGTGGACTATTTAGCCGTCGCGGTGGCAGACGAAGGAGTTGAACTGCGCCGAGCAGGGATAACACTCCCCATCATCATCATGGATCCGGAAGTGGCGGCAATGGATCTGATTCTTGAGAATAATCTCGAACCGAACGTCTATAGCCATCAGTCGCTTAAGACCGTTATTGCGGCCGCTGAAGCCAAGGGGCTGGAGAGCGTGCCGATTCATATCAAAATAGACTCAGGTATGCATCGTCTGGGTTTCTATAAAGAAGATATACCCTGGCTCATTGACCGCCTGACGCACCAGAAAGCAGTCCGCGTAGCCTCTGTCTTCTCCCATCTCGCCGGTTCGGACGAGCCGCAGTTCGACGACTTCACCCTCTCGCAGATCCGTTATTTCGATACTTGCGCCGAAGAGTTGATTAGAGGAGTCAGGAGTCAGGAATCAGGAGTCAGGATTCTCAAGCACATCTGTAACTCCGCCGGCATTGAGCGTTTCCCGCAATATCAATTTGATATGTGCCGCCTCGGTATCGGTCTTTACGGCTTCTCTTTCGCGGGCGCCCAACTGCGCAACGTGTGTACACTTGAAACGACTATCCTATCCGTCAAAACGGTCAAAGCCGGCGAGACCATCGGTTACGGACGTCATACCCAACTGACGGAAGACCGCACTATTGCTGTCATCCCAATCGGTTATGCCGATGGTTTTGACCGTCGTTTCTCCAATTACGGCGGCGAAGTGTGGGTGCGCGGAAAGCGTTGCCCCGTGGTCGGGAACGTCTGCATGGACCAGGCTATGATTGATGTAACCGGCGCTGACGCCCGTCCAGGAGATATAGCCGAAGTGTTCGGAGAACATATGCCGCTTGAAGAACTTGCCGCCAAATTAGGTACCATCACATACGAAATCTTAACATCCGTCTCCCGCCGTGTCCAGCGTATCTATTTCTACGAATAAACTGACGATCGGGTACAAAGTACAGAGTACAGAATACAGCGTACAGACCGATTTGGATTTCTCACTCCATAAAGGTGAGATGGTCTGCATGCTCGGTCCCAACGGCTGTGGAAAGTCAACCCTTCTCCGCACGCTCGCAGGTCTCCAACCACCATTAGAAGGAGAATACAGAATACAGAATACAGAATACAGACCGGAAAAGAGTGTGGCACTCGTTCTTACTGAGCGCCTTTCGATGGATAATACCACCGTGCATGACGTGGTGGCCATGGGCCGTTATCCGTACACTTCTTTCCTTGGCGGACTGACGGAAGAAGATGAACGCATCATCACCGAGTCGTTACAGCAGGTGGGATTCCATTCTCCTGTCACCTGTCACCTTTCATCATTCTTCAACGCCCATTCCGATGGTGAGAAGCAGCGTATATTAATCGCCAAAGCGCTCGCACAGCAAACTCCTATCATCCTGCTTGACGAACCTACGGCACACCTGGATTTGCCACATAGAATATTGATATTACGGCTCTTACGCCAACTGGCGCACGAACAAGGCAAAACGGTGCTTATCTCTACTCACGAATTGGATTTGGCACTCGCGCTCTCTGACCGTATCCTTCTAATGTCCCCGCATGCCCAGGGCGTCCAACTCGACACCGCAGAGAACCTCAAAAAAGCGAATGCTTTCACCTCTGCTTTCGGCATGGATATATTCAATCCCTTGGGATAAACGCCAGTTAGTATAAATCACACACATATGATAACTACATTTTTTCTTTCGGGCAGAGTCTGCTCAACGAAAGCGATAAGAGAAATCGCGGAGAAGAGTTCTGCGCCTTACACCATGATTTATCTCAAACCGGATATCGAATGGGTTTATCTGGGGAAAGAGCGAATGGTTCAGGTGCTGGAGATGAGCGGTGCCACTATGGTTTATGCCGACCATTTTAATAAGGTACAAAGGGACAAAGAGGGAGAGTGGATTATTTCTGAGGCGCCGGTGATTGATTATCAGATCGGTGCGCTGCGTGACGATTTCGATTTCGGTGCAGTACTCCTTTGGCGCACGGATAAACTCAAAGAACTGGTTGCACAGATGGACACGGACTATGAGTTCGCCGGACTCTACGACTTGCGCCTCCGCGCCACTGACCGGATGGCTCAAACGGGTGGTGAGCCGCTTGCTCATATTCCCGAATATCTCTACTATGAAGTGGAGACAGACACCCGTAAGTCCGGTGAGAAACTATTCGACTATGTCGATCCACGAAATCGTCAAGTGCAGATAGAGATGGAGCAATGCGTCACAACGTACTTGAAACGCATCGGAGCATACTTAAAGCCCGGCGAGTATAAAGAGTTACCCCAAGCAGGTGAGTTTCCTGTCACGGCCAGTGTGATTATCCCCTGCAAAAATCGTGCGCGCACCATCGCAGATGCCATTCATAGTGCGTTGAACCAGAAAGTGCGCGATGGCTATTCGTTCAACGTCATAGTGGTGGATGATAACTCCACAGACGGCACGAAGGAGAAAATCCAGGAATTGATAAATGGTGACGCTTCGCATAATGGCGCGAATGGTGAATTGATTTACATCGCCCAGGATAAGACTTGGCACGCCATAGGCGGCAACTGGAATGTAGCTATTCATGACCAGCGTTGCGGTAAGTATGCCATCCAACTGGATTCGGATGACACCTATTTCGACGAAAACACCGTGCAGCGTTTTATAGATGCTTTCGCCGGTTTAGAACCGAAACAAGACAGCCATGCGGCTCCCCGTTATGGCATGGTCATCGGTACATACCAGCTGACGAATATGGCCGGCGAAATCCTCCCTCCGGGTGTGATTGACCATCGCGAGTGGACAGATGATAACGGTCGTAACAACGCCCTGCGCATCAACGGTCTCGGTGCTCCGCGCGGGTTCTATGTGCCGTTATTACGTACCATCAATTATCCGACCACCAAGTACGGCGAGGACTACGCGGTCGGTCTGCGTATCAGTCGCGATTATCCGATCGGTCGTATTTATGATGTGCTCTATAACTGCCGTCGTTGGGAAGATAACTCGGACGCTAACTGCGACATCGTCGCCATGAATCGTAATAACTGGTATAAAGACCGTCTCCGCACATGGGAGTTGCTCGCACGATTAAAGTAGGAATTCTCACTGCTCCGCACATTGAGTTCGAACAGCGCGAGAACACTTTCGTGCTGAAGAATGTGCGTATCGGTATCGGTTTTCATTGGGACCGCCATGAAGACCAGGAGTTCGCCGGTACATTAGAGATTAAGCCAGCCCCTAACCCCTCTTTAAAAAGAGGGGAACCATGGCAAGTAGCTATCAACACGATTGAACTCGAAGATTATATCTGTTCTGTCATTTCATCAGAGATGAATGCGAATAGTCCGATGGAGTTGCTCAAAGCGCACGCGGTCATCAGCCGCTCGTGGGCTATCCGGGCGATGCAGAAACCGAACCATGAAGGTTTTGATGTTTGTGCCGATGACCATTGTCAGCGTTATGAAGGTCTCCGCCGAATGAGCGAACGCGCCGTGGAAGCCGTGCGTGCAACTGCCGGACAAGTGTTGATGTACGGAGATGAGATATGTGACTGCCGTTACTACAAGTGTTGTGGCGGACGAACCGAAATATGGCGGACTTGCTGGGAAGATATTGATGTCCCGTATATTCAATCCGTCCAATGCGATTGGTGTAAATCTCCTTCGCCTAAAGTACTACGGTTAGTACTCAATGACTACGATCAGGAGACCAAAGATTTTCACGACTGGCAAGTGAACTATACTGCTGAAGAACTGAGTGAGATTATTCGCACCAAATCAGGCATAGACTTCGGGGAAATAATCGACCTTATTCCTTTGAAAAGAGGGGCATCGGGACGTATTTATGAACTGAAAATCGTCGGGACGAAGCATACGGAAATAATTGGCAAAGAGCTGAAAATCCGCTTATGGCTGTCACGTACTTGCCTCTATAGTTCCTGGTTTGAGGTCGAGAAATCTTACAACTCTCAACTCTCCACTTTTACCTTTCAACTTTCAGGTCACGGTTGGGGGCACGGTGCAGGACTTTGCCAAATCGGTGCGGCGGTGATGGGTTCCGAAGGAAAAACATACGAGGAGATATTGAAATACTACTATGCGGGCAGCAGACTTAGCGTTCCAGCGCGATAAATACAAGCACCTCTCAGACGCCGAATGGCGGTGGATGTTACAGCAGGTTGAAGGCCGTGAACGGACTGCCGACAAACTGCCTACTTTTGCGTCCATAGAAGACTGGTGGTATCCTGTGCGCCTGAGTTGCGAGCAATGCTCGTCAGAACTCACCGCAAGGTATAAAGCATTACTCGTACAAGGTACATGTTCAAATGGTAAATGTCTTGATCTCACCGGCGGTTACGGCGTGGACACCTATTTTCTGAGCGAACATTTTGCACACACCGACTATGTCGAGCAAAACGAAGAGTTATGCCGCATTGCCGCACATAATTTTTATGTACAAAGGGGGCCAAGCGGGCAGAACCAAAGTATAAAAGGTGCTGTCTCTGTCCACAACAGTACCGCCGAAGAATTCTTACTGTCCGAAGGACGGTATGACTTGATTTTTTTAGATCCTGCGCGCAGAGATAGTCATGGAGGAAAAGTATTTCGTATGGAGGATTGTGCACCCAATGTGGTTGAACTCCTTCCATCCCTTTTGTCGCACCTCACTCCCCAAGGTCGACTTATGCTTAAACTATCGCCGATGTTAGACCTGAGGCAAGCGGTAACAAGCCTTTCGCAAGTAGCATGGGATATACATGTAGTGGCGGTGAAGAACGAAGTGAAAGAAGTGCTTTTACTGAGCGGAGGAGTGGGAAAGATTACTGCGATAGACTTGACAAAAATGGACAAACCGTTCCTTTTTACCCGCGAAGAAGAACGAGACGCTTCTTCTCTCCCCTTTCAGGGGAAGTTGGAGGGGGCTTATCTCTATGAACCCAACGTTTCTATTCTCAAGTCCGGGGCCTATAAGTTAGTGGGAGAACGGTTTGGCCTGCACAAACTGGACGTTAACACGCATCTTTATTGTTCGGAAACGCTTGTGCCCGATTTTCCCGGGCGTGTGTGGCAGATTAAAGAACAAATCGCCAATCGCCAATTACCCATCCCTAATACGAACGTTCTCGTCCGTAATTATCCTTTGACACCTGACCAGCTCAAGAAAAAACTGCACCTCCGCGATGGAGGCACAGCTTTTATCATCGGTTGCCGTATCTCCGGCAAACCTACACTCTTTCACGCCGAGCGTTGTGTCTGAGGAATCTTTTCTAGGTGCAAATAGATTTTTTTTATTCGGTCGTGGGGATAATCACATCCTTATGATATTCCTTGAGTCCTTCGATGGGGTCTTTCAGAATAGTACCGACAGGCAGCCCTTCTGCGGCCATCGCATCCTCCAATATTGGTCGGTAGTAATACGCTACAGAACCGACAAAATGATACGGACTATCTGCCGGATACTGCTTAAGGTTTCGGCGAATGAATTGCACAAAATGGTCATAGACCAAATCATGAATACGCTTATCTTCTATATGGTCTGCGCAGAACTTGGATAACTTGGCTAAGAAGCGGTTCGGGAACGGCTGACGGTACACTTTCTCGATAATATCCGCCATAGATGTTTCGTATTCTGAGAAGAAGAGTTCTTTGAGATCATCTCCTAATTGATTCTTCAGCAGATCGCCTACGAGTCGTTTGCCCAACACTGCGGCACTTCCTTCGTCGCCTAAGATGTAGCCCAGCGAAGGAACACACCAATCGATGTTCTCTCCATCATAATAACAACTTCCGCTGCCCGTTCCGAGAATACAGGCTACTCCTGCATTATGTCCCAGCAAACCTCGCGCAGCACCGAGCATATCAGACTCTACAAGCACTTCAGCTTTCTTGAATACCCCTTCCAAAGCGCGCTGTACAAACACTTTTTTCTCCTGCGTGCAACCTGCACCATAGAAGAAAATATGGGTCAGTGTACCTGCCCAAAGAAGTGAACTGATCTGCGGTAAAAGTTGGTTGCAGATACTATTACGCATGGCATCACAGGTCTGGAAAAGCGGGTTGATACCATCGGTGAAAACATCCGAACATTGCCCGCTGGCAGTCACGAGACACCAATGCACTTTTGTACTTCCGCTGTCGGCTAAAAGAACCATAAAACAATTTACAATTTGACGATTTATGATTTATTCATTTTTTTTCTGCTGCAAAAGTACAATTTTTTTTGCACATATGCAAATTTTTTTATATCTTTGCGCCAAATTTGATTTATTAATCTGTTACTACCATGAGCAATTTTAGTGCACAAGACCTGGAGCAATTACAAGCTCGAGGCATTTCCGTGGAAAAAGCAGAGGCGCAGTTAGAGTGTTTCCGTAATGGTTTTCCCGAGTTAGACATCGTGGCCCCAGCTTCGACGAAGAAAGGTATTCTGGCGCCGAAACGCGCTGAGCAGGAGGAGTATATTGCCGCATGGCAACAGTACTTGAAGGAGGGGCATAAGATTCTTAAGTTCGTTCCTGCTTCTGGTGCCGCCAGCCGTATGTTCAAGAATTTGTTCCAGTACCTTGAGGATGGCATAGAAACACCGTTTATTCAGGATTTCCTGGCGCACAAGGATTGCTTTGCTTTCGGTCCGCAGTTGGCGGGCAAAGAGGGTCAGGAGGCCGTACGCTACCTGCTGCAAGATATGCATTACGGCGATCTGCCGAAGGGTTTGCTTCTATTCCATAAATACCGCGATGGTGCGCGCACGCCAGCGTTGGAGCACTTGGTAGAAGGTGCACAGTATTGCGTGGCGCCGGCGAAAGAAGGAGAGAAACCGACGGTTTATCTGCACTTCACCGTAAGCCATGACCACCTGCCCCTTTTCCGTCAGCATATAGCGGAGAATGTAAAGAAATTTGAGGATAAGTTCGGCGTTAAGTACGATGTAACGTTCTCGGAGCAATTACCGAGTACAGATACGCTGGCTGCTAATCCCGATGGAACGCCGTTCCGCACCAAAGACGGCAAATTGCTCTTCCGGCCGGGTGGTCACGGCGCGTTGATAGAGAATCTCAACCAACAGGACGCTGACATCGTATTTATCAAGAATATAGACAACGTAGTGCCGGACCGCCTGAAGAAAGATACGATTCGCTACAAGCAAATCCTTGCCGGTGTGCTGGTTACGGAGCAGAAACGTGTCTTTGAAGCACTGAAGAACCCGGATTTGAGTGACGAGGAACGTGCTAAACTGAACCGTCCTATCCGTGTTTGCGGTGTGGTAAAGAATACCGGTGAACCCGGCGGAGGACCGTTCCTCGTTCGCGAAGCAGACGGTTCTGTGTCCTGCCAGATTCTTGAGTCAACCCAGATAAGCGACCCAGCGTTGATGGCGCAGTCGACCCACTTCAATCCGGTTGATCTCGTTTGCGCGATCCGTGACTATGAGGGCAAACCGTTTGACCTGCCTAAATATGTAGATCCGCAGACAGGCTTCATCTCCAATAAGTCCAAGGATGGCAAAGAATTATTGGCACTTGAACTGCCGGGTCTATGGAACGGGGCGATGGCGAAATGGAACACCATTTTCGTAGAGGTGCCCGTTTCGACGTTCAATCCCGTGAAGACGGTCAATGACCTACTCCGCGAGCAACATCAGTGAGACTTACGGAAAATAATTGTTCCGGCAACGACAAGGCCCAGAAGCATCGGGTAGAATAACCACGGTACTATACTCATGGCGCTAATACCTGCCAGCCCGCTTGCCATCAGCAATTGGGCACCGTAAGGCAATAAGCCCTGTACGCAGCAACTGGTGGTGTCCAGCAAACTGGCACTACGGCGAGGGTCGATGTCAAACTGCTCAGAAATACGGCGAGCAATATCTCCTACCGAAAGGATAGCGATGGTGTTGTTCGCCGTACATATATTAGCGAAAGCTACTAACGCGCATATACTCCATTCGGCTCCGCTGCGCCGTTTGACGCGACGCGTGATACGCTCGATGACAAACTCCAGTCCTCCGTTATGACTGATGAGCGCAAAAATGCCACCGGCGAGCATAGAGATAAGTATCAGTTCACTCATCCCCATTACGCCGTTGAGTGTACTCGTTATCCATCCCATAAGGTCATAACTGCCATCACACAGACCGGTTATGCAGGTCAACAGATTCCCAAGTATCAGCACTATCAGCACATCTATTCCGCATGCTGCGCATATTAAGACCGCCAGATAAGGGACCACTTTCCACCATTGTATGGAGTCAGCCGTCGCTATCTCCGCCGCACCGTTTCCGAGAAAGAAATAGAGTACCGCCACAATGATGGCGGCGGGAATGACCATGCGCACATTAAAGCGAAATTTGTCACTCAACTTGCATCGTTGGGTCTGGGTGGCGACAATCGTGGTATCGCTGATAAAAGAGAGGTTATCTCCGAAAAAAGCCCCGCCTACTACGGCGGCAGCTACGAGGGGCAGAGCCATGCTTGTTTTTTCTGCCACCCCTGCCGCGATGGGCATCAACGCTACAATCGTTCCCACACTCGTTCCCATACACAGCGAGGTAAGGCACGCCGCGATAAAAAGTCCTGTGAGCGCGAATTTGGCAGGTAAGATGCGCAGTGTGAGGTCCACCATTGCGCCGGCAGCCCCCATCTCTTTGGCGCTGACGGCAAAAGCGCCGGCGAGCATAAAGATCCACACCATAAGGAGCAGGTTAGGGCTGCCCGCACCGCTGGAGAAAACAGTTATCCGTTCTTTGAACGGAATACCGCGCGTACCAATGACCGCCACGATGGCTGAGAGAACGAAAACCAATAACAGAGGTGCATTGCTCACCCCTCCGTAATAGATAGAAAAAACAGCAAGCAGCACTATCATTGCCATAATAGGCATGAGTGCCAAGAGACCTTTTCGCATAAACAGACTATATTTGTATATTAATCAAAGCACCATTTGA
Source organism: Paludibacteraceae bacterium (assembly GCA_017394705.1). Lineage (GTDB taxonomy): Bacteria > Bacteroidota > Bacteroidia > Bacteroidales > Paludibacteraceae > Colicola. The sequence continues at coordinate 42,131 of JAFPXH010000009.1, read as the reverse complement.
TGCCCAAACAGGGATTACACATGAATCCCGTACCCGGAGTACCGCCCACAAAATTGTAACTGAATTCAATCTCTGTGCCGATGTGCAGATTCGGACATTTAAACCATCGCCCCACATTATACCATAACTGTGGTTCGCTAATCATCACAAATGATTGTAGGTTGCCGAATTTCTGTCCCCATATATCCAGAAACCCTGAGAACCGTAGTCCGGGAGCCGTACAGAAATCATCGCATCCCCATACGAAAGTGAATTGTAGTGGTATTTGGTTGCCTTCCTGTGTGGTCCAATGGCCGTCCGGACCCTTAATACGCCACATATTCGCATCATCTACCACATACTTGAAGAGCAATTCCAGATTGAATATATTCTTGTAATCGGCGGTATGCAAACAGTAGTTAAGTCCCACCAGCGCCGCATGATTGATAGCATACCCGCCAATGGCATCACCCGCTTTGTAGAGCCCTAAACCACCGTTGTACTCCACTTGAATACTTAGGTCTTTCGCCTTCGTGTTCTGCCAGAAATTAAGGCACCGAGCAATCTCAAAATACCCCATGAACGGTGTGTTCTTCGGGTCATTGGGATGGATGTTATAGTCCAAGTCAATGAAAGCAAAGGTAGTGCCCCAAGGGTCTGGATAAAAGAGCTCGACGGTCGTCGTCACACGATCGGTACGTTTGTTCTCGCAAACCGTGTTCAGACTGCCGAAATCGTAGAATAGTTGCAGATTAGTACCCGCGAACAAAGGCGATAGGCAATACAATGCCACTAATATAACCAACAGTCGTTTCATTCAACTATTTGCCCCATTACGTTGTACATCTTGCCGGCTTTGAGGATGACCACTTGTCCGTTGTGTATGGTTTTAATAGCTTGACGGCCGTCTTCGGTCAACTCAACCGCCTCTGCCCCGGCGATGGTAATCGTCACGGCACCGATCACATTCTTGATGGTCAAACGTCCTAACTCCGGGTCGTAGGTATATTGCGCGCCGGTAACCGTTACTTCGTCCGGACGGTTGTCTTTGCTCCCCAAATAAGCGATAAAACCGTCTTTGAGTGTTAGCTTATATGCCGGCCACATTTGCCCGATTGTGCTTACCGGATAGGTGGTTACGCCGTTTGCATTCTTCAACATCTGGATAGCCAGTTCCGGGTAGTCGATAAACGGATTGCGGTTTCCCTGGTAGTTCTGTCCACCGTCATTGCGCACCATCTCCGTCAACGAAACAGGGTCGTTCATGTGCCACTTGAGAAGAATAGGGAGAGACTCGAAGACACCACTGCTACCTAATTTATTCAGCAATTGGGCATTACCATTGTATAATTTGTTTTTATAGGTACCAACTTGTCCATATACTACGTAATCATAGATGATCACGCGCGCTGCATCGCCGCGATAGGAACCCAGATTGATATTCCTATAAAGGGAGTTATTGATGCTTATTTCATCCGGGTCGTAGAATTTATTGCTTTCTCCGTAGGCAGTATTACCACGGTCGCCATTAATCTTCGCATTAGCCGGACGAACGGATTGCATATCATGCCCCATTGCGATACCGCTATCGGCTCCCTTGGATTGCGGCCATGTGTGCTCGCGGTTGTAGGTCTTACCTCTATCCCATGTACCGTTCATGGAACTGCCGTCGTAATAACCGATGATATTTCCGGACGTATTCAGGTCCTTGTCCACATTCACATACTGATAGCGCAGCGAGTTATAGCTATAACCTCTTTGATCTAATTTGCAGGTGTTTCCCATCAGTGTGTTTAGGGCGCCGAAAAGTTCGTCGCCGTTCAATGCACGAAGGGCTTCCGGCGCAAAATCACCGGTGTAGTACGCTGTCTGTTTGCTGAGGTACAGAGTGTACGCATCTTGCGCTTCTTTGGTTCCCATGTGCGCTTGCATGTCAACGGCGTACGAGAGGGTAACGGAATAAATGGTACAAAGTACAAAAGAGAGAATTTTTTTCATGATATGGATTATTTATAGATTTCGTTCAATAATTTTGCCAGGCGTATACCGGCGACGTAGAGTTGCAACTCCATCGGTTGCCGCCAGCGGTATATATAATGGTAGGTATTACCGTCCCATGTGGCCTGATAGGTGTATATATCTTCCGTGAAATGGTAGTTATGTAACAGTAGTTCCGCTTCGCTCATCTGCTCAATGCCTTTTTTCTCTGCCGCATACTCTGTCTCCAATTTCCTGGCATACTCACTGAAACTATATCCCTGTGATTCAATCAGATGGGTGTCCCAAACGGTGTGCAAACGCGTGTCCTCTCTGAACCATCTCATCTTCACGTCATTCCCCCCGCGGTCCGATAAATGCGCCGTATGCATCGGGCAATAACGGTCGCCGGCCAGATGCACAATAAAGCGAAGCGTGTGCACGTCTTTTTCTTTCAATGCCGTCAGACTGTCCAAGGCCCGGAATAAGTTACCGCCTTCTTTCGGATAATCCGTCAGTGCTGCCACTACCGCGCTATCACTCATACCTCCCTCAAAATCCTGAAAATGCCAGTCATAACTGGTGGGGTAAATCGTGTCGCTCTTGATCTCATCCGCCCAGTTGGCCCAGTAAATCATGCCTTGTTTGCCTAATAGCCGGTCCACCTGTTTACGCGCTTTGCGATGCAGGTTGTCATACGCAATCTTAGCGATGATACGGTGCCCTTTCTGCCCCCACGACAATGCGGGAACGGAGTAGGCGCAAAAGCCTATGATTAAAAGGAATAAATATAGATAACGCTTCATGGTATTTGTTCGTTTGAGCCCATAATCCTGCAATTTGGGTGCAAAGGTACAATATTTTGTTCACATATGCAAGAAATAGAGCCCATGAGGGCCCTTTTTTTATGCTTATGCTTGCATATATGAATTTTTTTTTGTACTTTTGCCCGCAAAATTGAAAATTACATTAAATTAAGCATATTATGAGCAAGTACAAATGGAGTTTTGCGAATGTAGGTGGTGTGACCCGCGTACGCATTCAATCGGCTGAGGATCTGCGTCACCTCGGCGAGTTAGACAAGAAAATGTGGACCGTTCTATCTTGTCCTACAACAGGTCTCGAGATTTGCGATGAGTCCCTCAAGGCGATGGACCTGGACGGAGACGGCAAACTGCGTCTGAAAGAGGTAGTAGCCGGGTCGGAATGGCTCTGCAGCGTATTGAAAGACCCCAAGACGCTCTTCGAGCAGAAGGATGAGATTGAAATATCGAATATCGCAGATGAAGCGATTGTTGAGGTGGCGAAGAAAATTGCCGGCAAGAAGAAATCCATAGCCTTGACAGACGTGGATGCTGCTCTTTCAGCTGTGACTATAGAGGAACAACCCATCCCTGCTGCTCCGCTGGAGGCGGATGTGATAGCTGCGTACAAAGAGAAAAGCGCCGAGTATGCCGCTTATTTCGAGCAGGAGAAACTGCAGAAAATAGGTCTCGCGCTTATTCCGGAAGATGCTGTCAAACCCGGTATGTCGATGAAGAAATTCCTAGAGATGGGTAAGCAGATTGCGGACTATGAGGCTGCTAAAGCGGCGGCCGAAGGGGCTAACGCGGAGGCTTTATCTGCAGCGAAGGCTGTCTATACTCCACTGCGCACACTTTTGCTTCTCCACCGCGATTTCTATCGTCTGCTCCGTAACTTTGTTACGCTCGAAGATTTCTATGATCTCAACGACAAGACGATCGCCTCGTTCCAGGCCGGTACGCTTATCATCGACCAACGCGCGTGCCACCTCTGTATCCGCGTGAACGACCTGCCGAAGCACGACTCGCAGGCGCCGCTGAGCGGTATGTATCTGCTATACTGCAACTGCGAGAACAAGAAAACCGGCAAGACTATGCAGATTGTAGCCGCCATGACGCAAGGCGAAATAAAGAATCTGCATGTGGGTAAGAATGCCATCTTCTATGATAACGACGGACTCGATTATGATGCGACAGTCTTCAAGATTATCGAGAACCCGATTTCTATCCGTCAGGCTTTCTGGACGCCTTATCGCAAGTTCGCGAAATGGATAGAAGAGAAAGTCAATAAGTCGGCGGCGGAGAAAGACGCCAAGTCGTTTGATAATATGACGGCCAGCGCAGAAGCTAAAGCCGCTGATCCTGCTGCAGCAGACAAGAAACAGGCATTTGATATAGCTAAGTTCGCCGGTATCTTTGCCGCCATCGGCATGGCTCTCGGTATGATTGGCACGGCGCTTGTAGCGGTGTTCAGCGGATTGGCAACATTACATTGGTGGCAACTACTACTCGTTTTCGTGGCTATTCTGTTGCTTATTAGCGGTCCGAGTATGATCATGGCGTGGCTCAAACTGCGGAGACGTAACCTGGCACCGGTGCTCAACGCCAACGGATGGGCTGTCAATGCAGATGCGATTATCTCCGTGCCGTTCGGCAGGACGCTGACCGAGCAAGTGGCTTTCCCGTTCATTAAGCCCAAGAAAGGACTGAAGGGATGGCAGATATGCCTGATTGTAATCGCTTGCATTATCGTGGTGGCAGCTTTAGCATGGCTCTGCCATTGGTTGCTCACCGGATGTACTTGGCCGTTCTGCTTGTTGTAATATAAATGGTAAATACGAGTATTGTGAAAAAAATAGGATTAGTTCTTTTATCGCTTTTCTTGGTGTGTTCCTATACTACGGCGCAGAACGCTGTAGCTGTAGCGCCGGTGGCGTTGGATTCACTGGCTGCGGATAGCGAAGGTGATGAACTGGAGGAACTCGATGATATAGAGGTCCATTCGTCCGGTATTCCGGAGTGGCTCGTCAGCCATTTCTCCAACGATACGCTGTATGTAGCGTGTGATTTTGAGGCACTGCCGCGCAAACTGGTGGTGCATACCAATGATGGCGATGTGGTCTTCAAAATGGCACCGCAGTTCATGTTAGGCGATACCGCTTTGCTGCAGCATCCTGCGGATAGTCTCTACCGGCATATCTGGACGGACGCGCATGTCAATCCTTACGGTAATCTGTTTGACTCTCTCACGGAGGATGTCCATATACCGATGGCGGGCTTTTGTCTGCCTGCGCCGGGTTATGTGACCAGCCCTTACGGATGGCGCCGTTACCGTATGCATAAAGGCACGGATATCAAAGTGCAGATAGGCGATTCCATCCGCGCCGCATGGGGTGGGCAAGTACGTATTGTCGGTTGGGACCCGCGCGGGTATGGTTATTATGTCGTTCTGCGCCATGACAACGGTCTGGAGACTATCTACGGCCATTTGAGTCGTCCCTTGGTGGATGAGTATGAGAAAGTGCTGGCGGGGGATGTCATCGGTCTGGGCGGTAACACAGGACGTTCGACGGGCAGTCACTTGCATCTGGAGATTCGTTATCTAGGCAATGCGCTTGACCCTGCTACGTTCATCGATTTCTCCTCCGGCAAACTGCGTAATGCGCAAGAGTATGTCATCGGTATCAAAGCTATCAAACAGCAACGTGCCGAGCAGGCCGCGATGAAGTACCATAAAGTGCGTCAAGGCGACACGTTGTCCGGCATCGCACGCAAGTACGGCACAACGGTTCGTACGCTCTGCCGCTTGAATAACATCAAGGAAACGAAAATCCTGCAGATTGGACAGAAGATCCGGGTACGGTAATAAATCGTCCAATCGTAAATAGAATAACCTCTAACCTCTATTCATGGTGGTAGGGCTCGCCCCGAATAATGGTCATTGCGCGGTATATCTGCTCAATGACCATTATTCGTATCATCTGGTGGGAAAAGGTCATCCGGCTGAGAGATACTTTGCCGTCGGCACGCTGATAGACGGCTTCGCTGAAACCGTACGGACCGCCGATAACGAGTGCCAGGTCTTTGCCTGAACCCATTTTCTTTTGCAGCCATTCCGCATATTCGACGGAGCGGAATTCCCGTCCGTGCTCGTCCAGCAGAACGACGTCCATGGATGGCGTGACAAAACGAAGGATAGCTTCGCCTTCGGCGGTTTTGATCTGCTCTTCGCTAAGTGATTTGGTGTTCTTCAGATCCGGCAGAACGACCAACTCAAACGGCACATAGTGTATAAGCCGTTTCCGGTAGTCCTCGATAAGGGATATAAGCCGTGAGTCGGTAGTCTTGCCTACCACGAGAAGGGTGATTTTCATTCTTCGCCCAATTTGTCTTCGTAGAGAATAGCCAGATTCGTGGAGTCCGTGTCGTGAAAATAGAATTCGCTGTTTGGAGTCCACGTGAACTTATAGATCGTCATTCGCTTGAAGAGTCCGTCATAGCCGGTGATACTGGTGTAATAGGTGTGTCCCTCTTCAAACTCAAGATTCGATAGGTCTCCGTCGTTCTCTATCGCTTTCACACCATAATAGACCAAGGCCAGATCCGGATGAAGAAACATCTGGGTTTCCCAGTACATGAAATAGAGATAGGGGTTGCCTTTCGCAACAGCATCCTGCTCTATAGTAATGCTGTCCTCGGTGAGAGCGATGTAAGGAAAGCGGGAGTTGATATTGCCGAACGTGTCGGTAGGATAGATATAGTCCCATATGCCTTTGACGCGGTAATCGAAGCGGATCTCTACCGTACTGGTTTCAGAGGTATGTAAGTGCTCCAGTTCCAGTTTCCCGACTGGCTTCATCGTTTCTGGATTGACAGGAAAGGCATAAACCCAATAGTCATGGTCGGGTAGGAGACCTGTGAAAAAATGGGTTATTTTACCGTATTGGAGCGAGTGGGAAGCGAAAGGCGCTACATTGAACTCCTTGTTACGAAGCAGGTCGTTGCGCCAAACCAGATACATGGCATAGGCGGAATCGAGCGCCAACTGCATGAATTGTTTGGAGTTGGCTACGGGGTTGTAGTCCTCCCACGGCTCGCAGATAGCGATGAGGTAATAAGCGTCCTTGTTGGTCGAGAAGTCATACTCTACGAATCCGGCGGAAACGGTCTTTTGCGTCATGCTCACCTCCACGCCTTTCGTCTCCCATGGAGCTTCGGGGCTGCAGGAGAAGAATACCGCTACTACGGACAGAAGACAGACCGCTATCGCTGTCAGACTGCTTAGGCTATAGGGCTTATTGTTCATACTGTTTCCTTTCGTCTTCCTCTTGTTGCAAAAGTGTTTGCACCGCGTAGATGAACCGCAAGCAGGTCATCACATGGCCGCCGTAATGGCCGAAATTATAGGTGATATTGGCGTCTTGCCATTTGGATTTGGCATTGGAGGCATTGGTGAACGGTACGGTCTCGTCGTCCATCGAATGCATGATATAGACGGATGCCTCCGGCTCCCAATAGAGAGAGAGAATGGAATTGACCGTCATGGCTTTGTAGAGCTCGGCTACCTTGTCGGACTTCTGCTCCATGGCTTCTTCCGTTAGTAAGTTGTGGGTTACCTTGGTGCCGATCAGTTTGTTGATCTGGGCGGAGGAGAAACGCTTGCTGTTGATCCAATCGTCCAGATGTTCGCATAGCCACGGCTGCATCATGTCCTCCAGCTGCATGTTCAGTTTGTTGCCTTTGATCATGCCTTGCAGCACTAATGGTACGGCTACCGGATAACTGGCGGTGTCGGTCGTCACAAAGCGCTCGTACGTCGCTTTCACGTCATACGGACCGCCGCCGGCAAAAACGCGGTGGAGACTGACGTGGTTGATGTCGTCCGCATCGTCGTATTCGGTCTCGATGAGGTGTTGCACAGCCATTGTTGTTGCGCCTCCTTGGCTATAGCCCATGAGGTCCAGCTCTGGGTCGTCCGGGACACGGTCGATTGCTTCCAGCCATGGACGTACAGCCAGGTACATATCAAGGACATTGCGCGCGGTGAGATCCATCACCAGATAAGGGTGTACCTCTTTTGCCGTAACGCCATAGCCAATATAATCGGGAATGATAAGCCCGTAGCCCGATTTGACCAGAAGGCCTTCTATGGAGAAGCAGTTGCTGGGTGCTTCCGCATTCGAGCATACGGTATAATGGCTGACCAGAATCATCCGTTTGGGGTTGCCGTCGCGCGGCAGCATTACCTTGCCCGACAGAGTGATCTCATTGCCGTCGGCATCATGGCTGGGGTAGGTCCCTACTATCTCTATCACTTTCTTCTGGTTGCCGTATTTGAGCAGTTCTTGCAGTATTCCTGCTCCGGTGACCGAACTGGTACGGCGGAAACCGGACTGATTGCTGCTCTCTGACGCAGGGACGGCCTCGCTGGCTTCTGAATATTCACTCAACCGCGTCCCATCGGGCAGGTAGCAGTTCTCGGGTATACTAACGCTCAAGTCCGTCTCATGCTGACCGATGACGCGGAAAGCCAGTTGACTTGCACCGTCTATGTCGGTGAAATCAACATACGTGTCTTCGCGGAACTGACATCCCGCCAGCACCGCCACCATCACGAATACTATGTAACTTCTAAATCTCAAATCACAAATCTCAAATGGGCAATCACAAATTAAAATCTCACTCCCAAACCAACGTTTATTATCCTCGAACTGGCCATAAAAATGGTGTTCGCATCTCTCAGCGCGTATAGGCCGCCAAAATCCACGGTCCAGAACCATCGGTCGTAGTTAGCGCTCACTCCGAAAACGGTAAAATTGATGGCCGCACCGAAGTCAGTGGTCTTACCGAGTGAGTTGGTCTCCGTACCGCCGTTGATATCCAATCCGATGCCGAGACCCGAGTAGAGGTTCACGTTCGGGTGGTGAAAATAGGTGAAGCGGATGGTAGGCATGATAACGGCGTTGCAGAAATAATGCCCTTTGGAGCGCGCTATCTCTACGCCCGCACCGTTTCGAGTCACGTCGTCCCAATGTACTTCACTCAGATCCACCATGCCGCCTAACGATAACCAGTGGTTAAATCGCCATTGGTACTCTATCCATAGGTGCTGGTCGTGATGATAATTCTCGTGATAGGTCTGCTGATATGAATCAGGCATGGTGCGGGTGATGTATGTCGGGTTGTGCCAGATCAGGCTCTCGAATAGCTGGTCGCCCCAACCGATACGCAACTCGTTACGGCTATGCGTATAGTCCCATTTCGTCTCCGACAATGCCAACATCGGCACCATGCATAACAGGAAAAATATGTATATCTTATTTTTCACGCTGCAAAAGTAATACTTTTTTTTGAATTGTGCAAGATTTTAATCGAAAAAATCGTCTGTGCTTGCACAAAGGAGTTTTATCGGTTAAAAGATTGTCGTTTGCACCGCAGGTAGCCGCAAGCTCGGCTTGCAACAATTAGTACTTAGAACTTGACCTTAGGTCGAAGGTACTACAAATTTTCCCTCGCCCGCCGCGCAAAACGATCGACGAAGTCGAAGCAATCCGCGGAGCGGAAGCAATTAGCACTAAAAAGGCACCCTTTGGGGTGCTTTTTTTTGCTTTTTCTTGCATATATGCAATTTTTGTAGTAATTTTGCAGCGCAAAATTGATTCACTATGGACAAACAAGAACTTCGTAAGCTTATTGCTATCTGGTTTGAGGAGGATATTCGCGACGGCGACCATACTTCTCTGAGTTGTATCCCTCCCACACAAATGGGGTGCCAGCAGTTAATCATCAAAGATACCGGTGTGCTTGCCGGCGTGGAGGTGGCGAAAGAGATCATCCGCTATTTCGACCCCGATTGCCGCGTTGAGCAGTTCCTCGAAGACGGTGCGCACGTTAAGCCGGGCGATATTGCCTTTAAGGTGTATGGCAAAGAACTGAGTCTGCTGCAGATAGAGCGCACGATGCTCAATATCATGCAGCGTATGTCCGGTGTAGCCACTACCGCACATCGCTATCAGTCACTCATTGCCGACACCGGATGCCATGTGCTGGATACCCGTAAGACAACGCCCGGACTGCGTTATCTGGAGAAAGAAGCGGTGGCTTTAGGCGGAGGAATGAACCATCGTATCGGCCTCTTCGATATGATTCTGCTCAAGGATAACCATGTGGATTTTGCGGGCGGCATCACTAACGCGCTCACCCGCGCACGCGATTATCTAAAAAGGAAAGCCGCAGAGGGGCAGTCGGAGCGGTTCCTTTCTATGAAAATAGAAATAGAGGTGCGTAATTTCGATGAAATCAACGAAGCGCTCGCTACGAACATCCCCGACCGCATCATGCTCGATAACTTCACTCCCGCGAAGACCAAAGAGGCGGTGGACCTCATCCGTGCATGGGAACGCCAAGCCGGCAGACATATGGAGATTGAGTCCTCCGGCGGCATCACTATCGATACCATCCGTGACTATGCGCTGCAGGGCGTGGATTTCGTCTCCGTAGGTGCCCTCACGCATTCCTACAAGAGTCTCGACATGTCTTTTAAGGCGGTGAAGGGGTAGAGGAATGAGTGAATTAGTGAGTTAGTGATTAGTGTACAGCGTCAACGAAATATTCTTTACATTACAGGGCGAGGGTGCGCATAGCGGCATCCCCGCCGTCTTTGTGCGTTTTAGCGGATGTAACCTGCATTGCCCTTGGTGCGACACCGATTTTACGGCGCACCATAGTATGAGTGCCGAGCAAATCGTTGAAGAGGCGAAGGACTTATACGACGTACCCAACGAGCGGCGGAAGATGTGTGTGCTCACAGGCGGCGAACCGGCGCTGCAGGTCGATAAAACGCTTATTGACGCGCTACATGACGCCGGCTTTTATATCTGCATCGAGACCAACGGCACCTTTCCTCTCCCGGAGGGCATAGACTGGATCACTTGTTCGCCGAAAGAGCCATCAGCCATAGGCCATCAGCCATTAGCATTGAAGCGTGTGAATGAGGTGAAGGTAGTGTTTACCGGAACGTATGACCCGGAGATCTGGCGGACACAATTAAAGGCTGAACATTGGATGTTACAGCCTTTGCGATATACCGGCGAATGGTTGATGACAAGCGGAATAGACGAATGGGAAAACGACAGTAATGATAACTTGGATGAGACCGTTCGTTATATCCTCGCACACCCGTTCTGGCGCTTGAGTGTGCAGTTACACAAGATTGTGGGACTCCGCTAATCCCTCTCGTAGATAGCGACGTTGCCTTCGGATTCCTGAACCGACACTTTATAGCAATTCTCTACGTGGTCACAAATCCATTTGGCGATATTCTCCGCCGACGGATTGACGTCCAGCACTTCATTGATATACTTATGGTCAAACGTGTCCTTCACCACTTTTTTGATGTGCGTGAAGTCCGTCACCATACCATCTCGGTTCAGCTCTTTGGCGCGGCAATAGACCACAATAATCCAATTATGGCCGTGCAGGTTCTCACATTTGCTTTCATAAGAAAGCATTAGGTTATGCGCTGCAGATATCTCTATTCTTTTCTCTACGTAGTACATGTTAGCTGTTAGTTGTTAGCTATTAGTTGTTAGCTATCGTAAATGGTGTGATCTTCAATGCCGGCGAGCGCGAGGGCTTCTTTTCGTTCGCGGCAAGTACCGCAAACACCGCAGTGGTGTTCGCCACCCTTGTAGCAACTCCAGGTCTTGGCATAGTCCAAACCCATCGCTTTGCCTCTTCGGGCGATGTCTGCCTTGGTGATATGCGTATAAGGCGTGAGTAGTTGCACGCCGTTCCATGTGCCGGCCTGGACCGCCTCGTTCATCGCATGGACGAATTCCGGACGGCAGTCCGGGTAGATAGTATGGTCGCCCGCATGGTTCGCCAGCATGATATACTGGAAGTGATTATTCTCCGCAATACCGGCCGCGATGGAGAGCATGATACCGTTACGGAACGGCACAACGGTCGATTTCATGTTCTCTTCGTCATAATTGCCTTCAGGAATAGCTTCTGCGCCTTCGAGTAGCGAGGATTTGAAGAACTGTTTGATGAATGGCAGGCGAATAATCATATGCGGTATGTCCAGCCGCTCGCAATGCAATTTGGCGAACTCCAGTTCCCGGTCGTTATGATTACTGCCGTAATGAAACGACACCGCCATACCGATTCGGTCGCGATACTCGTAGAGCATCGTCGTCGAGTCCAACCCTCCGCTGAGAACGATTAATGAGTCCTTCATTAGTGTTTAGCGTTTTTAGTGTTTAGCGTTTAGCGTTTCGTGTTTAGTGCGAACTGTTCGCGGAGACGTTGCTCTTTTAGTTGCTGATGCTTCGCATCAGCGTAGTTGGCAAACGGATAGATACTGATACCGCCGCGGGGCATGAAATAGCCCGTCACCTCCAGATATTTCGGGTCCATCAGCGCTACCAAATCCTTCATGATGATATTCACACAGTCCTCGTGAAAATCTCCGTGGTTGCGGAAGGAGAAGAGATAGAGCTTGAGACTCTTGCTCTCCACCATCCGTTCGCGGGGGATATAACTGATGTACAGATGTCCGAAATCCGGTTGCCCTGTCTTAGGACAAAGGGTAGTGAACTCCGGACAGTTGAAGGTCACGAGATACTCATTCTCGGGGTGCTTGTTCTCAAACGTCTCCAGCACGCCGGGATTGTAATCATCGCTATACTGCGTATGCTGGTTACCTAACAAGGTAACGCCTTTCAATTCCTCTTCTGTACGCATTACTTGAATATCTTAGCAGTCTTGCCGTTCTCGTTGACAATCAGATAAACGCCACGCGGGAGATCCATCGTGTAGATATTCTCGTTGGTCGTGGCTATCTTACGTCCGTAGATATCGAATATATTCACCCATTCGCCAACCACATACACATCCTCGATACCCTCGGAAGTGTAGGTGTGTAGGGTGACTTTATATACCGTGCGATTGATATAATCGGTCACTACGTATTCAACCGGGGCGAGCATACTCGCGGAGAAATCTACGGCTTCATTGGCCGACGGGATGACATGTGTATACGTAGGATCGGCCACCGCCACAACAGGCTTCACCGCTGTGAGGTCCAAGTCTTTATGCTGCGAGAGGTCCAAATCGATATAAATAGTCTGTTGCGCCTGGTTGATTTCACCTATGACACCATCCACGACGAACCGTGTGATCTGCGTCGTCGGGATCTCAACGGAGGGTTCGCTACTCGTCAGATACTTAACGATGGCGTCAATGAGTTTTTGTCCGTCGGCAGTTAGTTTATCGCTACTACTACGCGCGATAGGCAGACAGATGTATTTCTTTCCACCTCGTATATCCGCCGGAACCTCGTGCAAGAATGTCTGCCACTCCCCGTCTCCGTTGTAGTTGTTAATGTCGCGGGTGAGGGCGGTGGCGAGACACAGCGAACCTTGCAGTTTGACATTAGCAGGCATCAGACCTTTCTTGTCAATAGAAGAGAGGATCTGTATCTTATCGCCATGTTTCTTATTCAATGCTTTGAAGATAGGGTGGTCTTCGCGCTCTACGGTGATGGAGCGTGCGTTTTCGGTCAGCGAACCGTTGTTCGGCTCACCCCAATCCAAGCGGTCCGGTCCATATGCGAAGGACTTCATGCTCAGTACAGGCAGGTTAGCAGCGCCGGAACCTGAGACAGCCAGCACTTCGGCATTATCGGCATCTGCATCTTCGGAGATGAGTATCCATTTATACTTCGCGTACTGGTCAGCAGCACGTAAACCGTCCTCTTTCGCCTTACGAGTAGCGATAGAGAACTTGCTCTTCAGGTAGTTGTAAACACCGTCCTCATCGAAGGCATTATTGTTCTTGTATAAATAAAGCACGTCTGCCGGTTCGGATGGCTTGACAATCATTCTCCCGCTCACACTATTACCATCTTTGACACTGACGGTAAAATCAAACGTACCGGTGTTCTGCGGTGCACCGCTAATCAGGTATAACCCGTCTCTGCCGCTACCTGTTATACCACCGGGGTTATTACCGGTCCAACTCAGCGTTACATCTTCTCCACTCAAAGCGAAATAGGAGAATTTCAACTGGTCTATCTCTTCGCCTTGATAAGCCTCACACTCTGTGATGCCATATGGATCTATCTTCGATTCTACCTTTATTTTGACAGGCAGACTCTGGGTTACTTTGCCGTTGAAGACACTGGCGACGCGGAATGTATATACGCCGACAGGGCACCGCGCTTCTCCGCTCAGCGCGAGAGTATCGCCTATAGACGTCTGTGCTACTTGCTTCAACGTAAGGCCTGTGGCTTCTGCACCATCCCAAATGATCTTCGTTTCGCCGAACGAATTATATTTGGTGTAGTAGGTGATAGGGCGGATGGATTGCGTTTGCAGTACTGTCTGCGTAGAGTCGTTACCTTTGATATGCATGACGCGCGGCTCTTTGGCAACACGGAGGGAGACAGCGCCCATGTAACAAACATTGGAACCGGTACAAGTTGTAGAGATTTCAATAAGGTGCTCACCGGAAGAGATGTCATAACGACGAATGGTGTAGCTGTCAGTATTATATAGCGATGCGTCTGTAGGTTGTTCTACTCCGTCCACTTTAACTACAAATACTTGGTTACCATTCTTCGGGTCGATTTTTTTATCCATACCCCAAAGGGAGAACTGGTCATAACCTTTCACGTGGAATTGGTATGTATCCGAAGCACCCAACCGATGCTCGCGAATCATCTTAGTCTCAAACTTAAACTCATCTTTCGACGAGGCTTTTTTACACTCAGAAGTACTTTCTATCGTTCCCTTAAACCATGTGTCTCCAGGACGGCCTACGTTTGCACTGCTGGATGTAGAACCGCTGATGCCTGTTGCTTTTCCATCAGTAGCGAGGGTGGTGGAGAATGTAGGATAATCGCCTTCTGATGTGTGCTCTGTGTAATACACCTCGTACTCTTGGTTGTTCAGAACGGTCAGCGGGGTCCCGTAGCCTTTAGGGTCCTCGTATTTGCCCGGCATATGAATCAAGAGACTGGTAGGAGGCACGGGAATACCTTCCGCTTCTGAGAATTGAATGGTGTATTGTTTTTGGGTATTACCATCCTCCGCCGTTACCGTCACTATGGCCTTTCCGTCCACCGTTTGCGACTGTTGAATGACTGCTTTTGCAAAAGGATGATTAGGTGTGGCTGCCACTGTCGGTGCGGCAGAACCATTCGCCAGCTCCACCTGGTAATTGAGATTAGAAGGAGAAAAGCCGGGGACGGATTTGCCGTTATATGTCAGCTCTTTGAGCGTGGCATCATTAGATGCCGCTGCACGAGTGAAATTCAGCGTGTATGTTTTGGTGGTAGTCCCATCTTCTGCCGTCACTTTGATTGTCGCAGAACCGGGGACAGCCGTCGGTTGAGTTATCTCAAGCGGTTTGGTTCCACCGTTATTAGCCGTCGCAGTCACCACAGGCATGGCGGTCTGGCTATAAGGCACCGATACATTATAAGTCTCTGTGGCCGGACTAAATCCGCTGACAGGCACACCATCCACTTTAATCTCCTTCAATGTCGCGTCATGAGACAGTTCGGCACGAGTGAAGGTGATGGTATAAGTCATTGTGGTCTCTTCGTCTTCTGCGGTCACTTTGACTGTGGCTTGAGTCGGATTACCGGCAGTAGGTAACGCAGCCTGTGTGATAACAGGGTCAGCGGCTTTGGTATCGTTCTTCGTAGCAGAAACAACCGGCGCCGTCGTAGCCGTCGCCGCAACGGAATAATCATAACTGGTCTTAGATGCAGCAAAACCGTCAATAGTCACTCCGTCCACTTTCAAGTCAGAGAGTGTGGCGTCTTTGGATTTGGGTGCCGGGCCGATATAAGAACCGGTAGTTAATGTGATGGTGAAAGAAGAAACTTTCATCTCCGTGCCATTTGTCTTAAAGTACAAATAGGTTTTATCCCCTTTGCTGGTAATATCGCTAGATACAAAATCAAAGGATTGTGGACCTTTCTTTCCATCTGTGCCATCTCCTGCTTTCGACCATAGGCGTTTGGTAGATGGACCTTCCGTTCCGTTTACATATAATTGGAACCATCGGCCATCGGAACCGGAAGAATATTGGGCCATACTTATCTTTCCAGCACTGCCAGATGGCACTTCAATGTAGAATTCGCTCTTGTTGAAGGAAAAGTACTTGGATGTCTGAGCCTTGTTGCTACCGCCACCATTGATGTACAGAATACCATTATCATCTGTGTTGTCTGGGACTGTTTGGGCAGAACCGGATACGACATCAAAAGTCCAAGTGCTGGTTTTCCCGTCAGAGGAGATTACTCGTTTCGTATACGTCCCCGTGGTTGTTTGTGCAAAAGCGATACCTGCCATGACGCAAGCTATCATACAAAGCAAATTTTTCTTAAGAATGTTTCTCATATTTGTTTGTTTTTTTTAGTTTCGTTTAATGTTGGGTGGTACCCCTCGGAGGGGGCGCACTCTCGACGAAAGTGCCTTCAACGTGCCTTCAACCCTCGACAAAATCTTTTGTGCTAACGGCGCTCAAAAACCCCTATTCGAGTAAGGCCACATTAAGGAATAATAATTCACGCTGCAAAATTACTGCTTTTTTTGTATATGCGTGTGCACATATTAAAAAAAAATGTGTAAAAATTGACACATTAGGACAAAAAAGTCGCGCGCGTACATTATTTATTTGCATATATGAAATATTTTTTGTAATTTTGTGCCCGAAATTGGAAAGTGCGGGCTTTTGAGAGTAAAAGTAGCAAACACTTAAAAACATAGTGGCAAACAACAAAAACAAAAATAACAAACAATCTTATTTAATTGGAATATGAAAAAGACTTTTTTATCTGTAGCGTTTTGCATGATAGCAACGCTTGGTCTCTTCGCTCAGGAAGAGGTAGTAGATAAAGCGGTAGTAACCGGAAATGCCGACGCTGCTCAGTCAGCGGGTGCTGATTTGCAGAAGTTGGAGGCCGCAGAGAAAGCATGGAAATTTGACGGTACACTTGGTTTGAATGCAGCTGCCACCGGTCTGTGGAACTGGGCAGCCGGAGGTAAGAATAACGTGAATGGTATCGCGTATGTCAAACTGCATTTATTGTATCACAAGAACTCCATTGCATGGGAAACGAACCTGGATACGGATTTCGGATTGACATGGATTCAGCAGAAAGAAGATCCTCTGCAGAAATCGAGTGATAATATCAAATTGGCCACCAAGTTCGGTTGGGAGTTTGCTCCGACGTGGTATCTGACGGTGCTGGGTAGTTTCCAGAGCCAGTATGCGCTCGGTCGTAACTACAAAGACGGATATAACAACATCATTTCCAAATGGTTAGCACCATCTTACACGGATGTGTCTGTCGGTATCGACTGGAAGAAGAGTTATAACGGCGCGGACTTCAGTATTTATCTTTCTCCGATTGCCGGCCGTATCACAACCGCTTATACCGGAGAGATTTGGAACGAGCGTTACACAAAAGAGGCTTGGGTAGCCGCAGGTAATGATGAGGCTACATGGAGCGAGGATATCTACAACAGTATCAAGGCGGACAAAACAGACCTTCGTTCGACTCTTCAGCAGAGAATCGGTACGTATTATATAGACGAGAACAATGACAAGCAGTTCCGCGATTTCCGTGCTGAGTTCGGTTTGAGTTTCAAGGGCGGAATCGCTTATACGTACAAGGATTTCAAGTTGAGTACAACGCTGGCTTTGTTTACTCCGTACGCAGGTCGTGGCCGTGAGTTGCAGAGTTGGGAAGATGCTGCTACTCGTGCTCGGCACCGTGAAGAAGCAGCTACAACAGGCGTTGTGTATGACGAGGCAGACCACTATTTCAAATATTCGAACCTGAACCGTCATTTCGGTATGTTCGATGTAGACTGGGATGTGGCGCTGAGTTATCAGTTCCTCAAATGTCTGCAGATCTCGCTTCAGACGAGCTTGAAATACTATCCGGGTCTGCTGATTACAGACGCTGAGGGTATCCCGTCAGAGCGCGTTCAGTTCAGAGGCATTCTCGGTCTGGGAGTAGGGTATTCGTTCTAACGAACATTTGTCATTGCCCATTTCTTAGCCCTAAAGGGCACGATTATTTGGCAAGCCAAATTTTGTCATTTGTCATCTGTATGCAGGCATTAGACGACCTCTCGCAAAACGTACATCTTCTCTTGGAGCGTTATCAGGCGCTTCAGGAAGAGAATGTGCGACTTCGTGAAGATATAGATAAGCAGCGCGAAGAGCTCATCCGTACGCACGCTGAACTACTGGAGTTGCAGCAGAAAAACCGCCGTCTGGCGACGGCTAACGCGATGAGTAATGCGGAGACGGCAGAAGAGGCCACGAAACGAATCAATGCGCTCATAGCGCAGGTGGATAGAGCTATTAGCGCCTTGCGGCGCTGACCAGCTTCGCTTGTAAGACCGCTTCGCTGAAAGACAAAAGATGAATTCGGACAAGCAACATATTAATCTGCATTTGGATGCCCACAGTGTGGGTTTGGAGGTGCCGCGCGATCAGGAACCGAATTACCGCAAAGCGGCCGAGTTGCTGAACAGACGTTATCAGTATTACCTCAAGTTGCGTCCGAACGCCTCGGCTGAGCAGTTGTGGATGTACACGGCGCTGGAAGTGGCGGTGTCACTGCAGTCTGATGCCCGCGAGAAGAGCCTTGTGCCCGTAGAGGAGGCACTCAAACACCTGAATGAAGAGGTGCTGCGTGCGTTAAAGAGTTAAGATGGTCGCTTAGGCGACGTTAAATAGTTAATAAATTTTATAAACAATGATTACAGCAATTATTTGTGGAGTAGTCGGTCTCCTGGTCGGAGTCGGTGGCTACTATCTCATCGCTCGTCTAATCGGTGCCAGTCTGCTGAAGAAGGCGGCCGAGGAGGCAGAAGTGGTGAAGAAAAACAAGATTGTTGAGGCAAAGGAGAAATTCATCGCCCTTAAGCTTGAGCACGACAATGCCGTGCGTGAGCAGGACCGCCGCATACAGCAACAAGAGCAGCGCTTGCAGCAACGTGAGCAGCAACTCAACCAGCGTCAGGGCGATGTACAACGCAGTCTCAACGAAGTGAACCAACGTGCGCAACAGGTGGAGCAACGCCAACAAGCGCTTGATTACAAGCAGCAAGAGGTGGAAAAACTCCATCAGCAGGCAGAGAAACAGCTTGAGCAGTTGAGTGGTATGAGTGCCGAGGAAGCCAAGAAACAACTGGTGGAAGCACTGAAAGATGAAGCCAAAACGGCCGCGATGAGCTATATCAACGAGATCATGGATAATGCGCGTCTGGAGGCTAACAAAGAGGCCAAGAAAATCATTATCCAGACCATTCAACGCGTGGCTTCCGAGACCGCGGCGGAGAATACCGTGAGTGTTTTCCATATTGAGAATGACGAAGTCAAAGGTCGCATCATCGGTCGTGAGGGCCGTAATATCCGCGCCTTGGAGGCAGCGACGGGCGTTGAGATTGTCGTAGATGACACTCCGGAGGCCATCACTCTGTCCGCTTTCGATCCCGTGCGCCGCGAGATAGCCCGTTTGGCGCTCCATCAACTGGTACAGGACGGTCGTATCCACCCGGCTCGTATCGAGGAGGTAGTGGCCAAGGTGACCAAACAAGTAGAGGAGGAGATTATCGAGACCGGTAAGCGTACCACGATTGACCTCGGCGTGCATGGCCTTCACCCGGAATTAGTGCGTCTGGTTGGTAAGATGAAATACCGCTCTTCGTATGGTCAGAACCTGCTTCAACACGCCCGTGAAACGGCGAACCTCTGTGCCGCGATGGCCGGTGAGTTGGGCCTGAACGTCAAGGCCGCGCGCCGTGCTGGTCTGTTGCACGATATAGGCAAAGTGGCGGACGAAGATGTCGAACTGCCGCACGCAGAGTTGGGTATGAAACTTTGCGAGAAATACGGCGAGAAACCGGATATATGCAATGCCGTGGGTGCGCACCACGATGAATGCGAGATGACGACGCTTATTGCGCCTATCGTTCAGGCTTGTGATGCCATCTCCGGTGCACGTCCGGGCGCTCGGCGCGAGATAGTGGAGAGTTATGTGAAGCGTCTGAATGACCTGGAGAACATGGCCATGTCCTTCCCCGGAGTGGTGAAGACTTATGCGCTGCAGGCCGGTCGTGAACTGCGTGTCATCGTAGGCGCAGACAAGATTTCCGACAAGGATACCGAGTTACTCTCGTTCGATTTGGCCAAACGCATCCAGGATGAGATGACTTATCCGGGTCAGGTCAAAGTGACTGTTATTCGCGAAGTTCGCGCAGTCAATGTGGCGAAATAAGCTGCTAACTATTAGCTATTAGCCGACAAAGGACTTCTGCCTCAGAGGTAGAAGTCCTTTGTTAATTCTTGGTAGGCGGCGGAACGGCCACCTTTGTCGTCTTCCAGAACGAGTGTGTCTTCCTCTAATCCCCTAAACTTAGTTCCCCTAATCCCTTTCATAAAAGCCATGAGCACTCGCCTTACCGGTTTGCTCTCCTTACTATAAACGCGCGTAATGCGCACAAGGAGCAGTCCATTCTGCTTGGCCAGTTCCATTATCTCCTCTTCCGCGTCAGCAGGGAGGATGACTGCCAGCTGACCGTCTTCGCTTAACAAACGCGCGCTATGACGGAGGAGTTCGGCGTAAGAGAGTGTGTCCGTGTGGCGTGCCGCCTGACGACTGGGGTCCGGGTTCTTCAGACTGTTCTGAAAATAAGGAGGGTTAGAGACGATGAGGTCGTAACAATGTCCAATATCCGATGTCCAATCCTGCAAGCGTGCCTGAAAGGCACGTACCCCATTCCCCTTGGCTTGTTCCACAGCCGCTTCGTCGATATCAATGCCTTCTACATCAGCCTCAGGAAAGCGCTGCATGAGCATTCGCGCTATCAATCCGCACCCCGTACCGACATCCAGAATCCTCCCATAACCAGTAACCTGTAACCCATAACCCCTCAGCGCCCAGCAGCCCAATAACACGCCGTCTGTGCCCACTTTCATCGCGCAGCGATGATGGGCAATGTAGAATTGTTTGAACTGAAAACCTTCGGATGCCATCAGTGTTGCCGGAAAAGTTCTGTATGGTGATGATGCTCACAGCAGTCTCCGTGCTCGTTATATTCGATGATGCAATGGACGGCCAGATAGACGCCTAAGACAAGGAATAACGCGGCGCAGATATGGCGGAACCATTTCTCAAAGGACTGCAGTCTGCTGGTCAGTCTGCCGATGCTCACGGCACTGTAACTTACCAGCCACGCAATCAGCATGATAGGAAGACCCGTACCCAAACCGAAGACCACGGGCATCAACCAGTTCCACGAACTGGGCAACGTCAGCGTGATATCTATCATCGTCAGAAAATAGACCAGACGGTGAGGGCAAAAGGCAATCGCGAAGAAAATACCCAGGATAAACGACCATAGCCAACTCTCCTTGCTGTCGGTATCCTTGAGCCATTTGCTTATACCATGGTCGTGCTCGTGGTGATGATGTCCGCTGAAGAGCAGTACCACGCCGCAGACCAGCATAAAACCCGCCAGAATGGGTTCGCCCCAATGGCTCAGCACATGCTGTATACCATCCGTCTGAGCGCCCATCATAAAAGGAATACTGAGCAGTATATATGTCGCCAGTTTGCCGAGAACGAACATCAGACCGTTCGTCAGAACGAGCCGTTTGTTATTGATTTCCTTGTCGATATAACCGATGGCGGTGATGCTTGTCATCAGCGTACAAGGGTCAAGTATGGTAAGAAGACCTAATAATAAGGCCGTAAGAATCTGTATCATGCCGAATGATTTATCAAAACGGCTGCAAAATTACTACAAATATTGCATATACGCAAGTTCTGAGCTCTTTTTTTTTGAGGGCGGAGTGCACTCCGCGATTATTAAACAGCCTAAGAACTATGCAGATAGCGTATATACCCTTTGGAGTAATTCGCCCCATGCTCAACGGATTTTGCCGTACCCATTCGGCAAAATACGCCTCCAAGAGGGTATATACTATCGGCGTAAACGCAGGCTGTTTAATAATCATAGCGACGAAAGGAGCGGCATGCGAAAAAATGCGAGGCTTGCGTATATACTGCAGGATGCGAACCTAATTTCGGGGATGAGGTTGTCCCCGTTAATCGGGGAAAACCTTTGACGGAAAGGGGAATAGTTTACAGCAAGGCGGAGTCCGAAAGTACTACAAATATTGCATATACGCAAATAATTGGAATAATTTTTGTCCAAAATAGAGAAAGGCTTGCGTATGTCGTGAAAAATATGTAATTTTGCACCGCAAAATTGTTCGGACAGATGAAAAACAAACTACGGTATATATTTTTTGCTTTGCTGATCATGACCTTGGCGGGATGCCAAGCGGGCATGGCGGAGAAAGAGTTGGCGGAGAGAGAAGCGCGTGCTGAGAAACGCACGGACGAACTGGTGAGAGCTTTGGAGCATAATGCCCCGCTGGATAGCGTCCGCGCCATCGCCGAGAAGGATGACCAGGCCTATTTCTATGTCTTCAACGCTCAGCAGATGGTCTATTGGTCCACCAATCGCTTGGCTGCCGAGGCCGTCTATCTCTATGCCTACGACACATGGAGACCCGCTGATTTCAAAAACGCCAAGACTATGTGCCGGTGGACCAAGGCCGGAATGTACAATGTGCTGACCGTACTGCCCACTAACTATACCGAACTCCAGGACTATACGGATATATACACCGTCGCCTCCCAGACTTTCTCCTTCAGACAACTACTCGAGTACAACGACAAACCATATGCCGCATCAAGGCTCTATTTCATACTCTGCCTTGTGCTGTTCGGACTGATGATTCTGATGGGCATCATCGGACTCGTTGTCAACCGCGGGATACGGAATATGCGCCTCTCTACGCGCATCACCTATATCATCCTCATGCCCGTCCTCGCGGTCTTCATCTATATCTTTTTCATGTCCATTAGATATGTCCACCGCAATTTTGAGGAGCACCAACGACACGACCTCCAGATGCGCAGCGAGTATATACAGTCCTATCTCCGCAATCTCTATTACTGGGACGTAGCACTCTCTGCCGCACAGGCACCCGGACTCGCTATCGATCTGCACGACCTGGGATACGACATGAACCAGGATATACATGTCTATGGACTCAACGGAGAACTCCTGGCATCGTCCAGCCCCGCGCTCTTTAATAGCGGTATCTTATCACATCGTATGGCACCCGATGCACTCTTTGACGAGAACCATTCCGTGCTCTGCTACGAGCAGATCGCCACACATACCTATCTCGTCTCGTATGTCCCCTTCCATAACGGCTCCTTCGTCACTATCGGCTATATAGCCGTGCCCTATTTCCTCAGCGAACAGACACGGAATGCTGAGGTCGACAAACTGCTCTCGCGATTGCTGCCTCCCTATATCATCGTCCTGCTGCTCGCACTACTCTTCGCTTTACTCGCTGCACGCTCTATGACGGCTCCGATCTCCATGCTCACCGATAAAATGAGAAAATTCCAAATAGGCGGAAGAGATAACCATATCGATTATCCCTATCACGATGAACTCGGTGCTTTGGTCGAACGCTATAATGCACTCGTCGACCAGGTCGAAGTGAGTGCCGAACAGCTCGCTAGAGCCGAGCGTGAGAGCGCATGGCGGACGATGGCGCGTCAGATAGCGCATGAGATCAACAACCCCTTGACGCCGATGAAACTGAGTGTGCAGAAACTGCAGTTGAAACGCGGTACGGACCAGTTCGATGCTTATTTCGAGAAGACGACGCAGATGTTGATATCCGAGATTGACAACCTCGCTCACATCGCCCAGTCTTTCTCGGCATTCGCCAAGCAACCGGAAGTAGTCACAACCGAAGTGGATGTGGCTCAGAAGTTATCGCACGTCATCACTCTGCAACGCGAGAACGATGCACAGATTCCTGTCAGGTACGTGGGTGCCGATTCCGGTGTCATCGGTTTGGCGGACAAAGAACAGATCAGCCAGGTGTTCGTGAACATCATCCGTAATGCGCTGCAAGCCCTTGACGGACAGAAGGACGGCGATATCATCGTGACGCTCAATCCGCTGTATTCCGAGCAGGAGATGGAGATCACGATATCCGACAACGGACCGGGTATTCCGGCGGAGATACAGGAGAAAATCTTCCGTCCGAACTTCACAACGAAGAGCAACGGCAACGGGCTCGGACTCGCGATTTCGAAACATATCGTAGAAGGTTCCGGCGGTAGAATTGATTTCGCCACATCCGACAAAGGAACGACGTTCTATATATATTTGCGCAAAAAGTAAACTGATGTTTTTCCAGATTCTCTATCCTGCGGAGGTTTTGCGACCCTATATCTCCCGTTATGTGTTTGTACGGGCGGAGGGTTCGACAGATACCATGACGCCGCCGACGGATGATCCCCGCTTTGTGAACGGAAAGCATGTACAACCTTTGCTTCCCAATTACGGTAGTTTCATTTTCGTCAGAAATGCCGTAGTGGAAATCGGAGGCAAACAATCCGACGAGTTAATGCTACTCGGAGCAAATCAGACTACCTTGGGATTGACAACCCTCAGCGGTTGGTTTGAAGGAATGATGATGGATTTCGAGCCTGGAGGCATGCACGTCTTGACAGGCATCGACTTGCAACAGTTATCCGGCAAAGTGCTGACAGCCCGCGAAAGTGGCGACGAAGGTCTAATACATTTGAATCAGATCTTCCAAACCTCGCCCAAGGCAGAGGAGATTGCGCCTCAGTTAGACGCGTTCTTCTTGGGACGCCTTCCTCTAAGGGAGAACTCCCATTACGCGCGTATTAGAAAGGTTATTGCTGCTTGCGACGAAGCGAAAGGTAATATCTCTGCAGTCGAAATGGCATCTATAGCCTGTCTGGGTGAACGGCAGTTTCTGCGTGTCTTCCGCAATTATGTAGGAATCCCGCCGAAACAGTTTGTGCGTCTAAGGCGTTTTCACCGAACCATACAGGACATGCAGCAACAAGCCGCACAGGGCAAATCCATTGATTTGTTGGCTACAGTTTTGCGGCACGGCTATTACGACCTCAGCCACGCGGCGCTGGAGTTTCAGCAGATGGGTTGTGTTTCGCCGGGGCAGTTCCGAATGTTAGGTATTCCGTTGACAGAAGATTTTTCGGTCTTTTTCGCCTAAAAAATATTGAATGTCCGTTTTTTCATATATCATTTTCGCAAAAGGTAGTACTTTTGCACAAAATTTTTAAAATTGTTTGTATGAAAAAGTTCTTTTTAGGTATATTACTGCTTTGTTCTGTTGCAGTCAGCGCAGAAACGATTAAAGGCTCTGTGGTGGATTCCAGGGGCGAGGCAATGCCGTTTGTGACCATCTCGGTGCTGAGGCAGGATTCGTCTCTTCTCACCGGTGCTATCACTGATGAAGAGGGTAAATACCTGATAGAAGTGACTAATGGACCAAGTACCAAGGGACTAATTATCCAAGCCTCCTACGTCGGCTATCAGACCACTTTCGGCGGACCGGATTTCGTATTGAAAGAAGAAACGGAACATCTGCAGGAGTTGGAGGTAAAGGCGAAAAAACCGCTCATTGAGCGTCAGATGGACAAGTTAGTGGTGAACGTCTCTGCTTCGCCGCTTTCTGCAGGTTCGAACGGAAATGATATTCTTCGTCGTGCACCGGGTGTCCGCATCGATAAAGACGGCAATATTACCGTGAACGGTAAATCGGTCGAGATATGGGTGGATGGCAAACCTTCTTATCTCTCCGGTCAGCAGCTCAAAGCCATGCTCGATGGAACAGACGGAAACACGATCGAGAAAATCGAAATTATCTCTAATCCGTCCGCCAAATACGATGCATCGGGGCAGGGCGGTATCATCAATATCAAGACCAAGCGCAATATGATGAAAGGCCTCAACGGAATGCTTTCTGCGGCTTATGGCGGTATGTATTTTGGCGATGTCAAACGGTGGCTCAGTAATGAGATGTTCTCCCTCAACCTCAACTACCGCGGTGAGAAGACGTACACGTTCGGCCAGTTTACACAAGTCTTTGCGCAAAACGACATTGATTTTGAGTCGTACCGCGAGACGCCTATGCTGAAGAACTACTCCTATTCGGATTATGCCATGAATTTCCAATATTATATGCTCAAGGTGGGTAATGATTGGTATATTGACTCGCTCAATACATTCGGTTTTATCCTTCAGGTGCCTTTCATGGATGTGGACCAGCATATTGTGCCCGGACGTAACTCCGCCTATATGATTCAAGGCGTGGACACAACGAATAGTACCACCAATTCCAAAAATCGTCTCAAGGCTCCGCAACACACGGCGAACCTCAACTACACCCACACCTTCTCTGAAGCCCTGGAACGCGAACTGACGGTTAATATCGATTATAACCGTTATAATAACGGTTCTGTCAATTTTCAGGAGACAAATTACGACAAGCCTTTCGGCGGCATTAACTCGCTGGCGATTGATATCAAAAGTCGGCAAATCGTCAATATCTATTCCGCTAAATTGGATTTTCAGACCAAGTTCTGGAAAACCGGCATGATTGAAGCCGGCATCAAGTACGCGCTCTCTTCGACCGACAATAACATGACGACCGACTCGACCCGTAACGGCGATGCACGCCCCACGGATCATAATGCTTTCCGCTATGACGAACATGTGGCTGCGGCGTATATATCCGTCGGCAAGCAGTTTGGCGAACATTGGTCGGTCAAAATAGGTCTCCGAGGTGAATATACTTTCTCCCATGGCGACTGGAAGGATGATGGTGTGGACTCAATCATCAATAAGTCTTATTTTGATCCCTTCCCAACGGCTTATATCGGTTATACCTCCAAACCGCTTGGCAAAATACAGCAGCCGATAGCCGTCTCCGCGTCTTACACGCGACGCATCAAACGTCCGTCTTACTGGATGCTCAATCCTTTCACTTCGTATGTGGATGCTTATTCCATTCAAAAGGGAAACACCAACCTCACGCCGGAGTTTAACAACGATGTGGAACTGCATTTCTCGTGGACGCAGTATTGGAACATGACTTTCAATTTCGCTCACACACAGGATATGTTCTCTTCGCGCCAAACCATCCTGCCCAGCGGAATAGGCTACTCCCAATGGATTAATTTCGGTACATGTACCACCCACGGCGTCAATGTCTCTCTGACAGAACTACCCCTTGTCCCGAAATATGAAAAATGTGAAAATGGTAAATGTGAAAATGCGAAAATTGTTGGTGCCTATTTGGCACTGACGGTCAATGCCGGTTGGCTGCATTTTATCAATAAATCGTACGAGAAACAGGCTGATGGTACACCAGAATACCTCATGAAAAGCCATTACGGCTACGTCGGCGGAACACTCTCGGCTTATTTGCCTAAGGACTGGACACTCACTTTTGATGCTAACTGGTCATCTCCGATGCTCACCGGTTATAACAAGTCCGGAAGTACCTATTTCGCCTCTTTCGGTATCCGGAAGATGTACATGGCCAAAGGACTCATTTTCAACCTTAACGTGCAGGACTTGCTGCGCTCACTCAGTTTCAATAACGAAGACATGGGACAGGAACCAGGCAACCGTTCATGGTATAAAAACACTGTCCGTCAGCAGCGGGTCATGTTCTCCCTTACATGGATGTTCGGACAGTACCAGCAGCATAAGAATCGCAAAGTGGGGGACCTTGACGAGTCCTCACGACTCGGCGGAGGTGCCGGTGTTTCCTCAGGGCGATAGACAGAAATATGTATAATTGTAATGAGTAAAAACCATAAAATCATTAAAAATGGCACTTTTATTTGCAAGTGTCATTTTTTTATTGTACCTTTGCCGCCAAAATAAAAACTAAAAATATATGCCTATGAAACATCACAACTAAAAGGCAACATACATAAAATTATAGCGTTTTAGCTCAAATACTTGGGTCTGTAAAAAGCTGGACACTTATTATAGACTTAATACTTACCAAGGAACAAGCCGAAATGCTCACGTTGAAGCGTGGGCTTTGTTCGTATAGATTTGGTAAGTAAAGGTAGTCCAGCAAATCCTTCAGACCCAGATTGAAAGCAACTTAGCACCACGCTCTTTTTATGTGCCTATTCCTCGTCTTAATAGTGCTAACGGAGTATTCGAAAAGCCGTTAAGTGAGTAGAGATAACATAAATTAAATGCATTTATTATGTTTAACAAACAACTGATTATTGTATCCATGACGATGGCATGCATGTTTACTATGACTTCTTGCTTCGCCCCGAAGAAGATGACACAAAGAATTGTCCCTAAGGCGATTAACACAATCAACTCTGTAGGTTTAGATGAGTTAAATCTCAAGCACGGAACAGATTACACAATAGTAAATACAGTAACCGCTGATGCCACTATTTTCTATTCCGAACAGAAGAAAGGAGAACAGATTACAGTAAAAGAGGAAAACGGTGAATTTAAACTCGTTTATCGTTGGGACAATGAGGATTACAAATGGAAACTTGTTGATTACGAAGGTATAGCACGCTTCGGCTTCCTCACAAACGATTATGGAAGCGTATCGTTGAGAGATCCGGTTCCAGAAGATGTCGTTCGTAAATTGGCTATTTACCGTGTTATCAATGCATCTAAAGTACGGGGCGCAGATGGTATAATAGAACCCGTAATTTCGACTAACATTGAACAACGTGGTAAGGAAATAGTACTCAAGACCACCGTTTCTGCCAAACTTATCAAACTGAAAACAGATGCAAAATAAGTTTAACTTTTGAATAATTTAATCATGAAAACGAAAACAATTATCGCTGCTATAGCGTGCATAGCATTAGTTACAACCTCTTGTTCATCTTCGCGTAAAGCAGTTGCTCCTGCTCAGCCGCAAGTACAAACAATCAATCTCGCGCTGGTAGAAAATCCGCAGGCAGACAAGTACGCAAATCTTGAGTACGGTATCCGCCTCAATGTACAAGACGGACGCTCAGACAAACGCCTCATTCAGGTCTATGACGCTGCTGCAACGAGCAAACCAATAGTAAACGTAAATCCTGGTATTGGCTCTTTCGTTCCGGAAAGTATGCGTCGTTATATGCGTACTATGGGCTTCAATATGGACGCAGATGTCGCTACCGATTATTTGATGCAGATTACAATTAAAGAATTCCATACTGATTGGCTTTCCGGTATAGGATGGAACGGTACTGTAATTATGGATGTGAAGATCTTTGACCACAACCGTGCTATCGTTTATCCGACTACTGAAGTCGCAGGTCGCGCAAGCATATATGGTAGTGCTCAATCCATATCGTACGCACAGCAAGCAATTAACAAAGCCTATGCAGCAGCTCTTGCTGACATAGACTGGGATCGTGTAGCTTATTTCTTGCACCGTGCTAATTCGCCCAAACAAGAGGGCAACAAGAAAGTATCTGGCGAAGGCAATACTGCTTTAGAACACTTGATTGTTCATTGGGAAATAGATTCTCGTCCTCACGGAGCTGATGTGCAATGGCGCGTTGTTTCTTCTACTAATGAAGTTAAAAATCAAAACTGGAAATACCTTGGTACAACTCCATATGAAGGAACAAAAGCTTTGGATATAGAGGGCTTAACATACAATAATAGTGGTAATGTACGTATCCAAATTAGTGTCAGCAAAGCAGGATACGGAAAGCAAACACGAGATTATGACCTTCGCTCAGTAATTGATGAAAAAGAAGTGAGTGGTTTTATTCAATTATATAAAGAAGACTGATGAAACATATTTTATATGCCTTATGCGCAATAGTACCCACATTCGCCTTTGCAGACATCATCGCTACGTTTAATAATGGAAACATTGAAGATGTGACAGTGGTGTCTGTGGGAGCAGATGAAGTGGTGTACAAGAAAGGCAATGCCCAAAAATCTATTGCTTCTTCCGAAGTAGAAGGTGTGCTTTATGATGATGGCAGATTTGTAGCCCCACCAAAGAAGTCGGTTGCTACTGAATCATATGAAAGTACATCAAATGATTCATGGGCAGTAGAGAATACGCCTTCTGAAGATTCTCAAACAACTTCTAACCGCCGCGCAAAACGCGAAAAAAGAGAACGTAGTGGAGGTAACTCAGAGGTTGGACAAGCCTTCAAAGATGCAGGAGTTGCAATTAAAGATGCATTTACTACCATGTTTGATGCTATGGGAAGAAAAAAAGACAAAAGTTCTTCTGATAAAACGAATACAGAAACGGACTCTAATCAAAGTTCTCCGGCATCAGAAGATGGTTGGTAAATTTCAACATCTCTCTATTTATAAACAAAGGGTAGTCCTAACGGGTTACCTTTTGTTTTACTAATTATTCTTGTTTCTTCTTGGTAGTTGCAGGCGTTTGCTAAACGCCGCTCTTTTCTTTGTTCATTGCGCCCGCATTGAATGCGGGTAATCGGCTTGCCGACCTCTGCTTGCGGTGTCCTGTGCGCGCTATCTCCGTTATTCTGTTTTCCCTTTCTTCTTTTACGCTGAATACTATCCCGCCAGATATTCTTGGCGGTTGTGCCGACTGCCATGTGGCTTTATATCCTTGGCAGTTGTGCCGTCTGCCATGTGGCTTTATATCCTTGGTAGTTTCAGGGCAATAATATTGCCCGCCCCTCCCGCCCTCGCCTCCATTCTTTCGTATATCCGTCCTTTCATTTCCCTCTTTTTTAGCACTCAAAAGGGGGTGATAAGGGGGTGATTACCGGGTGATTAGGGGGAGATTCGGCTGCCGTGAACGGGAGAAAAGAGCAAGAAAAGGGCGCAAAGAAAAGTTTCTCCCAAATCTGGTACAAAGATACAACAAAAATCCCATATATCCAAATTCCGGCTTCGTAAAATTGCACTTTTTTTCATAGAAAACGCCCGAACGCTTGCATATCTGCAATTTTTGTTGTACCTTTGTGGCCGATTTTATTAGAATACTAATAAACAACATATTCATACCATAAAAACACACACTACAATGAAAGTACAAGACATCATGCAGCGGTTGGCTGCGAAACATCCCGGCGAGGCAGAGTATCTGCAGGCCGTACAAGAAGTACTGGAGTCCATCGAAGAGGTGTACAATCAACACCCCGAGTTCGAGCAAGCGAAAATAGTCGAGCGCATGGTCGAGCCCGACCGTATCTTCTCCTTCCGCGTCACGTGGATTGATGATCAGGGCGAAGTGCAGACCAACCTCGGTTATCGAGTACAGTTCAACTCCGCCATCGGTCCGTACAAAGGCGGTCTGCGTTTCCATAGAGCCGTGACGCCGTCCATGCTTAAGTTCCTCGGCTTTGAGCAGACCTTCAAGAATGCCCTCACAACCCTTCCGATGGGCGGAGCCAAAGGCGGTTCGGATTTTGACCCCGTAGGTAAGTCCGATGCGGAGATCATGCGTTTCTGCCAGGCCTTTATGCTCGAACTATGGCGTTGCATAGGTCCCGACCAGGACATCCCTGCCGGGGACGTAGGCGTCGGTGGACGCGAGATAGGTTTTCTCAACGGCATGTACCAGAAGCTCGCACGCGAGTATCATACCGGCGTCCTCACCGGCAAAGGCATGACCTGGGGAGGTTCGATACTTCGGCCCGAGGCAACAGGCTTCGGCGCACTCTATTTTACGCAACATCTGCTGCACAAAGCCGGCAAAGATATCAAAGGCAAGCGAGTAGCCATCTCCGGATTCGGCAACGTGGCTTGGGGCGCGGCTACCAAAGCCGTTGAACTCGGCGCCAAAGTGGTGGCTATTTCCGGGCCCGACGGCGTGGTAGCCATCAAAGATGGCATCACCAAAGAGATGATTGACTACATGCTCGTGATGCGAGCGTCCAACCGTAACAAAGTGCAAGACATGGCGGATAAGTTCCCCTCGCTCTGCACCTTCACCGAAGGAAAGAAAGCATGGTCTGTACCCTGCGACATCGCACTGCCATGTGCCTTCCAGAACGAACTGAGCGAAGACGATGCCAAGGAACTCAAAGCCAACGGCTGTTGGTGTTGCTGCGAGGTAAGTAACATGGGATGCCAACCGGGGGCCATTCATTTCTTCCAGCATAACGGAGTGCTCTTTGCGCCGGGAAAAGCGGTTAACGCCGGTGGCGTGGCTACTTCCGGTCTCGAGATGACCCAGAACGCCGAGCACCTCTCTTGGAAAGCCGAAGAAGTGGACAGCCGTCTCCATCATATCATGGAGTCCATTCACGAGCAATGTGTCCGTTATGGCACACAGCCCGATGGCACGATTGACTATGTCAAAGGCGCTAACATCGCCGGATTCATGAAAGTTGCGCAAGCGATGCTTGAACAGGGTATCATTTAAGACCGCTGCGCTGTAAGACCGTTACACTGTAAGACCGCTGCGCTGTAAGACCGTTACACTGTAAGACCGCTGCGCTGTAAGACCGGCCTGCGGCCTGTAAGAAATATAGATTTAATTATGTACGCTGATTTTCAAAAACACCTGCAAAAAACGCTGAATGAGATTCGCGATGCAGGATTATATAAAAACGAACGCGTGATCATCACTCCGCAGTCTTCCGGCATTGCCATAGAAGGCGGACAGCAAGTGATTAACTTCTGCGCGAACAATTATCTCGGCCTCGCCGATAACAAAGAACTCATTGAGGCTGCCAAAGCCCGCATGGATGCGCGCGGGTATGGCATGGCTTCGGTGCGTTTTATATGCGGTACGCAGGACACGCACAAAGAGTTGGAACGCGTCATCTCCGATTTCTTCGGCACAGAAGATACCATCCTCTATGCCGCTTGTTTTGATGCCAACGGAGGTCTCTTTGAACCGTTGCTGACCGAAGAAGATGCCATCATCTCCGATGCCCTCAACCATGCATCCATCATCGACGGTGTGCGGCTTTGTAAGGCGGTGCGTTACCGTTATGCCAACGGTGACATGGCGGACCTGGAAGAGAAACTCAAAGAGGCACAAGCACAGCGGTTCCGTATCATTGCCACCGACGGTGTGTTCTCGATGGACGGCAATGTGTGTCCGCTCGACAAAATCTACGAACTGGCGAAGAAATACAATGCCCTCGTCATGGTCGATGAGTCGCACTCCGCCGGAGTGGTAGGCAAGACAGGACACGGCGTGACTGAACTATATAACCTCCGCGGAAAAGTGGAAATCATCACCGGCACACTCGGCAAAGCTTTCGGCGGTTCGGTGGGTGGCTTCACAACCGGTAAAAAAGAGATCATCGACCTCCTCCGCCAGCGTAGCCGTCCTTATCTCTTCTCTAACTCTATACCGCCGATGATTGCCGCGGCAGGTATCAAGACCTTTGAGATTTTGACTCGCTCCAACGAACTGCAGGACCGTCTGCACGAGAACACAACCTACTTTGTTTCCCGGATGAAGGCGGCGGGATTTGATATCAAACCCACGCAATCTGCTATCTGCGCAGTCATGCTCTATGATGCGGTCCTCAGCCAGACTTTTGCTGCGGAACTCCAGAAAGAAGGCATATACGTCACGGGCTTCTATTATCCGGTGGTGCCGAAAGGTCAAGCGCGTATCCGCGTACAAGTGTCCGCCGCGCATACACGCGAACAATTGGATAAATGTATCGCCGCCTTCACCAAGATTGGCACAGTTCTTGGTGTATTGAAATAACCAAATGGCCAAATAAATGACCCATACAGCGAAGCAGATCGTTCGACAGGAGGGAGATTAGAAATGGTAAATGAATAAATGAGAAAATTATGAAAGCTCTTGTAAAGAGATTTCCCGAGCCCGGCATCTGGATGGAAGATGTTCCAATGCCGGAGGTGGGCGTCAATGATGTATTGATAAAGGTCAAGAAAGCCGCCATTTGCGGAACAGACCTGCACATGTATAAGTGGGACGCATGGTCGCAAACCCATTGCAAACCGCCTTACACCATGGGCCACGAGTTTGTCGGAGTGGTGGAAGATGTAGGACCCGGTGTACGCAATTTTACTATCGGCGAACGCGTTACGGCAGAAGGACACATCGTCTGCGGACATTGCCGTAACTGTCGCCGCGGAATGGGACATGTGTGCGAAAATACTATCTCTGTCGGTATCATGGGCAAGGACGGTTGTTTCGCAGAATACGTCACCATCCCGGAATCCAATGTGGTCAAGTTGCGTCCGGAGATACCTGATGATTTCGCGGCCATTATGGACCCGTTCGGCAATGCCACCCATACAGCCCTCGCTTTTCCGCTCTTGGGCGAAGATGTGCTAATCACAGGGGCAGGACTCATCGGAACGATGGCTGCCGGTGTTTGCCGATATGCCGGGGCGAAAAACATCGTAGTCACGGATATCAATCCGCTCCGACTGGAGATAGCCAAGAAAATGGGTGCAACCATCACCGTGGATGGCTCCAAAGGTGAGACCATCGCAGACGCGATGTTCCAACTCGGTATTAGAGGATTCGATGTCGGACTGGAAATGAGCGGTGCGCCTTCTGCCTTCAATGAGATGATTGAGCATATGTACAAAGGTGCCAACATCGCCCAACTCGGCATCCTGCCCTCCAACACACAGGTCAACTGGTCCGACGTCATTTTCAACGCCCTGACCATCAAAGGTATCACGGGCCGCCGTATGTGGGAGACTTGGTATCAGATGGAGCAGATGTTGCTTGGAGGACTCGACCTCAGTCCGGTTATCACCCACCGCTTCAAATTTGAAGACTTCCAGAAAGGCTTTGATGTGATGGTTAGCGGTCAATGTGGCAAAGTATTATTAGAATGGTAAATATGAGAAAGTTTTTTATTAGTGTGCTGCTCTTGGTCAGCAGCGTAATGATTGCCTTCGCGCAATTACCCGAAGGACTTACGGAGTACAAACTGGACAACGGTCTGACCGTTCTGTTGTGGGAGGACCACGACCAACCGGATGTGTTCGGTGCCACAGTCACTCGGGCCGGTTCTATCGATGAGCCTGAGACAGCCACTGGTCTCGCCCACTATCTCGAGCATATGCTCTTCAAAGGTACAGACCGAATGGGCGCGTTGGACTGGGAGAAAGAGAAACCTCATTACGAGCATGTGATTGCTTTGTACGACACTCTCGCCATGACTACCGACGCCAAGGAACGCGAGGCTATACAACTGAAAATCAACGAGCAAAGCCGTCTCGCTGCGCAGTATAGTGCCACCGATGAGTTCTCGAACCTCATTCAGTCAATCGGAGGTGAGGACCTCAATGCGGCAACGAGTTATGACATGACGTATTTCCATAACCGTTTCCCGGCTTATCAGATGGAACGATGGTTGAACCTTTATGCAGACCGATTGACGAATCCCGTCTTCCGTACTTTCCAGGCGGAGTTGGAGAATGTGTTTGAGGAGTATAACATGTATTCGGACGATAACAGTCAGCACGTTCAGTCTTTCATCAACGAGCACTTATATAAAGGAAGTGCGTACGCGCGTGATATAATCGGTTATCCGGAGGACCTCAAGAACCCCAAACTGCGTCAACTCATAGAGTTCTTTAATACCTGGTACGTGCCGAATAACATGGCGCTTATCCTCGTCGGAAACTTCAATACAGAGGAGGTGAAACCGCTGATAGAGAAGACTTTCGGCTCGATGGAGAGCAAACCGCTTCCTGCGCGGAAGACTTTCGCACCGACCGATTTCTCCAAGGATGAGAGATTCAGCGCCAAGCTGGGTTATTTCCCGGAACTGTG
Source organism: Paludibacteraceae bacterium (assembly GCA_017394705.1). Classification (GTDB taxonomy): domain Bacteria; phylum Bacteroidota; class Bacteroidia; order Bacteroidales; family Paludibacteraceae; genus Colicola. The sequence continues at coordinate 6,675 of JAFPXH010000009.1, read as the reverse complement.
CGTCGCGTATAACGGCGTTAAGGTCGGCGCTGACGATGAGTTGGCACTCGATTTCGCGTGCGACTTGCTCTCCAATGAGATGGGCATCGGACTCTTGGACGAACTTATACTTGATAACAAACTGATGTACGCGGTCGCGATGAATAACGGCGCACGAGAGATCGGACGCATTGAGGTCATCGCTGTCCCTTACATGGATATGGAGAGCCAGGAATACCGTTCGCTCAAGGAAACAGAGAACCTCGTCATGGGTGCGATTGACAAACTGATCAAAGGAGATGTGTCGGAAGACCTCTTTGAGGCGGTACGGCTCAATAGTATTCAGGAGTACGATCGGATGATGGAGTATCCGATGCTCAAGGCATTCACACTCCTCCAGGGATATGTCTATCAAGTGCCCCTGGAGAAACTCTTCCGCGATAAAGAGGAACTGAAAACATTGACGAAGGCAGATGTGATGGCAGTGGTACAGAAATACTTCGCCAAACCGCATAAGACCTTCGAGATTGCCGAAGGTTCGCCCAAGAAAGACAAACTCGCCAAGCCCAAAATCAAACCGATTGAACCCGGACAAGGGCAATCAGAGTATTATAAGAATTTCAGTTCCATCCCTGCCGGCAAACTTGTACCGCGGTTCGTGGACCTGAAGGATATAGACCGTGACCGCTTTGCCGAGAATGTTTATGTCTTCGTTACGCCGAACCCGAAAAATGATATCTTCACACTCCAACTCAAATACGGTGTGGGAACATATGAGATGCCGCTACTCGAGTACGCAACGCAGATGATGAATGTGGCGGGGCTGAAAGGTGCACCCGGACTGAGTGCGGGAGAGTTTAAAGCCAAACTGGCCCGACTGGGAGGCAAATGCTCATACAGCGTGAACGATAACTATGTTATCGTCCATATAGAGGGCGCGGAGAAAAACATGAAGGAGATAGTATCACAAGTACATCTGCACATGCTCTTCCCCGATTTTACGTCGGAGAATAACGCCAAACTTAATAGTATCATCGGACAAGTCTATTCGAGCCGTAAAGTAGAGCGCAAGAATACCGATATAGTGGCGGACGCTGCGCATGACTACGTTCTGTACGGAGAGAACTCCGAGTACATCAAGCGTACACCTCTGGATCAGATTTTGTCGTTGGAGACGTCTAAGTTAGAGAGCGAGTGGCACCGTGCACTCGATTATGAACTGGAGATCCATTATGTCGGTCAACTGCCGGCTGATTCCGTCAAAATGGCACTCTTGGGACACATTCCGATGTCCGAAAATGCCATCCCGACATCCTCGCCGATTGAGCGTCCACGTCTGCCGATCAATAAGACCGAACTCTATTTCCTGCCCGATGCTTCCATGCAGCAGGCTAAAGTATATTTCTTCATTGACGGTGTGCCCTATAACGTCAACGAGGCGGTGCAGTACGATGCGTTCAATGAGTATTTCGGCGGCGGTTTCTCGGGTCTGGTGATGAATGAGATACGCGAGAAACGCTCAATGGCTTATACCGCTTACGGAGCGTTTATCAAACCCGCCATCCAGCAACGCGACACACGCTTCATCGGGTATGTGGGAACGCAGTCAGATAAGGTCATCGATGCGATAAAGGTCTATCGCTCGCTTTTAAGCGATATGCCGCAGAAACCGGAGAATATTGAGTCTATCAAAACCATCCTGAGACAGTCGATGCTCAGCAACCATCCTACTTTCCGGACTAAGAGCCAGAGAATGACCGACTGGAATAGACTGGGCTATCAGATTGACCCTGCCACACTACAGATACGTCAGGTACAGAAACTCAAATTCGACGATATCATCACGTTCTATACTACCCACATCAAAGATAAACCGATGAAAGTGTTAGTGATGGGAGACCCCAAACTGATTGACCAAAAAGCACTCAAAGCGCAATTCGGCAAGGTGAACAAACTATCTACCGGCAAACTGTTCAGCGAATAAATGACAATGACTAATCATCGCAGTGGATTTGTAAATATTGTCGGCAATCCCAATGTCGGCAAATCGACGCTCATGAACGCCTTGGTGGGTGAACGGCTCTCGATTATCACATCGAAAGCGCAGACCACCCGCCATCGTATCATGGGTATCGTCAATGGCGAGGACTTCCAAATGGTCTATTCGGATACACCCGGTGTCCTCTCGCCTAGCTATCAACTCCAACGACAGATGCTTGAGTTTAGCCGCTCGGCGCTCGTGGACGCCGATGTGCTGCTATATGTGACAGAGGTACAGGATAATCCCGAGCGAAATGCGGATTTCCTTGAGAAAGTAAAGAAGATGTCTGCTGCCGGCACAAAAGTCTTCCTCATCATTAACAAGATTGACCTTACGACTCAGGAGACCTTGGAGAATCTTGTCGCTTTCTGGCACACTCAGTTGCCCGAGGCGGAGATTTTTCCTATCTCTGCGCAGGAGAAATTCGGAGTGGCTCAACTCTTTGATGCCATTAAAGAAGCATTGCCGGAGGGTCCGGCTTTCTTCCCCAAAGACCAACTGACCGATAGGTCTGAGCGTTTCTTTGTGAATGAGATTATTCGCGAGAAGATACTACAGAACTACGATAAAGAGATTCCTTATTCAGTGGAAGTAGAGGTGGAATCGTTTACGGAGGATGAGAGCCTTGTCCGCATAAGCGCGATTATCTACTGTGAACGCGAGAGCCAGAAAGGCATTCTCATCGGGAAAGCAGGAAGCGCGCTGAAACGAGTAGGAGCCATGGCACGAAAAGATATTGAGGATTTCCTGCAAAAGAAAGTATTCCTCCAACTCTTCGTCAAAGTGGACAAAGACTGGCGATCCAGCGCCTCACGACTCAAACACTACGGCTACGACCTGACATAACCGTACACGGTACACCATACACCATACACTAATAAGTCTGCCAATTTGTCATGTTTGGCAGACTTTTTTTATTTGGCACACCATTTGTCATTATTCCAGTGAATCGTCTTACAGCGCAGCGATCCTACAACGTAGAGGTTCTATCTACAGTGTAAGTGGTCTTACAGCGCCAACGACGCAGTTATAAAATTGAATGAACAATTAAAATTTATACTACTATGTCTAAGATTATTGGAATTGACCTCGGTACTACCAACTCGTGTGTAGCCGTCATGGAGGGTAACGAACCTATCGTCATTGCTAACGCTGAAGGTAAGCGTACTACTCCTTCTGTTGTTGGATTTATTGAAGGTGGCGAACGTAAAGTAGGCGACCCTGCTAAACGTCAAGCTATTACAAACCCAACCAAAACTATTTATTCTATCAAGCGTTTCATGGGCGAGACCTACGACCGCTTGCAGTCTGAAATCGCGCGTGTTCCTTATAAAGTAACAAAGGGCGATAACAACACTCCGCGTGTGGACATCGACGGACGTCTCTATACCCCGCAGGAGATCTCGGCTATCATCCTTCAGAAGATGAAGAAGACCGCAGAGGACTACCTCGGACAGGAGGTTACTGAAGCTGTCATCACCGTGCCGGCATACTTCAATGACTCGCAGCGTCAGGCTACCAAGGAAGCCGGCGAGATCGCAGGCCTTAACGTACGCCGTATCGTCAACGAGCCGACTGCTGCTGCCCTCGCTTATGGACTTGACAAGTCCAATAAGGATATGAAGATTGTAGTCTTCGACTGCGGTGGTGGTACACACGATGTGTCTGTGCTTGAACTCGGCGACGGTGTCTTCGAAGTAAAAGCTACCGATGGTGATACCCACCTTGGTGGTGATGATTTTGACCACCGTATTATCGACTGGCTCGTTCAGGAGTTCAAGAACGAGAACGGCGGTGCCGACCTTAGCAAAGACCCGATGGCTATGCAACGTCTGAAAGAGGCTGCCGAGAAAGCAAAGATTGAGCTGTCTTCTGCTACCTCTACAGAGATCAACCTGCCGTACATTATGCCTGTTAACGGCGTTCCGGCTCACCTCGTTAAGACGCTGACGCGTGCGAAATTTGAGCAACTGATTGACGACCTTATCCAGCGTACCATCGCTCCGTGCCGCACGGCCCTCGAGCACGCCGGATTGAAGACCTCTGATATCGACGAAATCATCTTGGTTGGTGGTTCGACTCGTATCCCGGCTATTCAGGATGCCGTACAGAAATTCTTCGGCAAGGCTCCGTCTAAGGGCGTTAACCCGGACGAGGTTGTCGCAGTCGGCGCAGCTATCCAAGGTGGTGTCCTCACAGGCGATGTCAAGGATGTATTGCTCCTTGATGTAACCCCGCTGAGCCTCGGTATCGAGACCATGGGAGGTGTTATGACCAAGATGATTGAGGCGAACACAACCATCCCAACCAAGAAGACCGAGACCTTCACCACAGCCGTTGATAATCAACCTTCTGTAGAGATCAAAGTGCTTCAAGGTGAGCGTCCGATGGCGGCTCAGAACAAACAGATCGGTATCTTCCACCTCGATGGAATCATGCCGGCACGTCGTGGCGAACCGCAGATCGAAGTAACCTTTGATATTGATGCTAATGGTATCTTGAATGTTACTGCGAAGGATAAAGCTACCGGCAAGGAGCAGAAGATCCGTATTGAGGCATCCTCCGGTCTGTCTGACGAAGAGATCAAGCGCATGAAAGCTGAGGCTGAGGCAAACGCAGAGGCTGATAAGAAAGCCAAAGAGCAAGCTGACAAGCTCAATAAAGCAGACGCTACTATCTTCCAGACAGAGAAGCAGTTAGCCGAGTTCGGCGATAAGATCCCGGCTGAGAAGAAAGCACCGATTGAGGAAGCACTCAAGAAACTCAAAGAGGCGTATGAGAAGCGCGACGCAGATGCCTGCGAAGCAGCTAATAACGAACTCATGACTGCTTTCCAAGCTGCCAGCGCAGAGATGTACGCCGCACAGCAACAGGCGCAACAGAATGCAGGTCCGCAAGGCCCGCAACCGGGAGCTGACAATAACAACGGCGGAAACCCATCGGCAGAAGACGTCGATTTTGAGGAGGTTAAATAATCGAGTGGTACCCCTGTGAGGGGGTGCACTCTCGATGAAAGTAGGTAACGAGTGCCTAACACCTCCGACAAACCCTCGATAAGATAACACAAAAAATGCCTCGCCCACACGGACGAGGTTTTTTTTATGTCTTGGCAAGATTCTTTCGGAGATATACCATGGGTACTGCTCGTAATCTTAATAATCATGTATATCGCAGCAATTGTTCCACGAACGCACTCTCAACGGACCTAGAACGCACTTTTTCCCTACCTAAGTCGCGTGGAACAATGGGGATAATATTAAAAAAGTGAACTTTTAAAAGAAAAATGACATAGTCTCTTGCGTATGTCATTTTTTTGTTGTACCTTTGCGGCATAAAAAGTCGAAGACTTTGGGCCGGGAGTTATCCCCTAACCACTAATCCTCTAATCCAATAACCCATTAATTCACTAACTCTATGAAAAAGCTGAACATTATTGCAACTATCAAGGATGGCGTTGCAATCGCTTTGGTTAATTATCTCAGTCTTGTAGCCGCTGTGCTGCTCTATGTCCTCACCATCTGGATTCCCTACCTCAACGTCGGCACAACAATCGCTATGTGCTCGCTGCCTGCAGAGATGGCGAAAGGCCATATGATGAATCCGCTCTTTATCTTCAAAGAGGAGTATCGCCGTAACATGGGCGAGTTCTTCATCCTCATGTCTCTTATGACGGGCGCTATCGCTGTCGGAATGGCATTTATGTTCATCCCGGGTATCGTTATCTCTGTCGCTTGGGCTTTCGCTGCAGTGCTCTTTGTGGACAAAGACCTGCCGGCTCTCGAAGCATTGCGTGAATCCAACCGCCTGACTTACGGTAATAAATGGCGTATCTTCTGGTCTGAGTTCCTGCTGGCTTTTGCGCTTGGAATAGCTGCCGCAATCATCAATGCTCTCTTCGGTATCGGCCATATCGGTTGGCTGCAGACCATCGGTACTATCATCGTATTTATCCTCATCCTGTTCGCTGTTCCCGCTATCTATGGCGTGGAGGCTTCTATCTATCGCCAACTCACAACCGGTGAGTTCCTCGCTCCTGATGCATATGAGAAAAAAGCCGCTGAATTGGTAGAAGAGGTAAAAGAAAGGGCTCCGAAAGTAGAACTGCCTATAGTGGACAAACCCAAAGCAGAGGAAGAACCGGCCGCTAAGAAGCCTGCTGCTAAGAAACCCGCTGCTAAAAAACCTGCCGCTAAGAAAGCAGATAAGTAAAAATTTACATATGCGTGTACACGCATGCACGCATGCACGCGTTCCTTATATATACATACGCGTACACTAAGCTCCTCTCGCACGAGAGGGGCTTTTTTTACTCCTACTTCTATCTTACCTCACAAAACAGCAAAAATGCTATTATTGAAAATCAATGAGTTACAAAGAAAATGCAAAAAAAATGCATTTAGATTTGGTCAGTTCAAAAAAAAGCAGTACCTTTGCATCCGCTTTCGCCCAAAAATTTGAGGGCTCTCAAATGGCGCAAGTAATGATCTTTGAAAGAATGTCTATTCATAACAAGATGTAGTACAAGAACTGAAATAACCGGTTAGCGGTTAGTGGTTAGTGTTTAGCGGTTCGCCCCTAATCCCCTAATCCTCTAATCCACTAAACGGAACAAAGGTTCCCGAAAAGATTCTACACTTGATAAATTCGATTATTCT
>JAFPXH010000004.1 GCA_017394705.1 Paludibacteraceae bacterium | reverse complement strand
AGCTCTGATACCATCCTCAGAGCCATCAAGGAACTGACACAGGAAAACATCTCCTATACTTCCGACCAAGGCAAGACCTATGATTTCAATACTGCAGACAAACTCAACACATTGCTTATAAACGCTTTGGTTTCTACAGGTGAGTTGAAGGAAATTGAGGAATACGATGTTGACTTTGACCATCAGTTAATACAGTATAAGAACGCATCTTCGCCTACGGTTTGCAATACCGGAAGTTCTATTTTCTTTCCAAGATAATAGCAAGATCGGAACGCTCTTGGGTGAATTATCTGGACACGGGAGAAGTCAAAACTTTCCAACCGCCAACATTCACTGAATGCTTCTTCGCCAATCTCAATATTGTACGTGCGATTGTTGTTGTCAATAACTACTTTCCTTAGGTTTGTCAAGCCGGCAAAGGCGTATTTACCGATTTTGTACACTCTGGAAGAAAGTCTTACCTCTGTGATATATTTGGACGCGCCCCACCAAGGAGACATATTCTCCCATACATTGCAAGCATTCCCCACCAAATCTTCTCTTGCCATGGGGCGAGTACTAGGAGCATCGGGAATAACATCCGCGTCTATTGTAAGAATGCCGCTTACTATTTCCCACGTACCTCCGTTACTAAATGTGCCGCTTTGCCTATACTGACCTCTCTCGGCACTTATGCTTCCAATGCCAACAATAAGACATAGAAGCAGTGTTAATAACTTTTTCATAACACTATGATTTATAAGTTAAACAAATTACGCAATAATTGTAACACGCAGATTGCGGTCTTTCTTGTCAATCAGTTCAAGAAGAACGCTATCGGTAGTTGCTGCGCGTTTCAACTCATAACCGTCTTTGAGCAGACGATCCAATGCGCCTTTGTACTCGGGACGATCCGGGTCTTGAGGTAGCGGATGATCCAAGCCAATGACCTTCACAATAATAGGTTTACCGCCTGTATGACGGATGATAACGATGACACCATTGATGTTAAGCACACGGTCTCCACCATTTGCATCATTAACTACTTTTCCAGCCAAGAAATCTTGGAGGATTTCTGTGCGTTTAGCATCTCCTAAACGACCGAATTTACGGATTGCCTCTAATGAAAGAGTTTGTTTAATTGTTTTAACCATAATTTTACCCTGATTTGTGTCGGGCACAACATTAAGTGAATATGATCGGTTAATTTAAACAAGCACGCACAAAAAGCGTAGACTCCGCTATTGCTCATCTACACACAAGGACCTTAGCACTTGCCCCTACCAGTAATAAACAACAAAGAAACCTACGCCGATATGACGACACACCTGCCAAGAACGGCAGGGTATGTATGAATGTCATACCCGTAGGCATCTATTGTTACTTTGTCGTTGACTGGTATTGTAAAAAAGTGTGCTAAGCTTTTTGTGTGCCAATAACAAAGCGTCAATAAACGCCTTTCAATATGTAAAGAACCCTCTCACCCACAATCTTTTGTGCCCCACCGGGCAGATTGTCTCGGCGTAGATAGATTCCTGAAATGAGTACACTACCCGCGCGTCCTTGCGTCTTATGCACCCATATCGGGTGCAAAGATAATAAAAAATTTTTAATTAGACAAATTTTTACGAAAAAAACATAAATAATTCTTAATTTTGAAGCGAAATCTAAAGAAAATAGCGGATATGTGTCGGCAATTAGCCGACGTAATACGAAGAAGAGAGATGGCGCGAGCGTGAGAATGTCGGCAATTAGACGGCGGAATACGAAGAAGAGCATTTTTGGTCGAAAAATTGCCTTTTTCATCTCTCGGTCATCTCTCGGTCATCTCTCGGTCATCTCTCGGTCGGGAGGATGGTGAATTTCGGAGAGTTTAGCAGAAGAATAAACAAGGGATAAAAATAGACCAATCCGCGCTCACAGAAATCGCGCGCATAGGACACCGAGCTAAACCACAAAAATTGAATCTGCACCGTAGGTAAACACCTCGCGCATCGAGAGCGCGAGCACAGAACATCCGGCATCGGTTGCATCCGCATTGAGCACGTTACGGGCAGGGCGGCATTTTCTTATCCGCCAGACTTGGCGGATGCAAAGAGAAAATGACGGACGGAACGTGTGAATAAACGGCACGAACGCAGAGAGAGTACCGGCGATGCGCGCCAAGTGGGCTCTGCCTACACCGCAAGCACCCAAAACCTTCGGAATTGTCAAGAGAAAGGTTGTTCCCTCCGCTTATGGTCAGTGTATAATCACCACTGATACGGTAGCATAATTAGATTTTACAAAAACAAAAGCGGTCTTAATTTTTTATCAATTGTTGGAGCAATTCCAATCCTTTCGGTGTAAGGAAATACGCTTGGTTTGAGCTATTGGGCTTATCAGGATAGCGCATAGCCAAATAACCTGCTTCTATCGCGGGATTGAGGTAGTTTTCGCGTACATACCTACGACTCTTGATATGGAGCAAATCCATGATTTCCTCGCGCGTTTTTGTATCTCCTCTAACGACCTCAATGAGTTTTTTGACTTGGTCACTAACTTGGTCACTAACTTGATCACTAACTTGATCACTAACTTGATCACTAACTTGGTCACCTGCTTGGCTATAATACTCTTTCTCGGGACGCCAGAGGGTAATCTCAAAATCATTGTTCTGCTTGAATTCCGGACGGCGCAAACCTTTGTTTTCGCACCGCTGGATAAGATCGGTTGTTCCTGTTCCGAGTTGCTCGATATAACCTGCTAGATATACAGGGTATGCCAAGATGGGATTGACGGGCATGGAACGGTGTTGTTCGTTGAGCATCTCAATCGTCATGCCCATAGGCAGACCTCCCGGATTCCACACCTCCAGCCTGTCACGGAACAACATCACCTGCACACTGGCGGTGCTCATGTAATCGCGGTGAACAACCGCATTGACGATGGCTTCGCGAACGGCTTGCAGAGGCAGTTCATAATCAACATCTATTGCAGCTGAGTGGATACGTTCGCCGACACCGGCATCAATACGACTCGCCACATATTCCACCGCCTGGTCCACTAATCGGAAAATATTGCCGCCGTACATCTGATGAGAAAGCATCGGTTTGAGCATTTGTTTGGTGGGGAAGTGTGCGCACTTGACAAACGAATTGATAAACCACTTTTGCGGATCTTTGGCAAATAGTAGCAGGGCTGCATTCGTAAGATGACCGTCGGCAGTTATCAATTTCAGCGAAGTTAGAATAAGCGATATATTATTCTCATCATACTCCAACGGAAAACTTCTGTTCTCGCGTGCTCTGCTGACGAAATGACGAATCGACTCCTTGTCCAAATCTTCCAGCGTTGCCGTAGGATGCGGAAGCGAATCCCAATGCGTATTCGTTTTGTGCATCAGGAAGGTAGCCAGTTCCTGCCCGCGCAACTCCTGTACGGTGCTGCCGCTGCGTACAAAATACTTGCCATCATACGAAACGGCATTCTCCTGTGGATTGACAATAATGGCAATATACTCTTTGCCATTCTCTTCCTTCAAATCCACACCTGCCACAAAACCCATGTTGTTCTTGATTTTGTTCGGCATATCCTGAAGGAGTTGCTTGGCATTGTTTACTCCTACGATAGTTCCATCATCTTCTACACCGATATAGAGCGTTCCGCCTTGAGTATTGGCAAACGCACATATCTCGCGGAAAAACTCATCTTTCCACAACCGTTTGAACTCTGTATGCTGATCTTCTTTCATCCTTGCACCAATTTGGGTGCAAAGTTACACAAAAATTTTGACATATGCAAATTTTTCATGTAAATGTAAGCGTTTTGCTTAAAAATTTTAAAAATTTTTACTTTTTATGAAGGAAAACGCTTTTATCCGCGTTAGGGATTGGAAGGGCTATGGTATTGTACTACAATGCGGAACTTGTGAACCCCTGCAAAGCCCGACCGACGTAGTTCTGGAGAGGATGATCTGCAGAACTATGGAGGAACGCCCAAATAAAAATAGTCGAACAAAATACCTAGGTGCAAGTCGTGCCAAAGACCAAGCTGCCGGTGGTGCTGAAGATACGCCCGCCCGTCGGGAAAAAGCCCGCCGAAGCGAGCCTTCCTCAACCGATAGGACCGAGGACGCGCTTGTGCTTGCCCTGCGCGCGCTGCGCCAACTCGGTAAACGCCATAGCGTTAATGCCGTACACTTTCCAGTACTGCTCGTTCTCGCCTGCGAGATACGTGGCAGAATGACCGGAAACGTACTCAAAATGCTGCATGATGGCTTGGGCTGAAGACATGAGCGATTCCAACTGCTCATCGGTACAGCGACAAAGGATTTGTTCAAGAGTAATCATAACTAATACGGATTTTAGAAATTATATTTATAAGATTCGGCGCGGAGGGCTTCGAACTGCCGCTCCGCCTGTGCTCTTTTGCGCTCGCGCGCAAGCTCTTTTTCCAATTGGGAATAGAGCCATGCGCCACGACCATTTATTAAATCATTCTCAACGGCGAGGATTTCCTCGAAATCGGCTTTCGTGAAATGCGGTGCTTCCTTGACCGGCTGTTTTGCAACCGGCTTTGGCTGCTGCACTATTTGTTGCGCGGCTTGCCGTGCGATTTCTTTCTTGACCTCGATAGGGGCGGTAGAAACCTGCTCAAACTCGAAGTTAAAACTGAGTTGCTGTGTGCTACACTGATTTTTCATAAAGCCTATTCATTTAAGAGGTTAAATGCCACCTGCCATTAAAGACAGGTGGCTTTCTTCATATCATGCTTGACAAACTGCTTCCGGTACATAGAAATGGGTTACGGGGAAGAAAGTGTAGGACTCACCTGTTTCTTTATTCACCCGGCTTACCGGCTTGCCCCATGCGGGGAAACGATTCTCAACGGTGTTCATAACCTTGAAGCCTTCGCGCTCCCATTGCTCGCGGGTTTTAAGGATGGAGAGATTGTGAAGCTTCTTGTAGTAGATACAAAGCAGATTGTTGATGCGCTCATCAGTGCCGTACTCTTCACGGAGTTTCTTGCAGAGGGAACGGAGGCTCTGACGCTCTGTTTGCGGCTGCTCCATTGCATTGTTCTTTACTTCGGTTGCCTGACTGTTTTTCTTAGATGCTTTCATAACTGTACTGTTTTTGAATTGTTAAACTTATTTGTTTGCGATTTGTTTCTTTTACAATGCTTTCAGAGTTGACGGAGTGTAGTTCGCATATTCCGTGAACAGCAAGACTTCCGCAAAATTTACTACCTCTCGGCTTGTTCGGAGGCTGGAGAAATTTTTAGCTATCGCAGATCAGCGCCGGAACATGTTTAGCCTTGCCATACGGAAAGAACCAACTACCTTTGCATTGCTAAAAGGAACGACATAAATCGCCAAACGGGTAAGTAATTCAGGGACAGGACATGAAAGCCAAGAAATGGTTAGGCTCGAAGTGACAATGCTGTTATGGCAGCTGCTGGAGCGGGGCTGATAGGTAACTCTGTGCTTCGTGTGTACGGCTTGAGTGCTTCAACTGCTGTAGCAGATACAAGGCTTCCTTGACAGACTTTCAGCGGGCTTTATTGGGGCTTACGTGGCTTGGTTGAGCACCTTAATGGAAATCGTTGCAGGGAAAAGGGTGTACAGTTTGGGCAAGAAACAGTGTCCACAACTTCCACAACCTGAATTTATGCGGGAAGAAGTAAAGTATGATTGTAGAAATAACCGGTTTATTGTGGAGGAATTGTGGAAATGAATAGGAGTTGTGGAAAAATGTGGAAGAAATGTGGAGCGATTTACACAACACAAACCCAGAAAAATCAAGGTTGTAGCAATTGTTTCTATTGTAGAAAGAAAAATATATATAATAGTGCGAAGAGTGGCTAAAAAGAAAGACGCACCGCGCTTCACAGCGCAGTACGTCCGGAATGATAATAAATTGAAGAAAAGTTAAGGTTTAGGCGGGGTACGGCTAATTCTTCACTTGGATCAACCGTGAGAGATGCCAGAGCACATCATGGGCCTCTTCAGCGGCAATGTTCTGGGCGTGACAGGATGCGGAGACCGTCATGCCGGGCACGGATGCGTCGGTTATGATTACATGAAACTCGCTAATCAATCCGGTGTGTTCCGGGGTAGCTACTTTGACGATTTGCAGTTGCTCAGTCTGCGGGATAGCATTTTGTTCTTCGTTCATAATTGCAATGATTTAATTGTTATTATAATAGGTACGTGTGTACGGCTATTCGAGGGTTATACCGTAGCGCTTGCAGATTTCGAGGTAATCGAAAACAAGCACCTGGTCGGTAAACGACTTCTTGCGGTTGGTTCGCTGACCTTTCTCATCTTCCTCATACTGTACGATGCCATCTTTGATGTCATCAAACCGGACAGAGTGCTTATGACCAATCAGCTCGGGACTATGCTCCAGATAGTAATCGAGCGATGCCTTGGGAAGCACCTTCTGACCCGTTTTCTTGGCATGCTCCAGATAGAGTTCAAAGATAGTTTTAACTCGTATCTGAAGGATAGTCTTGGCCTGCTGATAGACCATCTTGCTCTCGTCGGTTGTCAGTTCCTGCACCGAATCGATGCGGTAATGACAACGCTCGTATATCTTACCCTGCGAAGCCAAGAAGTTAACGATATTCCACCAAACTCCGACATCCTGGTTCGTTTTACATTTCTCGCTTTGTATCTTGATACCTTTGATGGCGATGGTTTTAAGATCTTCATAGGTAAAGGGCAGTTCGAGTTGGTTACGAAGAGTCTGGAAGGCAGCCAATGGCACCACCCAGTTCTTGAGAATACGTATCTCGACCGGCTCGCCTTTGAGGGCAGTTTGTATATCTTCCAGCGTAGAGATATAGGCAGCATGGAAGTTCTGCTCGAAATAGGATCGGTTGTTAAGTATCTGCAGCGTGAGATGCGAACATCCGAGCTTCCTCACTTCCGTCATGCGCTCAAAGCGGGCTGTTTGCTCCGAGGTAGGCGTATGCAGATCGAAACTCAAGAACACGAAACGGGTAAAGAGCGCGATATCCGATACCGCCATCTCCTGACCGGAAATGATGACGCCGGTATCTACCTTGGTTATCTCGCGCTTCTTATCCTTATCCATATTCATACGGTTTCGTCCTGTGCCATCCCACAAGCCTTTCAGAAACTCGCGTTTAGTTATATCTATACTGTCCTTGTACTCGTCGAGATGAACAAGCGCGTTGGAGGTCTGTGCAACGGCATCCGACAGCGCCGCCACGGTAGAGTTCTCTATATTCGGCGGGTTGTTCTCGATGATGAAGAACGACATCAGACTGTGACCTAACTCGGACTTTCCGGAGTGTGGTGGACCGAACAAATTAAGTAGTGGAAACCACTTTGTATAATCTACGATTATATCACGGAATAGAGAGGCGAGAAGATAACATAAACCAATCTTCGCATTATCCCCGAAAACCTCTACAAGCATGGAAGAAAAACCTTTGAGGGTGACGCTGCCGTACGCCTTGTGAACGAAGCTGCGTTCAAACTCATAGAACTTGGTATCCTTGTAGAGTTTGGAGAATGCCGGGAGATAGTAGTTGGATTCGATAGGCTCCTGATCCGGATTACTGTTGGGGTGTTGGATGGCAACAATGCCGAACTCATTCACCGCTAACCATTGGCCATTATAATATATACCATTGCCAAAGGCGAAGAAGCCGTCGCGTTGCCAACCGAGTTGGGTGATGAGTTCAGCAGATTTGGTAGCCTTGTAGAGGTACTGCTTCAGCTTCTGTAGTTGTTCCTCTTTGGCTAACCATATATAGTTGCCCAGCGATTCCACCTTTTGTCGAAAGCGGGCAAGGGAAATAAGATCTTCCTGCCGAAGTTCGACTGTTTCCTGATGACCATCTTTGTTTGTCATCTCATAGAGACGAATCGCTGACTGTGTGTCCTTGATATGATAGAGCGGCTTCATGGTAAAGTTAGACCATATATATCGCCCTCCCTGTTGGTTGAGCGAATAGTAGCTATGGAACTCGATACCGAAGCCGAGTTCTTTGAGCAGATCCAGTTCCTTGGACAGGTTCTGCTTCATTTGTTCCTCCGCACGTCTGACACGTGCTTCCTTAATAGCACTTTGCCAAACCAACTTGGGAGGGTGTATCTTATTGAGTTGATCGATATAGTGGTTTAACTCGAAGCCTTCCTCCAGATAGGAAAGGATATCAGAGATGATAGCCACTGAATTAAGGGCTTTATCCTCATTGGCTTTATCGTTATTCTTGCTCTCCGGCGGGAATAACTTACGTGCATACCAGAGGATAAAATCCTCCTCCTGCACTTGGTCGAACAAAGACTTGGTTTTGAAGAAACTGTCGGCATCCCGTTTATCGCCTTTGTCGCCTGTGCCAATCTCCTTGATAAAGACCTTGAACTTGATCTGAAAAGCCTTTGTCCCGGCTTTGATGACCTTGTTAATGCCGACACCGAACTGCTCTCCGGCTTTGGGTGGGTCGGAATCCGGTATGAAGCACAGTGTATCACAGCGCTTCCGGAGAAGGGCTAACTGGTGGTCGGTCCAATCCGAGCCAAGACAAGCGACAGCGTTCTTGAAGCCGAGGATGTGCAGCCGGAGCGCGTCGGGAGCACCCTCGACACAGTAACACCGGCCTTGGGATGCAGCGGCAATCCAAGCCTGATCGATACCGAAAAGCGTATTCTCCTTGGAATAGACTTCGCTGTTGGTGGAGTTGATGTACTTTGGCGGGGTGTTGCCCTTCTTCGTAGTTTTGTCGGTTACTCCAGGAATGACGCGGGAAGTGTAGCCGATGACGTGCTTGGAACGGTCACGTATCGGAATCATGATCCGGCCACGGAAGAAATCGTAGATACGTCCGTCTTCGCTCTGGGCGAGCAGATGGAGTTCCTTGAGTATTTCTATAGACAAACTATGCGCCTTCGCATATTCGTATAGCGAAGGGCCATTTGAGGTGTAGGCATAGCCGATACCCTCATTCGCAACAAAATCATCGCTCCATCTATCCTTCGCATACTGATATGCGGCAACTGCCTCTTTATCGGCATTGCGGATGTTCTCTTCGTAGAATTTCTGAACGATTTCATATTGGTTCTGGACGGATTCTCTATATAGGCGCTTGCGGCGCTGCTCATCTGTTTCCTCGACGGCTTGATCATGGAGCGTTACATGATACTTATTCGCAAGGTATTGGATAGCCTCCATGAAGGACATGCCTTCCTTCTCCTTCAGGAACGAGACAACACCGCCACCTTTACCGCAACCGAAGCACTTGTAGATGTTCCGGGCGGGGTAGATATGGAAGGAAGGTGTTTTCTCTTGATGGAAAGGACAATTGCACATGTAGCCGGAGCCGGACTTCTTGAGCGTAAGAAAGTCAGAGGCTACCTCGGCCATGTCCACACGCGAGAGGACTTCTTCTATTTCGTGCTGTGGAATCATTGGAACATAGAACGGCTACCGGGTACACCGTATATCTTTATAGGAAACGCGCCCCCGCATATACGCGCGCTCGCGAGACGATCTGCGAGCTTGCGCAGCTGATTGGGTTCAAGGCTATACATGGCGCTGATCTTCTGATTTACGATAGAGAATGAGACAGTGAGAGGAGTCTGCTCCGGATAGCCTTCTTCCGTACCGATACGATGATCGGTAATGAAAGCCAATAACTCAGACATGGGCACATAGCCTTCTTTCTGAAAGGCGTCCCTACAATCGAAGTTTATCTGCACCAGATTATCCCATCCTATAGATTGGAGGTGCATATTAAGCCGCGGAATAGCTTCCGCGAAAATAAATGTAGGTGTTTCCATGACAATCAGTCCTCAAAGACATCGTAAATCTTACAGCGCGTTTTCTTGATGTAACAATGACCCTCGGCGTTCCATGAAGCGAACTGCTTGGTACGTGAGGTTAAGATAACACCATCGGGAAGAGTAGAGCTAAAATCCATTGCTACTTGCCCAACCATGCGCTGCACAAACAGCGGTTGACCGTGTTTGAAGAAGACCCCGGTAAACTCAACGTCCTCACCAAACCGCTTAATTTGCTTCGACCACTCGTCAAAATGACGGAGATTGACATTTTTTTTACTCATAAACACGTATTTTTACTAAAAAAATTCAAAAAAATCACTTTTTTCTTGCACATATCAAAAAAAAGTAGTAATTTTGCGGCTGCAAAGGTACAATAAAAAATTGATATGTACAAATAATTGCGCATAATTTTTGCAAAAATGTGTAATTTTAATTGCGAAAACGCAATTTTGTACGCGAAAGTACCTTGTAAATGATAATAAATTGAAAATCGTATAGGCTATGTACAACGGAAAAGTTGTCAAAGCGTTGCTCGCAGCCAAGGGCTTAAAGGGCACGCAATTGAGTAATTACCTCTTTGGCGATCCACGCCGCTCATTGACCCCTCTATGTAACGAGGGAGTGAATCCCGGAGTAAACGTATTAGAGAAGATGGCGCAGTTCTTGGAAGTGTCCACTGACGCATTCTTCACTCCCACGGAAGAGCTTCCGGACATCAATGAGCTGCTGACCAAACAAGCGGCACCGTCACCGGAGAAATTGGAGCAACTGGATAATGTAGATGAACTGCTCCGATTGAAGGACGAACAGATCCATCTTTTGGAGGATAGAATTAAGGCGCTCGAAAGCCTTAACGATACCTACCGGAGAGAGAAAGAATTGACCGCTAAACTATAAGGTTTTGAAGCCGGAGGTTCCGAGTGGCCTGAGCACGCGGAACTGGTTTCACAACTTTTTGATAAGAGTGAATTTTTATAATATATTTATATATTATATAGTACTAAATTGAAGAAGCAAAACTCAGCCAGATTTAAGCCAGCAAGTGCTAAAAAATGGCAAAAATGATAGTAAATTGAATTTATAAACCGCTGAAAATCAGCACTTTAAGAAATTGACTCAGAGGTTACGAGTGTCGTGGGTTCGAGCCCCACTCTCCACCCGAAAGAGAGAGCCGTAGTGACTCTCTCTTCGTGTGTATAGGGGGCATCTCGCCCATGACCGTGGGTTCTCCGCCGCTACGCTCTGTCGATTATTGCGAGGTGTCGCAATTTTCGAGCCCCCATTTTATAGCGATATTAACAAACTATAATCCGTGCCGTCGTCTATGATACTATGACCGGAATTGTCAGTAGCAATGACAACAGGTACCGTGAAATTGTCTTTAGGCTCTGCAGGGCGATGAATAAAAAGCCCGATCAGCAGACCAACGGCAGCGGCAGCAGGTGTCGCTATCCATCCCCAATAACGGGTGTGCTTTTGTGGAATAACAATCGTTGCAGGAGTGGAGATGTTTTTCTCCGATTGCTCGCGCATACGGGCTGCGGAAGCAGATAGTTGGGATTTAAATGTATTACTCATAATCTTTTAGTTTTAGTCGTAAATAATTGGTCAGTGTGTTGAGCCGCGATTTGACCGTTCCTTCCGGGATGGCGATTATTGCCGCAATCTCCGGTACGGTCAGTTCTTGTGTGAAGCGCAGTTCAAACAGCATCTGCTGTGCCTCGTTCAAAAGGGACAGTTCCTGCTGCAGCGCGCTGTCAAATGTGGCGGCATCCAGTTGCAAAGGCGTATTGTCTTCCGCTATCGGTTCTTCCGCAGGAAGCGAATCCAAGTACGCTTGCTCGTGCCGGTTTTGCCGATAGGTGTTCTTGCAAAGGTTGTATGCGATTGTGAAAATCCATGTGCGGAAGGGTTGACCGTCCGAATAGCTCCATCGTGAGGACCACACTTTCAGGAATGTGTCTTGCATATGATCCAAAGCCTTTTCCTCGTCGCCGCCAAGCCGCCGGAAGAAGAATCCTTGCAGCAGCCGGGCATATCGGCGGTAGAGTTCCGCAAAGGCTTTCTCGTCGTCTTTCCGACGGACACGCTCCATGAGCTGCCCGTCGGAAAGAGACTTATAATTAACGAAAAGTGCTATCATTGCTTGTCGCCCAATAGGTTGAAATACTTTTGCTTCTCTTCGTTTGACAGCGATGTCCTCGCAACGGCTGCACTCAGGTATCGTGTCAGGCGGTTGGCGTGCAACGTGTCGCCTGCCTGCCTGTAACTCTTGACAACCGGCGCCAGCATGACCATATAGTTAAGCTGGATACGTTCGCTGCCTTTCCATTGCTCCTCGTTGACATAAAGCGGCTCTGTCAGATAGTCCATCCGATATTTCTCTTCCACATTCCGCTGCGCTACAGCCATATTGTCGTAACTGTGCGTCGAATAACGGAACACCAAGCCTTCGTTGTATAGTTTCCGGCTCAGACCGTTCTCTTTGGCCAGCGATTCACGCGGAGAGAAATAAGCAGGGCGGCGGCTTTCTTTGATGATATGTTCCACGATATCCTGCAAATACACCTCGTTTCCATTCTCCATGGCAGTGTAATCTTTGGTGACTTCGAACGGCTTGATACCCAGCTTGCGGCATAAGGCATCGCGGTACGTGTCCAACCACAGGAAAGATATAGGAATAATGATTTTATCGGTGTGCATGTCCAGTGCCTCTTGCAGAATGAGAGGAGCATAGAACGACACATCGCCGTTCTCAAAGTAGAGCGCGCCGGGTTCCATTCCGCGCAGGCAGTTATCCGCGTAACGGAGCAAATAGGACGGGTACGCATTGTTCTTGTAGAGTGACAGCGCAAGCGTGTGCAGCGTGGTTCTGTCCGCATCGGACAGTTCACCTTTCAACACCAGATAGGCAATCAGCATCGTTGTATTCTGTCGTCCTATGTCTGCCGGAATCTGCTGCAATGCTTTTTCCGCCCACCGGGAAGCGTCCGCTCCTTGCATGTCGCGCTCGGCCTGATACATGGCTAAGTTATAGGTGAACGAATTGGGGATGTGCTTTGCCATTTCGTCCAACACCGCCTTTTTGCGGTCGGTCATGCCGTATTGGTCATTGAGCATGTCGGCATAACGCGCAGCACTGAAATACTGTTCCCAAGCGTGCTCGTCGGATGGGTTGGCTTGCGCCTTTTTCTGCCAAAGGTTTTGCTGGTGTTCATACCATGCGGCGTCGTATTCATCTACTACAATACCGCGGATTTCTTGGGGCTCCTGCGTTTCCGGATGCGTGAACGCTTGTAGTGTCCCGATGCAGCCAAGCGAAAGAACAACGGCTGCAAGAATAATGATTTTCTTCTGCATAAGTTTGTATTTTATCGGTTTCTATTCAGTGTTTGAGTGCGCTCTCACTACTGCATACACCGATAACTGCAAATCGTTCATTCTTGGTGCAAGAACAAAGAAACAAAAAAATTGCAGAATTGGCACTTTTCTGCAATTTCATTTTACAATTAAAGTACATTTTTACTTGATCAGTGCCTTGATGCACCAAGCAAAAGCACGAGCGAGGCGAAGATGTGGAGTGACGAAATGACCACCTTTTTCCCAAACGAGCGTGCAATGGTCGGAACCTATTGTGCGTTGCAGATGATCATACTCCCAGCGGACATTTGTGCCCACTTGCGCGATGGCTTTGTTCTTGGTGATCTCTTCGCGGTCGCCGAGACTGAGATAGACATAGCGTGCATACACCTCATGCGCGTCAGAGAAGCCTTTCCATGCCACAATCCAAAGCGATGGAGAAGCGGCTGCAACAGCGTCAAAGCACTCCTCTTTGCAGACCGCCCAACGTGCAAATAGACCAGCTAACGAGTACCCTCCCAACACAACAGGTAACTTGCCATATCGCTCAAATATGTACGGCATTAGATGTTCTGTGATAAAGTCCAATGTCTCAAAAGCATGGTCACCAACCGATTGTCGCAGAGAGATATTCGGGTCATGCCACGGCGTGAGTTCGTCTTCCCAATCGCTTATCGCAAGCCCCGCAAATACAAACGGCACATGCACCGCTTCTCTGATCGCCTCTATCTCCGTATCCAGCGTAGCATCTTCATGCTCACCCACCGGCTGAATGAGTAGCACTTGCGGCTGCTCGTCTGCGTAAATGACGCACTTCTTAGCTGCTATTATTTCGCGGATTTTGGGCATTGGTCTAAATCCCATACGCTACAATTTACTCATATCAGAACGTCACTTTGCGTTCGGGAGCAGAGAAAGAGCAGAAACGAGCGGTAGCATCCTGGATATAAAGCACAGCCATGTTGTCATCGTCGGCGCGATACATCGATTTCAGCTCTTCGTTGCGGTTCAGAAACTCCTCCTTGACAGCCAGCGTCTCATCATTCACCAGTGTGCCGCTCAGACGCATCCACTCTGCTCCGGATGGCTTGAGTGCGCAGATCTCAAACTTGCCGTTGGCAGCCATCTGTTTAAATACATCTTTGCGTTTGCCGGTCATAATATACAGACGTCCGTCGATGATTTCCGACACACCAAACGGCCGTACACGCGGTTGGTCGCCATCTACTGTGGCGATGAAGAATGCACTGCATTCCTTCAGGTACGCTTGTACCTCTTTCATGTTGTCTTGCATAAGTTGTTCGTTGATAAGTATAACTTCGTGGTTCTCAAATTGCTTGTCTATCATGATGATAGAGACGGGTTGAATGGAATATCAAATCGCTAATTTCTAACTTCTTTAGTGTCCTCTCACAAACTGCCCTTCTGGCTGGTATTCAAGGAAACAACTATCCTCCTGCTGCTCCTCGTCTATCGCTTGTTGTTGCTGCACTATGTACTCGTCGTATGTCATTAGTCAATCACAACGGCTGTGCCGCTGATGGAAATCATAATCATGCTGTTGGCTTGGCCCATCGTCTCATAGCCAAAGCTAACTCCCACGATGGCATTGGCGCCCAGTTTCTCGGCGCGCTCGCGCATTTCTTTCTGCGCGGTCTCGCGTCCTTCGAGCATAGCCTTTTCATAACTGTCGGTTCGTCCTCCGAAGAAATCTCGAAGCGACGCGCCAAAGTCCTTCAAAAAATTCATGCCAAAGATAACCTCTCCGGAAACAAGACCTTTGTACTCCTTAATGGTGTGACCTTCGATGGTCGGTGTTGTAGTAACTATCATATTTTTGTTTATTTAATCTATGTTCTATTGAGGCAGGACAACTCCGGGGAGACGCTTCACAAGCGGACCTTCTACATCGAATGGCAGCCCTGTTTCTGCTAAAATCGCAAGGAACGAGCGGATAAATCGCTTCAGTGGACGAACCAACTCAAAGCTGATGCAGAAACGGTCGGTAAGCGGTACTACCTCTAAGATCAGACTCGTCGAGTCATAATAATTCCGTTAATTTATCTTCCCGAATAATCTGTGGTGCACTCTTACCCGCTAACACTAACACTTTCTTTCCGTTGCGGTAAATATGCAACTGCCGCGAACGAACGACAGCCATCAGCGTCGGGTCGGTCTCTATTTGCTCTCGGATAGTGCGATATTCTCCGTCCGGGGCAAATAACTTTCGGTGCAAGTGACCGCACATATTTGTTGTGTCTATATGTTTCATTCTACTTATTCTTGAGAATAATCCAAATAATTACCGGTGCGCCAAAGAGTGCGGAAACGGTAGAGATAGGCAACGGATAGACGAAGAGCGAACAGAGCACGTCACATAGCAGTAATAGACATGCGCCTATCAATGCGGATGCTGGTAACGTCAAACGATGGTTAGATGAGCGCAGTATGCCTCGCGCTATATGCGGCACGGCCACTCCTATAAAAGCTATCGGGCCGCAGAATGCGGTCACTCCACCGGCAAGCAGACCGGTCGCTAACACTATAAACAGACGTGTACGCTCTACATTGATGCCTAGCCCACGCGCATAATCCTCTCCTAACAACAGACCATTCAGCGGTTTTAATGCCAGCAATACAAACAGTGTTCCGATTAATAGTATTGGCACCAACAACTGCATATCATTCCATCCCACACTGCTGAGCGAGCCTAAAGTCCAGACAATAAACAGCTTGAGGGCATCAGGATTAGCAAAATTTTGCAACAGACTAACCAACGCACCGGCAATCGAACCGAACATCAAACCGACAATCAGCAGGCTCACATTATTCGTCACACGACGGCTGACAACCAGCACCAGAAGTAATACAAGCGTTGCACCAAGGCATGCGAAAAGAGGCAAACCTATCGATAATCCGCTAACCAAGACACCACTAATACCGGATAGCATGGTTAGAAATGCAACACCAAGGCTCGCTCCGGACGAGACACCCAGCGTGTACGGACCGGCTAACGGATTACGAAACAGCGTTTGCATAATCAAACCTGCTATAGACAACGCGGAACCGGCCATAATTGCTGTCAGTGCCTTCGGCAAACGAATCGAATGAAGAATCATTTGCTCCATCATATTCAGCTCTCCAAACGGCCACAACCATACACTGCCGCTGCATACGTCCAAACCGAATAAAAGCACTAAAAGAGCACCTAAACCGACAAATATTGGGATGTTTTGCTTCATTTGCGCTGCAAAGGTACACTTTTTTTTGCACATTTCCAAAAATTGTTGTACCTTTGTGCGCTTTTTTGTTCAAATGATATGTCTGTACATGTTCAAAATACGCGGATGACGACCGCTAAATTGCGTCAGATGAAGGCCAACGGAGAGAAAATAGCCATGTTGACCAGTTATGATTTCACCCTTGCCTCGTTGGTTGATGAAGCGGGCATTGACATGCTTCTCGTGGGCGATAGTGCCAGCAACGTGGTTTGCGGCAATCAATACACGCTCCCTATCACGGTGGATGAGATGATTTTTCTAACCAAAGGTGTCGTTCGGGCAGCTCAGCATGCGCTTGTTGTATGCGATATGCCATTTGGCAGTTATCAGGTTAGTGAAGAAGAGGCGGTGCGCAATGCCATTAAGATCATCAAAGAATCCGGCTGTGATGCTGTCAAACTGGAAGGAGGAGAAGAGATTTTACCGGCCATACGCCATATGATCCAGGCCGGCGTTCCTGTTATGGGTCACCTCGGATTAACGCCGCAGAGTGTCAATCAGTTCGGCGGTTACGGCTTGCGCGCGAAAGAAGACGCAGAGGCCGCAAAACTGATGCATGATGCTAAACTGCTGGACGAGGCAGGATGTTTCTCTATCGTATTGGAGAAAATCCCTGCTGCCTTGGCAGAGAAAGTGACCAAAACGGTCTCGTGTCCTGTCATCGGTATCGGAGCGGGAAATCAGTGCGATGGCCAAGTGCTCGTACTGCACGATATGCTCGGACTTAACCAAGGATTCAAACCAAAATTCCTACGCCATTTTGCCGCCCTGGCGGGCGAAGTGAAAGAGGCTGTGAGCAGTTATATCGGTGCCGTAAAAGACAGCAGCTTCCCGTCCGAAGAGGAAAGCTACTAAATAATAAATCACAAATTACAAATCACAAATAATAAGAGGGCCTTCGAAGCCCTCTTATTTTATAGCCCTCTTATTTCGTAACCTTCTTTTTGTAGCCATTCTATAACTTGAGGCAATACCGCCAACATCCGTTCATTCGACTTCAGCGAGTCGTGAAAATTGATGATACTGCCCGGACGGACTTGCATTTGTATCTTACGTAGCATTTGTTCCGGTGTGACAGACGCATTGTAATCTCTGGTCAGTATATCCCAAAAAATCAGCCGATAACCCATCCTATGCAACGCTATGCGTTGATGCAACGTTGCCTTGCCATAAGGCGGTCGGAATAAGAGATTCGTGGAGGAAGGAGACAGCGGTTGAGCGGCCATCGTTACGGCGCATTTCTCTACATTCGCCATGTATTCCTTAAACGGAGTGCGCCAACCTTTCAGATGATTATACGTATGATTGCCCACCGAATGTCCGGCTTGCACAACCTGTGTATATACATCCGGATGCTTGTCTATGTTCTCGCCTACCATAAAAAAAGTGGCCTTGAGCGAATACTTCGCTAAAATGGCTAACACCTTTGGTGTTACTTCCGGTATAGGTCCATCGTCGAAAGTGAGATAAACAGCCTTACCCGTACGGAACTCGCCATACGGGTAAAGGTACTGCCATGTATCTCTGAGTTTTACCATGCCAACGAAGACGCGCCTAAAATGGCTGCATCACTGTCTTTGAGTATGGATATAGAAACAGGTATCTTTCCCTTCCATATCGGCATTAGATTATCGTCCAGCGCCTCGCGAATCGGGTCCATAATCCAGTGACCGGACTTGGTTAAACCACCGAATAAGATGATGGCCTCAGGACTGGAGAAATGAACAAAGTCTGCCAGTTTCTGTCCTAATAAATGACCTGTATAATCGAAAATCTGTTTGGCGACAAGGTCTCCTTTCTCTGCGGCATCGAATACATCTTTCGATGTAATATGGTCTATATCAGCCACTTGACGAAGCAGTGTGGGTTGTGTCGTTGCCGTAACAATCTCTTTGGCGGTCCGCGCTACGCCGGTGGCTGATGCATATGCTTCTATACACCCTTTCTGGCCGCAACCGCAAAGACGTCCGTTGCCGGTATGGTCTATCTTACAATGCCCTAACTCGCCGGCAAAACCGTCATGACCGTATAATAACTTGCCGTCTATAACGATACCGCTGCCTACACCCGTTCCCAACGTGATAACGATGAAATTCTTCATTCCGCGGGCACTACCATAAATCATCTCTCCCTGCGCTGCTGCATTCGCGTCATTGGTGATTGTGCATTTAACACCCATTCGTTCGCTAATCAGTTTGGCAAACGGAACTACACCTTTCCACGGCAGGTTGGGCGCCTGCTCAATACAACCCGAATAGAAATTCGCATTCGGAGCACCGCATCCGACTCCTACAATGTCACTCATATCCAGACCCTCGTCTGCCACCAATTGTTTGAGACCTGCGCACAGCACATCGCAGTATTCATCTATATCCGGATACTGCTGAGTAGGAAGACTACTACTGCGTAATACTTGACCTTCGTCATTTACCAAACCGAACTTGGTGCCGGTACCGCCCAAGTCGATTCCCAAAGCGTACTTTTTCATGATAATATAAAATTAAAAATCTTCAATCTAAAATTTAATTACATATGAAGTTCCTTTGCTAAAAAGCGAAGAACCTTCTCGTGCATATGCACGTAGTTATTTCCTTTGCGCAGGAAATGATTATCATCCGGGTATAACTGCATCTCAAACTGCTTGTTTGCCTCCACTAATGCATTGATATACTGCATCGTATGTTGTACATGCACGTTATCATCCCCCGTACCGTGAATAATCAGTACATCGCCTGTCAAATCCTTGGCGCGAGGCAGCAAGGAAGCCGATTTATACCCTCGGTCATTCACCTGAGGACGACGCATATAGCGCTCTGTATAAGCACTGTCGTATAGTTTCCAGTCGGTTACAGGAGCTATCGCTATGCCGGCTTTAAATGGATGATCTTTCTGACTCATCGTGAAAAGTGTCTGATAACCGCCGTAACTCCAGCCGAGAAGTGCCATCCGGTCTGCATCTATATCTTCACGCTGACCGATAAACCGAGCTGCAGCAATCAGGTCCTCCGCCTCTTTGACGCCCAGATTCATATAAGTCTCATTACGCCACGCACGACCTCGGCAATCCGAACCGCGAGGATCTACAATCAGTACCGCGTATCCCTGCTCCACTAATGCATATTCAAATCGTTTGCGCCACCGGTTCAGCACACGCTGACTCGCAGGACCGCTGTAGTGCATCACTACCAAAGGAACCGGCTGAGGACTTACGGTTGAGGGCTTGAGAAGCATTGCCTCCAGTTCCTGGCCTTGACCGTTCGGAATCCGTATCATCTCCGGCTCGGGCAGACCGTAAGCATGCCATGCTTCATGCACTTCCATATTATCGATAATAATTTCCTCCACGCGCCACTGGCCTCTTTCCGCTTTATAAAGCATATACGTGTTCGGTTGCTCGAAACTCTGATAGCATTCTATCATCCACTTGGCATCCTTACTGAATCGCGCACTATGCATGCCCTCGCCTTCCGATAACAGAACGGGTGCACTGGTTTTCTTCAAACTCACGGCATATATAGAGCGCGTTGAAGGTGTCGGAGCAGCTTGATAATAGAGTGTTCGTGTGCTCTCGTCCACTGCATAAAGCGCCGTCACATCGATGCCGGAAGGAGTTAATTCTTTCTGCTGAATACCCTGCGCACTATGCCAATACGCACGACGCCAACCGTCTTTCTCACTCAGCGCGATGAACGAACCGTCATTCAACCACAGCCATTCGTCAAAAAGCGTATAATCGATAAAATACTGCTTGCTCTCCTCGCGATACAACGGATGAACAATCGTTGAACGGGCATTACAACTCAACACTTCCATCTTTGTCTGGTCTCTATTCAACCGCAGTACTAACAAGTCGCCATTCTCCGTCCATCTCAAACGAGGGATATAATAATCCCCTAATCCGCTAACCTCTAACCCGCTAATCCTGATTATCCCTTTTGTCGCCACGTCATAAACGCAAACGCTCGCCTTCGCATTGGCGCAGCCTGCTTTCGGATAACGGAGCGATTCAAGGCGTGGATATTGAGGATAATCAACTCCCTTCGCTTCAGGAAGGGGCCGGGAGTAGGTTTCCCAGCTAAATGTCGGCACTTCAGTCTCATCTAATCGCACATACGCCAATTGGCGGGAATCGGGACTCCACGCAAATAGCGCCGTCGTACCGAATTCCTCCTCATACAACCAGTCCGCCACACCGTTGATGATGTCGAGGTTCTCATCCTTCGTCACTGCCACTTCGGTACCGAAATCGCACTTGTGAATATACAGATTATTATCTTTCGCAAAAGCCACATAGCGCCCGTTCGGACTCATTTCCGCGTCTCGCACGGGCACGCCTTCACCGAACATACCTGCACCTAACTGCTTGCGTGTATGCCGCATCGTATCATACACAAACCAGTCCGCCACTTGCGAATGACGAAAAATCTGCTCCGCATTCTCACTCTCTAACCTGTAACGGGTCTGCATTCTGTACTCTGTACTATGTACTCCCAGAATGCTGTCCTGCTCTGCCACACTCAGCGTCTTCGCTGTAAATTCACCCGCCAAAATGGCTGGTAACACACTTGCTATAAATAATAACTTTATCATCTTTCACTTTTCACTTTTCACTTTCCACT
>JAFPXH010000008.1 GCA_017394705.1 Paludibacteraceae bacterium | reverse complement strand
AGCATCTACGAGCGCTGCAAGCTCGCTTGTGAGCGCTTGTGGGTGATTACGCTCTAGGCCGCGTGGGCCATAAGGCATAGCGGACGTAGAATGCGCGTTTTTCTTTACCTCTAATCCACTAACCCACTAACCCACTAACCCACTAATCCCCTAACCCAGTTTTATTTACTAAAATGACCAATTACAAATTGCGGCTTCGCTGCATTGTTTTTGATATTTTTGTGAGTCGTGGAACGACGTATTTTTGTAAGCATTCTACGTGCTGCTATCAAGCAGCAACGTGAGAGGGGTAGCATCTACGAGCGCTGCAAGCTCGCTTGTGAGCGCTTGTGGGTGATTACGCTCCGGGCGCGTTGCCCATAGGCATAGCGGACGAGAATGCGCATTTTTCATTTACCACTAACCCACTAACCCACTAACCCTCTAACCCACTAACCCTCTAACCCACTAACCCTCTAATCCTCTAACCCCCTAATCCCTAATCCTCCCCAAATTCGAGCACAAAAGTACAAATAATATTTCATATATGCAAGCGCGCAAGCATTTTTTTTCAAAAAATATTCAATATGTCTCTTCCTGCCCGCCATATATAATCGTCAGCATGACCAAAATTGCATCAAAATTGCATCAAAATTGCACCAACTATGCATCCTTTACCTGTTCTTTCCCTGTCCTTCCCATAAGATAGCCATAAGATTCCCATAAGATAGCCATAAGATAACAGCCCCTTTTTGACAAGTAACGCGATTTTTCGCACTTATATAGTATATATACTGTGTATATATACTGTTTTTGATGAATTTTTTACCAAAAATAAGAGCCTCAAAACGGTCCTCAGACCGGCAAATATGTGCAAATAGCACATGATTGTGTTCAATATCTCCTCGTTTATTTTTCCTCAAAATAAAAAAATGCAAAAAAAATGCAGTTAACTCTTGCGAGTTCGAAAAAAATGTATTATCTTTGCACCCGGTTTGAAAAATTAATACCATGCAGAAACGTAATTTGTCTTTTGCACAGCTCTTTAATCTGAGTTTTGGTTTCTTTGGTGTTCAGATCGCTTATGCTCTCCAAAGCGCCAATATCTCTCGTATTTTTGCCACTCTCGGCGCTGACCCCCACACCCTTAGTTTTTTCTGGATTCTTCCGCCTCTTATGGGTATGATCGTTCAGCCGCTCGTGGGTAAGTATTCGGACAAAACGTGGACGCGCCTGGGCAGGCGTAAGCCTTATCTGCTCGTGGGCGCGCTCATAGCGGTGGCGGTGATGGTTCTTCTGCCTAATGCCGGTAATTTCACCTTTGCGCAGTCGGCCTTCCTGGGGCTCAATGCCGCAATGTGGTTCGGGCTCTTCAGCCTCATGTTCCTCGATACCAGCATCAATATCGCTATGCAGCCCTTCAAGATGATGGTCGGAGACATGGTTAACGAGGAGCAGAAGGGTACAGCTTATGCCATCCAGTCTGCTCTCTGTAACGCCGGTTCGCTGGTCGGCTACGTCTTCCCGATTTTCTTCACGTGGATCGGTATTGCCAACACGGCTCCGGAAGGAGTCATCCCGGATTCCGTCAAATGGTCGTTCTATATCGGCGCGGCTATCCTGATCCTCTGCTCGCTCTATACTTTTGCGACGGTCAAGGAGCTTAATCCCGAGGAGTACGCCGAGTTCCACGGCATAAAGCAAAATGAGGAAAATGGAAAAAATGAGGAAATGAGTAAATGTGAAAATGAAGAAGCTGGCTTCATCGGCCTTCTCCGCGACGCTCCTTCCGCTTTCTGGACGGTTGGACTCGTGCAGTTCTTCTGCTGGGCGGCTTTCATGTATATGTGGACCTACTCCAACGGAGCGATAGCTTCTAACTGCTACGGCTGGGATGGTATCAATGCCTCTGACGCTGCTTTCCAGACTGCCGGCAACTGGGTTGGCGTATGTTTCGCTATCCAGGCCGTGGGATCGCTACTCTGGGCTATGGTTCTGCCCTGGCTTGAGCATAAAACGGGCAACAAAGGGGCGTATGCCATCTCACTCCTTGTCGGGGCGGTGGGATTCATATCTGTCTTCTTTGTCTCCAACCCCTACGTCCTCTGGCTCAGTTACGCGCTCATCGGCGCTGCCTGGGCAGCTATGCTGGCATTGCCTTTCACGATTGTTACCAACGCTATCAAAGGAGGAAACATGGGATATTACCTCGGGCTCTTCAACTGCACGATATGCATACCGCAGATTGTTGCAGCGCTGTGCGGAGGTTTACTCCTTAAATATATATGCGCGCACGTACAAGCCGGTATGCTCGTCGTTGCGGGTGTACTACTCGTCCTCGGCGCTGTCTCTGTTTTCTTGATTAAGGAAAAAGAATAACAGATCCCCTGAAACCATAGTATCCTAATCCATAATACTCTGGCCTACCAAAACAAACAATCAACTATAATTATTATGAAAAACAAAACACTTTCCTTCAGTCTGATGGCCTTGATGCTGGTGTTTAGCACGGTCATTCAGGCGCAGATTACGGGTACCGTAATCGAGGAGGCGACGGGTGAACCGGTGATCGGTGCCTCGATCCTCCAGGTCGGTACAACGAATGGTGTGATTACTGATTTCGATGGTAATTTCGAGCTCAATGTGCCCGAAGGTGCCCAACTCCAAATCAGTTACATGGGTTTTGCTCCGCAAACGGTGGCTGCCAAGAAAGGAATGGTCGTTAAACTCGCTGAGGACACGCACCAGCTCCAGGAAGTAGTAGCTATCGGTTACGGCTCGCAGAAAAAGAAAGAGGTCACCGGTTCTGTGGCTTCTGTCAAAGCAGAAGACTTCAACTCCGGTGTTAAATCCAGTCCTGTCGGTTTGCTGCAAGGTAAAGTAGCAGGTCTGAATATTATCAACAGCACCTCGGACCCGACACAAGGCGGTTACACGATTCAGATTCGTGGTTTCTCAACCCTGGATAAAGGTGCCGGTACCAGCCCGCTGTATATCGTGGACGGTGTGCCCGTTTCCTCTATTGACAATATTGCTCCGGATGAGATTGCTTCGATGGACGTCCTCAAGGATGGTTCCGCAGCAGCTATCTACGGTACACGTGGTACCAATGGTGTTATCCTTATCACTACCAAGCGTGGCGAAGGCTTCTCCGACCAGCCTGTTACCAACGTAGAATACTCCGGTTATGTCAGCACAGCTTGGGTGAATAGCAGAACTGGTATGGCTAGCCCTGAGCAATTCGTGAATCTGGAAAACATCTCTGGAGGCAGAGTTGTTCCTACAATCTACAAAAACGCTGATGGAACAACGAATATGACCGATTGGATGGGCGCTCTTACGCGTAAAGCTGCAGTAACCCATAGCCACACAGTAGCTGTTACGGGTTCGCATAAGCGCTTTAACTACCGCGCTTCGGTGAACTTCAAGAATGCCGAAGGTATCGCGAAGAATAACAATCGTATGGAAATCAACGCCAAGTTGGCTGCGCAACAGAAAGCGCTTGATGGTTGGCTGGAACTCCAATACGACTTCGCTTATCTCCACTACCGCAACGATTATTTCTGTGGTGACTTCACCCAGGCGGCTATTGCTAACCCGACTTATCCAATTTACGATCCTACTACACCTTCCGGTTATTTTATGCCGCAGGGTACAGGACAATCCAACCCGGTAGAGGCAATGAATAATAAATCTAGCTATCAGGATGGTAACTATTTCCGTGGTTCTATCAAGGCTACGGTGAATATCAAAGCTGTTCCGGGCTTGAAAGTGAATGCATTTGCCGCTCTCGAAGAGGGTGATAATCGTAGCTACTGGTATAATAGTACTATCAATTCGGACGAAGCTGCATCTGGTAAGGCTGGTCGTAGCAACTCTATGAACCTCAGCCAGTTATACGAGGCTACCGTTGACTACGCGAACGGATGGGACGGACATAACCTCGTTGCCGTTGCCGGTTTCTCCTACCAGAACTTCTTCTACGATGGTTCCGATATGTCCAATAAAGGTTTCCCGACGGAATCGATGATGTATTACCAGATGGGAAATGGAGATGCAACCAAGAAGTATATGAATATCTCTTCTTATCGCAACTCCAACACCCTCGCTGCTGCTTTCGCACGTGTGAACTATAATTATAATGAGAAATACCTCCTCTCGCTCTCTCTCCGTGCTGAGGGTTCCAGCCGTTTCGGTAAGAACAACAAATGGGGTCTCTTCCCCGCCGTTAGTGCCGGTTGGCGTATCAAGGGTGAGGAATTCATGAGCGATCAGGATTGGTGTAATGAGTTGAAACTCCGTCTCGGTTTCGGTATCACCGGTAATAACCTCGGTTCGGACCTTAAGTCCGTAGCCATGCTTTCCAATGGTGGTACGTTCTGGTATAACGGCGCTTGGGTATACACTTACGGTGTAAGCCAAAATGTCAATCCGGATCTTCGCTGGGAGCGGAAGTTTGAGTATAACCTCGGTGTGGATTTCGCCTTCTTCGATAACCGTATGTTTGGTTCGTTGGATGGATATATCCGTGATACCAAAGACCTTCTTTGGGATTATGAAGTGCCGACTCCTCCGTATCAGTATCCTACATTGCTTGCTAATGCGGGTCAGATGAGAAGCTATGGTGTTGAACTCGCCCTCTCCGGTGTCCCGGTTAGAACCAAAGACTGGTCATGGACTTCTACCCTCACACTCGCGTGGAACCACTGTTACATCACTAAACTGTCGGATCCGTCCAAGGGCTTTAACTACACCCAGACTACTTCCGGTGGTGTAGGGGAGAATGGTATCCAGAATACCAACACCCAGATTCTCGTCGAGGGACAGTCTATCGGTACTTTCTACGGATATGATTTCGCCGGCTTTAAATCGGATGGTACTTGGATGTACTACACACCTACAGGTGGCTATACTTCCGGACCGAATGAGAGCCATCGCCAAGTAATCGGTAATGCACAACCGGCTATTACCTTTGGTTGGAACAACACCATCAAATGGCGTGACCTCGATATCACTCTCTTCTTCCGTGGCGTTGCGGGTAACAAAATCCTGAATGTGACCCGCTGGGCATATGGACCGCAAGCTTCACAATCCATGAACGTATTCATGTATGATATTACCCATAATCCTTGGAATAATCCTAACAATGTAACATACGCGAATAAGGCTGCTTTCTCGAATTATTACCTTGAGGATGGATCATACCTCAAGCTGGATAATATAACTGTTGGTTATACTTTCCGCTTCAAGGAGAATAAATATATTCAGTCGCTCCGCCTCCATGCTACTGCCCAGAACTTGTTCACCATCACCAAGTACTCAGGACAGGATCCTGAGGTCAATACCGCTAACGTTTGGAGCGCTGGTATTGATTACACCAGTTTCTATCCCAGAACGGGTAACTTTATGTTAGGTGTTAACCTTAATTTGTTCTAATTAATGAAAGGAGACAAAATTATGAAAAAGTATATTTTATCATTACTGACTTGTATCCTTCTCATTCCGGCATTCACCACCTGTAATATGCTGGATGAAGTGAACTATGGTAGCCCGACAACCGAAGATATGTTGGCCAAAGAGCAAAATGTTGTTTTGCTTGTAGGACAAGCTTATGCCGATGTCAAGTGGTTGCATGACCACTGGGGCTATTGGGGTGTTGCTGCGCTTACAGCGGATGAGTGCGTATGCCCTGTCCGTGTACCTGGTGAACACTGGTCCGATGGTGGGTATTGGAAACGACTCAATACACATGATTGGAATGAATTCGCTGATGCATTCAAAAATATATGGAATACAACTATTCAAGGTGCGGTGCTGTGTAATAAACTGCTTGACGCCCTCGAGGGAAATAAGGAAAATATGTCCGAAGACTTCTATAATCAGTACACAGCTGAGCTGAAAGTCCTCCGTTCATATTACTATTACATGCTCTTCGATTGCTTCGGCCGCATTCCGTATCTTGAGGTGTATGAGGACGTTACCGAACCCCTTATGGAGCCACAAGCTGTGTGGGCACATCTGGTTGCGTGCCTTGAGGAGAACGCAATCAGCCTACCGATAGTAACAGATGGTAACCGTGCTTCCTTCTATGGGCGTTGTACGCAAGGAATGGCATATACCCTCCTCGCACGACTTTATTTGAATGCTGAGTCATTCGGTTGTACTGCCGAGAATGTTAATGCTGTTAAACGTTCAAAAGATGCGGAAATATCACTTCTTGATGAAGCTGGGGTTAATATCGCTTCAGAGACAGATTTCTATACCAATGCTGTTCGATGCTGCGATATAGTTATTAATTCCGGGGCTTATTCGATTGATCCGGACTTCTTCGCTAATTTCGCTATCAAGAATGATAATTCTAAGGAAAATATCTTTGTCATTGTGGAAGAGGGTAGTGCGGACTTCGATTATCGTGATTACGCCGGTTCGATGTCTAATAAATTGCGTATCACTATGTTGAGTCTCCACTATTGCCATCAAACTACATGGAATCTTATTGAGAAACCGTGGAATGGCTTCTGCGCGCGTCCTACTTTCCTGGATCGTTATAACAAGCGTGATGTACGTGGACCTGGCGACGAAGGTAAAGGCACGCTCAATGAGAAACGTTGGGGATGGTTCGTTGGACCGATTTATGATGCTAAAGGAGAGAAACAACTCAAGGACGAGAATGATACTCTTGCTAATGTACGTCCTGAGATAGAATCGCTTAACGAAGCAACTTGGAATGATGGCGCTCGAATGCTCAAATATGAGATTGATAAAACAAAAACATATAAGTATTGCGAAAATGACTTCGTGCTCTTCCGCTATGCAGATGTGCTTTGGATGAAAGAGGAAGCTATTCTACGGGGTGGCGCCGGTGTGAGCGGTGTTAATACGGCTGACTTCCAAACAATGCTGAAACGTGCATTCGCTTATGAGAGCGACCCGTTAGCTGCATACCAAGCCGCTTATCCTACGGCCACTACTAATCTCGAATCTATACTGGACGAGCGCGGACGTGAGTTCGCTTGGGAGAATGTTCGCCGTCGTGACCTCATACGTTTCGGCAAATTCAATGACCCTAAATATGTTCAGTACGTAACGGCTACTGATAATTACCGCAGATGGTTCCCGATTCCGTATTCCGTGCTCGAGAAGGGTAAACGTGACGAGCAGGGCAACCCGATTTGGACACAGAACTTTGGATATTAATGAAATAGAAATTCGTTATAAAGAACGAATCTAATAACTTTAAAAACAACTTATTTTATTAACTTTAAACAAAAAAACATTATGAAAAAACTTAGTTTTTTGATGTGCGCTATCGCCATGATGGGCTTCATGTTTACTGCATGTGAGAATAAAGGCGGTGGTGGCGGTGGTCTGGATGATGTAGTAGAAGATGGTTTCTACGTATATGGTCCTGCTACAGCAATTGAGAACATGCAAGCTGCAAATGCAGCTCTCGGTTTAATGGGTGCTGGTATCAACGAGTACGATAAGCAGCCGCGCGCAGGTTTGTATGAGAAGTACATCGCTCTCGAAGGAGGCAAGGAATTTACACTTGCTCTTTATGAGAACCAACAAGCTATTGAATATGGCGCCACACTCGAACTCGGTGACCCGTACGATGCTGCTTATGGTGTTACTATTCAGGTGTACAAGGGTAAATTGGAACAGAATGTAAAGATGACTGTTCCAGAGAGTGGTTTCTATCACATTGCGCTTGATTTGAACAAGAACGGAGATCTGCCAGAGGCATGCATCGTAGTTGCTCCGGTTGAGTGGGCTATCAATGCTAACTCTGAGCTTAAACTTGCGGCTTCTGATTTCAACAAAACCAAAATGACTTGGACTCTCAAAGACAAAGAGATGAAGAAGGGTGACAAGTATAAATACGCTTATGGAGGCGGTTGGAAAATCAAACTGACTCCGGCTTCTGAAATCCTTATTGAAACTAACCTTGGTGAGGGCATGAAATCTGGTGCTGCTGACATCGTTCTTCCTAACAGTGGTAAATATACCTTTGAGCTTGAGTGGAACCTCGCCGGTGGTGCTATTGAGAAGAGCTTTGTTGACAAAACCGAGTGTACTGAAAAGTACGAGGAGAAAGCTCCAGAAGCTGTATATCTCATTGGTCAATTCTGTGGTTGGGACTGGGCTGCATGCCGCGACATGATTAAGGTTATTGGCGAGGACGCTTTCTATGCAATTGCTTATATCAACGCT
Source organism: Paludibacteraceae bacterium (assembly GCA_017394705.1). Lineage (GTDB taxonomy): Bacteria > Bacteroidota > Bacteroidia > Bacteroidales > Paludibacteraceae > Colicola. The sequence continues at coordinate 36,695 of JAFPXH010000008.1, read as the reverse complement.
AACGAAGGCTTCAAGTTCAATACTATAAAAGAGTGGAGTGGTGACTTCTTCCAACTTGTAAACGGTGTTGAAGGTGCTACTGAAAGCGGTGGTAACCTCGTAGTAGCTGAGAGCGGTCTGTACCTGATTTATTTGGATTACAGTAAGGATAAAGTATTCGTTGAGCCGGCTCAAATCTATGGTATCGGCCCGGCATTCAGTGATGATGCTACCTGGAGCGGCGTTCTTCAACCGACTGTTGAGAACGGCAAAGCAGTTCTTAATGTTACTGCAAATGCAGACGATCTCCGTATGTTCGCTGGCGGTGCTGCATTTGGTACTATTGATTGGTGGAAACATGAGTTCAAACTCGTTAGTGGCAACATTGTTTACCGTCTCGGTGACGAAATCGCTGACAAAACTCCTGTTACTGCAGGTCAGAAAGTTACTCTTGACTTCAACGCAGGTACTGGTTCTATCCAATAATCTCAATGAATTTTGCTACATTTGTAGCAAGCATGCTCAAAAAGGCGCCCGAGAAACCCTCGGGCGCTTTTTGGGTGTCAAATGGGGCTCGTTTCACAGCATTTGAAAAAAAATCAACATTTTATTTGCATATCTCAAAAATTATATGTATCTTTGCGCCAAATTCATAAATATGGATTAATCCTTAAATAATTGCAGCTATGAATAACTTGGAAATTCTGTTGTACGCACTTCTCTTCATCCTTATCGGATTGTTGTTGGTATCGTTCTTCCTGATCTGGCAGTGGTTTGATGCCCGTGACCGGCTCAAAGTGGCGCGCGAGATTACGCGAGATGAGACCATTCGTGCCATTCGTCATGGCCATAACAAGTGCCGTATATTGATTTATACCAGCCTTATCCTCGCGCTCGCGTATTCCGTTATTCCTTTTGCGCTGCAGGAGTATTATGGCATGCTCGGCTATGCCGGAGTAGTCATTCTTGCGGATATCCTCTTGCTCTTCGGCTTGCGCTCACGCGCTAAAAACTATATCAAGAGTATTGATTTCTATATCAATGAGAACGAGGAGCATGTGCGTGAAGCGAACGCAGAGCGTACCCGCGTACGTGACCAATGGAGAAAAGAGGCTCCGGAGTTAAATGCCAAGGCACTCAAGGTTATCAAAGAGAATCTCGGCGATAATTATGAAATATGGTTCAAGCATGATATCCTCGTTGGTCGCGATGTATTGGCGAATCTGGAGAACGGAATTCTCTTTGCACAAGGAGTCATCGTCCCACTCAAAGAGATTATGGAAGTTCGCCGCGGACGTCAGGACCTCAAGCTCGTTACCACCAATAGCATGCACCCATTCATTACCATTGAGTTCGGTGTGCTGCCTATTAATCCGGAGACCGGTAATAAATATATGGACGAGATCTCCGAGAAACTGGAGAAACTGATTCCGTAATTTTCTTTCTGCGCCGCATGGCTTATCCTAAGTTAGTCAATCGCCTCTGGCGCGTTATTAAGAGCGAGAATATACTTCGCCTTGGCCCATGGCTTTCCGTGCGCCAGGAGTGCGTCCAATTGCCCAACGGCAATCAGATTCCTACGTGGTATGTACTGGAGTTCCCCGATTGGATTAATGTCATCGCTATCACCAAAGAGGGACAGATGGTGATGGTGGACCAATATCGTCATGCCTTAGGCGAGACGCATTACGAACTCGTAGCTGGAGTGGTAGACCCGGGAGAAACGCCGCTACAGGCGGCAAAGCGAGAGCTGAGCGAAGAGACAGGTTACGAGGGTGGGGAATGGCAACCCTTCATGACGCTCTCCCCGAACCCCACGAATCATAATAACAAATCCTATACGTTTCTTGCTATTGGCGTGGAGAAACGCCGAGAACAGCATCAGGAACCCACGGAAGATATCCATGTGGACCTCATGACTCCGGACCAAGTGCTGGAGATGTTGCGTGACGGAGAAATCATCCAAGCCCTCCACGCAGCGCCTCTATGGCGCTATTTCGCAGAAAAGAAAATGTCTTAACGGATAAAATGCATCGGTTGCCATTCTTCACGTGCCGGCAACTCGGGCGCATGCTCTCCCCGTAAACCACGAATCATCCATGCCAGGTTATGCGCCAGCGTGCGCATGGTCTGCATTCCTTCTGTATCACGCGCTACTTGACCTTCTTCGCGACCATAAGCTATATTCCAGTACTGCGATGTAGCAATGGGCATATTCATCATCTGCAACGGCATCTGAAGAGCTTCGAAAGCAGCTGTCGCACCACCGCGACGGCAGATAGTAACGACGCCGGCAGGTTTGTTCTGCATGTTCGCTCCGTTGGAGAAACACAGACGTTGCATGATGGCGAGAAGGGCACCGTTGGGCTGACCGTAATAGACCGGAGAACCAAAGACAAACCCGTCCGACTCGGCGAACTTGGCGGAGATGGCATTGCATACATCATCGTCAAAAATGCAGCGGCCGTTGCCTTGCTTTTTACACGTCCCGCATGCTATACACCCGCGAAGAGGTTTGTTACCTATCCATACAATCTCTGAATCGATACCTTCGGTCTGAAGAGTTTGAGCAATCTCGCTGAGCGCGGTAAAGGTGTTCCCGTTCTTACGCGGTGAACCGTTAATGAGTAATACTTTCATAAGCACTATTTCGTTTATTGGCCGCAAAGGTACAATAAAATTTTGACATATACAAACAAATCTACTGATTTGGTGCAAAACAATGAACGAAGGCCTTCCTATACACTTCCAATGTACTTCTTATAACTTGACCATCACGGGACCATGTTCCGAGGAAAAGCAAAGAAGATTAAGAGAAAAAGCAGCGCAAAATAACCCAATCTCAGAAAAAACATCACTTTTGGTCAAAAAGACCTACAAAAACTTGCATAGGTTGTAAAAAAACAGTACCTTTGCGGCGTGATTAACAAACAACGGAAAGCAGGCATACATGTTATACCAATGGATCATATCGCTGCCGATGATGCTCTGTTTCTTTTGGAGCATTTTCTTCGCTGTGCGTTTCCATAGCGGCAGTAAAGAGCCCCGTGTAACGAGTTCGATCTTGTTATTTTACCTTGCGGCTACTATACTTTATACGGACCACTGGATGTATTTTTCCGGCCATCCGAGTTTCTTAGGCGAATGGAGCTACTCCGTCGTCAACCTGTGCGTATATCCTTTATATTATGCGTACCTGCGCGCCCTCACGCGAACGAGGATCACCTACGAAGTGCCGCTTTTGCTTCTTCCGGCGGCGGTTGTGGCGATTGTTTTTCCGCTGAACGTGCGCTTTCATTGGGGAGGTGAAGATCTCATTCATCTGATAGCCCGTCTTTGCTTTGCCGCACAGATCGTTTGGGTGCTGGTTCGCGGGTATCGTCTGATCCGAAATACTCAGCGGCGGTTGGATAATAACTATACCGACGACCGTAGTTACCTCTTGCAACCGACGCACACGCTCCTCCTTTTCGTCGGCTTCACCGCCTTTGTATCTATGTTACTCAACCTCCTCGGGCGGGATTCGTTTGACGGCTCGATACTCGTCTCCATCCCCGCGGTGTTGATGTCGATTCTCTTATACGGCTTAGGTTACGTTGCGGCGCATACCTTCCTGCCGGAGGAAACGATCACGCAGAGCGAGGAAGAGGAAGAAGAGAAAGCCCGTAACGCGACGATAGAGGAGACGGATGAACTGTTCAATAAAATCATCACTGCCTTGCGCGAAGAACGACTCTTCACAAACCCGAACCTCACTATTCAAGACCTCGCTGCGGCTGTGGGATCCAACCGCACGTACGTCTCCGCTTGTATCAATAGGCGCACGAATTTCAGTTTCTCGCAACTCGTGGCGCAATACCGGGTTGAGAACGCCAAGGCCATCCTTGCGGATCCGCAATACGGTACAGATCATGACGCCGTTTCTTCGGCTATCGCCCTCAGCGGCTTCACTTCAGACCAGACCTTCTACCGCGTCTTCAAGGAGATTACCGGCGAGACACCTCTCCAATACCGCCATAAAAACCTACAATAATCACTTTTGTACGATTTGAGAGTCGAATTGTACGATTTGAGAATGCTTTTTCATAAAAAAGCAGTACTTTTGCGCGTTCATTTGAATCGCAAATAACCCATCCGCCACATTGGGCGGATCAAAAACAATGTCAAACAACCTCAAACTATATCATTATGACAAAGATCTTTCCCCTCTTAGCTGCCCTCTTTATCACAGGCGCAGCATGGGCACAGGACGAACAACCTGTGCAGAAACTGAACGTTCACATGATGGACGGACAAGTGGTGACGTTCCTGCTGGATCAGGAACCGGTCACGAAGTTCGAACCGGGACAACTGATCCTGCAGACTTCCGGCGATGCACCCATCATCTACCTGCTGGAGAACGTACGCAAATATACGTACGAAGGTCTGCCGGAAGGTATTGATGCACCGGTAGTGGCGCCGGGAACGATCCTCATCCGCCAGAACAATGAGATGATGCTCATCGACGGCCTTCCCGACAAGGCGAACGTAGCGGTGTATAACGTGGACGGTAAGTTGCTCTTTACGCAACAAGCAACAGGCGGTCAGTCGACCTCCATCGTCATGAGCGCTTATCCCGCAGGAAACTATATCATTAACGCAGGCGGTGCCTCCTTTAAATTCGTGAAACAATGAGAAAGCTCATCTTAACTTTTGTACTTGGTACATTGTGCCTTTGTGCCTTCTCTCAAGAGGCCTTCTATATCTACCGTAATGACGGAGATTTCAACGGTTTCTTCTATGATGAAGTGATCGAGATGCGCCAGTCCAAGATCGGCGTGGACTCGGTGGAATACGACCGCTGGGTGACGCAAGAGGTCGTTCTTGCCGACACTATCTACCGTATTCCGTTAGCGGCGATTGACTCCATCGGCTTCCAACAGCCCGAAATACGATTTAACCCGCGGGTGAAGTTTATGGAGCAAGAAGGCTTGTGTCCGTATGTCGATTATGCCAGTGAGTTTGGCGTCACTTTCGTGAACCTGCCTGCCCACTTAAAACCGCAGGTAGGCGATGTACTGATCGGTCTTCCAACCGATGACATAGCTAAAGAGAAATATGAAGAAGGCAGTTTTAGTTGTATTGTGGACGATTTGTACACAGATGGTGATGTTACGTATGTTAGCGGTCATGCCATAGAGCAGTTGAGCGATGTCTTTGAGCAGTATATCACGGTAGAGCAAATAGGTGTAACCAAAGACGGACAAGTTGTTCGTCGCATCGCAGGCTGTACGCCGGAAGGCTTCCCACGCGCCAAGATAAAACAAGTATCCGGGGATTCCGAATTGAAGTTGATTGATTTTGAGAGCACGTTTACCCGTTCTTGGAATCCGACCGATAATTCGGCTATCGAACTTAGCGCACAAATTGGTCTGGTCGTTAAATTCCGTGCAGCTTTTAATGTAACATGGACTCGTTTTATGGCGAGCCTTTCACAGGATATGGTTATTAAGACCAAGCCTGCTCTTGCGATGTCCGTGTCTCAGGGATTTGAGTTTGACTCCGGTGAATTGTTACCCTGTGATGAGATTCTCTTCCCTGCCGCGTGTCCAATCTTCGGTATCAATCCTATTCCGTCGCTCTTTTTGCGCGGGGAGGGTAAATTGGAAGCTAAATTGAACATGCCGCAAGTACGTTTGGGTGTGGGGCAGCACTATACCATTGATTCCGATTCATGGTTCCCTGTCAGCTTAGGCCTGCATTTAGTACCAGATGAAAACAAAGAAGTTCCGGCAGATATGTTAGACCTCTCCGGACAAGTAGCATTCTCGGGTTATGTACAAACGGGTATGAAGTTCTCCGGCGACATCTTTACCGCCAGTTGGATTAAGAAGATCTTCCGTTTTGCACTCGGCACCTATCTTTATGCAGGTCCGAAAATTGGCGGAGAATTTAAAAATTCTGTCGATTTATTACCGGGAGATACTACAGATATGAGCGGAACGCCGTTTCTATATGATGTTCTAAGTCAATCCCAACTGAATATCGCCCTGCTTTCCTTGGACTTGGAGGCAAAGGGACATTTCTCTGTTTTCTCTAAAGAAGGCGAGAAGAAGTTCTTTGACAAGAATTGGTCCTTCTTGACCGACACGATATCCTATACCCCGCAAATCAAATCTATGGATGCTATTGTATCAGAGGATTCAACCAGTGTAAGACTCCGGCTCAATGTAGGACAAGGACATACCTTGGGTTACTGTTGGGCAGAAATAGGTATCTTTAAGCCTGGTCAAGATGAACCCATAAAGAAAATAGGGATGTTTGATCTCAGCAGAGTGACAGAAGAACAAGCAAGGGAGGGGTTCTCCGTTGTATGTCCTTATGACGATCTGAAGGCACAAACTTACTTTGCGGTGCCTATTGTTCACATCGGAGGTGCAGGCGAGTTCGTTCTTGATGAATTCAGAACCGGCTTTGTTCCGCCATTCAGATTGGAAATTCTGAGTGGAAGTTCCTTAACGTTCGGCGCAAAAGATGGATTGACACAAATCGTTTCCATCAAAACGAACGCATTAAAGGAAAGTATTCTCATTGATCCCGGAAATGCGTTATGGATAGATATAAATTGGAAAGAGGACTATGAGTATATAACCGTTGTAGATGAAAAAGAGGGACGGTACGACATTGCTATCAAAGCAGATAAGAATCTTTCTCTCTTTGATCGTACGGAGACCGGAAAGCGTGCGCCGTCGATCCTTTTGATGGGAGAGCTGGAAAGTAAAATGTTCCCGATTGATGTGTATCAGGCAGCACCGGATTTGAGTAACATTCGTGTGGATGGAGGTGGCTGGTTCCATGCCGGCGATAGCAGTAGTCATGGGGCATATTATTATGGAGATGTAACGGCTTCTCGGAGCAATAATACGGTGACCATTGATGGCACGTACACGGAGAATTATGAAAATGGTTATAAGAGTGCGCAAACCCATACAATACACCTCTTGATTGAGCGGACCAATGAGAATGGAGATCCAAATGAAGGAAACTTTTGGAGTTGCAAAAGAATATGCAGCGGATGGGTCAAAGAACATGAGGTATATTCCGATTACAACTCTAACGAATCTCAGTGGAAAACAACAATGGTTATAGATTCAGAATTGCACTTCAGCGACGTGAAAGGATGGCAACCGGAAGGTGCTGAAGAAGAATATGTGTCAGGAAAAGTCACTTCCGGACAATATGATTGTGAACACTATTCAACTTCATCATCGGATAAGCATGATACGATGGCTTCCGGCGCTGAAAGTTACGTAGTTTTTCACATTACAATCAAATGATTTGCATATTCCCTCTCCCTTTATCTCTCATCCTCTCTCATCCCTGTCACCTCGCGTGGCAGGGATGTTTTTATTGTGTTTTGGCATCAAAATGAAAAAAATGCAAATAATCTTTCAAAAATCCTTGCATATGTCAAAAAAAAACAGTAATTTCGCGGCGGATTTCAGTGATTAATCACCAAAATATGCTGTAAAATTATGGAATTTAATCGAGATTTGTACCTTCAGAAACTCATTAGCGCAAGCAAAAATGACATGATTAAAATCGTTACCGGTATTCGTCGGTGCGGTAAATCCTATCTGCTGTTTGAGATTTTCCGTAATTATCTGTTATCCCAAGGAGTGGCAGAAGATCATATTATCGGCTTGGCATTAGATGACAACCGCAACAAAGATTTGCGCAATCCGGATAAACTATTGGAGTACATTGATAGCCAACTTATTCAAGATGGGCAGACTAGTTATGTTATCTTGGATGAAGTACAGATGGTAGATGATTTTGTGGGTGTACTACTTAGTATGACCCATATGCGGAATGTACAGACATACGTTTCCGGCAGTAATAGCAGGTTCCTTAGCAAGGATGTGGTAACAGAGTTCCGTGGTCGAGGCTGGGAAATACGGGTTCGTCCGCTGAGTTTTGCTGAATATTTAGAGGGCGTAGGTGGTGATAAACGCGACGCATTGGAAGATTACTATACTTACGGCGGTCTGCCGGCAGTAGCGAAGATGGAAACACCGGAAGAAAAAGAAGCGTACCTGAAGGATTTATATCGCACCATCTATCTCAAAGATATTATTGAGCGCAACCGTTTGCAGAACGAGGAGGGTTTGGAGGAGATTTTCCGCGTGTTGGCATCATCAATGGGCACAGCGGTAAATCCTACAAAGATAGCGAATACCTTCAAGTCGGTAGCAAACATAAAAATATCAAGTCATACCATTACCAAATATATAGAATACTTGAAGGATGCATTTTTGGTAAGCGAGGCTCTGCGTTATGATGTGAAAGGTCGTAAGTATATCGGGTCTGATAGTAAGTTCTACTTTGAAGACCCGGGCATCCGGAATGCTATCATCGGTTTTCGCCAAGTGGAATACAGCCACATGATGGAGAACGTACTATATAACGAACTATGCGCGCGCGGTTATAGCGTGGATGTAGGATTGGTAGAGGTTTGGGAAAAGAATGAAGAAGGGAATATCGTTCATAAACGAATTGAAGTGGACTACGTTATTAACCGTGGTTCACAGCGCATATATGTGCAATCGGCATACTCGATGCCGGATGAGGAGAAACGCGATCAAGAGCAGCGACCGCTGATAAAAATAAACGATAGTTTCAGGAAAATCATCATCTCCGGCGAACATAAAGGCAAATTTTACAATGATGAAGGAGTCTTACGGATAGGAGTATTTGATTTTCTATTAGACAGAGACTGCCTGAACGAATAATCCCTCTCCCTTTATCTCTATCCTCTCTCTCATCCCTGTCACCCGCGTGGCAGGGATGTTTCTTTCTCGCTCTTTTTGAATCATTTTGGGACTTTTTTGACCAAAAATAGCAGAAATCCTTGCATATTCCAAATATTTGTTGTACCTTTGCAGCCGAAAGCCATATTTACTAATCCCATTGAGTAAATTTACTAATCGCATTGAGTAAAATTTTAGAGTATGATACAACGTGCTTATTTTGAGACGATTGCCAAGCGTATAGACGAACCAAGAAAGTTCATTCAGATCATTGAAGGACCTCGTCAGGTAGGCAAATCAACGCTTATCAAGCAAGTACTGAAGGGTATTTCGATGCCTTGGGTACATTTTTCGGCAGACAACGTACCGGCCACTCGGTCGGCATGGATCAGCGATTGCTGGTCAACGGCGCGCAATAAGTTGCAAATGGAGAAATTGCCGGAACTTCTGCTGGTGATTGATGAGGTGCAGAAATTACTCAACTGGGGCGAAGTAGTTAAAAAAGAATGGGATGCCGACACCTTCAACGATGTGCCGATCAAAGTCGTGCTGTTAGGTTCATCGCGCGTACGTTTGGAAAAAGGACTGAGCGAAAGTCTCAAAGGGCGATTTGAAACGATCAAGATGCCCAATTGGTCGCTAAGCGAAATGCAAGAAGCATTCGGGATGAGCCTGGATGAGTATATCTATTTTGGCGCCTATCCCGGTGCAGCGGATTTTCGAAATGACTTGGACAGATGGCAAGAGTATATCAGCAGTTCCATCGTGGACGCAACGATCAATAACGACATCCTCATGGATACGCCTATCGCTAAACCGGCTTTGCTGCGACAGACTTTTGAATTAAGTAGCGCTTATTCGGGGCAAGAGGTGTCTCTGACCAAGATGATCGGCCAATTGCAAGATGCCGGAAATACCACTACTTTGGCGCACTACCTGGATTTGCTCAATCAAAGCGGCATGGTCTGCGGTCTGAGCAAATACGCAGTCGATAAGGCACGTCGCCGCAACTCAATCCCTAAATATCAGGTGTATAACAATGCGCTGATGAGCCTCTATAGCGAGCATGATTTTGCGTCAGCACGTGCAAATCATAAGTTATGGCGACGACTATTTGAGTCTGCCGTGGGGGCGCATATCATGAACTGCGCTTATACAGGACGATTCAAAGTCTACTACTGGAGAGACGGAAAAGATGAAGTGGATTTTGTCTTGGTAAAAGACTCCAAAGTGGTAGCCGTTGAGGTAAAAAGCAATCATGAGAAAGACACTTCCGGTTTACATGTCTTTCAAGAGAACTTCCATCCCTTCCGCTCCGTATTAGTAGGCGAAGAAGGAATTCCCGTTGAGACTTTCCTGAAATCCGACTTACGAGAATTATTTGAATAATCTCTCTCATCCCTGTCACCCGCGTGGCAGGGATTTTTTATATATCGAAAAATGGCTATCTGTAACGAAAAAAGGAAGATTTGTACGATTTGAGAGTCGAATTGTACGATTTGCGAATGCTTTTTCATGAAAAAGCAGTACTTTTGCACGCGCTTTCGGAATAGAACCATATTCAGATTTGTGTGTGCAATCCAAATTGTATAAAAAAACATATATCACAATAACTAAAATCCCTACATTTATGAAACGAAAAATTCTACTCACTTGGCTATTGGGATGGCTGATGGTTATGCCGATGGCGACGATGGCACAGGAGCCGCAGGAGCAGGACGCAAGCTCATTGCAGAATGTGGTAGCTATCTACCCGGTGCAGGGAGAGCGGGTGTTGTTCTCCTTTGCAAGCAACCCCGAACTGAGTTACACGGCTACCGAACTGGTGATTACCACCGCCGGTACATCCGTGCAGTACCCTATCAACCAACTCAGGTCGGTGAAGTTCGAGAAAGCCGAGATAGCCGAAGGAATAGATGAGATCGAGGTGCCGGAACATTTTCTCTTCCGCGACGGACAGATCATCATTGAGCATGGTACGCCGGGATCGAAAGTGAATATCTACAACGTGCAAGGCATGTTAGTTTCCCAATACAGCTTAGACGGCGAAGGCAATGCCGCTATCTCGACCCAAGGCATGACGGGCGTGTATATCGTCACCAACGAACGTTTCACCTTTAAATTTGCGCGACAATGAAAGCATTTACACATTTGAACATTTACCATTGGTTCATTTATTTGGTCATTGGAGCATTTGCACTCCATGTAAATGCTGCGGATATTACGCCGGAGGAGGCACTCCAAATAGCCAATACCTTTATACAAAAGGACAAGACTGCGCAAGCGAATATTCGTAAGGCGCCGGCAGGCACGAAAGTCAGTCCGTCTATCGCGCATCGTATGCCCTCACGCGTAGCTGACGACAAAGATAATGTGTATGTCATCAATCTCGGTGACAATCAGGGTTTCGTGGTTGTGTCCGGTGAGACAGGGACAGAATCGGAAGTGCTCGGTTATTGCGACCATGGCTCGTTCAATTACGAGGACGCACCGGTGCAGTTGCAAGACCTGCTGAATGAGTACGCTGCGGGTGTCGACATTCTGCGTAATAATCCGTCAATGGCGCGCCAACAAGCGCCCGCACGCATGAAAACTAGTTATCCTTCGTATCTCGGCGATATGATGGTTGAACCGCTACTCGCAACCCATTGGAATCAGATAGGACCGTATAACAACCATTGTCCTTCCGATGAGAATGGAGACAGATGCTATACAGGTTGCGTGCCGACGGCTGTGGCACAAGTGATGCGGTATTGGAGATGGCCTAAGACCTACGATTGGGATAATATGTTGGATCATTACGGTTGGAGTATCGTAACGGATGAAGTTATCTATTATAACAACACGCAGGCAGAGGCCGTAGCCAAACTGATGGCGGATATCGGGCAAGCGATGGGAACGAAGTATTGCCAACCCAACGGCAGTCCTACCACCTGGGACTATGAGCCGTTAATACAGACTTTCGGCTATGAACGAGGCATCGGAGAGGTTAACGGAGAAAGTGCAGCAGATGTAAAAAGTGCATTGATCGCAGAACTGGATGAGAAACGTCCCGTGCTGTATGCCGGTCATCCGGCACAAGGCGACGGTCATGCACTTGTTTGCGACGGATACACGGCGAATAACTATTTCCATTTTAACTACGGATGGGGCGGACAGAATGACGGTTTCTATAAACTGTCTGTCGTACCTATCTATGTCAATAAGGTAACCATATGGACCAACGTCCGTCCGTACGATGCCATCGAGAAAGAGATTGACGGTATAAAATATGGATTATTACCCAACGGAACTGCCGATATCATTGAATACGTCAACGGCTCTTACGGTTCACAAAACGGCGAACTGATTATTCCGGATTCCGTAACGGATAATGATACAGGTCTCCGTTATGCCGTGACGCATATATATAAACAGGCCTTCTTCCGCAAAGGCAACTTCACGAAGATGGTGATGGGCAATAATATCGAATCCATTGACCGCTTCTCGTTCGTATATACGAACATCGACACTTTGGTGCTAAGCGACAAGATGGAGGTGGTGCCGGAAGAGGCCTTCCAGGTAACGAATGTCAAACATCTGACTATAGGAGCCAATATCAAGCGGATAGGTGCGCGTGCTTTTTATGCCTGTCCGATCAAGGATATTGTTTGCAAGAGTCCGAGAGTGGAACTGGAGCGGGAATGTTTCGTTAATGCACGTCTCAATCGTGGCGACTGGGAAAACTGTATTGTGAAGATCGGCAAACGGGCTTTTGCCGGCGCGAAGTTGGATAAAAATACCTATTTCGAGAATCTGGAGGTATTGGGTGACTCGGCTATCAGCGGTGTTATGTGGGGAAGTAGTGGAGTGCTGGATTTCACTATCGGTCCCAAAGTGCGTGAGATAGCGCCTTCTGCTTTTGACGGCTTTGACGGAGGATGGAATATCCCTATGCTGCGTGTCCATAACGACAACCCGTATTTCGCTTCGGATCAAGAACCGATCATCTACAATAAAGATACCACTACCGTGCATCTGGTATTAAAACGCGCTGATTTCCTCAACATGACCAAAGTGCTCAAGATGGAACCGGGTTGTATGCGCGGGGCAATAAGCAGTATGACCATTCCGCCTACGGTGGTAGATATGGAAGGTGCGTTCAAGGATTGTATGCCTCCTAAATACGTCTCCACAATCATTTGTCAGCATAGGGTTCCGCCTGCAATCTCGGATGCTACTTTCCCGGATACTTTATTCTCGGGGGATGATCTACACCTCAGGGTGCCGGAAGGAACCGAGTCGCTTTATGCGGAAGCACCCGGTTGGCGTAAGTTCGGACTCCGACATACTCAAGCGATGTATGAGGAAGATTTTGTCCCGATGCCAGAGCAGGATCTGCAATATCAGATGAAGATCCACGGTGACTCCATCCATGTAGCGGCACCGATTGCTGATATCAACAGTATGCGCATGACCGAAGAGAACGGTGAAGCAACGGTGACGCTGTGCGTTAACGGACGGGTGGATTTGCAGACACCTGTATCGAACATAGACAGTATCATCTTCGTGCCCGGCTTTGTGTATGAAGGAGCGGAGATCTTCGAACTCAACGATTCAACCTTGACCGTCAATGCGCAGAAATGTTCTATTTCGTTTGATCCCACTACCATTGAAGGAGATGTACAAGTATGCGTGCGTAATTCCGTACTCCTTCCCCGTCCGATGGAAGGGGTCACCGGCGGTATCGGTATTGACATCAGTATGCTGAATGATTCCGGACGCGTACATGAGTTAAGCGGTGTAGCCACGATCACCATTCCGTTCAGCGTGCCGGCTAATGAATCCGTCGGAGCGGCTTATTTCAACGAGCAGACAGGCGAATGGGAGCCGGTTTATGTGGAATACGACAGAGATGCAGGTGTGGCAACGATCTTGACGGACCATCTCTCGCACTATGCCTTTGTATCCGTGATGAACGAGAACACAAAGAATGAGATTTTTGAAGCCATCAAGGGGGAGATACCTATCCTGCACGCTTGGGATGAAGCCACCAAGAAACTATTGGATATCCTCGCTTCGGATGATCCGGAAATAGAGCAGAAATTCCAGTATAAGAATGAGATGAGTCTCTGGCAATCGATCGGTCTGGACGGTTTCTATAACGGTGCGATAGCTATTGCGGATCCGTTGTTTAACTTCAAACCCAAAGCCCTCGACGATGCTGTCACTATCATGGGACATATCGGAACGGCAATCTCCGTGCTGGATGTGGTTCGTGCGGACCTGCACGGCGATCAGATAGGCGTTGCGTCCGGTACACTCAAGGTGATCATGGCACGAACAGGCGGTGTAGCGGCTACGGCTATCGGTACACCAATCATGGCTGCCTCCATGTGTATGGTGGCATTCATCGGGGTGGCGCTGGATAAGTTCGGTACGTATATCCAAGACATCAAGATGGATTATTTCCGCCGTGCGTACCGCTATTATTACAGTTTGGAAGGTTATGAAGCCAATAGGGCGCTTACGAAGTTTAAATATGATGCACAGGGAAAAGAAAAGCCGCACGCTTATTACCGTACCGCCAAAGACTGGTACGACTATTTCTATCCCGTCTTCACAAGAACCGACATGGATGCGGACCAGCTGATGCGGTATATCGAGCATTCCGTACGCATGTACTGCGACCAGTATTGGGAGGAAAATTTCGAAGTACAAGACTATTGTATGATGATTGCCCAACAGAGTGGTTGGAACCGACCCGGACAGGAGCTGACAGACGCACAAGAGCAACAGATCTCCGATGAATTGTTTGCCGACCTGATGAACGGCGAACTGGTGAGCGTATTCACGGCTCTGCGCAAGAAACAGATTGTACAAGCCCATAACAGCGCTATCTCTAAGATCAACAACATGGCGAAGATGATGAATAAGAAAGTGGGATTCCTGATTGTTGACTCTTCTGTTAAGGAAGATCAACCGTCCTCTTTCGCCGGATATTCCATCGGTTTCCCTGTCTTAAATGAGAATATAGCGGATCCCGAGAAATGGCGTAAAACGATTGGTGAGGACGGAAAAGTGGCTTTAGGATGGTTCACGACCTATGCGCTGGTGCGCAATCTCGTGCCATTCAAGATTACGCTCTTTAACCGTGCCGGCGAGGCTGTCAAGGACTTCGAATTTGAGTTGGACGGAGCGGCAGAGAAAAAGACCATCAACATCGATCTGGCTACACAAGGAGTGAAAGTGGTGAACAAACATCTGGATGATCTTCATCTGACCTATAATCCGGCTGCCGTGGACTTCACCGCTGCCGGCATTGACGAAAACGACAAATATGTTGCGATTGGCATGGATGAATTGGTTTATATGGAAGAAGATCTTAATTACTATAAAGACAAGACCCGTTGGTGTACGGAGGTAGAGCGTTTCTTTAATTACCATGATTTCATCACAGTGGATCCAACCGGTAACTTCACCATCGGTGATGACATCGCCGGTAAGTTTGACGGGGATTCGGCAACGGGAACTTTCGTCATCAATACCGATTATAAGTTCTTCGTCCAAACTGCCCAACAGTACCTCGATATGTGGAATAACCCGCAAACGGACAAGTACGATAGGATAAAGATCTTACTGAACGGTTCGTGCAAACACCAGATCGCCTGCACCTATAAGATCAAGCGTAAGCAAGCGGGAGGCCATGAAGAGTATGACGTGACCTACACCGGACAGGGAGCCTTCGATGTGACCGCGCGGCATATCAACCAATATAATAAATTTATAGATTGGGAAGCATATTGGAAGGCAAATAATTCCTACCAGCCCGAGCCTTTGTTCATGAACGATATCGGCATCGGTACGTCCTCTGTAGGCGGCGATGTGACCCTCGAATACCAAGTCACCCTCAAATAGCAATTTGAGCAAATCTCCCCTTCTCTCTCTTTGCTAGCAAAATCACGTAATAACATAAAACAATGAGAAAGATCGTATTCTTATTCACCCTTTTACTGGCTGCCGTTCTGCATGTTTCAGCAGAGGAGCAGAATGTAGTAGCCGTCTATCAGACGGACGGACAAAAGGCGCTGTTTGCATTTGCAGACCAGCCCGAAGTGACGTACACAGCCACGGACCTGGTATTAACCACCACCAAGACCACGGTGCAGTACCCGATCTCGCAGTTGAAGAAACTCCAGTTCGAGAAGGCCAATATGCCGGAAGGCCTCGATGAGGTGTTGGCTGACCAACGCTTCTCGTTCCGCGACGGCAGTATCGTGATTAAAGGCGGCGAACCGAACTCGTTGGTGAATATCTACACGGTATCCGGTGCGCTGACTGCCCAATACAGGCTCGACTCAAACGGCGATGCTATCATCTCTACGCAGGGACTCAGCGGTCATGCGTACATCCTCTCTAACGGAAGTATCACCTTTAAATTTATCGCACAATGAAAGCATTTACACATTTGAACATTTACCATCTGCTCATTTATTTGGTCATTGGAGCATTTGCACTCCATGTAAATGCTGCGGACATTACGCCGGAGGAGGCACTGGATATAGCGAGAGAAGCCTACTCCCAACCTCTCCCTAAAGGGAACGGATTCAACGCCCCCTCTCGCCGTAGCGACCCCTCGGACTTGCGTATCGCGCATCGTATGCCCTCACGCGTAGCAACCAACCAAGATAATGTCTATATTGTCAATCTCGGTAACGATCAAGGCTTTGTAGTCGTATCCGGCGAGACGGGAACGACTGCGGAAATTCTTGGCTACTGCGATCACGGTTCGTTTGATATCAACGATGCGCCGGTTCAGTTCATCGACCTGCTCAACGAGTACTCCGCCGGTATCGACAGCCTGCGTAAGGATCCGTCGTTGGCAAATCCTCGTCCCCGCCGCATCGGTGTGACAGACGATTGGGGTTCTCTTCCGTCCTTCTTGGGCGATGTGGTAGTAGGTCCGCTCATAACCGCCAAATGGAATCAAACGGCACCGTATAACATGTTCACGCCGAACCAATGCTATACA
This sequence comes from Paludibacteraceae bacterium, assembly GCA_017394705.1. Lineage (GTDB taxonomy): Bacteria > Bacteroidota > Bacteroidia > Bacteroidales > Paludibacteraceae > Colicola. The sequence continues at coordinate 19,916 of JAFPXH010000008.1, read as the reverse complement.
GGGTGTGTGCCGACCGCTGTGGCGCAGGTGATGAACTATTGGAAATGGCCGGTACAGAGCGGTGGACAGATTTCTATAGGATGGTCGCAAGAGAATGGTTTTATCTATGAAGATTTCCCGGTACACACCTACGATTGGGATAATATGTTAGATGACTATGACCATGGCTGCAGTTGGGCGCAAGCTAATGCCGTCGCCCAACTGATGGCGGATGTAGGCAAAGCAATGGGAACTGGTTATTGCCAAGAGAATGGAAGTCCGACCACATGGATTTTCAATGCTTTAATAGAGAACTTCGGTTACGAACCCGGCATCGAAAGCGTAACCGGCACTACTGCAGCGGATGTGATGACGACGCTCAAGAGCGAGTTGAATGACAAGCGTCCGGTACTGTATGCCGGTTATCCGGAAGGAAAGGGAGATGGTCACGCGCTGGTCTGCGACGGCTATACCAAGAATAACTATTTCCATTTTAACTACGGTTGGGGTGGTCAGACGAACGGATGGTACCGATTGTCCGCTGTGCCTATATATGAATACAATGTCGATATCTGGACCAATGTGCGTCCCTACGATGCGGTGGAGAAAGCGATTGACGGCATTAAGTACGGCTTATTAGCGAACGGTACCGCGGATATATTAGATTATTTGGGTGGTGGTGTGAATGTAGAGAACGGAGTGTTGGTCATTCCGGATTCCGTGACGGACCCCGATTCCGGCAATACATACGCCGTAACGCACATCCGTAAGATGGCATTCTACCGAAAAGGTGATTTTGACAAGATCATCGTCGGCAACAATATCGAGGCCATCGATCCGTTCACGTTTATGTACACCGACATTGACACCTTGGTACTGAGCGACAAGATGGAGGTGGTACCGGAGGAAGCATTCCAACTGACGAATATCAAACATCTCACTATCGGTGCGAATGTCAAGCGCATCGGTAAGAAGGCATTCTATCTGTGCAAATTGTACACCATCATCTGCAAAAGTAATTCGGTGGAATTGGAGACGGAGAGTTTTGCACATACGACACCCGGTCATGGAGATTGGGAGGAAGGTATTGTGAAGATTAACAAGAAAGCGTTCTATGGCGCGACGCTGAGTGCGGACACCTATTTTAAGAATCTGGAGGTGTTGGGCGACTCTGCTACGTATGGAGGCCGTTGGGGTAATGGTTCGCCGTTCTTCCGTTTTGGTCCCAAAGTGCGGGAGATCGCTGTTACGGCGCTGGACGGTTTGTATTCCGGTAGCGGAGTACCTATGCTGATTGTGGATTCGCTCAACCCCTATTTCTCGGATGATTTCTATCCTATTATCTACAATAAGAACAAGACTGCTGTTATTATTGCGCTTTCCAATCCTTCTGCCGGCTGGCCGGAGACCGTCATCAAGATGGAGCCGGGATGTATTCGTGGTAGTATATATTACACGATCCCGCAAACGATTGTGGACATGGAGGGTGCGTTCAAAGACTGCACCGGTCCCAAATACAACTATGCAGAACTGACTTGTCCGCTGTTGGTGCCGCCGGTGATTACCGATGCTACCTTCAGCGATGCGATATTTGCAGACGAGAGCAAACATGTTTATTTGCAAGTACCTCCGGGAACGGAAGAACTCTATGCCGAGGCTCCGGGATGGCGCAGGTTTGGTGATAATATCGTGACGATGTATCAAGAGTTTGAACCGCTGCCGCCGCAAGACTTGAACTATCAAATGGTGGTACATGGCGACTCGCTGAAGACGACCATGTCCGTCGATAAGGTAGGGGCTATCCGTGTGAGCGAGAACGAAGACGGCGAAGCGATGGTGACGATGAGTCTCAACGGACGGGAAGACATTTCTACGAAGGCAACCAACATCGACAGCATCACCTTCAAACCCGGTTTCATCTACGAGGGAGCAGAGATTTTCGAACTCAACGACTCGAACCTGACCGTCCAAGCACAGAAATGCTCCATTACCTTTGACCCGACGACCTTTGATGAGTCCGCGCAGATATGCATCCGCAATTCGGTACTTCTGCCTCGTCCTTCGGAGGGGGTTACCGGCGGTATCGGTATTGACATCAGCATGCTGACCGATTCGGGTCTGGTGCACGAGCTGAGCGGTGTGGCGAAAATCACTATCCCGTTCCAAGCACCGGCAGACCAAGCTGTCGGAGCTGCGTACTACAACCCGCAGACCGGAGAATGGGAGCCCGTCTATGTGGACTACAATCCCGAATTAGGCGTGGCGACTATCCTAACCGACCACCTCTCGTTCTATTCGCTGGTGACCTTTATCAACGAGCGCACCAAAAGTGAGCTCTTTGAGGCATTGCGGGAGATTCCTGCGCTCTACGCTTGGGACGAAGGAACGAAAATGTTGCTGAAGATTCTTGATTCCGATGATCCAAAAGTGCAGGCAGCAATCGATTTTAAGAACGAGATGGGACTCTGGCAGTCTTTGGGTCTCGATGGTTTCTATACCGGCGCCGTAAGCATCTCCGAACCGCTCTTCGGTTTCAAACCCGAGGCGATCGACAATGCGGTCAGCATCATGGGTGAGATAGGCACGGCGATGACGATTCTCGATGTGGTGCGTGCCGATCTGAAGGGCGATAATATCGGCGTGGCATCCGGAACGCTCAAAGTCATTATGGCCAAGACTGCCGGTGCTGCGGCTTCGTGGATTGGCACGCCGGTCATGGCGGCGTCTATGAGTCTCGTCGCCTTCATTGGCGTCGCACTGGAGAAATTCGGCACGACCGTACAAGAGTTTAAAGCAGACTATTTCCGTACGGCATACCGGTATTATTACAGTATGGAGGGTTATCGTGCACTTAGTCCCGACTCCAGGTATAACAACGATGTCAACGGCAACGCCAAACCGCACGGTTATTTCCGTACTCCCAAAGACTGGTATGACTATTTCTATCCCGCTTTTGTGGAAGCCAACATGAGCGAGCAGCAACTCAATGCGTATATCCAGCAGTCGGTGCGCGTCTATTGCGACCAGTTCTGGACGGAGAACACCGATGTGCAAACATGGGCGTTTGTAGAAGCTCGCACACAAGGCTTCCAATCCTTCTGGGACGCTACCGATGCGCTCAAGCAGCAGATATCCGACGAGTACTATGCTGACTTGATGAATGGGACACTGACCGCTGTCTTTGCGGCTTTGCGTAACAAGCAGATCGTGCAAGCCAACAACCGCGCTGTCGCGAAAATCAACAGCATGGCGAAATGGATGAATAAGAAAGTGGCTTTCCGTATCGTCGATTCGTCCTGGGAGGAAGGAAAAGTCTCCGAATTCGCAGGTCGTATGATCGGTTTTGCGGCGGTACCGGACAATGTGGCAGATCAGGATGCATGGCGCAAACCGATCGGCGAGGACGGTAAAGTGCCGCTGGGTTGGTTCACGACCTATGCCCTGGTACGCAACATGATGCCGTTCCAAATCACGCTCTTCGACGAGCACGGAGTACCGGAGAAAGTGTTTGATTTCCAACTGGACGGCGTTGCCGACAAGACCATCATCGACATCGACCTCGCTACGCAGGGCGTCAAAGCGGACATGATGCCGATAGAAGGCCTTGAACTGGACTATACACCGGATTCCGTGTTGCTGTACACCGGCAGTTACGACATGTTGGATCAATACGACGACAAACTGACGGGTGAGTTGGTATATATGGACGAGAAGAAGAATTTATATCGCAAGAAAGTGCGCTGGTGCACGGAGTTGGATCGTTTCTTCAATCGACATGATTTCATCACGGTGGATTCCCTTTCCGGTAACTTTACCATCGGCGATGACATCGCAGGCAAACTGGTAGGCGACTCCGCGACCGGTACGTTCACTATTAATACAGACTACCGATTCTTCATTCAAACGGCACAACAGTGGTTGGATAACTGGAATAACAAGAAAGTCAAATACTATGACAAGTTCCTGAAACTGCTCAACGGCTCTGTCAAGCACCAGATTGCGTGCAAGTACACGCTCAAGCGCAAATGGGTGGATGACCATTACGAGTATGACATCACCTATACCGGCGAAGGTATCTGGGATCTCACGCCCCGATATATTACTTATGTCGGCAAAACCATTGATTGGTCGGCTGTTGTTACCGAAGACGATGCACCGGTTTTGACGATGGATGACATCGGCGTCGGTACCGATTCCAAAGGCGGTGAAGTGAACCTTGAGTATAAAACTACGCTCAAATAACATAACTATGTACGTGCATTAGGGCACCGCCATAGGGTGCATTCAATCAGGGAGATAATTCAGTATCTCCCTTTTTTTTTGTGTGTCGTGTATCGCTGCCCACCTTCCGCCGATGGTTACTCTCCGACCAAGAGGCCTTCCTGGCGCAGCGCGATGAGCCGAACGGCAAGCGCACCATGAGAAGCTACCTCTGGTCGCTTGAATTAGCCTCCTATGACGAGAGTCATAACGGATAATTCAAGACGTTCAAGGACGGAAATGGAAACGTACGATGCATCGAAGAAGCTGTAAACAACAAAGAACGCGCACGTGTGTGCGCGTTCTTTGTTTATTATCCTCCGAAGTTATCAAAGCGGATGTCTGCGTCATCGACGCCCAGCGAGTGGAGCAGGTCGAGGACGGTCTTGGCCATCATAGGAGGACCGCAGAGGTAGTACTCGATGTCCTCGGGAGCGTCATGCTGCTTGAGGTAGGTGTCGCCCATAACCGGAGCGATGAAGCCCGGGGTGTACTTGATACCCAGTTGGTCTGCCTTCGGGTCCGGACGGTCGAGCGCGAGATGGAAATGGAAGTTCGGGAACTCCTTCTCCAGCGCGAGGAAATCGTCGAGGAAGAAGACTTCGTCGATAGCACGTGCGCCGTAGAAATAGTGCATCTCACGGTCACGGCAGTTGCGGGTCTTGAGCATGTGCATGATCTGCGCACGCAGCGGCGCCATACCGGCTCCACCACCGACCCAGATCATCTCTTTCTTACTGTCATAAACAGGGCGGAACTCACCATAAGGACCGCTCATGCGCACTTTGTCGCCCGGTTTGAGCGAGAAGATATACGTGGAAGCGATACCGCAGGGCACGTCCATGAACTCCGGTCCGTTGGGGCACTGCTCCTTCGGTTTGAAAGGCGGGGTAGCGATACGGACGGTAAGGGTGATGATGTCGCCCTCGTCGGGATAGTTAGCCATCGAATAAGCACGAACGGTAGCCTGGGTGTTCTTCTGTTTGAGTTTGAAGAGCCCGAACTTCTGCCATGCCGGCAGATAGAGGTCACCGATGAGCGATTTATCGAAGTCGCGGTCGTAGTCGATGTCGTACTCAGGGATGATGATCTGAGCGTACGAACCCGGCTCGAAGTGCATGTGCTCGCCCGGAGGCAGCTGCACTTTGAACTCCTTGATGAAGGTAGCGACGTTCTTGTTGGAGATGACTTCGCACTCCCATTCCTTGACACCCAGAACAGCCTCATCGACCTTCATCTGAATATCTTCTTTGACTTTGACCTGGCAACCCAGACGCCAGCCTTCTTTCTGCTGTTTGCGGGAGAAATGGACGGTCTCGGTCGGCAGGATCTCGCCACCACCGGAGAGGACTTGGCACTTGCACTGTCCGCAGGAACCCTTACCGCCGCAGGCAGAAGGCAGGTGAACACCGGCTTCGCCGAGTTGGTTGAGGAGCGAACCACCTGCTGCCACGTCGTACACCTTGTCGCCGTTGATGGTCACTTTGACGTTACCCGAAGACACCAAGTATTTCTTAGCCACCAAGAGGATAGCCACTAACAGGAGTATTACTACTAAGAATACTGCAACTGCATAAATAATAGCTGTTATATTCATATTGCGTTCCTCCTATTAGAATTCGATGCCGCTGAAGCACATGAACGCCATCGCCATGAGGCCGACGGTGATGAATGTGATTCCAAGGCCCTGCAGCGGCTTCGGTACGTCGTTATACTCCATTTTCTCACGAATACCTGCGAGGCAGACGATTGCCAGGAACCATCCCAGACCCGAACCGAAGGCGTACATAAATGCGTCTCCGAGGGAGGTGATGGCCTTGGGATCCACTGCGGGCAGGCCGATACGCTGCTGCATGAAGAGCGAACCACCCATGATAGCACAGTTCACCGCAATCAGCGGCAGGAAGATACCGAGGCTCGCATAGAGCGACGGGCTGTATTTCTCCACAACCATCTCCACCAGTTGCACGATAGCGGCAATGACGGCGATGAAGAGGATGAAACTGAGGTACTCCAGATGCAGCGGCTCGAGAACGAGCGTCTGCAGGAGGTAGTTAACCGGCAGGGTAACGACGAGCACGAAAGTAACGGCTACACCCAGACCGGCTGAGGTCTTCACGTTCTTCGAAACGGCGAGGTATGAGCACATTCCCAAGAAGTACGCGAAAATCATGTTATCCGCAAAAATCGAGCGGACAAATAAACTTAATGCGTGTTCCATTACTTAGCCTCCTTATCGTTAAGGGATCTATGAACCCAGATTACACATCCTACCAGAATGAGCGCCATGGCGGGCATGAGCATCATACCGCAGTTCTCGTAGCCGTGGTCATAGCACCACTGCGGGATCACTTGGAAACCAAGGAGTTGACCCGAGCCGAGGAGCTCGCGCACGAAGGCTACGATGACGAGGATGATGGCATAACCCAGACCGTTGCCCAGACCGTCCAACAGAGAATCCCATGCGTTGTTGGTCATGGCAAACGCCTCGAGGCGACCCATGAGAATACAGTTGGTGATGATCAGACCGAGGTAAACGCTCAGCTGCATTGCTACATCATAAGCGAACGCTTTGAGCACCTCGCTGACGAGTGTCACGAGCGCCGCTACCACCACGAGTTGCACGATGATACGTACACGCATCGGGATAGTGTTACGGATGAGCGACACGATCACGTTCGACATCGCCACGATGATGGTCACGGCGATACCCATTACGAGCGCAGGTTTCAACTGTACCGTTACGGCGAGCGCCGAACAGATACCGAGGATCTGCACTACGACAGGGTTATTAGCGTTAAGAGGACCCAGAAGGGTGTCTTTCGTTTTTTGAGATAACATACCTTATTCCTCCTCTTTTATAGGTTCAACTTCATCATTAGGCAGCTCTGCTGCATCATTAGGCTGCGAAGCAGCATCATTGAGGAATGCAGCGTATTCCGCTAAATTAACCTCCAGCATCGTGCTGACGCCGGACGAGGTGATGGTAGCACCGGAGATGGCGTCCACCTGCTCTTGTCCTTCAGCGTGCTTGCCGGCTTTGAGAACCGCCACAGAAACGACAGCACCTTCGGCATTGCGGATGTGCTTGCCTTCAAACTGGCTGCGGAACTCCGGCTCAACGATCTTAGCACCCAGACCCGGTGTCTCGGACTCGTGGTTGAAGTTCACACCATAAATGGTGTTCTTGTCCTCATCGAGTGCGAGATAACCGCCGATGCCGCCCCAAAGACCCTTACCGGAAAGCGGCAGGATGTACTTGATATCACTATTGATGTCAGCCACATAAACCTCTTTGTCACCGTAATGCAGGGTGTCGCACACGAGTAACATATACACCTCTGCAGGGTCAGCCTGCGAGTAGTCCACTTTGAGCGCACCGAGGATCTGTTTCTGTTTGCCAAGCAGGATATTCGCCTGCTGTTTCGGAGCGAGTGCCTGGCTGACAACCGCCAGCAGCACAGCTACGATGATCACTACCACCGTCATATAGACGAATGTGTAGATATTACTGTTTGTATTCAGTTTCATAGCTTGCCCTCCTTATTTAATGACGCGTTTAGCGCGACGGTTAATATTTGCTTGAACAACACACCAGTCAATGAGCGGCGCAAAGGCGTTCATGAGCAGGATAGCGAGCATCATTCCCTCGGGATAGCCCGGGTTGAGAACGCGCACGAGTACTGCAACAAGACCGATGAGGAAGCCGTATATCCACTTACCGCACTCGGTACGAGCGGATGTCACAGGGTCGGTAGCCATGAAGACCGCACCGAAAGCGAAACCGCCGCTTACGAGGTGCATGTACCACGGGTACTGCGCTGCGAGGTTAGCCTCACTGCCGCCAAGGTTAAAGAGCCAAGCGGTCAGACCGCCGCCGATGAACGTAGCGAGCATGGTCTTCCATGAAGCTACGCCGGTAGCAATCAGCAGACATGCGCCGAGCGCGATAGCCCAGATACAAGTCTCACCGACCGAACCCGGTACCAGTCCGTTCACCATGTCCCAGAAAGACTGCGACACCGGTGTGCCGGTAGCCATCTGCGTCAGAGGCGTTGCACCCGAGAAGCCGTCCACGAGCGCGTGACCGCCGTCCCAGCCCCATGTAGCACCCGTGCGGATGAACGGTTCGTCACCGGTCATGTGGCTCGGATAAGCGAAGAAGAGGAACGCACGCGCGATGAGCGCTACGTTGAAGATGTTATAACCTGTGCCGCCGAACACCTCTTTCGCGAAGATGACCGCAAAAGCCACTGCGATGGCAACTTGCCACAGCGGGGTGTTAATAGGCACGATGAGCGGGATGATGAATCCCGTTACGAGGAATCCTTCTGCTACCTCCTCATGCTTGATCTGCGCTACGACGAACTCGATGCCCAGACCGACCGCATAGCTGACGATGATAAACGGCAGTACTGCCAGCAGACCGAAACCGAACGCTTTCCACCATAAAGCAGCGGTCATGCCTGCTGCCAACTGACCGGTAGCCAGCAAGTGCTGATAGCCGACGTTGAACATACCGAAGAGCAGTGCGGGAACAAGCGCGATAACTACGAGAATCATCGTACGCTTGCTGTCCGAACCGTCGTGGATATGCGTGCCGTTGCGTTTGGCGGTCGTCTGAGGGGTGAAGAGGAACGTGTCGAAGGCGTCGTAGAACGAACTGAGCCAGCTCAGTTTGCCGCCTTCCTCGAAGTTCTTGCCGAACTTCTTCCAGTTTTTATAAAGCCATTCCATTACTCAATCTCCTTTCTTAAATAATCCAACGCTTCGCGCACGATAGCCTGCAGCGGCATCTTGGACGTGCACACATACTCGCAGAGCGCGAAATCTTCAGGAGCCACCTCGTACGCACCCAGCGCTTCCATGCGGTCGATGTTCGACGCAATCATCGCTTTGATGAGGTACTCGGGGTAGATGTCCATCGGGAATACTTTGTCGTACTCGCCGGAGACGATGATCGCACGGCGACCACCTTTGAGACGAGCGTCCCACTGGTATTTCTTCGGACCGAAGAGCCAGCGTGTGAACCTGTTGTCCAACAGGCCTGCAGGGTCGGTCTTTCCGGCATTGAAAGCCGAGAATCGCGGCAGCATCCAGCCCATGAACTCGTGGTTCTCCGAACCCTCGTCGAGGACGGTGAACTGGTTGTCATAGACGGAGATCATGTCGTCCATCGTGATCTGACGACCGCTCAGCACGTTTCCGGCAATGTAGCGGCACGGACACTCGGTGTGTACGTTCGAGAGCAGGACAGCGGAAACCGGCATACCAGGCAGGACGTTGTAGTACTGCTTGCCGTACGCCAGCGGGCCGGTCAGCGCCACTTTCTTCTGCATGTCCACGATGCCTTTCTGGAAGAGGCGGCCGATGAGCGCGAGGTCCTGGATGTTCACCGTGAAGACGGTCTCACCCTTAGCCAGCGGAGCGAGGTTGTTCAGCTGTACGCCGACGTTTCCGGCAGGGTGGGGACCATAGACCTCATAGAGGGTGCAGTCCTTCAACTCGCGGAACTCGGTAGCACGGGCACCACCTTTGATGCCGATGAATACCGGTGCGATTTTGCCCAGCGCGGAGACAGCTGCCTGTAAAGTAGGCAACTGACCTTTGAGCACGAACTCGTAGTTCGGAGCACAAGGCGCACTGTCAAAACTCGAAATAAAAATAGCGCGAGGAGTCTTGTTCGGCAGAGCGATGCAGTCGTACGGACGCTGCTTCATCAGTGCCCAGAGGCCTGAACGGAGAAGAAGATCTTTCACTCCTTCACTCGTTAAACCTTCACTCTTTACCTCAAAGTGCTCATACTCGATGGTCGCGTCCGCAAGGATGTCGATGGACATGATCTTACGTCGCTCACCGCGCACGATCTCTTTGACTTCGCCCGAGACGGGTGAGGTAAAGAACAAGCTCTCAAACGCTTTGTCGTGGAAGAGCGGGCTACCCGCCTTCACACGGTCGCCGACCTTGACATCCAGTTTGGGAGTGATGCCGGCGAACTGGTCGGGCACTATATGAAAGACCTCCGGCCGACGAACGCTACCCAGCGTCTCTTCCGCAGTTCCCTCAAAAGGAATGTCCAAACCACGTTTCAGTTTGATTGTTTGCATAAAATTGTTAATTATTTATTGTTTTGTTTTCTTATAATCCCACAAACAGCCTGCAAAATTAGTAATAATTTTTCATATGTGCAAGCGCGCGCGAACATTTATTATTAAAAAATAGAAAATTGTGAATTTTATTTGTCAATTATGTTTTGTCGTTTGCTCATTAGGAATTTTCTCACTACTTTTGCATGCCGAATTGTGCGCATATATGAATTTTTTACTGCTTATATTATCTGTGATGACTTGGACGGTGGAGAGTAAGAACGCTGTCAAGTTGTCCTCCGGCAGTACGGCGCCTTACGGTACAGTGGCGGAGTATATGTGCAGTTATCAGAAAGGTCAAGTTCGTGCGGGCGATGAGGCGGTATTGACATTGAGCCAATTGGGCGGTATAACGATAGAACGTGTATCGTTGTCGCTGCGCGCTAATGCCAGTAGCGGTGCCGGCACGGTGTTTGTGACATGCAATGATGAGCAGGTGGTGTATCAAGGCGTGAGTTGGCAGAACGTGAGTGAGGATGTGGAGGTTTTACGTGGTGCGGAAAAAGGCGTGAATGCGCTGTCTGTAAAAGTGGTAGGAACGCAGAACTCGATTTACGTAGATGCATTTACGATAGAGTGGTCTTCCGGCCCGGCTTATACGGTAACGCTGATGAACGGAGATACAGAGTATGAAGTATTGAATGGTACGACGGTTGATTTGCCGATGTTGGAAGACTTACCTCGCTGGCATTTCTTAGCATGGACGGATGAGCCTTTTCACGCGCTGAACACGCGGCCTGAGACCTGGATAGAGTCGGGTAAATATAAACCGCAGAAAGATGTGACGCTTTGGGCCGTATATGCCTATCAGGCACCCATCGAGCAGTCGATAGCAACAACATTGCATGACGATTTATACGGCTATGTCAATTGGACGAACAAGAAAGCGATGAGCGGCTGTGTGAGTGGAGGAACAGTAGGTGCGGAGGATTTTCTTCTGCGTGCAGAAAATCAGACCTATGAGGTGGTGTTTGATGAAAACGGTTTGGCGACGATACGCCAGGAATATGTGAACGTGCCGGCTTATATCGGTTTCAACGGTACGCAGTTAGCCGATAAAGCATCGAAATGGAATGTGTACCATGAAGGAGACAAAACGGCCTTTTATACGGTAGTGAACAATAAGACGTATATGCTCTTCCCCGGGTATGCGCGGTATATCAGTCATGAGGATCGATATGAATATATTACGCAATTATTGCCGGTGAGCGACATCACACATACTCCGACGGTATTAGTGATTTCCGGTCCAGCGGAGGAAGAACCCTATTTTAGTTGTTATCCAAGCGGGGAAGGCATTGAGTCAACGCGTGAAGAATCATGCATAAAGGGCGAAAAGAAAATGATAAACGGTCAGTTGTATATAATCCGAAACGGCAAAACCTATACCGTGCAAGGGCAGGAGGTGAAAGGGGAAAGTGGAAGGTGAAAAGTGGAAAGTTAAAAGTGGAAAGTGAAAAGTGAAAAGTGAAAGATGATAAAGTTATTATTTATAGCAAGTGTGTTACCAGCCATTTTGGCGGGTGAATTTACAGCGAAGACGCTGAGTGTGGCAGAGCAGGACAGCATTCTGGGAGTACATAGTACAGAGTACAGAATGCAGACCCGTTACAGGTTAGAGAGTGAGAATGCGGAGCAGATTTTTCGTCATTCGCAAGTGGCGGACTGGTTTGTGTATGATACGATGCGGCATACACGCAAGCAGTTAGGTGCAGGTATGTTCGGTGAAGGCGTGCCCGTGCGAGACGCGGAAATGAGTCCGAACGGGCGCTATGTGGCTTTTGCGAAAGATAATAATCTGTATATTCACAAGTGCGATTTCGGTACCGAAGTGGCAGTGACGAAGGATGAGAACCTCGACATCATCAACGGTGTGGCGGACTGGTTGTATGAGGAGGAATTCGGTACGACGGCGCTATTTGCGTGGAGTCCCGATTCCCGCCAATTGGCGTATGTGCGATTAGATGAGACTGAAGTGCCGACATTTAGCTGGGAAACCTACTCCCGGCCCCTTCCTGAAGCGAAGGGAGTTGATTATCCTCAATATCCACGCCTTGAATCGCTCCGTTATCCGAAAGCAGGCTGCGCCAATGCGAAGGCGAGCGTTTGCGTTTATGACGTGGCGACAAAAGGGATAATCAGGATTAGCGGGTTAGAGGTTAGCGGATTAGGGGATTATTATATCCCTCGTTTGAGATGGACGGAGAATGGCGACTTGTTAGTACTGCGGTTGAATAGAGACCAGACAAAGATGGAAGTGTTGAGTTGTAATGCCCGTTCAACGATTGTTCATCCGTTGTATCGCGAGGAGAGCAAGCAGTATTTTATCGATTATACGCTTTTTGACGAATGGCTGTGGTTGAATGACGGTTCGTTCATCGCGCTGAGTGAGAAAGACGGTTGGCGTCGTGCGTATTGGCATAGTGCGCAGGGTATTCAGCAGAAAGAATTAACTCCTTCCGGCATCGATGTGACGGCGCTTTATGCAGTGGACGAGAGCACACGAACACTCTATTATCAAGCTGCTCCGACACCTTCAACGCGCTCTATATATGCCGTGAGTTTGAAGAAAACCAGTGCACCCGTTCTGTTATCGGAAGGCGAGGGCATGCATAGTGCGCGATTCAGTAAGGATGCCAAGTGGATGATAGAATGCTATCAGAGTTTCGAGCAACCGAACACGTATATGCTTTATAAAGCGGAAAGAGGCCAGTGGCGCGTGGAGGAAATTATTATCGATAATATGGAAGTGCATGAAGCATGGCATGCTTACGGTCTGCCCGAGCCGGAGATGATACGGATTCCGAACGGTCAAGGCCAGGAACTGGAGGCAATGCTTCTCAAGCCCTCAACCGTAAGTCCTCAGCCGGTTCCTTTGGTAGTGATGCACTACAGCGGTCCTGCGAGTCAGCGTGTGCTGAACCGGTGGCGCAAACGATTTGAATATGCATTAGTGGAGCAGGGATACGCGGTACTGATTGTAGATCCTCGCGGTTCGGATTGCCGAGGTCGTGCGTGGCGTAATGAGACTTATATGAATCTGGGCGTCAAAGAGGCGGAGGACCTGATTGCTGCAGCTCGGTTTATCGGTCAGCGTGAAGATATAGATGCAGACCGGATGGCACTTCTCGGCTGGAGTTACGGCGGTTATCAGACACTTTTCACGATGAGTCAGAAAGATCATCCATTTAAAGCCGGCATAGCGATAGCTCCTGTAACCGACTGGAAACTATACGACAGTGCTTATACAGAGCGCTATATGCGTCGTCCTCAGGTGAATGACCGAGGGTATAAATCGGCTTCCTTGCTGCCTCGCGCCAAGGATTTGACAGGCGATGTACTGATTATTCACGGTACGGGGGATGATAACGTGCATGTACAACATACGATGCAGTATATCAATGCATTAGTGGAGGCAAACAAGCAGTTTGAGATGCAGTTATACCCGGATGATAATCATTTCCTGCGCAAAGGAAATAACTACGTGCATATGCACGAGAAGGTTCTTCGCTTTTTAGCAAAGGAACTTCATATGTAATTAAATTTTAGATTGAAGATTTTTAATTTTATATTATCATGAAAAAGTACGCTTTGGGAATCGACTTGGGCGGTACCGGCACCAAGTTCGGTTTGGTAAATGACGAAGGTCAAGTATTACGCAGTAGTAGTCTTCCTACTCAGCAGTATCCGGATATAGATGAATACTGCGATGTGCTGTGCGCAGGTCTCAAACAATTGGTGGCAGACGAGGGTCTGGATATGAGTGACATTGTAGGAGTCGGATGCGGTGCTCCGAATGCGAATTTCTATTCGGGTTGTATTGAGCAGGCGCCCAACCTGCCGTGGAAAGGTGTAGTTCCGTTTGCCAAACTGATTAGCGAACGAATGGGTGTTAAATGCACAATCACCAATGACGCGAATGCAGCAGCGCAGGGAGAGATGATTTATGGTAGTGCCCGCGGAATGAAGAATTTCATCGTTATCACGTTGGGAACGGGTGTAGGCAGCGGTATCGTTATAGACGGCAAGTTATTATACGGTCATGACGGTTTTGCCGGCGAGTTAGGGCATTGTAAGATAGACCATACCGGCAACGGACGTCTTTGCGGTTGCGGCCAGAAAGGGTGTATAGAAGCATATGCATCAGCCACCGGCGTAGCGCGGACCGCCAAAGAGATTGTTACGGCAACGACACAACCCACACTGCTTCGTCAAGTGGCTGATATAGACCATATTACATCGAAAGATGTATTCGATGCCGCAGAGAAAGGAGACCTTGTCGCCAAACAGATTTTCGATTATACAGGTCATTTATTAGGACAGAAACTGGCAGACTTTGTTCATTTCTCCAGTCCTGAGGCCATCATCTTATTCGGTGGTTTAACCAAGTCCGGTCACTGGATTATGGACCCGATTCGCGAGGCGCTGGACGATAATCTAATGCCGATATGGAAGGGAAAGATACCTGTTTCTATATCCATACTCAAAGACAGTGATGCAGCCATTTTAGGCGCGTCTTCGTTGGCATGGTAAAACTCAGAGATACATGGCAGTACCTTTACCCGTATGGCGAGTTCCGTACGGGTAAGGCTGTTTATCTCACTTTCGACGATGGACCTATACCGGAAGTAACACCAAAGGTGTTAGCCATTTTAGCGAAGTATTCGCTCAAGGCCACTTTTTTTATGGTAGGCGAGAACATAGACAAGCATCCGGATGTATATACACAGGTTGTGCAAGCCGGACATTCGGTGGGCAATCATACGTATAATCATCTGAAAGGTTGGCGCACTCCGTTTAAGGAATACATGGCGAATGTAGAGAAATGCGCCGTAACGATGGCCGCTCAACCGCTGTCTCCTTCCTCCACGAATCTCTTATTCCGACCGCCTTATGGCAAGGCAACGTTGCATCAACGCATAGCGTTGCATAGGATGGGTTATCGGCTGATTTTTTGGGATATACTGACCAGAGATTACAATGCGTCTGTCACACCGGAACAAATGCTACGTAAGATACAAATGCAAGTCCGTCCGGGCAGTATCATCAATTTTCACGACTCGCTGAAGTCGAATGAACGGATGTTGGCGGTATTGCCTCAAGTTATAGAATGGCTACAAAAAGAAGGTTACGAAATAAGAGGGCTATAAAATAAGAGGGCTTCGAAGGCCCTCTTATTATTTGTGATTTGTAATTTGTGATTTATTATTTAGTAGCTTTCCTCTTCGGACGGGAAGCTGCTGTCTTTTACGGCACCGATATAACTGCTCACAGCCTCTTTCACTTCGCCCGCCAGGGCGGCAAAATGGCGTAGGAATTTTGGTTTGAATCCTTGGTTAAGTCCGAGCATATCGTGCAGTACGAGCACTTGGCCATCGCACTGATTTCCCGCTCCGATACCGATGACAGGACACGAGACCGTTTTGGTCACTTTCTCTGCCAAGGCAGCAGGGATTTTCTCCAATACGATAGAGAAACATCCTGCCTCGTCCAGCAGTTTAGCATCATGCATCAGTTTTGCGGCCTCTGCGTCTTCTTTCGCGCGCAAGCCGTAACCGCCGAACTGATTGACACTCTGCGGCGTTAATCCGAGGTGACCCATAACAGGAACGCCGGCCTGGATCATATGGCGTATGGCCGGTAAAATCTCTTCTCCTCCTTCCAGTTTGACAGCATCACAGCCGGATTCTTTGATGATCTTAATGGCATTGCGCACCGCCTCTTCTTCACTAACCTGATAACTGCCAAATGGCATATCGCATACAACAAGCGCATGCTGAGCTGCCCGAACGACACCTTTGGTTAGAAAAATCATCTCATCCACCGTGATAGGGAGCGTGTATTGATTGCCGCAAACCACGTTGCTGGCACTATCGCCCACGAGAAGCATGTCAATGCCCGCTTCATCAACCAACGAGGCAAGGGTGAAATCATAACTGGTCAACATGGCTATTTTCTCTCCGTTGGCCTTCATCTGACGCAATTTAGCGGTCGTCATCCGCGTATTTTGAACATGTACAGACATATCATTTGAACAAAAAAGCGCACAAAGGTACAACAATTTTTGGAAATGTGCAAAAAAAAGTGTACCTTTGCAGCGCAAATGAAGCAAAACATCCCAATATTTGTCGGTTTAGGTGCTCTTTTAGTGCTTTTATTCGGTTTGGACGTATGCAGCGGCAGTGTATGGTTGTGGCCGTTTGGAGAGCTGAATATGATGGAGCAAATGATTCTTCATTCGATTCGTTTGCCGAAGGCACTGACAGCAATTATGGCCGGTTCCGCGTTGTCTATAGCAGGTTTGATTATGCAAACGCTGTTTCGTAATCCGTTAGCCGGTCCGTACACGCTGGGTGTCTCGTCCGGAGCGAGCCTTGGTGTTGCATTTCTAACCATGCTATCCGGTATTAGTGGTGTCTTGGTTAGCGGATTATCGATAGGTTTGCCTCTTTTCGCATGCCTTGGTGCAACGCTTGTATTACTTCTGGTGCTGGTTGTCAGCCGTCGTGTGACGAATAATGTGAGCCTGCTGATTGTCGGTTTGATGTTCGGTTCGATTGCCGGTGCGTTGGTTAGTCTGTTGCAAAATTTTGCTAATCCTGATGCCCTCAAGCTGTTTATTGTCTGGACTTTAGGCTCGCTCAGCAGTGTGGGATGGAATGATATGCAGTTGTTGGTGCCAATACTATTAATCGGAACACTGTTTGTATTGCTGGCATTAAAACCGCTGAATGGTCTGTTGTTAGGAGAGGATTATGCGCGTGGGCTAGGCATCAATGTAGAGCGTACACGTCTGTTTATAGTGTTAGCGACCGGTCTGCTTGCCGGTGGAGTGACCGCATTCTGCGGCCCGATAGCTTTTATAGGAGTGGCCGTGCCGCATATAGCGCGAGGCATACTGCGCTCATCTAACCATCGTTTGACGTTACCAGCATCCGCATTGATAGGCGCATGTCTATTACTGCTATGTGACGTGCTCTGTTCGCTCTTCGTCTATCCGTTGCCTATCTCTACCGTTTCCGCACTCTTTGGCGCACCGGTAATTATTTGGATTATTCTCAAGAATAAGTAGAATGAAACATATAGACACAACAAATATGTGCGGTCACTTGCACCGAAAGTTATTTGCCCCGGACGGAGAATATCGCACTATCCGAGAGCAAATAGAGACCGACCCGACGCTGATGGCTGTCGTTCGTTCGCGGCAGTTGCATATTTACCGCAACGGAAAGAAAGTGTTAGTGTTAGCGGGTAAGAGTGCACCACAGATTATTCGGGAAGATAAATTAACGGAATTATTATGACTCGACGAGTCTGATCTTAGAGGTAGTACCGCTTACCGACCGTTTCTGCATCAGCTTTGAGTTGGTTCGTCCACTGAAGCGATTTATCCGCTCGTTCCTTGCGATTTTAGCAGAAACAGGGCTGCCATTCGATGTAGAAGGTCCGCTTGTGAAGCGTCTCCCCGGAGTTGTCCTGCCTCAATAGAACATAGATTAAATAAACAAAAATATGATAGTTACTACAACACCGACCATCGAAGGTCACACCATTAAGGAGTACAAAGGTCTTGTTTCCGGAGAGGTTATCTTTGGCATGAATTTTTTGAAGGACTTTGGCGCGTCGCTTCGAGATTTCTTCGGAGGACGAACCGACAGTTATGAAAAGGCTATGCTCGAAGGACGCGAGACCGCGCAGAAAGAAATGCGCGAGCGCGCCGAGAAACTGGGCGCCAATGCCATCGTGGGAGTTAGCTTTGGCTATGAGACGATGGGCCAAGCCAACAGCATGATTATGATTTCCATCAGCGGCACAGCCGTTGTGATTGACTAATGACATACGACGAGTACATAGTGCAGCAACAACAAGCGATAGACGAGGAGCAGCAGGAGGATAGTTGTTTCCTTGAATACCAGCCAGAAGGGCAGTTTGTGAGAGGACACTAAAGAAGTTAGAAATTAGCGATTTGATATTCCATTCAACCCGTCTCTATCATCATGATAGACAAGCAATTTGAGAACCACGAAGTTATACTTATCAACGAACAACTTATGCAAGACAACATGAAAGAGGTACAAGCGTACCTGAAGGAATGCAGTGCATTCTTCATCGCCACAGTAGATGGCGACCAACCGCGTGTACGGCCGTTTGGTGTGTCGGAAATCATCGACGGACGTCTGTATATTATGACCGGCAAACGCAAAGATGTATTTAAACAGATGGCTGCCAACGGCAAGTTTGAGATCTGCGCACTCAAGCCATCCGGAGCAGAGTGGATGCGTCTGAGCGGCACACTGGTGAATGATGAGACGCTGGCTGTCAAGGAGGAGTTTCTGAACCGCAACGAAGAGCTGAAATCGATGTATCGCGCCGACGATGACAACATGGCTGTGCTTTATATCCAGGATGCTACCGCTCGTTTCTGCTCTTTCTCTGCTCCCGAACGCAAAGTGACGTTCTGATATGAGTAAATTGTAGCGTATGGGATTTAGACCAATGCCCAAAATCCGCGAAATAATAGCAGCTAAGAAGTGCGTCATTTACGCAGACGAGCAGCCGCAAGTGCTACTCATTCAGCCGGTGGGTGAGCATGAAGATGCTACGCTGGATACGGAGATAGAGGCGATCAGAGAAGCGGTGCATGTGCCGTTTGTATTTGCGGGGCTTGCGATAAGCGATTGGGAAGACGAACTCACGCCGTGGCATGACCCGAATATCTCTCTGCGACAATCGGTTGGTGACCATGCTTTTGAGACATTGGACTTTATCACAGAACATCTAATGCCGTACATATTTGAGCGATATGGCAAGTTACCTGTTGTGTTGGGAGGGTACTCGTTAGCTGGTCTATTTGCACGTTGGGCGGTCTGCAAAGAGGAGTGCTTTGACGCTGTTGCAGCCGCTTCTCCATCGCTTTGGATTGTGGCATGGAAAGGCTTCTCTGACGCGCATGAGGTGTATGCACGCTATGTCTATCTCAGTCTCGGCGACCGCGAAGAGATCACCAAGAACAAAGCCATCGCGCAAGTGGGCACAAATGTCCGCTGGGAGTATGATCATCTGCAACGCACAATAGGTTCCGACCATTGCACGCTCGTTTGGGAAAAAGGTGGTCATTTCGTCACTCCACATCTTCGCCTCGCTCGTGCTTTTGCTTGGTGCATCAAGGCACTGATCAAGTAAAAATGTACTTTAATTGTAAAATGAAATTGCAGAAAAGTGCCAATTCTGCAATTTTTTTGTTTCTTTGTTCTTGCACCAAGAATGAACGATTTGCAGTTATCGGTGTATGCAGTAGTGAGAGCGCACTCAAACACTGAATAGAAACCGATAAAATACAAACTTATGCAGAAGAAAATCATTATTCTTGCAGCCGTTGTTCTTTCGCTTGGCTGCATCGGGACACTACAAGCGTTCACGCATCCGGAAACGCAGGAGCCCCAAGAAATCCGCGGTATTGTAGTAGATGAATACGACGCCGCATGGTATGAACACCAGCAAAACCTTTGGCAGAAAAAGGCGCAAGCCAAC